>JANLHG010000024.1 GCA_024654575.1 Patescibacteria group bacterium | reverse complement strand
TCTATCGTGATATAGCCTACTGCACCAATTACTTCGAGCTTTAATTGATTATATGTTTGAATTTTTTTTATTAATAAAACCTTATTCGCAATATTCTGTTTTATTTTATTGATATCTTGTTCGTCTGCGATAGTGACTTCTCCACCAAAATAATCGCTTGCTTCAATAAGTTGGAATTTTTCTGCTGCTTGTACTTCAATTTCTATACTTTCGTCTTTTATTTTATGTACTTTACCTTTAAAAAATGAATTGATTTTTTCTCCTTCTTTGTCAGTTGATTCTATTATTATTGAACCTTCGTCATGGTCAATTTCTTTTAATATTCCAGTGAAATCACTTAAATATTTTTTTTCTGATAGTAAAGTCTTCTTCTTGGCAAGAATATCACCTAAATTGATTTGATCACCTACATTTTTAGTTAGTGACAAAAATATTTTTTTAGGTGGTATGTCTAATTCTTGAGAAATAGGAATTTTTATGCTTTTTATGTTTACTACTTTAATTAGTGGTGTATCAAAGCTAACGTCATCCTTCTCTTTTATAAGAATTTTTTTCCCTTTAGGCAAGGGTAGTTCTATTATCATTATAAAACATTATATCAGCTTGCGTTTTTGTATGATACGTAAGGAAGTAGAGCAAAATATCTTGCATATTTTATTTGTTTTGTGAGCTGTCTTTGATGCCTCGCACAAACATTCGATTTTTCCCTACTTACGATTTTCTTTCTTGGAGTTAAAAATTTTTCTAAATTTTCAATATCTTTAAAATCAGGTGTTGAATTATATTTACAAAAAAAACATTTTTTCATTATTTACTGTTTAAATTAAAATGGTATATCGTCAGGATCGATTGATTCTTCTTCGTTTGTACTTTCAGTACTATCTTCTTCTTCTTCTTCTTCTTTTTTGTCATCTTTTTTATCTTTTTTAACTTCCTCTGTTTTTGCTTCTTGTTTTGGTTCTTCAACAGGCTCTTCTTGTGATGTTGTACTTCTACCACTGCTTAAAACAATAAAATCTTCAAGAACAATTTCTGTAATAGATCTTTGCTGTCCATCTTTTCCAACAAATGACCTATAAACTAATCGACCTTCAACATACACTTTTTTCCCTTTTGATAAAAGCTTTCCACAAAGCTCAGCTACTTTATTCCAAGCGACAATTCTATGATATTGTACGTCTTCTTTAGTTTGACCTTCGTTTGTTTTCCAACTTCTATTAGTTGCAACACCAAAAGTACAAACCGCTGCTCCATTTGGAGTATATTTAAGCTCTGGGTCTCTTGTTAGATTTCCAAGAACGATTGCTTTGTTTATTGATCTATTTGCCATTTTCTTATTTTTCTGATTTTAACATCAAATATCTTAATACTTTTCCTTCAAATCCAATTTTTTTCTTAAATTCTGAAACTTTATCTAAATCTAATTGAATGAGCCATTGGTATAAACTTGCTTCTTTTTGCTTTTTAATTTCGTACGCGAATTTCTTCAATCCGTGCTTTTTTTCGTCTAATATTTTTCCTGAAAATGAAGATATTAAAT
>JANLHG010000021.1 GCA_024654575.1 Patescibacteria group bacterium | reverse complement strand
CGTGGTGGCTCTGACCAAAACCTTACGCTCCGATTCTGTGCTAACTCTGACAATTCCGCCACGCCTCGGGAGTACCCTCGGCGTTCCGCCCTCGCCCCATCGCTTTTCCATTCTTTTTTGTTTGGCGGGGGGATTCTTTTTGAATTGGTATGGGCGATGGGGCTTCGGGCGGGCATATCCACAGTTAGTATTATAGTACAATAGTGTTTTGTAGTACAATAAAGATTATAATGAACATGTGGAAAAACGAGCCTCTGCGCGGAAGTTGGGTGCAAACATGAAGAAGATTCGCCTTGCGAAAAAGATGTCGCAGGGTGATTTGTGTCGCAAGCTTGGGGTTGATCGTGCCTACATGAGCAATGTGGAAAATGGAAAGAAAAATCCAACGCTTGCGACTATTGAAAAAATTGCGGGGGCTTTAGGGGTTTCGGTCGGTGTACTTTTGAAATAATTTTTATGAAAAATACCAAGAATAAAAAAATACTAAAAGGTGCATCTCTTTTTTCAAGTGCGGGTATCGGGGAAGCATTTTTCCGAGATATTGGTATAGATATTGTGGTCGCCAACGAGCTTCTTAAAGACCGTGCAGAGCTTTACTCTAAATTGTATAAGGATACGAAAATGATAGCCGGAGATATTTTGGATAAAAAGGTTTTCAAGCAAATACTTGATTCTGCTAAGGATGTCAATTTCTTAATTGCTACTCCTCCGTGCCAAGGAATGAGTGTTGCGGGTAAAAATAGGGATTTATTTACAATGCATCAAGATACTAGGAATCTTTTGGTTTTTAAAGTTATTGATTTTATAAAAATAAAAAAGCCAAATTACATTTTAATCGAGAATGTTCCAAACTTTCTCAAAGTTAAACTGCCGTTTAAGGGCAAAATGCTTTTACTTCAAGATATTCTGAATAATTTATTTGGTAAGGAGTATGAAATTGAAGCTAGAGTAATGGATACATCTGAATATGGCGTGCCGCAAAAAAGACAAAGGGCTTTAATTAAGATGCACAAAAAAGGTCTTCACTGGGAATGGCCTTCAAAAGCTAAGCCAGTAACAGTGAAGGAGGCTATCGGGCATCTGCCGAGTTTAGAATCCGGTCAGAAAACAAAAATACCTTGGCACTTTGCAAGAAACCATGCAAAGAAGCATATTGTGTGGATGAAGCATACACCAACAGGAAAATCTGCCTTTGAGAATGAGAAACATTATCCGCAAAAAGATACTGGTGAAAAAATAAAGAGTTATATGACCACCTATCGTCGGATTAGGTGGGATGAGCCATCGCCGACTATAACAATGAGAAATGACGCTATTAGTTCACAGCTAAATGTTCACCCGGGAAGAAAACTCAAAGATGGCACTTACTCCGACGCAAGGGTTTTAACGCCCCTTGAGTTAATGATCTTGAGTTCTATACCCGAAAAATGGAACATCCCACAAAATACGCCAGAAATTCTTATTAGAAAGTGTCTAGGAGAAAGTGTCCCCCCACTTCTTCTCAAAAGAGTTGTCTCGGGTATTAAATAATTTATGACACACAGAGTTGAAAGGAAAAAATGGATATTGTATAGACACACGAATAATTTCGATCTAATTACTGCTGTCGCAGTAAACTTAAAATATTTTTCTAAAGCTTCAATTTCAAAAGAAGATAAATTAAGTCTACTTCTGAAGCTAAAGGATTTAGCATATTACAAGGAACGAAACCCCGAACTTCCATTAGATTCAATCAATCACAGAATAAATACGCTTGCGTATTATCTGTTTGGTTATAAAGATAAGATTGATGGGAATGACCGCTTTCTTTTTAGCCCACTTGGAAATTTATTTCTAAAACACATAGATAAAAAAGAGGATTTGAGTAAAATTTTCTTGACTATGCTTTGGGGTGTTCAATTTGAGCATCCGCATGGAGGTTCAGATAAAGTTTTTAGTCTGTTTCCGTTTAGGTTGATTTTTAAACTTTTGGCAGATGAGCGTTTAGGGAACAGGCTTTATGCTTTTGAAGTTGCGTATCTTTTGGTATTTGTAGAAAACATAGACAATGAAAAGTATGAAAAACTTATTGCAGAAATTTTGGAAATTAGAAAATGGGACAACGCCAAGATTGAGGAATCATTGAAAAAAGATAGTCATGCTTATGTAAATTCTATCTATGAATGGGATTATTATGTAAGTGAATTATTTCAGAACGCTGGAATTGTTGAAAAGACACAAGGTGATGTTATTTGCAAACTTCTTCACGGAAAAAGTACATACAGAAAAGTAACTCGAAATTTTATTACTCTTAGTCCAAACCTAAAAAGTCTGAATGATAAGTTATTGCAAGAATACCCTTTTGATGAACAACCATTAAAGCTGGATGATCCAGAAAGATTGAAAATTGATGTAATAAAACAAATATATAACTTCTATCCACAAATTCTCTTAGCAGAAATCGGTGAAAAAGAAGACGAACTAAAACATGGGCTACTCAACTTGGCACAACTTATCGAACAGTACTCAAATAATAATGAGGGTATAGAAGCGTACTTGTTTGAAGATATTTTGACGGACGGTTTCAATATGTTTGTAAATGTAGAAGCCAAGAAAATTGGTGGGGCAGGTAATGCTGATTTGGAATGTTTATATATCACTAAAAAGAAAAAGTTTGCGGTAGATGCAAAATCAACGAAAAATAAACTCTCCGGACTAAATGCGGGAAGATTAGCAGAACACAGAACTAAAATAGGTGGTGAATATACGATTGTGGTAACGCCTAGATATGTTCCGGCTGTTTTGCACGACATAAAATCTGCGCCAATCGTTATTATTCGGGCAAGTACTTTCTCTGAATATTTGTATAACCATATCGATAATGAAGTGAGAGAAATTGATTACGCTGACTTTGACAATATTATTGTGAACAATCTTGGAAAAGATATAAGTCGTGATATTTCCACCCTTACACTTGAGAAATTCTCGGTAAAAAATTAATTTATGAGTAATTCGAGAATAAAAATTACCAATGAGGACAATATGAAACTTATGGCTAGGTACGAAGATAAACATTTCGATTTAGCCATCGTTGATCCGCCATATGGCATTTTAAACAAGACAAAAAGAGGTGGCGACCATAAGTTTAATATGGATGAGTATTCCAAATGGGATATTAAACCTGACGATAAATTTTTTAAAGAGCTTTTTCGTGTTTCCAAAAATCAAATAATATGGGGTGGAAATTATTTTGGTTATCTCTGGACACAGAATAAATACAATAGGTGTTTCGTTATTTGGGATAAAAATCAACCAGAAAGTTTGAATAATTTTTCTATGGCTGAATTAGCATGGACTTCAATCGATAAACCATCAAAAATATTTAAATATAGCGTTAGAAAAAATAGGAACAAAACGCATCCAACGCAAAAACCCGTAGAATTATACGAGTGGCTTTTAAAAATGTTTGCTAAAAAAGGAGACAAAATACTGGATACTCACCTAGGTAGCGGGACAATAGCTATTGCTTGTTGTAAGGGGGGTTTTGATTTAACAGCTTGCGAAATAGATAAAAATTACTACAAAAAAGCTCTAACCAAAGTTAGGGAGGCGTGTCCCAAAACCCTTTTTGATTAGGAGTGGGAAAAAATTTATGAAATAAAATGGCAACGATTAAGAAAACTGAAAATGGCATACATTATTTATTTGGCTTACTTAAAGATAAGACCAAAACTGTTACCCGAGCCGCTTTTTGGAAGATACCTCACAATACTTCAACCCACGAAGATATTTGTCTAAAAATTGGACGATACAACAAGAATGGTTTTGCGCCGGAATCGCTTGAAAATACAAATCCAAAAAGTGAGCTTACCTTAGACAACGACGAATTCCAGAAACTATTGGAATTCATATCCGAAAATTATGAGCCATTTAAAAAGGGTGTTAAAAAATATATAGCGATAGATGAGAAGTTTGATCAAAAAAGCATTGAGCATATAAAAGCAATCTTTGATAATCCGGATAAACAAAAAGTACTAGATTTCATACTGAAAAATAACATTCTGCCCGATGATCTCGTTGCTAGTTTGCAAAACCAAACGAGGATAAATGCTATTCGACAGTTTGAAACAATGTTGGGGCAGAATCTGGTAGAGCAGAAATGGCAAGAGTGGTTTAAGAAAAATGACTGGGTGCTTGGAAGCGAATTTGTTCGTATATTGGACGAGCGAGAGATCGATACTGCAAATATTACTGATTATCTGATGCAGGCATATGACGGTTTCTTGGATATTATTGAAATAAAGCGACCGCAGGGAGATTTAAAATTTTGGGCGGACACCGAAGATCACGGGAATTATGTTCCCGCTAGTGATTTAACCAAAGCCATAACTCAAGCGACGAAATATATTTATGAAGTTGAACGTGAAGCAAACAGTATCAAGTTTGCGGAGCGAGTCGGTAATGTGAAAACAATCAAACCACGATGCGTTTTAATTTTTGGCAGATCAAATGGGTGGAATAGTGAACAAAAAGAAGCGTATCGCATACTTAATGCTAGCTATCACAATTTATCTATAATGACATATGACCATGTGCTCGCGAGGGCGCAGAGAATTTTAGGTATTCAACCAACTATCGTTGAACAAATGGAAGTAGAAATAAATCCCGACGATATTCCGTTCTAGCAGGGAGTCCCGCCCGCGACCCCTCTTGTCCTTCGCGGGCGGGCTGTGCGCGCACTGGGCGGGAGGGGCAAGCACAAGAGGTTTTGAGCCTCGGACATTTCCGCTAGGGCGTCCATGACTAAAGGATGAGCGCCGCCGTTATCTTGCAATACTAAAATCCAGTAGCGAAAGCGACACCACGAACGCTATTTTGAAAACGAGGAAGGGGGTTGTGCGAGGGCGAACTCCGAAGGCACGCTAAACGAAGCCACGAAGCGATAAATGACCACAAGACAAGCGAAAGTACCGTAAACCCTAAATTACCACTGCGAGGAGGAGACCGAAGCTGGGGGGAGGATTCCTTTCTCCCCCCAAACAGATGCGTGCCCGAGCACCCGCACCGCAGTGCGGGAGTGCGAGGAAAAGCACGCTACCTAGACATCTAGGCGCGAGTAGCCCTAGCGGAAATGTCCGAGGCGGATGCCGAGGATGGACCCCTTTAGATCATGAACGCAAAAATGATAGAATGGACAAGGCACAATATCGAAGTTTGGATTTTGAATTCCGCTAGCTTCCTCCCTTAGAGGAAGCCCGCCCGAAGCCCCATCGCCCATACCAATTCAAAAAGAATCCCCCCGCCAAACAAAAAATAATGGAAAAGCGTTGGGGCGAGGGCGGAACGCCGAGGGTACTCCCGAGGCGTGGCGGAATTGTCAGAGTTAGCACAGAATCGGAGCGTAAGGTTTTGGTCAGAGCCACCACG
>JANLHG010000018.1 GCA_024654575.1 Patescibacteria group bacterium | reverse complement strand
AGTTAAATTACTATTATCAATAAAAGCTCCACCAGTTGTTAAGAAAGGAATGCGAGATGAAGTGAGTGAAGAAATTGCAAAGGTTGTTGTTGTGGCATTGGTCGTCGTAGCATTCACTCCTGTAAAGTTTTGTAAAGTAGATGATGCTAGAGAAAGAAAACCATTGTAGAAAGTAGAAAGTCCTGTAGTTAATAATGTTGATGAAGCGTAAAGAGAACCGCCGATATTTAGTGTGTCTGAAACTGTTGAGGAAGCTTGGGATACGAAACCGTTAGAAAAAGTAGTCAGACCAGTAACATCTAAAACTGAAGTTAAAGTTGTAAGAGCCCCTGATACAGTTAGTGTTCCGAAATTAGCGACTGAAGCAAAAAGATTTGTTGATGATGACACTGTGGCAAAAGCAAATGTGGAAGTGGCGTTAGTTGTCGTAGCATAAGTTGCTAGGAAATTTGGAAAGGTAGAATTATTTGTAGTGGTGGCAGTAAAATAGGCACCAACTATTTCACCCACTACAGATAATTTTGCGTATGGTGATGTAGTGCCGATGCCGACACGATTATTTACGGAATCAATGTAGAGTGTGTTTGTATCAAAAGCTACATCACCAGCGATAGTTGATGTGCCTGTACCAGAAACTATAAGTTGTCCAGATGTTGTAAGTGATTCACTAAAATCTCCAGTGTTACCAGAAATTGTTGAACCTGTAATTGTGGAACCAGAAATGTTGGCACTTGAAATATCTGAACCAGTAATAGTAGCTCTAGTAATTGTAGGTAAATCAATAATACTACTATTAAAATGAACTAGATCTAAGTTATCAGCAAACCGATCCAAACTTCCTTGTCGCTTTCTTTCAACATTACTGATCGCATAAATTTGTGTTTGCAACGCTTGATTTATTTCAAGTAGTTTCTGTTCCACTTCTGCTCTCGTAATATCTCCGACAATAAATTTTTCTGTAATTATATTATTTGTTTTTTCAAATATTTTTTCTATTGTTGTTACTCTTGTCGTTGTCGCTATTGAAGGAACATAAACAATTTTTTCTGTAGGAGCGACTGGAGAGTTTGGAATAAACAAATCAGCAAAGAAATTTTTTAATTTATCCGTCAAACCACTCAAGACACTAGCCGATGATACAGCTTCTTGAAAACCCTTTACAATTCCATCATGCATGCCTTTACGCACACCACTATTTGAAATACCGTAAACCCCAACTACCAAAAACATAGAAATGGCTAAAGCAAGACCTTTTTCTAAAAACGGAGAGATTTTATGACCATAAGGACTAAGGGTAATTGTGGGCTTTTGTAAGATTTTATCATCTCGTTTAGCCAAGATTGGCAGTAAGGGAGTTGTATCTTGGGAATATTTTATTTCAATTGGAAGTTGAGAAGGTTGAATTTCAGCAGTGATATTCTCCGCTATTTTCCCTTTTACCGCTTTGTGATTCTTCAATGACTCCTCAAGCACATACCATGACCTTCCAACGATTTTTGCCTTGACTCTTCCATCACGACAAAGCTGACCTATGTAGTCAGTTGCATAACCATATTCTTTAGCAGCTCGTTTAGACGAGATGAATTTTTTTCCTTCAAAATATAGCTCGTTATCCATTGAAGATATTATATTTTCTATCTCGGCTAATTAAAATAGAGAACTGTGGATAATATAAAGATCAAAAATCAGAAAGAAAAAAATGTAGTTTATAGCAATATAATAGATTTTTACAATGTCAAATGAAAATATGTACGAATCTATCTTAAGCCCATTATTGGTCAAATTTGAGCCAATTTACCCTATAGGTCATATACAATGCTGGTTATATAGTGATGCACTTATAAACGAATTTTAAAATTATTTTATAAAAAAAATTAATTGATTTTAAAAGTTATCAACATTGATAAATAGACATAAGGGTTTATACTTATGCTATTAATGTTTATTAATTATTATTAATCTTTATTAAAGTTTTATGGCTAAATTTATAACAATTAAAGAGGCATCAAAAATGATCGGAGTGACTTCCCTAACATTAAGAAATTGGGATAAAAACGGAAAATTGAAAGCAATTAGACATCCAATGAATAATTATAGAGTTTATAAAATAGAAGATATTGAGAAAGTTGTCAACGATATTGAAATAGGTTCAACAAAACCACCCGTAATAAGACCCAAAAAACCGACTCGTAAAAAATTAGTTATAAAACACTTAGATTATTAAGTCAAACTCTCTTTAAACATTTTTTTTAACATTTCTGGATTAGCAGAACCTTTAGTGACTTTCATTCCCTGCCCTATTAAAAATTGTAGTGAAGCTTCTTTTCCTTTTTTATAATCAGAAACTACTTTTTCATTTTCCGTAATAATTTTTTCTATAATTTTTTTAATTTCACCTTCATCATTTTTTTGTAGTAAGCCATTTTTCTCGGCAATTATTTCAGGGTCAATATTTTCATTCATCATTAATGCGAGAATATCTTTTGCACCTCTTGATGAAATTTTATTATCATTGATCATACTCATTAATTTAGAAAAATTGTCAGCACTAATAGTTGTAGTTGTTTTACCCTCTTTTTTCAGTAAACCTAAATAGTCAGATAAAATGTAATTAATAGCCAACTTGATTATCTTGGAGTCCCCTTTTACCACTTCCTCAAAGTATTTTGCTATTTCTGGTAATTCAATAAAAACTTCTATTTCTTTATCAGTAGCTCCAAAATCTTTTTTAAACCGTTCTCTTTTAGCAGAAGGTAATTCTCCTATTTCTTTTTTAAGAGCCTCCACGGCAAACTCTGGTATTTCGGAAATCTTTAATTTTGGTAAATCAGGGTCTGGGAAATATCTGTAATCATGAGAATCCTCTTTTATACGTTGAGAGTACGTCTCCCCTTTTACATCATTCCACCCTCTAGTTTCTTGAAGAACCTTTTCGTTATTTTCTAAAAGTTTTGTTTGACGTTCTATTTCATAAGCAACAGCTTTTTCAACGGCTTTAAAAGAATTAAGATTTTTTACTTCTGTTTTAGTCCCAAAACTACTTGTATCACTAACACTGATATTTGCTTCAACACGCATTTCTCCTTTCTCCATATTAGCATCAGAGACACCAAGATAGCGTAATAAGAGTTGTAATTCTCTAGCGAAATCACCAGCCGATTTAGCAGAATGAATAACTGGTTCAGTGACCAGTTCCATAAGAGGCACTCCCGCTCTATTGAAATCAACCAAACTTGATTCATGATTCATGTTTCCTGATTCATGATTCAATGTTGCTGTGTCCTCTTCAAGATGTACACGGGTAATTTTTATATCGTTAATAATACCTCCTTTTATTAGAGGATATTTATATTGACTTATTTGATAACCTTTTGGAATATCTGGATAGAAATAATTTTTACGGTCAAACTCTGTAAAATCAGAAATTTCTCCACCAATAGCAATTCCAACTTTTAAAACACTTCTAACAGCTTCTTTGTTTATAACGGGCAATGTCCCTGGATGTCCCACACAAACTGGACATATATTAGTATTTGGTTTTATTTCGTCTGCATCATTTTTAGAATCACAGAACATCTTAGTCTTGGTTTTTAATTCAGCATGAATCTCAAGTCCAATGGTTGCTGTGTAAGTTTTCATATTAAAAGAATACTATATCTTTATGTATTTCACCAATTCCTCAATCCTTACCCTTTCTTGCTTTCCGTTATCTCTATCTCGTACAGTCACTGTATCATCAGTTAAAGTATCAAAATCAATAGTCACGCAGTATGGAGTTCCAATTTCATCTTGTCTACGATAGCGTTTACCGATATTTCCATTGTCGTCAAAAACGACAGCATTATGTTCTTTTTTAAGTATCAAGTATATTTCTCTCGCCTTCGCAACCAATTCAGGCTTATTTTTAAGAAGTGGAAACACTGCAACTTTAATTGGAGCTATTGAAGATTTAAGTTTTAAATACACCCTAGGTTCATCTCCTAAAATATCTTCCGTGTAAGCACTAGAAAGAATAGCCAACATTGTTCTTTCAATACCCAACGATGGTTCAATAACGTGAGGAATAATTCTATTTTGTGCACCAGTATGTGAACTCTCATCAAAATATGATAAATCAACACCGCTCGAAGTTTGATGATTTTTTAAATCAAAGTCAGTACGATAAGCAAGACCATATAATTCTTTTCTACCAAAAGGAAAATCAAACTCAAAATCAATGGTCCGTTTTGAATAATGAGCACGTTCCCCATCAGCAACCTCTAGTTCATGTGTTTTGTCTTTGTCTATACCTATTTCTTCAATCCATTTCCATATTGTTTTTTGCCACATTTCAAAAGAAGCTTCCCATTCTTTTTCATAGATAAAATATTCTACTTCCATTTGTTCCAGTTCTCTTAAACGAAAGATAAAATCTCTCGGGGCAATTTCATTTCTAAAGGCCTTACCTATCTGTGCAATACCAAACGGTAATTTTGGATGAAAACTATCAACAACATTTTTAAAGTTAGTAAAAATCCCTTGAGCAGTTTCTGGACGTAAGTATGCTATCTGTGAATCTTCTCCAGCACCAACAGAAGTACGAAACATAGTATTAAATCTTGAACCGTCTGCAAGCGGGTCTGAAAAACCACTAACATGTCCAGATGCTTGTAACACATCTTGTTTAGTGATAAGTGAAGCATCTACACCATACATATCTTCCCTATCAGTCACAAACATTTTCCACCACAATTGTTTTATATTATTTTTCATCGCCAAACCATATGGACCATAATCCCAAAAACCTGCAAACCCACCATAAATTTCAGCATTCGGATATACAAACCCTCGCCTTTTGCAAAGCGAAACAATTTTATCCATTAAATTTTCTTCCTTTTTTTCTTTCATAAATTATTTTATAACAGCTTCAATACTATTAAGTGAACCTTTTGAATTCTGAATAGTCGCTCCACTAAATCTATCAAAGCCGGTTAAAACTGACTCTCCAAAAATCACTGGAATTTGTCCTACTTGATTGACACTCGGAGTGAACGCAATTTGAAATGATACTTCTCGTGATGAAAGCGAATACCCCGTGCCAGAAGAAATATCTCCAGGACTCCATAATATTTCCCCACCGACTGGATTATAAGAAACATTTTCATTTGACGGATTTATTTTACCGAGCCATTTTACATAAGAAGGTAAGATAGCTTTTACTTTAGCATCAGCAATATTATTAGAAGTATTGGTAATTACCCATACCACATTATAAATTCCTTCTATATCAGCTTTTGGAGGAGTAATAACAGGAACAACGCTCGATGAAAAACCTAATTCAGAAATAATCTTTATTTTTCTATTTAAAGTTGAAGAGATTGATTCTGGAACTCCACTTTCAGAAACTCTTCTTCCTTGCACACTTATGTCTATTGAAATTTCTGGATTTTTAACATTAACATTATCTATGTGTGGAATTAAACTAAAACTCACATGACTACCGTCGCCAGAATGACTTAAAGTCAAATCTGGTGTACTAGTTTTATCCCACGTAATAGTATTATCTAATGACCTGTAAAATCCACCGTCAGTTGCTATAGTTGTTTTATCTAAGGCTGTTCCAGCTAATTTTATTTTTATAATTGAATCAATAATATCTGATGAAGTATTGTTTACCCACGAAACATCAACCCGAATTGGACGATTAAGAGATGATGGATGGTCTTTTATTGAACTATCTCCATCGAGAGAAAGAGTTGTCGTAATGAAAGGTTTTTTAACTAAAATTGATGCCAAAGCAGTCATAAAAGACGTACCGATAGTTTTATCATCTTTGGGATTTTTTATACCTAAATTAAATCTAAAAACTCTTTCCTCTTCATCTTGACCTTCAATAGTACCGTTAATTTTTATTACTTTTTTGGTTCCTGGTGGTAAGTCCCCTATCTTCCAAACATTATTTCCATAAGAAATAACTGGGTCTGATTTTTTAAAATTAAAACCAAATGGATAATCGGCGGTCACAAGTAAGTTTTTTATTGTTTGAGCTGAATTTGAAACAATAGTTAAATCAAAAGATGTCTCTTGCCCAACATTAACTTCTTTCAAAGAATTAACGGTCATAGAAACTGGTGAAGAACTTATAAAAATATCATAATCTTTTTCTTTTGAAAAAACTGCGTTTGACCCTTCAACACGATATTCCGCTGTTATTTTAATTTGCTTTTGACTATTTTCTTCTCCAAAAAATACAGCTTCTACTTTTTTCTCAGCACTAGAATTTGGAGCAATATCTCCCATTAATTCACGAAAACGTTTTAATTCTTGAGTAACGTCTACGACGTTTGCTGTTCCAGAAGGAAACTCAATAGATAAATCTACAAGAGAAAGCTTTACATTATTATTATTTTCAACTTTGATATCCAAAGAAACTGGTTCTCCACCAGCGACGGAAATTGGACCAGCGACGGAAATATTGACACTATCAGCCGATACAACGTTTTTATTGGTATATAGAATATAGAAAGCAAAACCTAAAGACAATACAAAAAAAATAACAGCTGACCATAATATATTTCTGAAAAAAGACGAACTTTCCTCTCTAAAATAAACATCTGGATTCTCGTGTTTTTCTTCATTATCTTTCCACGAACCAACAACATCTTCTTGATGTTCTCTTAAATGACCTTCTCTATGAAGAATATCGGCCCCTTTTCTTGAATAAAGGCCTTTTTTCAACTCTTCTATTCTACCGCTTTCTTCGCTCATATACTAAAGATTATAACATACTTTCTTTTAAAGCTCGATTAATTTCCATTATCATTTTTCTGTTTAAATTATCTGATTTCTCCAATATTTCATTACTCCATTCATTTTTTAAAAAAACTTCAAACTCTTTAGTTTTTCCAATATATCCAAGTAAATGAAGTATTCTTAAAACCATAAGCCGTTCAAAATTATTTAAAATTTTTTTATCAAACGGTTGTTTTGTTATAAAAGAAAAACCATTAATGATTTCATCAAAAAGTTCTTCGTGTTTTTCTTCTCCATTAAGAAGTCTTTTTAAAAGTGACAGTATCGTAACGTAAAGAATAAAATAAGGTTGGTAATTTTTAATATCACTAAAAAGTGTACTTCCATTACCAGCCGATGTTACTCGCCAAACATCCTTTCCCTTTACCAAAGAAAAATGTGAATAACAGAAATCTTGGGAATGATATCTAAGTTTTGATTTTCCTAGTCGTATGCTTTGTGCTGAAGCACCTATCATTCCTAAATCACGAGTAAAAATATAAAGATATTTGTTAGCTTCGCCAGTATTTCTACTGTTTATAACAATCCCCGGAGTAGTGTAGATATGATGCGACATAATTACTTCTTAATAGCGATTTTATTTCCTTCGCTCAAAATCGCATATTCTATTGAAAGAAGCCCCGCGTTTTTTAATAGTTCGGGTTTGAATTTTTCAATAATCTTTTTCATATCTTCATTAGTATTTACAATAAGAGTAACTTTATCTTGTTGTGATAAATTTTCTTTTTTTCGTAATTCTTGAATTGAACGCAGAAACTCTCTATAATCGCCTTCTATTTTTAATTCTGAAGAAATAGTTATATCAAGTTCTGCTTCATTTTTAATAGTGTCATCAAATAAAACTTCTTTTACATTTAATTCCTCTTTTATAAGTTGAGCTAATTCATTGGCAATTTTGACCTTTAGTTTTAATTTACCTAATGGCTGGCGAACTTTTATATTGGCTTTTGAGCGTTGTTCAAGAGCGATTGAAACAATTCTCCTCACTTCCGTCATTTCCTTTAACATAATGGCTTGCCACGCCGTAGCTTTAGCGCAGGCGGGCCAATCTTCCAAATGTACACTTTCCCTAAATCCGCCATTGGCGGATCGGGCGACCAAATCATTTTGATTTGGTTTAGCCTCTCCTCCAACTTTTTTATATATCTCCTCCGCAATAAAAGGCGTGAATGGTGCCATTATTTTTGAAAGTTCAATAAGAACATTGCGAATGGTTGTTAAAGCATTATTTCTATCTTCCACATCTTCGCTTTTAAAACGGTCTCGTGAACGACGAACATACCATGTTGATAAATCATCAACAAAAAGTGAAATAGGTATTATGGCTTTATCAATTTCATAATGATTCATCGCTTCTGTTATCTCAAATGTTGTTTGTTGTAAGCGTGCCACAATCCATTTATCAAGTATATTATCACTTCCTGCTTCAGGCTTCAGGCTTCCTGCTTCAGGATATCCGTATAATTCATAAAAAGAAAGAACGTTATACAATCTTAAAATAATTTTTTTATAAACTTCATCAACCGCTTTTTCCGAAAAACAAACATCTTCAGCTCGAACTGCTGGACTAGACATAAGAAAATAGCGTAAAGAATCAGCACCATACTTATCAAAAATGTAAGAAATTTCTGGATAATTTTTTAGCCGTTTTGCCATTTTTTTACCGTCTTCGGCTAACAATATACCGTTTACCACCACATTTTTATATGGCGTTTTTCCAAACAATGCGACATTCAAAACTAAAAGAGTATAAAACCACCCCCGCGTCTGATCTAATCCTTCAGCGATAAAATCAGCTGGGTAAGAAATCTCTTTTTTATCAAAAGGGTAATGGTCCTTAGCAAACGGTACCGAACCAGAGTCATACCAAGTATCAAACACTTCAGGTACCCTTTTCATATCACCACCACATTTACAATTAAAATCAACACTATCTATATATGGTCTATGAAAATCTAATTCGTATAAATAATTATGAGAAATTTTTGCAAAATTGATTTCCTTAATTCCTGCGTTCGGTATAAAATCGTCTTTAACTTCACCAGTAAGAAGTTGTTTCATTGTCTCACCTTTGTTAACACCAAACATAAGCCAAGCTGGAGTATCATGACTTACAACCAGAATATTTTTATTTTCATACTTTGAATCAATATCATAGAGAAATTTCCCCACCCTTATTCTTATATCGTTAAAGTTTTCTCCACCCTCAGGAGTTTTTGTAAAATATTCTTCACTAGATTTGAACCATTTATGATATTCCACTGCATTTTTTCCCTCAAAAATACCGAATCTAACTTCCTCAATACGATTATCAATTTCAATTTTTTCTTTCGGATAATTTATTGCATCAGCGATAATATCCGCCGTTTCTCTAGTACGAACGAAGGGTGAAGAAATAATAATATCTATTTTCTCTTTTTTGAGTTTTTCTCCAGCACTTTTAGATTCTTTCTTTCCTTTATCAGTCAAATGATGAGGTGTTTCCGCAATACCACTTAACATATTTTTTACATTATGAACTGCTTCACCATGACGCACTATAATAAAACGATTACCTCTACTGGTTTTTTTTCTCAGTTCTTCTAATGAACCAATAAATTCTGTTTTTTTACAATCATCACATTTCCATACAGGCAATGGGGCACCCCAATATCGCGAACGAGAAACAGCCCAATCTTTAGCTCCCTCAAGCCATTTACCGAACCGTCCATCACGAATATTTTCAGGATTCCAGTTTATTTTCTTATTTTCCTTAATAAGTTTATTTTTAACATCAGTAACTTTCACAAACCACGACGAGGTCGCATAATTCAAAAGTGGTGTATCACATCGCCAGCAATGAGGATAAGAGTGAATTATTTTTTCTTTTTCAAAAAGCAAACCTTTATGAGCAAGATATTTTATAATTTCAATATCAGCTTTTTGTGAATCATCTTTTGGTTTTACAAGTTGACCAGCAAAGTCAGTAACCTCAGCTTTAAATGTTCCATCTAAATTAACATGATGAATAATTGGGAGATTTTCTTTGACCGATAGTTCATAATCATCACCACCAAAAGCTGGAGCAATATGCACAATTCCAGTACCATCTTCAGTCGTTACAAAATCCGCACTATATATTTTCCATATCTTATTATTATCTTTATATTCTTCAGAATAATAATCAAAAACTGGTTTATATTTTTTACCAATAAGTTTTTTACCGATAAATTCTTCAACTATTTCATAATTTTCTTTCAAAACTTTTTCAACTAAATCTTTGGCTAAGATATAAAAAACATCATCTTTTTTTGCTTTTACATAAATTACCTCACTTTTTATAGCCAAAGCAGTATTTCCCGATAAAGTCCAAGGAGTAGTTGTCCAAACCAAAAGATAAATGTTGGGAGTATCTTCAAGTTCAAATTTCACATACACAGAAATATCAGTAATATCTTTGTATCCCTGATTTACTTCAAAATTAGATAGCGTAGTTCCACATCTTGGGCAATACGGCATAACCTTATATCCTTCATAAACAAGTCCTTTTTCATACAATGTTTTGAAAGACCACCAAACCGATTCAGTATATGAAGAATCCATAGTCACATAAGCATTTTCCATATCAACAAAACGACCAGTTCGTGGAATAATTTTTTTCCATTCATCAACATATCTAAAAACTGCATTCCGAGCTACTTGATTAAATTTTTCAACACCATAACTTTCAATATCTTTTTTCGTTCCTAAACCAAGTTCTTTCTCTACCAAATTTTCAATAGGTAAACCGTGACAATCCCAACCCCATCTTCGTCTTACATATTTTCCTCGCATTGTTTCAAATTTTGGAATAACATCTTTAATCGTCCCAGGTAAAATATGACCATAGTGAGGCAACCCCGTTGCAAAAGGTGGTCCATCATAAAAAATATATTCTTTTTCTCCCTCGTTTTTTTTAAGCGATTTTTCAAATATTTTATTTTCCTGCCAAAACTTTAAAATACGCTCTTCCTTGAGCGCCACTTCACTTTTTTCAGTAATTTTCTTATCATTACTATCTACCATATATTTGGATATAATATCACATCTTTTCTGGGATTTTTATACCCAAAAGATTTAAACCATTCGCTATCACTATAGAAAAAGCGTGAGTGAGTACAACTCTATAAGCAGAAGCGGGATCATCTTTATCAATGATTTTATTTTGTGCATAAAAATTATTAAAAGCGGACGAAATCTCAAGTAAATATTGAGCTATGTAATGTGGAGCGTATTCTTTACCAGCACGATAAACGACTTCTGGAAAACGATAAAGTAGGCGTTCAAGTACTGTTGTGAGAGTTAAACTCCTACAACTTTGTAGGAGTTTAACTCTCACAACTTCTGCTTTCGCAACTATTGATCGAGCACGAACACAGGAATATTGAAGATATGGACCAGAGTCGCCTTTTAGATTAACTATTTCATCCCAATCAAAAATAATATTTTGTTTTGCTTCACGTTTTAAATCATTAAACTTGATTGCACCAATTCCCACCATTTCAGCAATATCTTCATTTATAACTTTAGCTCTAGCCACACCTTCATCTAACACTTCTTCAAGCCAAACAACATTTCCCTTTCTGGTACTCATTTTACCGTCTTTGGAACGAATAAAACCATGCCCGATATGAACCCTATTTTTTTTAGCAAAATAACCAAGCATTTCTTCTATTTCAAAAATCTGTTTAAAATAAAGTGATTGCTCAACACCTGTTTCATTAATGACAAGTGTGTCTTTTCCATATTCTTTATTACGATATTTATCAGTCGCTAAATCTCGCGTAGCGTATAGAGTAGCTCCATCTTTTTTTTGAATCATCAGCGGAGGGTATTTTTCATTTTCAAAAAATATAAGTTTTGCTCCTTCGCTTTTTCTTGCAATTCCTGCTTTTTCAATATCTTCAAGCACACCTTTTAACATTGGTTCATAAAAAGCTTCTCCATGAAGAGTGTCGAAAGGTTTTATATCTAATCGTTCATAAATCATATTAAAATATTTCATTGAGGCCTCAACTGTTATATCATAAATTTCTTTAGCCTCTTTATCTCCTTTTTCAAGTTTTAAAAACCATTCACGAGCTTCATCTTCAAGCTCTGGATTCTTTTCTGTCTCTTGATGAAATTTCACATAAAGGTCAACAAGTGTTTTCATTTGACCTGCCTGCGCAGGCAGGTTCCGACTGTTTTTCACATCTTCAATACTTGACCATCGTTTAATGGCCACAATTTGTTTACCAAATTGTGTCCCCCAATCTCCTAAATGATTATCACGAATTATTTTATATCCTAAAAATTGTAAAATATTAGCAACTGAATCGCCGATAATAGTGGAACGCAAATGACCGATAGTAAATGGTTTTGCAATATTCGGTGATGAATATTCTACAATCACTTTTTTATTTTTTCCTAAATCACTTGAGCCAAAGTTTTCTTTTTGCTTTAAAATCTCTTCTATATTTTCATCAAAAAACTCTTGTGATAAATAAAAATTAATAAAACCAGTTCCAGCTATTTCTAGTTTATCTATATATTTAATTTTTTGAACATCAAGGATATTTTTAATTTCTTGTGCGAATTCTAAAGGTTTTATTTTTAACTCTTTTGCGTACACCAAAGCAACATTGGTTGAATAATCCCCGTTAGTAAGATCAGCAGGGTGTTCAATAATAACCTCTCCTGCTTCAATTTTAAGCTCTTTTAAGGCCTTTTTGACCGCATTTTGTAATGTTTCTATGATATTCATATGTCAATTGTATCACAAAAAATCCCCCTGATTAAAGGGGGTTTTGACTACATTAATCGTTTCGGTTACAGACGGTCTTTTATCTTATTAAAAATCTCGTCATTGATATCTTTAGGCGAACGCATCGCCCCGTTTGCAATACAGTCAACTTTTATCCAACCGCTATTGGCTTTTTCAACAAGCTTGACGGCACTTTGTTGAGATTCAAGAAGATGTTTTGCGTTTGATTCCGCTTGGTCAGCAGATGTGCCTGTTTCAGTCGCTCGCTTTTTGATAAGTTCAAGCGATATTTCAATAGGCACATGCAAGTAAATAATCACATCAGGTTTAGGAATTTTAAAAACTCCAAACTCCACCTTTTCAAGCCAAGAGAGAAATTCCTCGCGAGCTTTATCATCAGTAATCTTGCCCCCCTGATGAATTTGATTAGCACTGACATACCTGTCAGTGACGACATGATAATCGTCTTTCATCCACTGCCTAATTTCTTCGCTAGATTCAAAACGATCTACCGCGTAGAGTGTTGAGGCGATTTTCGGGTCAATTGAAAGAAAATCGCCGTGTTTGTTTTCTTTCAGACATTCAAAGAGCAATTTTCCAAAAACATTACTCTCGTACCGTGGGAAATCAATCTTTCTAACTTTCATTCCCTCCTGTATAAGTCTCTCTCTCAAGAGCTCCGTTTGTGTGGCTTTGCCGGAACCATCTGTCCCGTCAATGACTATCAGTTTTCCAGTGTTCATATCTAAACAAAGATTACCTTTCTAATAGAACTTTGTCAATCAGTTGAGCGATTTTTTTAAAATCTTTTTCTTTTTTACCACGAGTTGTTTCCGCAGAAGAACCAAGACGAATTCCAGAAGGGTCCATAGGTGAACGAACTTCATTTGGTACTGTATTTTTATTTACTATAATTCCCGCTTTTTCTAATTTGTCACTAGCCTCTTTACCAGAAATTCCTCTACCATTTGGAAAAACAGAACTTCCCCAAGTATCAACTAAAACAAGATGAGTATCTGTTCCTCCAGAAACAATTCTCCAACCCAATCTTTTTAATTCTTCCGCTAAAACTAAAGCATTTTTCTTCACTTGTTTTGCGTATTTTTTGAAATCAGGTTTCATCGCCTCCGCTAAGGCTACAGCAACCGAAGCAATCTGATTCAAATGTGGTCCTCCTTGTAATCCAGGAAAAACGGCCTTATTAATTTTTTTATCAATTTCTCGATAATCAATTTTTGAAAAAACCATAGCACCTCTTGGACCACGCAATGTTTTATGCGTTGTTGTAGTCACAACATCTGCATATTCAAAAGGTGAAGGATATTCTTTTCCAGCTACAAGTCCTGCAAAGTGAGACATATCAACCATCAAAATAGCTCCACAAGCATTAGCAATTTCACTAAATTTTTTAAAATCAATAATACGAGAATAGGCAGTATAACCAGCAACAATAATATCTGGTCTATTTTCAATGGCGATATTTTTAATATTTTCATAATTAAGCAATTCTGTTTTTATATCAACACCATATGGAATTTGAGTCCAAAACTTTCCCGTTGCCGAAACTTTATGTCCGTGAGTGAGGTGTCCTCCGTGGTCTAAAGACATTCCCATAATTTTATTTCCAAAAGGAACAAGAGCTAAATACACCGCTAGATTTGCGGGAGAACCAGATAGGGGTTGTACATTGACTGTCCACTCCTGCTGGTCTAAATTAAATAATTTTAAAGCCCTTTCTTTACAAAGATTTTCTATCTTATCTACAATTTTATTTCCACCATAATATCTTTTGTCAGGATAACCTTCCGCATATTTATTGGTCAGTTCCGAACCAAGTGCTTTAAGGACATCATTTGAAACATAATTTTCCGAAGCGATAAGATTGATAACTTTTTTCTGTCTAGCTTTTTCAAGTGAGATTAATTTTTCTATTTGTTTATCTTTCATAATTGAGGTTATTGTATCACTTGATATGGTTTCTTCAATAGTATAGAATCTGACCAGATAGATTATGAAAACATATAATGATGTTCTTAAACAAATTATGAATCAAGGCATTGATCGTCAAGGACGAAATGCTGTCACACGCGCTTTGTTTGCAATACAAATGCGCTTCAACCTTGAAAAGGGTTTCCCTGCAGTCACTACAAAGAAACTAGCTTTCAAAGCTGTAAAAAGTGAATTACTTTGGTTTCTTGATGGAGGTTCGGATGATAATAAACTTAAGGAACTAAACGGTTCCAAAAGAACAATCTGGACCGATAATGCTCAAGCTGATTACTGGAAATCAAAAGCCAAGTTCGACGGTGACTTAGGTCGAATATATGGCGTTCAATGGCGTCACTGGAAAAAACCAAATGGCGAAGAAGTGGATCAAGTTGCTAATCTGATAAATAAACTTGAAACCGACCCGAGTGATCGTCGGCTCGTAGTGTCAGCTTGGAATCCTGGCGAGCTAGACCAAATGGCTCTGCCTCCATGTCATATGATTTTCCAGTTCTTTGTCGGCAACGGCAAATTGTCGCTTCATATGACTCAACGAAGTTGCGATATGTTTTTGGGAGTTCCATTCAATATCGCTTCCTATGCACTTCTGCTTTCAATGGTTGCTCAGGTCGTCAGTATGACACCATTTGAATGTGTGCTTACCTTAAATGATGCACATATTTATCACGATCATTTTGATGCAGTCAATGAACAACTTGCTCGTAAGCCAATGGCTCTTTCAAAGCTCTGGCTTAATCCAGAAATCAAGGATATCAATTCATTCAAAATGGAAGATATTCGTCTTGAAAATTACAGGCATCATTCGCCAATAAAGGCGGAAATGATCGTCTGATAATGATAAACAGAAAACACAAATGTGCCGTATGCAATACTATAGCACATTTTTATATGCTAATATTAAAAAATATGGCGCTTTCAGACAAAAAAATCATAGAAGAAATAAAAAATGGGGATATAGTTATTGAACCTTTTAACAGAAAAAATCTAGCTACATCTAGTTACGATGTTAGTTTAGGTGAATACTTTTTTCGTGAACAAAAACCGAATTACGTTTTAAATCATTACAATATATATAATAAAAAACACACTGATTATGTTTGGGGTACAAAAGCTACTCGCGCTCCAAAAGCTAAAGAACTATTTAAAAACTTCTCAGCTTTTGATTGGACAGGTATTTCTCCAGAAGATAAAATAATTCTTATTGAACCCGGAGAAACTATCCTTGCCCACACTAATGAATTTATTGGTGGTAAAAATCACATCACTACTATGATGAAAGCCCGCTCTTCTCTTGGTCGTAATTTTATAGAAATATGTAAATGTGCAGGATGGGGAGATGTCGGATATGTAAATCGGTGGACAATGGAAATCACAAACAATTCTCGTCACTATGCCATTCCATTAGTCGTCGGTCGTCGTGTCGCCCAAATAATATTCTTTGAAACAGGAGAGATATCGTCAAATGATTACACGAAAATGGGTAAGTACCAAACTCATCAAAACCTAGCCAAAATTAAAAAAGAATGGAAGCCAGAAAGTATGCTTCCGAAATTATATACAGATAGAGATATTACCTAACACCTATCGAACATCTACCCCCATTGATTTTGCAGAACCAGCAATAATCTTCATAGCAGTATTGATATCATTAGCATTTAGATCAGCCATTTTCTTTTCAGCAATTTCTTTTAATTGTGCTTTGGTAATAGTACCTATTTTAACAGTGTTTGGTTTGCCAGAACCTTTTTCCTGTTTTAAAGCCTTGAGAATAAGTCCTGTAGCGGGAGGTGTCTTTAAAATAAAATCATAAGTTCTATCTTCAAAAACAGTAATCTCAACAGGAACGATATCACCGATCATTGTCTTAGTTGCATTATTAAACTTAGTCACAAAATCACCTATATTAATTCCCGCTTGACCAAGTGCAGGACCCACTGGAGGAGCCGGATTAGCTTTTCCCGCTGGAATTTGAAGCTTTAATTTTTTAGTTATTTTTTTAGCCATAATATATAATACCTTATACTAAATCTTTTTTACTTGCAAGAAGTCTAACTCTATTGGAGTTTCCCGTCCAAACATTGAAACAAGAATCTTTACTTTACCTCTATCTTCATCAACTTCACTAATTTTACCCTCCAAGTCCTTAAACGGACCGTCAGCAATAATAACTGTGTCATCTGGAACTAGGTCTATATTATGTTTAACTATCTCTGAATTCATTCTATTAAAAAGTGTTTCAACTTCTTTTTTATCAAGAGGTACTGGAAAAACGCCAGAACCAACAAATCCCGTCACTCGTGGAGTATTGCGAACAACATACCAAGAGTCATCAGTTACTATCATATCTACTAGAATGTAACCGGGATAAATTTTTTCATCTTCTTCTACTCTCTTTCCAGCTTTAACTTTTATCTTTTTTTCAGTTGGTACAAGTACAGCAAAAATTTTATCTTCCATACCAAGTGACTCAATTCGTTGTTTCAAATTTCTAACAACAGCATTTTCATATCCAGCATAAGTGTGGATTGCATACCAATTTCTTGTTCCATCTATTTGTTGTTTTGCCATATTTTTAAATAATGAATGCTAGAAGTTTTGAGAAAAAGTAATCAAAAAGACCAAGAAAAAAAGCTGTTGCTAAAGATATAGCGATAATAACTATAGTGTAATCAATCGCCTGCTTACGTGTAGGCCAGCTAACATGCTTTAATTCTCCTTTTGTTTCTTTGACATATTCAACGATTTTCATAGTTTTCTTATTAAAAAACCCCTTAGGGGGTGATTTAATTACATAATACTCCCTTTATAAATAATGTCAAATTTTTTAAAATAATCAAAAATTATATGTTGTATCATTTCGTCGTGTGACTTTTACCACAACAAAACCATACTGTTCATTATGACGACAAATAATCCTATAATTACCTATTCTAACTCTAAACATATCAGAATATCCTTTAAGTTTTTTAATATCTAACCCATTAATATCTCCGCTTTCCATTTTAGAGATTACTTCTTCAATCCGAATTTGTTCTTTAGCTGAAAGAGATTTAACAAATTTTGATACATCATTCATTTATTTTTGAGCGATTTACGAAGCGCTAGCAATAATTCATTCGGCGGTATTCCTCCACGAGGATTATCGGTAAAATCTGCTATGGTCTCCCATATCCCCTCATCTCCCCACTCATCAACTGGCATCATTTTAAATACTGGTTTTGATTTACGCACAATAGTAAAAGATTTACCTTTTCCTACTTCGGTAATATAAGTACCAATATTTTCTCGCAACTCTTTTAAACCAATTATTTTATTCATACCTCAAGTTTATCTTAAGATAAACTTGGTGTCAACTATTCTTTATTTCTTTTTATCCTCTTTTTTAAATGGAAAACCTAAAATCTCAAGAAAAGCGTGAGTTTCTTCTTTATTATTTGAAGAAGTGACGATAGTAATACCCATACCAAAAACATCTTTCAAATCTTCATCTGTCGTCTCAGCAAAAATGGTGTGTTCTTTCATACCTAAAGTATAATTACCCATATCGTCGATAGCTTTTGAAGACACACCTCTAAAATCTCTAGTTCTGGGAAGAGCAATATTTACCAATCGGTCAAGAAAATCGTACATTCTTTGACCTCGAAGAGTAACTTGATAACCAACAGGGTCACCTTCTCTAACTTTGAATGCAGCAATTGATTTTTTTGAACCTTTGGTAGCTGGCTTTTGTCCAGTAATTTTCATAAGACGATCAGCGATAAGTTCAACTTTCTTTTTATCTTTTATAGAACCGATACCTGTTCCAACAACAACTTTCTTAACTTTCGGTGATTGCATTTTATTAGTATAGCCAAATTTACCCTTTAGGAGTTCAAAAGCTTTATTTTGTTTTTCCTTTATTGAATTCATATTTTTTTAACATTAGAAGCATCAATCGGTGATGGTCTTTCAATTATTTGACCTTTACCTCCAGCCTTTTTTGGTCGTTCATGTTTTTTTTGAATATTAACACCAACAATAAGGACCTTATTTTCTTTTGGAAAAGCATGAGTAATTTTACCAGATTTTCCTTTATCTTTTCCTGTTATCACTATGACATTATCATCTTTTTTTACATGCATATATTTTATATTAAACGATTTCAGGCGCTCTTGAAGCTATTGTTTTAAAACCTTTTTCGGCTATTTCTCTAGGAATTGGACCGAATATTCTACCAGCAAGAGGTTCTTTCTTTCCTTTTTCTAGCACTACCACTGCATTTTCATCAAACCTAACATATGACCCATCTTTTCTACGAAAAGGACGAGTAGAACGAACAACTACTGCTTGAAGCACATCTTTCTTTTTTACAGCTTTTCTTGGTTCAGCTCTTTGAACAGAAAGTACCACAATGTCACCGATCATAGCATATCGTTTTTTTGAGCTACCAAGTACTTTAAAAACTCTACCAATCTTGGCTCCGCAGTTATCAGATATTCTTACTATTGAACGAGGTTGAATCATATTTTTATTTTAAAATGTTTATGACGTGAAATTGGAGCACATTCTTCTATGGAAACTTTTTCCCCAACTTTTTTAGTATTACCAACATCATGAACTTTATACTTTTTTCGAGTTTTCATATACTTACCAACTTTAGGATGTTTTATATAATTTTCAACAACGACAACTATCGTATCTTTCATTTTATCTGATACTACAGTCCCTAAAAGTATTTTACGATTTATTACTTTATTTTTCATTGTTTTTTCGTGAAGATATTTCCGTCAAAATTCTCGCTATATCTTTTCTTATATTCATACCTTCTTTAACATTTCTAGTCTTACTACCAGCAATACCAAATCGAAACACTCTCAATAATTCCCTTTTATCGGCTATCGATTGGATAAGTTCTTTATCTGTATTGTTTTTAAACTCTGTCATATTTTTATATATTATGCAATCACACGACTAACTATTCGACTTTTTACTGGTAATTTCGTTCCAGCTTTTCTCAAAGCTTCTCTAGCATTTATTTCATCAATTCCATCAACTTCAAAAATAATTCGGCCTGCCTTAACTGGAAAAATAAATCCCACTGGATCGCCTTTTCCTTTACCCATTTTGACTTCAGCTGGCTTTTGGGTAAAAGGTCTATCTGGAAAAATTCTTATCCAAACTTTACCATTTTTAGAAGTGTAACGAGCAATAGCTTTTCTTGCTGCCTCTATTTGATTTGAAGTTACCCGTGCGTGTGTAGTAGCTTTTAATCCAAAAGAACCGAAAGCTAAAGAGACTCCTCTTGTGTCAGGTCTAGCGTCCTTATCTGGATGCTTTCTATCGGTAAATTGCTTTCTAAATTTTACTTTTTTAGGGAATAACATAATAGTATTATTTCTTATCTTTATCAAAAATATCTCCCTTATAAATCCAAACTTTTATCCCGATATCGCCATAAGACATATGTGCTTTTTCTCTAGCAAAATCAATATCGGCTCTAAAGGTCTGGAGAGGAATACGTCCCTTTTTTAAATCCTCTCGACGAGCCATTTCTGCCCCTCCTAATCTTCCTCCTAATTTTATTTTTACTCCAATCACATCTCTATTAGCCATCACTTTTTCTACAGTTTGTTTAATAACTCGTCTAAAAGGTAATCGTTTCTCAAGTCCTTCAGCTATCATTTGAGCAACAATCGGAGCATTTGATTCTGGACTTCTTACTTCTTCAATGTCTAATTTTAATTCTTGTTTTACTTCAATATCTTTCTTTTGAAGAAGTTTCAAAATATCATTTCTTAGTTGAACAGCACCTTCACCTGAACGACCAATAATCATTCCAGGTCTTGAACTTTTTACCACAACACGAAAAGATTTTTGACTTCGTTCAATTTCAACACCACTGACATACATTCCACGAAGTTTTTTAACAAGATATTCTCTTACGACTAAATCTGTTTTGAGAGATAATCTATAATCTTTATCTAAACCAAACCAACGAGATTTCCAATCTCTTATAATACCTAATCTATGTGAATATGGATGGACTGAATGTGACATATTATTTTTTCTCGTCTAAAACAAGAATAATATTACTTGTTCTCTTTTTAATTTGAAAGGCCATACCTCGAGCTCTAGGCATTCTTCTTTTTAGCGTAGACCCGCCATCTACACGCATTTCTTTTATCATCAGTGAATCTGCATCAAGATTAAAATTATTTTTAGCATTCGCCATAGCAGAACTTAAAAGTCTAAAAAGAGGATTGGAAGCACTTTTTGTTAAAAATTTTAACGTAATCAAAGCGTCAGGAACTTTTTTCCCTTTTATAAGATTTGCTACTAACCGCACTTTGCGGGGAGATTGCCTGTAATTATTTAAAGATGCGGTTACCATGATATTTATTTTTATTTAGTGACAACAGTCGCTTTGGCTGATTTAGCAGCAGAAATTTCAGCTTCTTTCTTTTTTATCTCAAGTTCTTTCTGCATTTTTCCTCCATGTCGGGTAAACTTACGAGTATGCGAAAATTCACCTAATCTGTGACCGACCATTTCTTCATTTACCAAAACATCTATGTGATCTTTGCCATTATGCACACCAAATATAAAACCGACCATTTCTGGTGAAATTTGACTTCTCCTAGCCCATGTTTTAATAACCCCAGTTTCAGTGGGTTTTTTACCTAAAATCTTCTTCAATAATTTTTCGTCCACATATGGACCTTTCTTTAAACTTCTAGCCATTGAACTCCCATAGTAGCAGACATCAATTTAACAGTCAAATATTACAATTCATACACTTTTCCCTTCTCCGGATATATGGCATTTACATCAATATAATCACGAAGTTTTTGAACTAAAAATAAAGAAGCTTTAGGTTCACCCATAACTACAAAAACTTTCTTTAAAGTCGCCTTACTATCTTCCACAAATTCCACCAAATGGTCTGAATCCTTATGTGAAGAATAACCAAGAATCGTTTCAATATGAGCCTTTACATAAACTTCTTGACCATTAATCCTAACCTTCTTTGCTCCATCTTGAAGCTGTCTACCGACAGTCCCAACAGATTGATAACCAACCAAAAGTATCGTACTACTTGGATCAGGTAAATAATTTATTTCATGATGAGTGACTCGACCACCAGAAGACATTCCCGAACCAGCGATAATAATTTTTGGATTTGGTATTTTGTAAATAGCTATTGAATCCTGTCCCGTCATTGAAAACTTGAGTCGTGGAAAATTAAAAATATCATCTCCTCCTTTTATTTCATTCCTGACTTTTTCATTAAAATAATTTTCTGACGCTTTATAAATACTGGTAACTTTAATTGCAAGCGGAGAATCCACAAACACCGGCAAGCTAGGTATTTGACCAGATTCAACAAGCTTATTTAATTCATAAAGAATTACTTGCGTTCTTTCTAGTGAAAAAGCTGGAATTACCACAGCTCCGCCCCGCTTCGCGGTTTGTTTAATAACATCTGCTAGTTTTTTTCGTCGTTCATCTTTCGGTTCATGATTTCTATCTCCATAAACACTTTCCATAATTAGATAATCAATGTCTTCTATTTTTTCGGTATCTTTAAGGAGTGGTGTTGGAGAATTACCTAAATCACCAGTAAATAAAATTTTTGCTTCTTTTGTGCGGAATTCAATCATTGATGAACCTAAAATATGTCCGGCATCTTGCAAATATACTTTCAATCCTTCATGTATTTCTGTTTCATTATGATACGAAATTTCTTTCCATAAACCTATAGCATTATTAACATCATTCATCTCATAGATTGGTAATAAACCATCGTTTTGAGCATCTTTAGTCAAAATAGCACAAGCATCTTCAAGAATAAGTTGGCTTAATTGTTTCGTTTCTGAAGTAGAGTAAATCACTCCTTTAAAACCGTCTTTTACCAGTTTTGGAATTCTACCAATATGATCAAGATGGGCGTGGGTTATAAAAAGAAAATTAATTTCAGCAGGATTATATGGAAATGGCTTGCGATTATCATCACTTGAGAATTTTTCTCCTTGAATAAGTCCGCAATCAACCAAAAACTTCTTTCCACTATATTCAACAAGAAAATTAGCACCTGTTATTAATCCAACTCCTCCCCAAAATGTTATTTTTAATTTATCCACGATAATAAAGATAAACGCTTAAACCACCAACTACATCCATAGCTAGATCATAAACAGTATCTGTTATATAATCTCCTCCAGGCACAACAAACGTAGCTCCAATTTTATATTCAAATATTTCCCAAATAACACCTATCAAAAGAGAACCAAACAAAATTATCATAAAAAAATATAAAGGACTACTGACAGGATTTTTAAACCGTCCGGAAAAATAATAAATCCAAAAAACAGTAGCTCCAGCCCATATTCCACCTAAAAAATGCACTACAATATCAAACCACCAAATATCCCAGTATAAATAAAATTTCAGAGCGGAAAGATGAAGAATCGCTGTTACAACGAGAATACAGAGAATTAGAATATAAGAATGTTTTTTCATAAATACATTATATCAGAAAAAAACCTCATAATGAGGTTTTTTTCGAAGGGTCACTTAAAGTATTGAACCTAATAATAAATTAGGTGGATGTCCTCAGCGAACATTTTTACAACGTCGCAATTTGAACTTCCTTAAAATAGTTTATAGAGTTAATACTTGTAAGCAACCCTAATTACATTGTACACCTTATTCTAAAATACCGTCCATATTTACATCATACAAAATCTGTTCTTGAACCAGTTTATAATCAACAATTTCTTTTTTATCAAACCAGTGTTTAATTTCATTCTCAGCTTCCTTAACTGAACCAGATGCATGTACCAGATTTCGTACAGCTCGGCCATCAGTATCTGTCATTTGATATGAATCAAGAACATAATCTCCACGAATTGTTCCGACATCTGATGTTAAAGGCTCTGTACCGCCCGTCAATTTTCTAATAATCGCCACTGCGTGTGCCCCTTGCCAAATCATAACAATAATCGGTCCAGAAGTTAGATACTTCACTAAATATTTCAATACTACTTCAGTAATTTTAAAAGGGTCTTCTGAAGGTGGTTTTAATCCCTTACTTAAATATCCTTTAATAGATTTTTCTCCAGTAATTCTTCTCCATTCTGGATCAAGAGTGTAATGTTTTTCAATAAACTTAGGAGTCGCTTTAGTCATTTTTATTGCTGTCAATTTAAGTCCGGCTCGCTCATAACGCTTTATAATTTCACCCATGAGTGACCTTTGTACTCCGTCTGGTTTAATAATTACTAACGTTCGTTCAAATTTATGGTGTTTCATAATTTTATTTTGTCAACACCTCCGCCTCGCCTTTTGTTATTAAAATAGTGTGCTCAAAATGAGCACTTACTTTACCATCTTTTGTGCGATAAGTATAACCATCTTTATCAAGAACAATTTTCTTGGTACCTAAATTAAGCATCGGTTCAATAGCAATTACCATATCTGGTTGTAAAACATCACCCTTACCAACTTCACCAAAATTTGGAACAAATGGATCCTCATGCACCTCATAACCAACACCGTGTCCAGATAATTCTTCAACAATTCCATAACCAAATTGTTTTACAAATCTTTCAATTGATGAGCCAACATCACCAGTTCTTTTACCGCCTTTTGCATTTTTAATACCAACTTGCAAGGCTTTTTCTGTAACTTCAATAAGTTTTTTTGTGTCTTCAGTAATCATACCAACTGCAACCGTCACAGCCATATCAGTAATAAGTCCTTTATGTGTCAATCCGAGGTCAATACTCACAATGTCACCTTCTTTTATAACTCTTTTACTATTTGGAATACCATGCACAATTTCATCATTTATTGAAATACAAACACTTGCTGGATAAGGATACTTTGCACCAAAAGGTTTGTAATTTAAAAAAGAGGCCGTATCATTTCCTGCCTGCGCAGGCAGGCCTTGCTTGATAAGTTCTGACGCATAATCATCAATTTCTTTTGTGGTAATTCCAGGAGTAACTTTTTTAACCAAAAGACGCATAATTTCAGCGTGCCTCTTCCCGCCTTCACGTAATATTTTTATATCGTCTTTAGTTTTGATTCTAATTCTTGCCATACTTTTTCAATTTCTTGCTCTCCATTTACTTCAAAAAAATTATATAATGAATTATTTTTATAATATTCTATCGTGGACACTACGTCTGTTTCAAACCACGATAATCTCGTTTCAATATCTTTTTCTGTATCGTCAAATCTACCTCTAGCTAAAAGTTTATCTATTGACCATTCCTTACTCACTTTCAAATAAATTACAGTTGGGTTGGAAATTTTATAAAAACTCCACATGGATTCTAATGTTCTAGCTTCATATAGTTTACGAGGCGTTCCATCAATAATAATATTCTCATCACCTTTGTAATTATCAACAAAAAATTTTGTCCACATATAAACAGCTAAAAATTCTGGCTGTAAACCACCTTTGTCATAAATCTCTTTACTATTTTTTTGAGTCAAAGAATCACCTTCAATGAATTTTCTAAACTCTCCGCCAGTTTGAACATACATCACATTACGTGCTGGGTCAGTTTTTTTCAAATACTCCATAAGCAACTTCCCCTGCGTACCCTTTCCGCATCCCGACCGTCCTATTAGAATAAAATTTTGTTGGGTCATTTTAATACTCCCGCATTGATAATTGAGCGTCTACTTTTTTAACTAAATCCAAAACTACAGAAACAACGATAAGAAGTGCGGTACCTCCGATAGCAATAGAAGTAATACCCGTTACCGCTTTCATCACAAGTGGAAGAACTGCTATAACTCCAAGAAATGTCGCTCCTACTAAAGTAATTCTTGTGAGAATTTTTGCAATATATACCGAAGTTGATTCACCTGGACGAACACCTGGAATAAAAGCACCATTTTTTTGTAAATTAGTTGAAAGAGAGTTTGGGTCAAATGTTACAGCGGTATAAAAATAGGTAAATAGAAATACAAGAAGAAAATAAAATATTGAGTAAAACCAATTATTTGCTAAAATTGAAAGAATTTTAACTGAAATACTGGCCACCATAGCATTACTGGTATGAGAAAGAAAATTGAAAACCATTTGTGGGAAAAGCAAAATTGAAAGTGCAAAAATGATAGGAATAACTCCAGCTTGATTTACTCTCAAAGGAATATATGTTGAAACTCCTCCATAAACTTTATTACCTCTAACTCTCTTCGCGTAAGTTACGGGAATTGGTCTTTCTGCTTCAGTAACCACAACAACTCCAAGTACAACTGCAATTGAAGCAACAAGGAAAGCTACATACAAAGGAATTTGAGAAGGATCATAAGCAAATAATGCTTGACTTATACTTGTCGGTACATAAGCTACGATACCAGCAAAAATTATAAGTGATACCCCGTTACCTATACCGAATTCTGATACAATCTCTCCAAGCCACATAAGAAGCACTGAACCCCCCGCTATAACCAAAATATTAGTAATAAGAGCAAGTGTCTCTAGCTGACCAATTATGCTCTGATTTTGAAGCAACACCAAAAAACCAAAGGCCTGCAAAATAGCTAAAGGTACTGAAAGAAGGCGAGAAAACTGAGAAAATTTTGCTCGTCCAGCTTCTCCTTCTTCTTGATACATCGCTTTCAATTTTGGCGACATAATAGTTAAGAGTTGCATAATAATTGAGCCAGTAATGTACGGACCAACTCCAAGCATAATAATTGAAAGCTGATTTAATCCTCCACCTGAAAAAATATTTAAAAGACCCAAAAATTGATTATTTGAAAGAAGCTGACTTAGTTTAGCTAGATCAACTCCTGGAATTGGAATCGCCGCTAAAAAACGAAAAATAATTAAAATAGATAAAGTAAAAATGATTCTTTTACGAATACTTTTATCTTTAAAAATCAAACTTAATTTTGTTAAGAAATTATGCATAATTATTTAATATTTCCTCCAGCTTTCTCAATTTTTGTTTTTGCACTGGCAGATACAGCACATCCTGATACGATAACAACTTTTGTAATTTCACCTGTTCCTAAAATTTTTATTCTTGGGTTAGAACCTTTAAAAGTCCCAGCTATCCCCTTTGAGACAATAACGGATGGATTAACTTCTTCACCTTCTAAAAACATTTTATCAATAATATTAAGATTGATAGGTGTATATGAAATTACACTAGAATCAACTGTATGACTTCTATTTTTACCATAACCTCGTCTTTTTGGAATTCGTTTAATAAAGTCACGAATTTCAGGACGCTTTTTATGACCAGCTCTGGAATTCTGTCCTTTTGTACCACGACCAGATGTTTTACCTCTCGTACCACCACGACCAACACTGATTGATTTCTTATTCGGATGAACTCTTTTTATATTATGTAATTGCATAAATTTATTTTTTAAGCGTTAATTGTTTCAATGCCTCAATAGCAGCTCTCGCATTATTTAGCTTATTTTTTGTACCAGATAAAATTTTAGCATTCACATCTTTTACTCCAGCAAATTCAAGAACATTTCTTACTGAACTACCAGCGATAAGTCCTCTACCCTTAGCTGGCCATATAGACAACCTAGCACTACAATATTTTGCAAAGACAGGATGAGCAATCGACATTTCCGGCGTCAGATTTGCCTTAAGCATGTGTTTTTTTGCATCACGAGTAGCTTTATCTATAGCAAGAGAAGTGTCTCCAGCCTTACCGATACCAACTCCTACAGAACCTTTTCTGTTGCCAGCAACTACTGCTACAGAAAAACTGAAGCGTCTTCCTCCAGAGGCAACTCTAGTCACACGTCTTATATTTATAATTTTGTGATCAAACTCTGGCTTGACGCGTTCTGGTCTATCACCTCCTCGTCCTTTTCTGGAATTTCTTTTATTTCCATCTCGAAAATTCTTAGGTTTTGTTTCTACCACTGGAACTGTATTTGTTTTTTCTTGTGTATTTTCCATATTAATTAAAACTTTAATCCTCCTTCTCTGGCACCATCGGCAATAGCCTTAATTTTTCCTGCATAAATAAAACCCCCTCTATCAAACACCACTTTCTTTATTTTAATAGCTAAAGCTTTTTTAGCAATATCCAGCCCTACATCTTTTGCTTTATTTAAAGATGCTGACGCTAGTGTTTTACCATTTTCATCGTCAATAATTTGAGCATACACTGCAGTATTTGATTTGTAGACAGATAATCTTGGAATTTCTTTTGTACCAGAAACTCTAGATCGAATTTTTCGATGTCTTTTATCTCTCTTTTCTTTTTTAATTTTTGATATTTTCATATTTTATACTATACAGACTTCTTACCTTGTTTCCTTCTTATAACCTCATCATCATATCGGATACCCTTACCTTTATATGGTTCTGGCTTTTTTAAAGCACGGACTTTTGCAGCAAATTGTCCAACTGATTCTTTATCTATACCTGAAATAGAAATAACATTTTTTTCCGCAGTAACTTTGAGATTGGTTGGTAACGCTACTTTTATCTGATGTGAAAAACCCACAGAAAGTGTTAACTCATTTCCTTTTACTTCTGATTTAAAACCAATACCTTCCACAATAAGTTTCTTTTGGTATTCCGTTGTCACACCTTGAATCATATTACAAATATGGGAAGCATAAGTACCCCAAAGTGCTTTCAAAGGTAAACTATTTCTTATTGGAATTAAAACTATTTTTCCGTCTTCAATTTTAATATCTATATCTGAACTAAATTCCTTTTTCAATTCTCCCAATGGACCTTTTACACTAATAAAACCTCCTGAAATTGATACTTCAGTTTTTGGCGGGATGACAATTTGTTTTTTACCAATTCTTGACATGTTTTTATTTATAGTGAGTTTATCGAACTACCAAATTTTAAACAATACCTCTCCGCCGACCTTTTCTCTTTTCGCATCCTTATCAGTAAGGATACCTTTTGGAGTAGAAAGAATTATATTACCAAAACCATTATAAAAAGTTCTAATATTTTTAGCTTTAGCATAAATTCTTCTTGAGAGTTTTGACACTCGTTCTACTCCATTAATTCTAGGAGTTTTATCTTCATTATAAAAAAGTTCTATTTCCAAGCTTTTAGTTATTTTCTTTCCTTTTATTGTAACAGATTTTACATATCCTGCTTTTTCAAGTAATTTTGCAACTCCTTCTCTAAATTTTGAATGAGGTATAACAATAGACGCCTTCCGTGCATCGTTTGCATTTTTAATTTGAATTATTAAATCTGAGATAGGGTCTATTACCATGATGATTTTTTAATTCCGGGAATTACTCCTTCGTTAGCAAATTCTCTAAAACATATTCTACATAAATCAAAATCTCTAATATATCCTCTTTTTCTTCCACATCTAAAACATCTCCTCACTACTCGTGAAGCAAATTTAGGTTTCTTTTTTGATCTTGCAATAACTGATGTTTTTGCCATAAAAAATAGAATTGGTTAGCTACCCGTTTATCTCCACTAGGGCCTGCTTCCAACTACTTATTTCGCTTAAAAGCGTATTCACATACTATCAAAGTGGTATATTTAAGTCAAACTTGAAATCGTAGAGATAATTTGAGAAAATAAACTTATGAAAAAAGAATACAGCGAATGGCACAAGAAAAAGAAAATACTAAATGAACGAGAAGATATAGATACTATTTTCTTTCGTGAAAAAGAAGTTTGGTGGACGGCTCTCGGAGTAAATGTTGGATTTGAACAAGATGGTAAAGGAGGAGAGTTTCGCAGACCAGTTTTGATACTAAAAAAATTTAATAAATATGTAGTGCTAATTGTTCCTTTGACCACAAAAATAAAGAAAGATAATAAATATTATGTTTCTTGTTTAATTACCAATGATAACCTTCCTCGTATGGCAATAATTTCCCAAGTTCGCTTGATTGATACGAAAAGATTCATAGATAAGCTTGGAGTAGCAGATGACACTTCATATAGCAAAATCAAAAACGCAATTAAAGCTATGCTCTAATTGCGTTTTTGAAATTGTCTGATTCGTCTTGCGACGAACCGAGCCCGAAGGCCATTTGTATCTACATACTACCAAAGCCAGATATTTAAGTCAAATAAATAATGGGAACTAAATACTACCCTAGCCAAGAATTAAAACCGCTAGCCATTGCATAAAATAATCCTCCTATAATCAATATAAGACCAAGCAAGGTCAAGAGTTCAGAGAAACTTGAAGATGTCCCATCTTTTCTAACTGCGTGCTTGAAATAAATGTCTGTACCTATTAACCCAGCTATAATTGCAAGTAAAATTATTTGCATTGCTACATTATACTCTAAAATTGCCTTGAAAACTAGGCATAACTAACGTCTGGAGAAAGAGAAACAACACTTACAAAATTTTCCTTGTCGGAAATAATTTGTTCATTGTGTTTTTTGAGAGAGCTGACATATGCCTTGATAGCATCAAGAATCATTTTTTTTGCTTCTACAAGATCTTTTCCAAAGCTTACACAACCAGGTAATGATGGCACCATAGCAGTAAAACCACCTTCAGGTTCTGATCTAAAAATTACATTGTATTGCAACGATTCTCTTTTCATACACTAAATATATAACAATTTAGAGTAAAAAACAATTACTTCTTGTTTTTCCCTACTTTTCGTCTTGCGACAATAAATTGATTTGAGTATTTCTTTGGAGTTCGCGATTTTTGTCCTTTGCCCACTGGCTTGCCCCAACGAGTTTTAGCTCTTCGTAAACCTCTACCTGTTCGTCCTTCACCTCCACCATACGGATGGTCTACAGGGTTCATTACGCTACCTCTCACAGTAGGTCTTATACCCAACCATCTATTTCTTCCCGCCTTACCTATATTGACAAGTCGTGACTCTTCATTAGAAACAGTTCCAATACATGCCCATCCGTTTTCTGGAACTTTTCTAATTTCCGATGACGGCATTTTTAAATGAGTATAGCCAGCATCTTGAGCAATTACTTCCACAAATGTTCCAGCTGAACGAGCAATAACAGCTCCGCTTCCTGCTTTAATTTCAACATTATAAACAAAAGCTCCAACTGGAATTTTTTTAAGAGGTAACCTATTACCAACAGTGAGCGAAGCATTTTCAGAAACAATAAAAGTGTCGCCTGTTTTTAAAGTTTTTGGGATAACTATATATCTTTTTTCACCATCATTATAATTTACTAAAGCGATATAAGCCGTTCTATTTGGATCATATTCAACAGTTGCAATTTTAGCTGGAATATCTTTTTTGTCATAATAAAAATCAATATCTCTATAAAGTCGTTTGTGTCCAGCCCCTTTATGTCTTGTAGTTAGACGGCCATAGCTATTTCTACCTACAGACCGAACAAAACCATGTGTAAGGGCCTTATGTGGCTCATTAACAGTAACAACATCTCTATAAGGAAGAGTGGTCATGTTTCGTCTTGATGGTGATGTTGGTCTATAGCTTTTCATATTATATAAATTCTATCTTATCTCCTTTTTTAAGATAAACAAGGGCTTTTTTAACTTTTGGAGTTTGTCCTAATTTTCCACGAACAAGAACTCTTTTTGAAGGTAAATTAATAATATTAACTTTTACTGGAATTACTTTATATAAATCATTAATAGCTTTGGTAATTTGCAATTTTGTGGCATCTTTTGAGACTTCAAAAGTGAATACGCTTTTATGCTCCGAAGCAAGACCTGATTTTTCAGTCACGCGAGGTTTTAATAAAACATTATTTTTTTGTATAGCATTACTTGTCATATTTTATATTTTATTATCAATAGTCTTAATTGACTCATTTGGATTTACAACAATTAAATATTTATAGCTAAGTGCTGTCACAGGATTAAGATTTCTCAATTCAGTAACAAGGACATTACCTAAATTAGCAAAACTTTTGCTTACAATTTGTGATTTACCTCCAAGACCTATAAAAGCTGAATTCTTTCTTTTATTTGCTAACTTTTCGTATCCTTTTATTTTTGAAAGTGATATAAGAATATTTTTTGCCTCTTTTGTTTTAGGTGCTGTTATAGAAAAATCTTCTACAAATAATACTTCTCCGTCATTAAACTTTTTGGAAATAATTGAATAAAGAGCTTTGGCCTTCATTTTTTTATTAACTTTTCTATCAAAATTTTTATCATTTCTCGGACCATGAGTTACTCCTCCACCAACCCAAATCGGTGAACGAGTAGAACCATGTCTTGCTCTACCAAGTCCTTTTTGTTGCCACGGTTTTCTTCCTCCTCCCCTCACTTCACCTCTAGTTTTTGTGTGAGCAATTGGATCTCGAGAATTAGTCATTATTGACGATACAACTTGATGCACCAAGTCCGCATTCCAACCTACACCGAAAACTCTTTCCGGTATGGAAATCTTTCCTGCCTCCTGTCCATTTTGGTTGTATACTTTTGTTTCCATATATTCGATATTATTTTGCTCTTATCTCCACCAGTGTTCCTCTCTTACCAGGAATAGCACCTTCGATATAGAAAGAGTTTGTAGCTTCGTCTATATGAACGATTTTTAGATTTTTTACTGTAATACGGTCACTACCCATTCGCCCTGCCATTCGCATATTTTTTGGCACTTTATTTCTCAAACCACCACCAATAGAACCCGGTTCACGTTCGGAATGTTTTTGACCATGAGAGCGAGGTCCTCCATGAAAACCATGTCTTTTAACTACACCTTGAAAACCTTTACCTTTTGATATTGCTGACACAGTAACAGAATCACCAACTTTAAATAAAGTCGGCTCTATTTTCTCGTCAACAAAGTACGCTTTGTCATCAATATCCCTAAACTCTTTTTTTATTTTTTTTGCACCAAAAATAACTTGCACTGCAGAATAGCCGTCTTTTTCCTTGGTTTTTAATTGACTTACGGTTAGAGGTTCTGTTTCTACGATAGTAGAACTATGTGCTCTGCCTTCATCATCAAAAATCTGCGTCATATTTATTTTTTTACCAAGGATAAATTTCATTTCAGTATTTTATATCATTTTTACATCAATATTTACCCCTGAAGGCAGGCTCATATTAGTAAGGGCCTCTATCACTTTAGCATTTGGATTAATAATATCAATTAATCTTTTATGAACTCTCATTTCAAACTGCTCTCTAGCATTCTTGAAAATGAAAGCTGACCTATTTACAGTATATTTCTTTTTTTCTGTAGGAAGAGGAATTGGTCCATAAAATTCTGCATCGTATCGAATAGCTGTATCCATAATTTGTTTTACAGACGTATCAAGAATTTTACTTTCGTAAGCACGAACTCTTATTCTTAATTTTGAACCACTTTCTTCTTTAACAACTTCTTTACCTTTAGTTTTAGAAGATGTTTTTGTTTTTTTAATATCTTTTGTGGGCATATTTATGCAACGATCTTCGTAACCACCCCAGCACCAACTGTTTTACCTCCTTCTCTAACTGCAAATCTTTGTTTTTCTTCAAGGGCAACTGGAGCAACCAATTTAACTTTAAAAGTAACCGTATCTCCAGGCATTACCATTTCCACTTTTTCAGGAAGTGTTACCTCTCCCGTAACATCAGTAGTTCGAATATAAAACTGAGGTTTATATCCATTAAAGAATGGTGTATGTCGTCCGCCTTCTTCTTTCTTAAGAACATAAATTTCTCCTTCAAAATCTGTATGCGGAGTCACAGAATTAGGCTTAGCTAAAACTTGTCCTCTATGTACTTCTTCTTTCTTTGTACCTCTCAAAAGAATACCAGCATTATCTCCAGCAATACCGGAAGTCAAAGATTTATTAAACATTTCAATACCAGTAACTGTGCTTTTCATTGTTGGATTAATACCAATTATTTCAATATCTTCTCCAACTTTTACAGTTCCTCTTTCAATTCTACCAGTCACCACTGTTCCTCGTCCTTCTATAGAGAAGACGTCTTCAATAGGCATAAGAAATGGTTTATCTACTTCTCTGACTGGAATTGGAATAAATGTATCAAGTGCACTCAGTAATTCATCAATTTTCTTTACCCATTCAGGGTCACCTTCAAGTGCTTTAAGAGCAGAACCTCTAATAACAGGAGATTCTTTACCATCAAAACCATTCTTTGCAAGAAGTTCTCGTATTTCTTCTTCAACAAGATCAATAAGATCTTTATCTGGAACCATATCGCACTTATTAAGAAATACCACAATCTTTGGCACACCCACTTGTTTTGCAAGAAGAATGTGTTCTCTAGTTTGTGGCATTGGACCATCAATTGCAGATACAACAAGAATCGCACCGTCCATTTGAGCGGCTCCAGTAATCATATTTTTAATATAATCGGCATGTCCAGGACAATCAACGTGAGCGTAGTGTCTTGATTCAGTAGAATATTCAACGTGAGAAATAGCAATTGTAATAATCTTAGAAGGGTCTCTTCGTCCATCTTTTTCAGATGCTTTTGCTACTTGGTCATAACTAATATTATTTGCTAGACCTTTTTTTGCTTGCACTGCAGTAATTGCAGCTGTAAGCGTTGTTTTACCATGGTCAACGTGGCCAATTGTTCCAACATTAACATGGGGCTTTGAGCGATCAAATTCTGCCATAAAAATTATATTATTAAATTGATAATAAATTAAAAGTACGCAAAAATGCGATAACCATCATAATATCAGAACCAATATAGAAGTCAAATGAAAAATTACTTATTTTTCATTTCATCAAGCTCTTCTTCAATATCATCCAATCTTGATTCAACATCTTCCAAAACTTCTAATTCATCTCTTATTTCAGTTTCGGTTTTTTCAATTAATTTTTTTTCCTTTTTTAGACCAGTCATTAGTATAGAATCTCCAACAAAAAATGAAACGAATAGACCTATCGATAGAAGAACTGAAATACTTAACAATATAGAACCTGGACCAGAAAAAATAAGACTCCACACTCCACCATTTTCAGCTAACATATCTGCAGTTATCCACACTCCACGCCAAAAAATAACGATAGCAAAACCACCTACTATAGTATAGAAAATTGGGTAATGACTCAATTTCGCCCTAATCTTATCTTCAAGTTTATCAAAAAAATTAATGATACTCATATAATATAAAATGAATTAGTATTGCTATTATATCATGTTATAATTTTTCTTTTGCCAAAAACTGTTTTCCTAAATTAAAATTTTCTCTTGAAATAACCATCATCCAACGTTTTGATCTATTATCTGAATTATGCCATCTTTTTTTAAAATCTTTTTTAGTCATTTTAAACCCTTTACCATTCCATGGGTCATTCAAAATAATTTCTTCTTCATCCATTCCAACCACTAACGCATAATGACCTTCATCCTGTGATGGCTCAATAAAATTTACAATAACTGGATGTCCTTTTTTAATAAAATCATCAATCTCTTCTAGAGTAGAATCTTGATTCACATAACAAAAAAACCCCTGCTTTGTAACAAAATCAATTATTGATTTGTCTTCAGTTCCTTTTTGGGGATTGGTATTTAATTTTTTAGCAATGTCATTCTGTGTTTTGTAAACACCAAAAAATTCAAAAAGCATTTGTAAAGAAGCTGGAGCACAATAAAAATGATTATTCTGACTACGGTAAGGTATTTTCATATTAGTTTTCTAAGGCCTCAATTCCAGGTAATGTACCGCTTGCTAAATATTGAAGCATAGCTCCACCACCAGTAGAAACAAACGAAAACTTATCTTCAATACCTAACTCAGAAATAGCCGCAATAGTATCTCCACCACCAACTATAGTTTTAGCATGACTATCAGCAATCATTTTAGCTAATTCAATAGTCGGTTTTTTAAATCCATTTTCGTAAGCACCTAGTGGACCATTCCACAAAATAAATTTTGATTTACTAATATATTTTTGTAACTCTTCCAAAGTCTTAGGACCAGCATCTACAATTGCGTTATTTTCTCTTTCAAAATCAATAGGAAGTATTAATTTTGGACTATCAAGGTATTCTTTTAAATCAAAATTATTAGAGGACACGATTGAATTACTAATATCAATTCCTTTCTCCCTAAGAAAATTGTTTGCTAACGCCCCGCCAATAAACACATAATCAGCAATATTTAAAAACTTTTTTATCAGCGGAAATTTTGTATCAAACTTAACTCCACCAATTATAAATAAAAATGGATGAGACGGATTAAAACATTCTGAAAGATTTTTTATTTCTTCTTCAAGTTGCAACCCCGCATAACTCGGTAAATATTTTGGAATTCCTATAATTGATGCATGTTCTCTGTGACATACTGAAAAAGCATCATTAACGTAAATATCGCCAAGTGAAGCCATTTCTTTAGCAAATTTTTGATCATTATTTTTTTCTTCTTTCCAATTACGAATATTTTCAAGAAGTATTATTTCACCTTCTTTAATATGTTCAAATTCCGTTAAAGCATTACGATAGTTTTCAATAAAAAATACTTTAAAAATCTTTTCTAAATATTCAGCTACAGGTTTCAATGTTTTTTCTATATGACTTATGATAATAATTTTTGCACCTTTTTCTGTTAAATATTTAATAGTAGGTAGAACTTTTTTGATACGAAAATCATCAATAATTTTATTATTTTCTAGAGGTACATTAAGGTCAAGTCGTAATAAAACTCTCACTCCATTTAAATTTTCAATATCTTTAATTGATTTCATTTATTGTTTTTACAATTCTTCTAAATCCATCTTGATTAACACTCTCATGTCCAACCAAAAGACCGTCAACTTTCCCCTCTACGATAATATCTTCAGCATTTCTAAACGTTACGGCTCCCCCATAAATAACTCTCACTTTCAGAGCTTCTTCTTGCCCATAGATATCAGATAGAGTTTTTTTAATAAAAATAGTCATCTCATAAATATCTGATGGAGTCATCGCCTCTTTAGAACCTATTGCCCAAATTGGTTCATAAGCGATAATAATATCTTTTATATATTTTCGTTCTACCTTATAAAGAGACTCTTTAATTTGGTTTTTAAGAAAATCTAAATACGCTACGTTAATATCTCTTTCTTTTTCACCAACACACAAAACTACTTTCAACCCAGCACTCAGTGCTACACGATTTTTTAAGGCTACAATTTCATTTGTTTCCCCCATTGCCCTACGCTCAGAATGTCCGATAATACAATATTCTGCACCAATATTTTTTAACATATTTACACTTATTTCTCCTGTAAAAGACCCAGAATGTTCTTTACAAATATTTTGACCTCCAAGAGCTATATAATCACCTATAAAAAGTTTTTTACATTGTTGTAGGTAAATAAATGGTGGACAAACAACTATAAAAATATTTTTTAATTTTAACGCTTGTTTTTTTGCTGACAAAAATATTCGTCTTGCTTCTTCAGCAGAACTAGGGTTCATCTTCCAATTACCTACTATGATTTTTTGACTTTTCTTTAACATAAGATAAGTATAGCATTCACTCTATTTCATTCCAATTTTGAATACTCCAATCTTTATTTTTGTTTTTATTCTTATCTTTATCCTTTGTTTTACCATAAATACTAGCAGATACTTTTACTATACTTCCATCTCTGTCTGCTTCAGACACCACAAGTTTTCCGCCAGAAATATCACTAACTGTAGTAGTCCCAAAATAACCATTTATCATAAAAATATCAATGTCTGAGTAATCTATTGAGTTTTCAATCTTATACAAAATATTTTCTAATCCTGCTTCAGCAATATGATAACTTTCTTTTGACCTTATTAAATTTTGTCCACTTTTGACTTGACGTAAAACTGCAAAAGAAACTCCGACAATAATCGTAGTTAATATAAAAAGAAAAAAAACTACTGTAATAATCATCGCCTGTCCTCTTTTTTTCTTTTTATAATATGCTTCATGTTTCATGTTATATGCTTCATGTTATTGATAACTACCTCTTAATACTACCGTGTCGTAAAGATTTTCAGTTTTTATTCCTTCTTGAATTGTCATTTCTATTTTTACAGCTTCAGATACATCAGTTGAAATTTGATAAAAAGTAAGGTTGGTTACAGAGATTTCTTGGGGAGTTAAAGGTCCCTGAAGAATATCATCTCTACTCATCATAAGACGAGCCTGGTCTACATAAAACAAAACTGTACTGGAAGCATTATTATACATAGTATTCAGTTTTAATGTATTTCCAATAGTATCAATACTACTTGCTTCACGAATTTCTTTTATCATCGTCTCAAGCCCTACAGATACGACATTTTGAATATCTTTGTTTTGCTTAAATGATAAATTAGAACGACTTATTGTTAAAAAAGTGCTCAAAATTAAAACTGTCGTAGCTGTTAAAATTGATACATAAATAATTATTTCTATGATTGAAAATCCTTTTTTCATATTATTAATTTTCAAATAAATTAGTGATGTAAGTAGACGTCATTTTACCATTCACGACTACATCAACCTTTTTAATATTTTCGTTATCATCTACAGATGATAATTTAAATGAACGAATTAATTCATCAACATACTGAGGAGTTGTGGTGCTAGTCCAAACAACACCATTCCAATAAATATAATAATCCGTACCATCATTTAAGCTAACGATATTTTCTGTCCAACTAGAATCTCTCAAAAGACGAACAACTTCAAGCGTTTCTTCCGCTAAGTAACTAGATTTTATTTCCTCAATACTAGCTGACGACTCTTTTAAATGTGCCCTATAATTAGTAATAAGAGATATTAAAGAAAGAGAGATAATGGTTAAACCAATAATTATTTCAAAAATCGCCATTCCTCTTTTTTGTTTCATGTTATATGTTTTCAATTAATCCTGTTTTGTAAATTATTATTGTCTTTTTTAAATCCGCATTGGTAGATAACGAAACTGTTATTGTTCCATACTGGTCAGTAGTACCTGCTATTTTATCAAAAATAATATCATTCCCTTCATCAATTAATTCTACATTAATAACAATAGAATTGGGTAATATATATTCCTCGTTATTTCCATTAAAAAAATTAATTTGATTGGAAGAAAAATGTACTCCATATCCCGCCGAACGTGCTTCTTCAAGTAAAGACTCAATTTTCAAAACACTTTTATCAAGAATCTCTTTTTGACTATAACCAAAAAAAGAACTAACACTCAAGGTTGCGACAATAACTAAAATTCCGATACCAACCAATATCTCAATAATAGTAAATCCTTTCATTTTATATATTATTCAAAACAGTATAAGTTGGACTAATCATTGAGACCGCAAAAAATCCAACAGCCAAACCTATAATAATCATCAAAAACGGTTCAACAATCGTAGACATATCTTTCGTCTTTCTTTCCACTTCATCTTCATAAAAAAGTGCGACTTGAAGCAACATATCAGAAAAAGCACCTGTTTCCTCACCCACACTCATCATTTCACCAACAAAAATAGGGTAAAGATTTTCTTTTTTGACAAACAGTGCCGAAAGCGGAATACCTTTTTGCACTTCTTTTTCGGCCTCTTCCAATACTTTTTTGTAATAAGAGTTTTGTAAAACCATTCCAGTAATCTGAACGGCTTCAACTAACTCCACACCTGAAGAAAGAAGTGAAGCTAAAGTACGTGTCGTCCTAGCCGAATTCATTTCTTTTACAATTGGAGATATAAGTGGAATATGTAAAGCAGTATAATCAAAAAATCTTTTTCCTACTGAAGTTCTTTTTATAAAATAACCACCAACAATAATCATCACGGAAATTATCAATGAAATTAGATAATGATTACGTAAAAAATCTGATATAAAAATAATAGTTTGAGTACTAATAGGCAAATCAACTTTTAATTCTTTAAATGTTGCCGTCAAAGTGGGTACAATAAAAATCAACATTAGTGTACCTATTATCAACATAGTACTCAAAACTATAGCCGGATAAACCATAGCACTTTTCACTTTTTTTCTCATAAGATAAGAACGCTCCATTTGTTGACTAACTATTTTTAATGATTCGGCTAAATTTCCGCCCTTTTCCCCTGCTGACACCATAGAAATAAAAAGAGAAGAAAAAACATCCGGAAAATTTTTCATTGATTCACTAAAGGTTTTTCCTCTAGCAACTTCCTCGCCGAGTGTAGCGATTATTTTTTTAAACTTGATATTTTTTACTTGTCTTTCCATGACGAAAAATGCTCTAGAAACTGATAATCCAGCATGAATCATTGAACCCATATTACGAGCAAACATAATTTGTTCGTGCATTTTAATATTTCCTAAAGAACTTAATCCCGAGAAAATATTTTTTAAATCAATTTTGTGTGATTTAATTTCTGACACCTCTATTATCGTATCTCCGATATCTTTAATTTGTTTGTATAAATCAAATTTATCTTTGGCTTCTTTTTGGCCATCATATTTTTCTCCGCTAACCTTTTGTGCAGTAAATTTAAAAAATGACATAGATAAAATAATTATAGCATTAAAATTAAATTACTGTTTGCACTAGCATATCTCGGACAAGGTTTAATCTTGTCCGAAACAAAATAAGGTTATTTTAATCTATATATTAAAACCGATGCGTTTTGAGGGTTTAGGAGGTGCTTCAATAAGTTTTTTATAAACGAATAAATTTCAGTAACTTGATCACCTTGATCCTTTTGTTTTCGTTCCAAACTTTCCATTTTCTGTGCTAATTCTTTATGAGTAAGTAATATTTCTTGTAGTTTAATAAATGCACGGATAATTGAGATATTCATTTGAACTGCTCGTGGACTTTTGAGTACAGATGAAAGCATTGCAACACCATGTTCAGTAAATGCGTATGGTAAATAGCGACGACCACCCTTACCAGACTTTGAGATCACAAATTGTGACCTCAAAGTCAAAAATTCGTTAGGAGTGATTTGAAACATAAAATCTTCGGGAAATTTTGCCAAATTACGTTTTACTGCCTGTACAAGAATACGTGTTTCAATTCCATAAAGCCGAGCCAAATCAGCATCCAACATAACTTTATGTCCTCGAATTAAGAAAATCTTGCGTTCAATTGTTTCTGTTGGAATAATTTCCATTAATTTTTATAATAATTACTCCGTAACGACTCTCAACACTTCCTCAATAACGGTCAGTCCTTGAACGGCTTTGAAAATACCATCTTCAAGCATCGTCATCATTCCCTCTTTTTTAGCTTGAACTTCTATATCATCTGATGTTCCACTTTTCATCACCAATTCTTTTATAGTAGAAGACATAGATAAAACTTCATGTATTCCTACCCGTCCATTAAAACCATCTGGAGAATCTTGAGTTGGTACTGGTCTATAAAAAGGTAACTTTTCCCAAACCGCATCCTTGGCTACAATATTTTCTTCTTTAAGATGATTCAAAACTCTTTCCAAATCCACTGTTTTACCAAGTCTTTCAAATTCCGCCTTAGTTAGAAAATATTTTTCTTTTGAATCGCAGAGTTTTCTAACTAATCGTTGAGCAATTAAAACATTTATAGTAGAAACTAAAAGAAATGGTTCAACTTTCATATCAATAAGACGAGGGATAGCGCCAGCGGCGGAGTTTGTGTGAAGTGTTGAAAGAACAAGATGTCCGGTAAGAGCGGCATTGATAGCCAAAGAAGCTGTCTCATTATCTCTGATTTCACCAACCATTATGATATCTGGGTCCTGACGAACAAGAGTTCTCAAACCCGAAGAAAAAGTAAAACCGATTTCCGATTTCACTTGCGTCTGATTAATTCTAGCCATCTGATATTCAATCGGGTCTTCAATAGTAGAAATATTTACATCCGGCTGATTTAAAATATCAAGCATGGTATAAAGTGTGGTGGTTTTTCCGCTTCCAGTTGGTCCAGTTGTTAAAATCATTCCTGTCGCTTGCTTCAAGGCTTCGTGAATTCTATCAAGATTAATTCCATGTAAACCAGAACCTTCAAGGGTAAAACCTGATATATTTTCTCTCAACAAACGCATAACTACTTTTTCTCCATAATAAGTAGGTAAAACCGATACACGAAAAGAAACTTTCTCATCAGGCGTTTCAATTTTAAATCGTCCATCTTGAGGCAAACGCTTTTCATCAAGTTTCAAATTTGAAAGCACTTTGATACGGGCAACAATACTAGAATCTACATTTTTTGGTAAAATCATGGCATCATGGAGTAAGCCATCTATTCTATAACGCACTAACACCTGATTTTCTTGTGGTTCAATATGGATGTCGGAAGCGTTTTGTATAATAGCGTGCTTGAGAAGAGTATCAACTACTCTAATAACTGGTAAATCTTCAGCTATTTTTCTTAAGTCCCCAGCTTCAGTAATTTTGTCATGACTATCAGCGTTAATTTTTATAGAAGCAGCATCTTTAGCAATAAGGTCTCCAAATTCTGCCTTGAGTGATTTTTGATACTGAAGAAGAATATATTTTATGGAATCCACGTCAGTCAAACGAGGTAAAATTTTTAGAGAACGAAGTTTTTTCTTAATAAAATCAGTGGCCGGTAAATCTTTTATATCTAACATCGCCACTTCAAGCGAGCTTTCGGTTTTTTTAAAAGCGACAATATTATGATTGCGAGCAATAGGTTCTGGGATAAGAGAAAGAACATCAAACGGCACTTTTTGGGTCTTTAAATCAACAAACGGAATACCTAAAACATAGGCCTGCATTCTACGAAGATTATCCTCACTTATTTTTCCTTGATTAACTAACACCTCTCCCACTTCCTTTTTTTTCTCTTCCGCTTCTTTTTCGGCAATCTCAAAATCGACTTGCGAAACAAGTCCGCTATCTATGACAAAAGTTTTGAGTTGTTTGTTTTCTATAATCATAAGTTGTTAAAATTCATTAAAGTTTGGATCTATTACAATAACTTGGATTGCAAGAGGAATCGTAACTGGTTTACTATTACGAGTACCTTTTACAGTAAGCTTATACATACCAGGGGTTAACTGTACGGCGGAACTAACCTGAACTGTAATTCCTGTGTCAAAATCATCAGGAGAAAGAGTGCCATCTGGATTGGAAATAATCGTAACATTATCAACTTTCTTTTCATTTGGATCAAGAAAATCAAAATCAAATTTAATATTTTTACCATCATCTTCGTCACAAATATCCTCAGTGGTTACTACTATTTTAATTTCACCAGATGTTGCTTTAGAACCATAAAAGACCATAGTTGTACCTGTACTTGGAGTGGGGATAAGCTCAAAACTTCCGGGTTCAATACTTGTTATATTAACTTTAACGCTATCATTACTTTTTCCGGCACTATTCTCACAAGATATAGAATATGTTCGTGGAGTAGTACAATTTCGTGCCTCAGTAAGCTGATCACCTTGTGGGGTTTTACCACCAGACCATTCTGGAGAACCTGAAGCCGTACAAACAGGAGGGTCTGTAGGATCAACTCCATCTTTTTGTACCCAAGTTATTGTTCCTTGCTCATCATATTTCAAATCTAGTGTATTATCTTTGCCATTAATTTTTAAATCAACATTTGGTGGGATAATACAAGCGACTGTTGCTATAGCACTTTTTATAAGAGAAAATGACGAACCGGCTGAATTAATAGCTTCAACCTGATACGAATAAGAAGTTCCTGAAGTAAGTCCTGTATCTTGTGTTCTAAGCGAATTTATATTTGTTTCTGTTTGAATTACTCCCCACCCAGAATCACTAACAGAAAAAGGACTACGACTTAATTTATAACTTGTTGCCCCTGTTCCAGCAGTGTATGCAAGATTTATTTTTCCTCCGCAAGAATTTGTATCAGTTGGTGTTGTTGGTGTGACGGATGGTTGAGATGGCGCAGTATTAATATAAACAGAATCACTGACAGTATCATTGTTAACTGTCGTACAACTTATAGTATAGATATTTGTTGTTGCTGTAACGATTACACTTTCTCCACTAGTATTTTGTGCATCTCTTGTTTTGTTTCCAGAAGTTACCCAATCAATAGTACACGGTTTACTTTTTGTAGAAATAGAAGCTGAAGTCCATGTCAGAGATACAGGAGCCCCGTTTGCAACCTTCAAAGGATTCATTAAAGAAGTATCTTCTCCGCTTGCTTTTAAATCAACTTTTGGTGTGGCGGAAACTGTCATTGATAAACTAGCAGTAGCAGTTTTTCCTCCACGAACAACTTCAGTCCAAGCGATATATGAACCTTCTATAGGATAATTACACGAATAGGTATTTCCACTTTGAGAAGCACTCCATGAATCAGAAGTGCTACATTTAAAACGATAACTTGGGGTACCTGTAACAGTTCCTGTTGGAGTAGCTGTAAGTACTGAAGCCAAAGGTGCTGTCCCACTTGTATTATTTGCAGTTAAAGTGACACCAAGAGTACAATCGATACTTGAATTAGTACCCACCTGACCACCAAACGCACTCCCCGCTCCGTTAATAGATTCCACTTGATACTGATAATTTGTATCAAAGAGAAGATTAGTTTGTGAAGTTGGAAGACCAGCAATAGTTGTCGGATTAGATATTTGTCCC
>JANLHG010000004.1 GCA_024654575.1 Patescibacteria group bacterium | reverse complement strand
CTAAAAAAAGAAAAACCGGATATCGTTATCCTGGATTTATTACTCGATCAAATGTCGGGTGATGAATTCTTCAGGCAGTTGAGATCAAACCCTATGTATAATAACATCCCTGTCATTGTTGCAAGCAATTTTTCACCACGATCATATAAGACAATATTCGAGATAGACCCAAATCTGATTTTCCTTGAAAAACCTTTTACCCAGGAAAGATTACTTGCTGAAATCAAAGCCAAGTTGAGGTAATGCGTGATTTATTTCCAATCATAAATATTTTTTTAATCCCTTGGAAATAGACTTATCACCCATTCTTTTCCATAAGATTGCACTTTAACACTTTTACTATCAAAAAACTTAATATCTTCAATTTCTTCCGCCCTTATTTCCTCTAATTTATTTTGTATGACGCCTTTAATTTGATTTTCCATTTCCCCTAATCTTACCTTTTCATTCGGCGTTAAATATTGAGAGAGAATAATTTCTTCAAGAATTAATCTATCAAAATCTCTTCCTTTTTTTGCCATTTTTACAAATTCTAACTCTCTTTCGCCCAACTGTAACGGTAACCGTTTTAAGAGATTTTTGACTTCATCAATTACAGTTTCAACTGTGCTAATAAATTGAAGTTCTCCAAAAATATCCTTAATTGTAGCCTTTAAATAATCATAGTGTGTACAGGCTAGACAGAGATGTGATATTCTATTGCATTTAATAAATTCTTCCAGATTTGCCTGAATTATTTCCCTGGCAATTCTATAAAACGCTTTTTGCATTTTTTCCGTATCAAAACTCTTTTTATACAACATTTCAGATAATACGGCAAACAAAGGGGTAGACTTAACAATAACGCTGTATCCGGCTTCTCTTATATGTTTTTCATAGATACCACTTTTTATTGTTCCCACGGTTCCAATAACGCCTATTTTTGCTTCCATAGGCAATTTTTTAATTTTTGCTATGGTATTTTGTACAGGGCCTATAAATTGTATGTGTGGAAACCTCTTTCTTAACCTTCGATGGTCGACTAAAGTGTCCACAGTATTACAGGCAAAACAGACGATGATGTCTCTGGAAACTATCCCTAGCTTCATTAGTAAGCATTTCATTAGATGCGGTATTTTGTCAAACACTTTGTTGAAAAATACATTTGATTCTTTTATGCTTCTACAACGTTCATTTATTTCATAAATAGCCTGTAAAGCTATTTTGTTTATTTCATCTTGCGTTTTTTGACCAAAAGGAAAATTTGCTTTGTCCGTAAGGAGCAAAAGTTTTATATTACCTTCGGAAAGCATTTTGTTTAATTTCTCTGCTACAATGATGCCACCTAGACCTGAATCAAAAATTCCAATAATTATAGGTCTTTTTGCGGCTTTTTTTACTCTTTGTAAATATTTCGCTTCTGTTGTACTGACAATTCTTCTTATAGCTACCACATCTCCAGCTAAAGACATGTCCATACCATGCTTTTCCACTTGATTCTTAATAACGTTGTTTTTTAGTACATTCTCTATCCGCGCAATAATATCTTCAAAAACATAATTCTTTTCCCATTTATCATTTTGGGCATTTTGAATTTTTTCCAAATATGAAGCAATGATTCCACCAGATTTCACAATGGAATCACTTCCAATAATTTTTCTATTTTCCCTTAGAATGTGATACCCTTCCTGAGTAATTCCTCCATTAACAGATGAAACAACGTAGTTAGATTGAATATTGAAAGCATTGTAAACAGTAATTTGGTTTTCAATAGCTGCAAGAAAAAGGATATCAGCCTTTTCTTCTAACAATTGGCAAGGATCTTCAAATATTTTTGCCTCTCCGAACATATAAATACTGCCGCGTTTTT
>JANLHG010000015.1 GCA_024654575.1 Patescibacteria group bacterium | reverse complement strand
ACTTATCAAAATCTTCTCTGTTTTCAGGTATAAAATCAAATCCCGCCCCTATTGCTTGCCAGGAATCATATAATTTTCTTTTTTGATTTGTAAGCCAGTCATAAAATATCTCAAAGTCTATTTTCTGCCTAGTAGTATCAGACAGTGGAAGCCACCACACTCTACCATCATAATGTTTCAGTCTTTTACTCAGTCTGTTTACTACGACACCTGCAAATCCATCCATTGTCGTTGATTCTATGATGTTATTCACTGTTATCAATACACCTTCGCTGGTGAGTTGTTTACCTCTCATTACGATTGCAACATGCGACACAGGCGATAAAGTAAACAATTTTATCAACTCAGAAACGTGTCCCTTGCCAGAGAAAGCAATTATATCCCCCTGTTGTATTTCTTCTCTTATTTCGTTATATCTTTTTTGAATTAGCATATTTTCACCCCTCTATCATCATTTTATTGCTAACATCTTGATGTTAATAATTGTAAAAATAGCAAAACCAACAGAAACGATCATCACATAAATACAACAATAAGACTTGGCGGCAAGGCGCTCATTGCCACAGAAGAAATGTTTGACAAAAAAGATTAAGAGACTATAAATACACATCAGAATAGTCGTTTTCTCGTTTCATTTCCTCGTTTATTGAATTTTAAACACATTATAATATCTTAAATTTTTACTCATTTGCGGTGTTTCGACTGGATATTTTCTTTCCATACATAATCTCATATTTGTATCTTTTTCTAATACTTCCAAAATCTTCTTTTTTTCATTTCCAACAATTTCAGACAAAGTAGTTTTATCAGCAAGAGCAACTAAGTATTGATAAAATTCCATTTCAGTTCTGCTTTCTACCCAAATAATACCCTTCTTATCAATGGTAATGAATAAAACAAAATCATTCTGTTTAAACTGAACTATAATATTCATTTATTCATTAGAAAAAAGGACGGAGCGATTCAGATTTATAAAAAATTATGGCTATTTGCCTGATATTTTCAAGTATGAAATCGCTCCTTTGTCCTTTTATGTGTTATCTCTTCTTCGCATATTTCTTCAACATGGGAAGACCAACGAATATACCCAAAACCGGAATCATTACAGGGATTCCAAACACTTTCTTTTTTACTAATTTTGAAATCGTACCACCAATTCCAGTCTTATAACTTGATTTAGTGGTTGGAATAGCACCGGAAGAAGTAGCGGGCATACGAAACGTGGGAGCCTTCCCCCCACCTTTAAATTGTCCTGCCGCAGTCTTAATAGCTTGTGCCTGCGGAGACATCTCTTGATACTTTGCCGCAGCTTCCGTTGCTGTACTTTTTACTTTATCTATTGCTTTTCCGAAACTAAATCCAATATCACCTAAAATATTATTAATCGCATCTACTGACATGATTCTTCTCCTTTAAAAAAAAATTGTTAATTAATTTTTGAATCTATCGCACTTCTATTTATTTTAACTCCGAAATCAACCTCGCACACACCATCGTCTAGCATGTGCCATATCATAAGTACCATATCATTATCTAAGTCTATAGTTGACACCACAACTGCCCCTGTATCTATAAATATATACTGTTTATCTTTCGCAACTTCTATTCTTACTTTTTCTGTTTGCGTCACGGTCTTACATAATTTTGGTACTGATATTTTTACAGGTTTTAGAAATCTTAACGGAAGCGTAATGTTCATTTTAATCAACATAATAAGGTGCTAAGAACTGACGAGTTGTATATTCTAATTCGTAGAGCATGTCTCTTATTGTTTTTAATTCTTTATCATTGAGTAATTTTAAAGTATCCGCAGTGTGTGCCGATAGTGCCCGTGTATGTACTACTTCAGCATTAATTTCGTCTAATAATTCTCCTTTAGATTCTGGAATCCTTATCCCTCTATTAATTTTCATAATATTTAACCCTCTCTAAACGATGATCCCACAAACGGTAATTTAGCCAATTTCTTCTTATACTCTTCGACCTGTTTCTGAATCTCTACCATCTTTTCAGTTCCGTAAATATAACCATAATACAATCCAATCGAACCAACCGTTAATAGCCCAATCTTTAAAAATATATCCAACTGATTTAATTTCACAAGTTTTTCTATATTCTGTTCTTGTGTTAATTTAACTTTAGCCATATTTTATTGCACCTTCATATTAAACACAGTCAAGTACGCACTCTGAATATTTTCTATTTTTATCTCAATATCCTGTCCCACATTTTCTTTTGTAAACTTCGCAATATCTTCTAATTTTGTATTTTCAGGAAAAGTATAATTAATTTTAGTACCATAATTCGTTTCAAAATTAACTATATTTTTATCGTATCTTCCATAAATTATTAATTCTTTTTTCGTAAAAGGTATTTTTTGTTCTAAATCTTTTTCGTAACCCCATATATCAATATTGCCAGCAAAATAGATAGGAACAAAGATAGTACAGATTATAATAGAAATTGTTACTGTTTTCATTTCTTATCATAGAAAATAAAATTATGGATTACCTTTATCGAACGGATTAAACATATTATATTATTCACCAATCAATGCTTTTAATGCTAAAGACAAACTATCATATTCTCCAATCTTCTTATCAAATCTTTTATATTTTACTTTTTCTACAACAATCCATGCAGGCTTATCCTTACAATCAAGTATTTTTTGTGAATTTTTCCAATCATAATAAAGCCGCCTATTACCAGAGACGATACACACGTCATGGTATCCAACGCTGTCTTGTAGAAGATTTAATATCTTGTAATATTCTTCAACTGTATTGTCGCTTGACATTGTGTTACACTTTCTCCAGAGATGTGATTCCAAAAATATCTAAATAGACAATCCCAAAACCTTAGTACGGACATCTATCTTTGTATTGTTCGTTCATGATTTCCATCTTTTAAGTTATATATCTTGGTGAAACACCAGATACATGAATGATATATCCCAAGTATCTATTAAACCATATTTTAGATATTTTTGCTAGATAACCAACCATATTATTAATTGCTTCTTTTTTAGTTCTTCCACTACAAATATCTGTTCCTGTTCTTCCTTCGCTTATTGTATAACCTTTAAATCCATCAACACTAGAATGAATAAAAAAATCATAATTTTCCCATTTTTTAATTATAATATGAGCACCATCTACCAAGATAAATCCAACATCACCGTATTGATTAATTCTACCATAAACATAATAATCGTTATCTAGTGGAATAGATTTCAGTTTCATATTATTCAATATTTTTTCAAGTTATTGTATAGTCAGCATCTTTTAAAGTATCATAACCTCTTTTCGATTTTACCTTAGTCGTTAATATCTTTTTAGCCAGAGGGAAGAAATAAGGACTGATTAGATATTTATATCCGACCCATCCGGCAGCGATATAGATACCAACTTTAAAATAT
>JANLHG010000022.1 GCA_024654575.1 Patescibacteria group bacterium | reverse complement strand
CAATCGCTCGGGCGGGCAAAAAGGAAGGGGGTTGGGGGGAAGGAATTTTTGCCCGCCCTCGCTTTCCGATTCCAATTTTTTTTCGCCGCCGAATTTTGTGCCAACGAAGTTGGCGCGCCGCTTTAAAAAAAGAGCGACGGCAGTAATAAAACCACTATCGCTCTTAAGCTATCTTTCTTGAACCAGCTTTTTGAGTGTTTCCGCAATTTTCTCACGGTCTACACTGATCTGATCGCCAGTAGAAAGATTCTTAATCGTTACCTCCTTTTTCTTTTGCTCATCAGGCCCATAAAAAAGACAGTACAGGGCGTTGCGACTTGATGCAAGGCGAATCTGATTGCTTATTTTTCCTTCTTCAAGAAAAACTTCAGCAACGATCCCCTTATCCCTTAGTTCTGTTGTGATTCGCAACGCTTCAGCTCGCATGGAGCGATCCCAAACAGTAACGAACACTTGCGGCTTCAACTCGTCCTCTCCATTTGGATTTTTCACTGCCAAGGTAGAAAGGATCCGGTCAATGCCAAGGGATCCGCCACATGCCGGAACTCGCCCTCCTACGAACTTACCGACGAGATCGTCATATCGTCCTCCAGAAGCAATCGCGCCGGTCGCCCCCTTTAAGTAGATTTCAAAGATGGGACCGGTATAGTAGTTAAGACCACGCGCCAAGAATGGAGAAAATTCAATCTTTCCATCCGCCATTAGCGGTGCAACGAGAGATATTATCTCGTCCACTTCTTGAAGACCCTCTTGCCCAATGCGCGAAGTTTTTACTCGGCTTTTTATCTTCGCCATGTCTTTTTGGGAAAGGTCGTCGCTGATTTGGCTAATGGTTGCTTCTGACAGTCCACGATTTTCCAGCTCCTGAACAACACCTGAAACGCCGACCTTGTCGAGCTTATCAAGTGTGGTTAGAGTGTCTTGTCTTGAACTTTCGGGAATATCATATGCTTCAAGAAGTCCCGCAAGCACCTTACGAGAGTTGAGGCTCACGACATATCCTGGTAGACCAAGACAAGAAAGTGCTTTTGTCAAAGCAAGTATCACTTCGGCGTCCGCCAAGAGTGAAGAACTTCCGATAACATCAACATCGCATTGATAGAACTCGCGGAAGCGTCCCTTGCCGGGGCGGTCGGCGCGCCACACGGGGCCGATTTGATAACGACGGAAAGGACGAGGAAGCTGGTTTTGATACTTGGCGAAAAAGCGCACAAGCGGAACGGTAAAGTCATAACGCAAAGCAAGATCAACTTCTCCACTTACCGCTTGCTCGCCACGCTTTAGTATCTTGAAAATCAGCTTTTCGCCTTCCTCACCATATTTACCGGTAAGTGTTTCAATGCGTTCAAATGCGGGAGTGTCAATCGGCGCAAAGCCAAAAATTTCAAACACTTGTTTGATTTGACCCAACGCCCATTCGCGGTTTTTCACGTCTTTTGGGAGAAAGTCCCTAGTCCCCGACGGTGGTTGTACATTAGACTCTTTCATAGCATTTACCTCCTGATTGTTTTGGATTGTTAAGGAACAATATGCTAATATAGCATAGAGTTGTTTTTATGTCAACATTATCCGCCACAATCAAGTTTATTTGTTTTTTTATACTTTGTAATATCATAAATAACAAAAATATCTAAAATCTTCTAATTTTGTCGTATTTTTAATTTTTTGGAAAAAGAATAAAAATCATCCATTTTTATTATATTTTTCTTTCGTCCTATATTAATTTCAGCCATGTAATTATTACAAAAATTATTTTTAAGAAGAATAAAAACCTTAAATTTTTTTATATTATCAGGTTTTTCTCTTATATCTATTTCCGCGACATGTCCGTCTTTCCTTAAAGCATTAACTAATTTTATCGCCATTTTATAATCTTTCTTCGGGTTCTCGCAAGAAACGAATACACCAGGTTTTTTGGATGGTAAATTTAAAAGTTTACATTCTTTCAGTTTTTCCATAGTTCCCATATAACCAAATCCAAAACCTATCGCTGGCAAATTCCTTTCCCCATACATACTTATTAACCAATCATATCTTCCTCCTCCTGATAACGCACCTAGTTTTTTATTCTTATCAGAAACCTCAAATATTATCCCCGTGTAAAAAGATCCTCGGGCTATTGATAAATCAAGTCTACACATATCGTAAATACCATACCATTTTAAAATTTCTGAAAGCTGGGTGAATCTTTTTAAAATTTGATCAGATTTTTTTGCTACACTCTTATTAACTTGCTTTATCTTTTGTATACAATTGATAATTGACCCGTTTAAGGAAATCATCTTGTATATAAAAGCAATTTGTTTTTTAGTTAAACCAATGTATTCAAATCTGCTATAAAATTCTTTTTTGCTAATTTTTTCTTTATCATCCACTATTTTAACCGCAGTATAGCAATCATCTGGTTTCACGCCTGCGAAGAATAAAATATTTTCTAAGAGTTTCCTGTCATTAATACTTATTTCTACTTCTTTGCCCAATCCAAGATTTTTATAAATATTTGCGGCGCACGCCAATATCTCGGCATCCGCCTCAACAGTATCACGCCCTATTATATCTATATCTGTCTGCCAAAATTCTTTTGCTCTATCATTTTTAATTTTATCTTCCTGTCTCCATCGTTTAGATGTATCATACCAACGAATTGGTAATTCAATTTTTTTTAATTCTTGCACCATCCTAGCTCTCGTTGGAGTTTGTTCCGGGATAAGTGTAAGATAGTTTTTTTGATTGTCAAAAAAACTAAATGTCTGGCTGATTAACCCTTCCGACCAAGGAGGTTTAACTTCATATAAACTCCTTCTTTCTATAGACGGGGCACTTATCCTTTCAAAACCGAAACTCTCTATAGTTTTTTCAACTATATTTTGAACATACTGCCATTTTATCCATTCATCGGGATATATACTTTTAAAACCGTTGATTGATTTTAGATTATTATTACTATTCATACTCATGGAATAACTTGATTTTTTTCATAAAATTAACAATTTTTTCGTTATTCTCTTTTTTAATTAAGTATCGACCAATAAGAGAAACGACAATCATACCAGTTACAACTTTCCATCTATAACCAGCGTATATATTCCAAATTTTTGCCATACCAAACTCCATAAGATATGGCCAAGTAATAATGGCTGTAAGGGCGATAATTAATCCTGTCGTTTTTCCAAGACCAATTTTTTTGGTTAGATATTGCATAGCGGCAGTCGCGCTTCCTATAGTAGAAACTGCTAATGCAAAAATAACAACCAAGAGTAAGACGCCTAAAAACAAAGTTGGTTTAAAAAATAAGCCAGTTAGTACAACAAAAGTCATATATAATCCAAACCAAAAACCACCCCAAAGACTGAGTCTTATTTGGTTTTCTTTTTGCTCAAACCTTTGCCACATCATAGGATCGGTGAACACTCCGGTTATAATACCTAATAATCCTAAGGGGAATACCCACTTAATCCCAGCTTCTGTTATGAGCTGTAAATTGGGGTTAATCGTAAAATTACTTATTATAATAGAAGAAACTGCCAACAAGACAACCGCAGAAATTTGTAAAGAATAGTATCCTAAATCAGATAAAACACTTCCCCTTAAGCCATATTTATAAATAAATAATAAAATAGCTAAAGATAAAAATATAATGGAAGGCACGCTAAAACTATTATCTATAAAATGAAAAGACGCCACATCATGACCGCCACCTAATCCTATAAGTAGGGCCTGCATATTCATAATGATGGCCATCGCCGCAATAAATAATGAAAATAAAATTAAAGGAATAAAATTGATCCATTTCTCAAACCCTCTAATTTTTACTTTCATGTAGCCAAATAATGGCATAGCCAAGATATTACCAATAACCCAAACAAGGGCTGGAACTATACCATAAGTATACATAAAAGCTATTGTTGCTATCATGCTTACACCCCAAGACCACGAAGCGCCAAGGCTTACTCCAACTCGGCGGTAACTCATTTCCGCTATGTTGTCTTGACTGTCTTTTCTTTTAAAAAGTTTGTCTAAAATCATATTTTTTAAAAATTATTATTTTATTAAGTCCTCAATTGAAACGCCCAGCGCTTTGGCAATTTCTGCCATAGTTTGAACACTCGGCTTATTAACTGTTCCGCTTTCGACCTTCATAAGCGTGGTATATTTTATATTCGCTTTCTTGGCTAAATCATCTTGGGTTAAGCCAAGTTTGACACGCATTTTTTTGATATTTTCACTAATTATTTTTCCACTTGTCATATAAATAAAGTTTTGGTAGTATTATAGTATATAAGGTTATTACCCTTATTGTTATACTACCAAATAAAATGAAAATAATCAAACAAATTTCTTGGCGGCGCATTTCGCAAAGCGAAATACAAAATTCGGCGGCGAAAAAAAATTGGAATCGGAAAGCGAGGGCGGGCAAAAATTCCTTCCCCCCAACCCCCTTCCTTTTTGCCCGCCCGAGCGATTG
>JANLHG010000003.1 GCA_024654575.1 Patescibacteria group bacterium | reverse complement strand
GCATGATCTCCAATAATAGTATCTTCTCCTATTTTAATATTTTTTGGTTCATAAAAATTCGCCCACATATGAAAAGTTGAACCCTTTCCAATTTTGATTCCAAAAAATCTATATTTAATGTTTCTAATAGTATGAAATGGAACATGACCAATCCATCTAAGAAGCATCAATTCAAAATCTAATAAATAATTGGATAATCTATTTATTATTTTAGATGATGCTTGACTGATTGTTAGTTGTTTACCGTTTTTGTCGTATAGCATTTTCAATTACTTCTAATGTCTTCTTTGAACAACTTTCCCAACTAAATTTATTTGCTTGCTCAAACCCTAGGTTTATTAAACTATTATATTCTTCTTTATTCATTTTTAAAACTTTTTCGATAGCATTTGCAATACTTTCAATATTGTTTGGATCAATTAAAACTGCAGCTTTACCTGTAACTTCTGGTAAACTACCGACGTTTGAAGCAATAACAGGAACACCACACCCAAAGGCAGATAAAATATCAAGTCCAAAACCTTCCCAAAAAGATGGAAGTATAAAAAGTTTTGATCCGGCAATGAGTGTTGGTTTTTCTTCTTCTTTTATAAAATCTGTAAAGATAACTTTATCTGTAAGATTTAAATCTTTAACCTTTTTATAGATATCATCAAACATCCATCCTTTTTTGCCTGCTATAACAAGCTGTGGTAAATTCTTAAATACCTTTTTAGTGTTTAATGACGAGTATGCATCTAATAAACCTTCGATGTTCTTAGATGGCTTCAGAGTGCTTAGAAAGAGTATATAATCTTCTACTATAGAGTACTTGTTTTTTAGCTGTCGCACAAGATTATTAGAAACTCTTAAATTGAATTTATCTTTATCATATCCCAAATGAGTAACAGTCACTTTGTTTGAGGCAAAAGGATAATGTCGTACAATATCACTTTTGCTAGCTTCTGATATAGTTAAAACCTGTTTTGAGGCAAAAACAGAAATAGCAGTCCAAGTAACTAACTGCCAAAGTACCTTTTTTTCAAATTGTGTCGTATTTTCGAGATAACCCAGATCCATTACCGAACAGATACGAGGAATCGTCAAAAACGGTGGAATGTAGTGACTTGGAGAAAACAAAACATCTATTTTTTCTGGGTTCTTTAAAAGATATGGAGTAAACTTTGTAATAATCCACACGCCTTGTCCATTAATTACTTTATATTTAAAATAGTTAGATTCTTTAGGTAGATCAAAAAGAGGTTTATTTTTAAGGTAAACTATGAGACTGTTTGGTTTTTTATTTTTTTCATTTTCTTTTTTTAAACCCCAAAGCATTTCGAAGGCATATTTATTTACCCCCACCCTATCTTCTACATTCGCTTCATTCCCATCAATACCAATGTTCATGTATCTAGATTGTATCATTGACTAGGTCCCAAGTCAGTATTATTATTAATAATATGACAAAAAGCGACAAGAAAGAAATAATTAACTTGTTTAATCAAGGAATTACAGAACTTATTCTTCCTGTACTAGATGAGATGAACAATAAAATGGCAACAAAAGACGATCTTCATGATCTAAAGATTGAATTGAAAGATGATATTCAAGATATACAAACCCAACTAGATAGTATTGAAAGAAAAGTTGAAGCA
>JANLHG010000020.1 GCA_024654575.1 Patescibacteria group bacterium | reverse complement strand
GCCAACGTCTCTGGGTTGCAGTCGGTGAGAACGCCGACGAAGTTGCAACTCGGATCAACACCGACCCTCTGTTCGTGGCGAACATCGCACGATTCATGGCTAATGGCGGATACGATCCGTCGACGTCGCAGAAACTCGCTCGCGAGATCATGGGCACGAACTACTTTGGTATCGAGGAAGCGATCAGACACTTCGGGGTTAACCATTCGAAGCAACAGCTCGCCTACTTGTCCGAGGTTCCGTTCAGCGAGGAAGTGCTGAAGTCCTGCAAGGACACTCACATTCTCGTCGCCGTGTTCCCGCTGTCGATCCTCGACATCCGTGGCATCGTCAAGAAGCAGTCCGACCAGACCCTGTTTTACTCACAGGACTGGTATGACAAGCAGGCGTTTGCCAAGGACAAGGGCGAAGTCGGCTGGCAGTTGGTCCGTAAGGAACCTATCGCCAACTCGACCTCGAAGACGTGGAACGAACAGCAGGAACTCCTCTCGAAAGACGAGGAAACGCCGACTGCTCGGATAATGGTTTACACCATGGTCGGCCTCTTTCTCGCCACTGAGGAACGTTTGCTCGAGAAGGTCTACGCTCGCTGTGTCGATCTCGGCTCGGACGGTCACCGCGTCCACGTCGGCGGCTTCGATGCCAAGGGTCTCTTCATCGGCGGCTGGAGCGACGACTACCGCCATGACAGCATCGGCTTGTCGGCTGCCAGGAAGTAGTGATTCTTGAACTCTTGAGGGCTTGTCTCTCTTGACTTCTTGAGCCTCCGCATTTTTTGCGGGGGCTCTTTTTATTAAATTATTACCAGCAGGTTCTTCCTCCATCTATAATTACTGTGGAGCCGGTCATATATGATGATGCATCGGAACACATAAACAGCACAATGCTCTTATATTCATCTATTGTAGCCATTCTACCCATAGGAATGAGTTTAGAAAGTTTGGAAACAAATTCATCTGGTTGGTTATTATAAACACCACCGAAAGCCACAGCATTTGAACGAACTCCTTTATCTGACCAGTAAGTTGCTAAATATTTTGAAAGACCTATCAGTCCGTGTTTAACTACGGAATAAGTGACGGGCTTTACTGCATCTCCGTATAATCTTTGGTCTGGAGCAATGATTCCCAAATCAGAAGCAATATTCAAAATTACTCCCTTACCATTTTTTGCCATTCTTGGCCCTACTATTTTACTCATAAGATATGCACCAGTGAGGCCAACAGCAATATCTTTTTCCCACATATCTATTGGAAAATTTTCAAGGTGAGAAAAACTAGCTTTGCCATTTTCTATTTTTGGATTGTTTGCAGCGTTATTAATAAGAATTCCGATATGGCTTATTTCTTTTTCAATTTTTTCTACTATTTTTTCAATTTCAATTTCTTTGGTTATATCACAAACAAATCCCCAAATATTTTCTCCGTAAGTTTCTTTAAGTAAAGTGACTTTTTTATCAAGCATTTCTTTGTTTATATCTAAAAGCACCACTTTACCACCTCCATCAAGAATAGCTTCTGCATGACTTTGTCCTAAAAGACCAGCACCTCCTGTGATAATAGCTATTGCACCATTAAGTTGGAATTTTTCTAATGTTTTTTTCATATTTTTATAAATATTTTTGTATAAGGTTTTTTATAAATTTTATATCTCGAGAAACATTCTTTTCTTCTTCACCATCTTTACCTCGTGCTGCTTGTAAAATAAAATTTCCTTTAAAATTAATTGAAGCTAAAGAAGAAAATATCTCGTCAAACTTAGCTGAACCAGTTCCTATCTGAATGGTTGAACCTTGAAAAGGTTTATCTTTAATGTGTATGTGAGTTATATATTTATATAATAGCAAGATTTCATCTTCTGGGCTATAACCTAATCCTACTCTGTTTCCAATATCATAGACAATTTTAAAAACAGAGCTTCCTATTTCTTTGATGAGTTTTAATAATTCAGCTGGAGAAAGGTCTGCTTCAAGACTGATAGTCATATTTTTCGGTATTTTTGATAGTGAACGAGACATTGATTCAATAAATATTTTTCGTTCATCATCTGTTCTGATTGAAGAATTATCTAAAATAGGTATTTCTATATTTTTAACACCTATTTCATTTGTATATTTTACAAGTTTTATAAAAATATTCTCATTTTCTTTTTGTGTTTTTTTATCAACTCTAAAAAAAGGGCTACGCATAAAAAAATCAGCAGTAATATGATCCACCTTAACACCGGTTTTTTTTATAATATTTTTTATTTCCTCTCTACCTTTTTTGGTCCAAAGAGGATTTTCTTCATATCGTTCTAAATCAAAATTAAAATCAATATCATAAAGTCCTAATTTTTGAGCTTTTACAAATTCTTCTTGCCATTCACCGTGGCCGAAGGGAAAAAACTGTATTCCACGACCTTGAGAAGGGGTCAATCTGCCTTGCATAATACCGATTTTGTTCATATTATTTTAGTTTTCCAATATAAATTATATTAGAAGTTATTTTCAAATGAGCAAGCATTTTTTTATAATCTTTATCAACCGAAATAATAAAATTTGAGATAGCTTTTTTCATTTTCTCTGACCTCTCTTTTCTTAGGGGTAATATTGGTTTGTTTAAACCTTTATTGCAATCACTATCGGGTGTGTCAGTATCTACCCAATGAAAATGATTTAAAACATTATAATCTTGAGTGTGATAGACTTTTCCTTTGAATCCACTTTTATCTATAATTAACTTCAAACTTTTTTCGGTAAAGTACCAAAGATGTGATGAATGATAGTAAAAACGTTTGTGTTTTGGAAGATCATATAAATATACTAGAGCATCATAAAGATTAGGTACTTCCATAACGATCATTCCACCTGGGGCAAGATATTCTTTCAAATTATTTATAAAATCGTGGGGATTTTTAACGTGTTCTAAAGTTTGAAAAGCTACAATTACATTAAAGTATTTTTTAGGAAGAGGTGTTTCTTTTATATCTGTAGTGTAAACTTTACACCCACATTTTTTGGAAGTATATTCTGCAGATTTTTTATCAAAATCAATTCCTACTATTTCTTTAACTTGATTTTTGACATTGTAAAGAAACATTCCAGCAGAACATCCTACTTCAAGCAATTTAGTTTTTTTATTTAAATAAGGTGAAAGAATTTTTATTCTCTCTTCTTGAAATTTAGAATATGTGTCAAAAAGTTCTTGAGGATTTGAATTATGAGAAATATTCGGGGTACCTATTTTTCTATACTCTTCAGAATAAAATTTTTTTAATTCTTCTGCACTCAAATTTGAGTCTAGTATACCAAGTTCACAATTTTCACAAAGATAGACATTTCTTTTTTCTCCTTTTCGTAATTCTTTGGTTATTATTGTCGTTACATTTTTATCGCATATAGTGCATTTCATAGATACAAATTACTACTATTTTATTTTTTTTGCAACAAAAATATATTCTAAAGAATTGTCTTTATATGGATTTGAACTGTATCCTCCATAAACAGCTTCTATTTTAAAACCATTTTTTATGAGTTTTTGTTCAATAGATTTTCTCTCTTCCATATGCCATTTTTTTATTGTTGGGCCGTCTATATAGAGTTTTTGACGCATAGTGTTGTATGTTGTTGCTGTCAGTTCTCTTTTCTTTTTATCCCAAGCATATTCAACAAGATTAAATTGAAATGGATCGCTTTTTTTAAATTCTGCCCAAAGATTTACTTTACCTCCGAATGTTATTGCTGAAGTTATTTCTTGTTTAAAAGTGACTGACTCTAGTATTAAAATTCCATTAGGATTAAGTAGTTGATTAACTTTTTTTAGAAATGTGTTAAAGCCATTTTTTTGTAACATATCAAAAAAGGGAAATATACTGGTAAGACAAAGAATGGTATCAAATTTTTCTTTTATGTTTATTGAGAGAAAATCTCCACAAATATTTTTTACATTTTTTGATTTTAAATCTTTTTTCCAGATATTTGCAAATTCTGAACGAGATGGTGATATTTCTAAACCAGTTCCAGTAGTGATAAGATTTTCTTTTTCTAAAGCGTATAATATTCTACTATTTCCAGAACCAATTTCTAATATCTCGCCAAGTCCTTTGGGAAATTTTTTTTTGAAAAAAGGAATTTCTTTTTTATAAACTCTATCCATTAATAGAGAGCGATACTCCTGCATTTCTTTTTTGTTTGAAAAGTTTTTAGATGATTCTACGTTTTTGTATGTTTCGTAAGCAAAATTCATATATTTATAATTTTGGCCATTGAGCTGGGTCTACTTGTTTTGGATCATTAATCGCCAATTTTTTGAGTTCATTTATAATTTCTGTAGGTAATGGACCCATTTCAATTGTTTTGACTGCTTTTTCTAGATTTTCTTTTTTATTCGTACCGATGAGTGATGTTGAAATTAATGGATTATCGATAGCGAACCTGATCGCTAATGTTGGTAAATCAATTCCTAAAGAAATGGCAATTTTATTAGCTTTATCAGCATTTGATTTTAATAATTCAAGCCCTTTTGGAAGTTTTTCTCGTAGTGGGGTTAAAGACCCTTTTAATAATACTGAACGATTTACTACTCCGATATTATTTTTGTTCGCTTCAACAAAGACTCTTGTCGCCATTCTTTGGTCTAAAATACTGTAGGCAACTTGAATAATGTCAAAAAAATTTGAAGTGATTGCCGATAGTGGTGCATCTTCACCTCGAGTTGAAACACCTATAAAACGAATCAGTCCCTCTTTTTTAAATTTTTGCAAAATTTCGATTAATTCTCCTTTTTCAATTTGTTCTTTATTTGGTCCATGAATCATTAGTATTGGTAAAGAATTAATCTGTAATTTTGATAAACTATCTTGTACTTGAGTTCTAATTTTTTGTTCTAGTTCAGCTATTGGAAAATATTCTCCTTTTTCAAGAAATTGTGCACATTTTGTTTCAACAATAATATCAGGATTTTTAAGAATACCAGATTTTCCTATTCTTTCCTCAGATAATCCATAGTAATTTGCTGTATCAAAAAAATTAATACCGAGTTCTACAGCTTTTTTTAATAAGTCTATAGATTCATTTTCATTTGGTAATGGTCTGTCGGCAATTCCATATTCAAAACCAATTTCCGCTGTTCCTAATCCAATTTTAGAGATTTTTAGTCCTGTTTTTCCGAGAGTCGAATAATTCATAATGATATGCTATCATAGCTTTATGAAAATAAAAACTAAATATCGAGAAATAAAAGATGGTTTTTCATTAAAGAATAATTCTTTATTTAATACTATATCAAAAATGGAACCTAAGTCCGTAATTAATACTATACCGATTACGTGGAATAAAGCTGTTGATTTTTCAGTTTGGGATGATAAAGGAAATAAATGGATAGATATGACTTCTGGTATTTTTGTTACTAATGCAGGTCATTCTAATCCTAAAATTAAAAAAGCAATTAAAGATCAGCTCGATTCAGATATGCTTTTTGCTTATAATTATCCGACTAAAATAAAACATAAATTTATTTCTAAACTTCTTTCAATATCTCCTTCTTATTACAATAGTGCAATTCTTCTTAATTCTGGTTCAGAAGCTATGGATATTGTGTATAAACTTATAAAACTTTATGGTCAAAAATATAATAAAAAATATATTATTACTTTTAAAGGTAATTATCATGGTCGTGGTTTAAGTAATGATCTAGTCTCTGGAAGTATTGATAAAGCAAAGTGGTCTGGTGTTGGTGATAATTCAGTTATTTTTCTGGATTTTCCTTATAATGAGGAAGATGTTTTTGATCCTACAAAACTACCTCCAGCTGAAGAAATTGCTGGTTTTATTGTAGAAACATTTCAAGGTTGGGGAGAGTGGTTTTATCCACAAAAATATATTAAAGATTTATATCAATTTGCTAAAAAATCTGGAGCTTTAGTATCTTTTGATGAAATGCAAGCAGGTTTTTATCGACTCGGTCCAATTTATGGATATATGACTTATGGAAAAGAAATTAGGCCAGATATTATAGGTTTAGGAAAAGGTATTTCTTCTTCTCTACCTATTTCTGCTGTTCTTAGTAGAAAAGATATTGTGAATATTGATGAAAAAGCTGACTTACACGGTACACATTCTGGTAACGCTTTAGCTTGTGCAGCTGGATTGGCAAATCTTGAGTTTCTTTCTAGTTCACAGCAAATTAAATTAAGAGAAAAAACTATGAAAGTTTTTGAGAAAGAAATGAGTTCACTTTTATCTTCTTCGTTAGTTAAGAAAATTAATGTGAGAGGAATGATGGGGGCTATTATTTTTGATAAAACTGAAGATGCATTGAGAGTGGTCAAGGAGTGTATTTATAATGGAGTTCTTCCTGTCTGTACTAATAAAAATTCAATTAAAATAGCACCTCCTTTAACAATTTCTACTGAAGCTCTTCTTGAAGCTTTTAAAGTTATTAAAGACGCTTTAGGTATTCGTGAATAGCCCACTTTCGTTTTTCTAAATTAAATTCTAGAAATTTGAAATCTTCTTTGTTATCAATTTCTCCAACATTTGGTGTTATAAAAGATAAAATTTTTGGTCCGTGTAAACTTGGAGAATTCAAGGCGTGTTTTGAAACAATGACATCTACATAACCATCTGGCTGATAAACAGACGAAAAATTCTGGCGAGGTAGATTGTAATATTCAGGTCGTGGGTCATTTGGAAATAATCCTGTAAAAAAATCGTTCTCAATTCCAAATAACTTATATGGTGATTCTCTCATTTCATAACCAGAGCGAAGTGAAGTAGCGTTTTTATTTTTCTTTATTTTTTCAATAGCTTTGTCTATTAGAGCTGGTTCGCGAAGTGGAGTTGTTGGACGAATTTGTACTAAATATTCTGGTACTTCACCCTCATTTTCGTTAAGCCAATTTAGAGTGTGTAGTATAAACTCTCTGTCAGTAGAAGAATCTTTTGCAAATTCGGCAGGGCGTAGAAAAGGCACTTCAGCACCATATTTTTTTGCCACTTTAGCTATTTCTTCATTATCGGTACTTACAATAATTCTATCAATATATTTTGAAAGTTTTGCTACAGCGATAGCGTAAGCGATAAGAGGAAAGCCTCCTACTTTACGAATATTTTTTTTAGGTACACCTTTTGAACCACCTCGGGCTGGGATAATGGCAACTACTTTTTGGGTAAAATTCATAATTGGACATAGTGTAGCATAAAAAAACTAGTGGAGGGAAGCTCCACTAGTTGCGTTTGTTTAAAATAAAACCGTCTATTTTTTTCGGCGCACTCGCCGAAGTTTATTCGACACTTCTTCTTCTGCTGGATAAACGACAATTTCTCCATCACCTAACACCGAAGGAATTTGTCGTATCATTCCACAGAGATGAATGAAACTACTAGACTCAACCGAAGACCCCTGGTCCGAACCCCACATTCCGCGCTCAAGCGTGATGTGTTTTTCAACCATCACCGCGCCTCGAACGACCGATGCGTAGGTTGGCTGAATTCCAGAGTCGTGACTAGAAAAACCAACAGGAACGCCGAACTCTTCGGAAAGAGTGTCCATACCTCGAAGGTTAATGAGCTTCAAGATGTCCAGATTTGACTCGGCGCCTTTTGGATAGACGCTCGTACAATGGAGAATGACGAGATTCTCTTTTCCGATGATTTCAATGGCGGTTTTGACACCTTCTAAATCCGTCATTCCCGTTGAGAGGATGATTGGTTTTTCGGTGGCACGTGCCCGAAGCATAAGTTCATCATCTTCATTGCAGGCCGAAGCGATCTTGTGACAAGGAGGATTGAATTTCTCCATTCGGTCAATCGAATCGGCGTCCCAACAGGAGGTGAACCAATCAATCCCTTTCCATTCGCAGTACCTGCTAATTTCTGCGTACTCTTCATCAGAGAACTCAAGCAGTCGCTTGAGGTCTCCGTTTGTGCTTTGTCGGAAGTCTGACGATTGAAGTCGTTCAATGGCTTCATCTGGCAATACTCCACGAGTTATAGCGTTTTCAAGAATGTTTTTGGGTACGGGACGGAGCCTTGTAAGCTCCTCCTCTGTGAATACCACATCCACATTCCTTGTTTGGAACTTCACTGCGTCGGCACCAGCTTTGACGGCGACATCAATGAGGTCCTTTGCTATTCTGAGATAGCCGTTGTGGTTGATGCCGATTTCGGCAACAATGTAGGTCGGTTGGCCTGGGCCAACTGACTTGTTTCGAATTTTGACAATGTTCATAAAATCCTTTCTAAAAATACCATACTACAATTACAATAAATTGCAATATAATGTATAATCTGGCGTATGAAAGGATGTTTTGTCTTACAACGTCGTTTTGCTTATATTGCTCACGATATTATTGTTCATCTTAAGAAAAAGTATGGACTAACGCAATTTTGCGGTTATGTTTTTTTGCGTTCAACTTATGATTTCCTTCGGACACAAAAAGAGGTAAATTACACCTCGCTTATTTTAGATGAAGATATTCATAATAGATATAAAAATGAAATTTTAGATTTAGATTTTCTAACTCGTTTAGAAAAAGATTATGGAATTCCAAATTTTTGGCCATATCTTGCTGTCGATAGAATTATAATGAGTGATCAGATTGTTCGTGAATATCCTCATAATACTTCAAGATATTCTCACGAAGATATGCTTAAAATTCTTCAAGTAAATGCTAAAGCTATTATTGAATTTCTCGATAAAGAAAAACCTGATTATCTTTTTACTACTCAACCGGGTGGGGTAGGAAGTTATCTTCTGTATCATATTGCTAAAAAAAGAGGAATTAAAACTTTAGTCATGATTCTTCCTAGTATTGAAAATAAAATAACTGTTTCTGAAGATTATGATTTTATAACAGGTGTTGATGAAATATATAAAAAAAATCTGGAACAAGGAGTAACTAAAAATAAATATTACTCTGTTGCTAAAAAATATGTTGGATCCTTCAGAAATAAACCAAGAACTTATTCTCAAATGCACACAGGAATAGAGAAAAAACTTTCTTTGGGTCATCAGTTTAAGTTTTTAATGCCTTGGAATTATTTTAATTCATTGAGTTGGTTGTTTAAATTATTTATGAGACATTGGTTTTCAAATGATAGAAATGATTATACTTCAATAAATCCGTGGAATTATATAAAAGACCATATCAAAAGAAAGATGAGAAATCTTTTTAATGCTCGTGGAATATATGATTATCCTATAGTAAATGAACCGTATGCTTTTTTTGGACTTCATTTAGAACCTGAAGTTTCGCTTTTACTCCTTGCTCCTTTTGTTGCAGACCAAGTATGGTTAATAAAACAAATAGCCCGTTCTTTACCAGTTGGCTATAAACTTTATGTTAAAGACCATCCTCATATGGCCATCTATCGTCCATCATCTTACTATAAAGATATTAAAAAAATTCCTAACGTTCGTCTGATAAATCCTTCCGTCACAGGGTTTGAATTAATTAAAAACGCTAAACTTGTTACTTCCATCACTGGTTCAATCGGTTTTGAAGGAGTACTTTTAAATAAACCAGTGATAACATTCGGTCATGCTTTTTATAATCGTATGTCTTTAATAACTCATTGTAAAACCATTGAAGAACTTCCTCATATTATAAAATCAAAACTAGCGAAATTTAAACCTGATGACAATGAATTATTGGCTTACGTCTCGGCTATTTTTGAAGATTCTGCTGATGTAGATATTTTATATGTTTGGGAAAATGAAAGAGATGAAGTTAAAAAAAGATTGGCACTTGTTGAGTTTGCAGACCTTCTTGCTAAAAAAATTGGAGTGGTTGTATAAATTATGTTATTATTAAAAATATGAATTTAAAGACATTTTTACGATATTCAATTATTACTGGACTTTTTCTGATTCCTTTTGTTCCTCTTATTGTTTCTAGTTCGATGTTTTTTCCTTTTATTACTGGTAAAAATTTTACTTTTAGAATTATTGTAGAGGTTGTCTTTGCATTGTGGTTGACTTTAGCTTTGGTGGATAAAAGATACCGTCCGAAATCAAGTTGGATTGCTATAGCTGTCACTGTTTTTGTGGTTATTGTAGGTATTGCTGATATTTTCAGCGCAAATCCATATAAAAGTTTTTGGTCTAATTATGAAAGAATGGAAGGTTGGATTACTTTAATTCATCTTTTAGCTTATTTCTTTGTCATGAGTACCGTCTTTACTACAGAAAAAATCTGGAATTATTTTTTCAATACTAGTTTAGCGGTTAGTGGTATTATATGTTTTTATAGTTTTTTTCAACTTGCAGGAAAGATTGTTATTAATCAAGGAGGTGATCGTTTAGATGCGACTTTCGGTAATTCCGCTTATTTGGCGGGTTATATGTTGATTAGTATTTTCTTGACGCTTATTATGGCTTGGCGATATCGTAAGAATAATTGGGCTGTCGCTACTTATGGAGTTCTTATGGTTTGTGAGCTAGTTGTTATTTATTACACTGTCACCAGGGGGGCGATTTTAGGACTTATCGGGGGAATTGCCATAACTTTAGCTATTTTTATATTTCTTGATATTTTTCATTTTAAGTTAGCAAATAAAAAACTTCGTTATTTTGCTATTACATTTCTTTTCTTAATCATTGTTGTAGTTGGTGGTTTTTGGGCATTGCGTCATAAACCGTATATTATAAACAACCCAGTTCTATTGCGTTTTTCTTCTATTTCAAAAAGTGATGCTGCTCCTAGAATGATGATTTGGGGAATGGCATGGAGCGGATTCAAGGAGAGTCCAAAAACTATACTTATCGGTTGGGGTCAAGAAAGTTTTAACTTTGTTTTCAATAAATATTATGTTCCAAAAATGTGGTCACAGGAACAATGGTTTGATAGAGCACATAATGTATTTTTTGATTGGCTTATTTCTGCTGGTATTCTTGGTTTATTAGGATATCTTTCTCTTTTCTTTTTAGCTTTTTGGCACATTTGGCGGTATCAAAAATTTGATTTAATTGAAAAGAGTTTATTCACAGGACTTTTGGTAGGTTATTTTTTCCACAATTTCTTTGTTTTTGATAACACCATAAGTTATATTCTGTTTTTCTCTCTGTTAGCATATTTTCACACTAATTCTTCAAAACCAAATGTGTTTTTTGAAAAAATGAAAGAATTTTCTGTTTCTACCACATCTCAATTTATATTGCCTTTGGTTATAATTTTGACTGTAATTTTAATTTATTTTATTGATTGGCGTCCTATTTCTGCTAATCGATTAATTTTGCAAGGATTAAGAGATAAACAAGCTGGAAAAGCAGATGATATTCTTAATGATTACAATAAAATTTTCTCTTATAACACAATGGCCACACCCGAAGCGTTAGAACAATTCTCTTCTGTTACATTGAGCGTTATTGGAAGTGATGCGGTCTCCAATGAAGTTAAACAAAGTTTCTTTAATATAGCTAAGACACAATTTGAAAAAAGTATTAGTGATTATGGTAATGATGTCAGAAAATTGCTATTTTATGGAACCTTTTTGAAAAGTTTTGGTTTTTATAAAGAATCTTTGCCTTATATAGAAAAAGCCCATAATCTTTCTCCTTTGAAACAAACTATACTTTTTGAGCTTGGTGAAAATTATTATCAACTTGGTGATTTAAAAAATGCTTTTGAATCATTTAAAACAGCTTATGAACTGGCTCCCGAATATCCATCCGCTAGAGAATATTTTCTTAATGTTTCAGGTTTAGTTTTTACCGATATCTTGAAAAAAGATCCGAATAATGTCAATGCTCATATTTCACTTGCTAATGTTTATGCTGGATTAGGCGACCGTAATAAAGCATTAGAGGAAATAAATATAGTCATTCGTTTAGATCCATCTTATAAAGCCAAAGGTCAGGAGTTGATAAATTTGTTGACAAAATAATTTATTTTTGCTAGCATACATATTGTGTGAGTATTAATGTTGTTAGTATTCAAAAACAAAAGACGTTAGGTCCCGCCTCGGCGGGACTTTGCGTATATGTTATAATATAATCAGTTTATACTTTGCGATGATCGACGGCTGTACTCACATACTACTTTTGTTTTGGAGCCAACACCCGTCGATCATCATAGAGTGTAATTTATGGAAATAAAAACTGAAGTTTTACTTGGTGATATGACATCTTTTAAAATAGGGGGCAAAGCTTCCTATTTTGCTTTGGTAAAAACAATTGATGATATTAAAGAGGCCATTCTTTTTGCAAAAAATAAAAAAATTCCATGGTTTGTAATTGGTGGGGGTACAAATATTTTAATTAATGATAACGGTTACAAAGGTTTGGTTATAAAAAATGATATTAAGGGGGTAGATGGATTAAAAATTGGTGCAGGAGAAAATTGGGATGAGTTTGTTGGTCAATGTGTAGAAGACGAATTGTATGGTGTTGAAAATTTATCGGGCATTCCGGGTACTATTGGAGCATCGCCTGTACAAAACATTGGAGCTTATGGAGTAGAAGTGAAAGATGTTATTGAAAGCGTTGATGTATTGAACACTGAGTGTTTAACATTTGAAACGCTTTCAAATAAAGATTGCTGTTTTAAATATCGCGATAGTATTTTCAAAAAACCAGAAGGTAAGAAATACATAATCACTTATGTCACTTTTAAATTAAAAAAGAAAGGTGAATTAAATATAGAATATAAAGATTTAAGAAACTATTTTTTTGAAAAGAATGTCGCTCCGACTCTTGAAAAAGTAAGAAAAGCTGTTTTGGAAATACGTGGAAAAAAATTTCCTGATTTGTCAAAATACGGTACAGCTGGCTCATTTTTTAAAAATCCTATTATTAATAAACTACAATATGAAAAATTACTTGAAAAATACCCTTTATTACCAAATTATTATGTAGATGAAAATAACGTGAAGATTCCTCTAGCGTGGGTTCTTGATAATATTTGTAATCTTAAAGGTGTTAGAAAAGGAGATATTGGTACTTATGAAAAACAACCGCTCGTGCTTGTAAATTGGGGTCATGCGACAGCTAAAGAAGTTAAAGAATATGCCGAAAAAATCGCTAATTGTGTCAAAGAAAAAATAGGAATTGACATCGAGCTAGAAGTGCAGTTTTTGGATTAAAATGATATAGTACTCATATGTCATTTTTGAGTAAAATATTTGGAGACGGTAATGAAAAGAAGCTTAAAAAGTACTATCCAGTTGTTGAAAAAATCAACAATTTTGAAACGCATATTTCAAAACTCTCTGATGAGCAATTAAAAAATAAAACTATAGAGTTTAAGGAAAAAATAACTAATGGGGCATCTCTAGAAGAAGTTTTACCAGAAGTCTTTGCAGTGGCACGAGAAGTAACACAACGCACTTTGGGTCAACGTCATTTTGATGTTCAACTTATAGGTGGCATTATTTTACATAAAGGAAATATTGCCGAAATGCGTACTGGTGAAGGAAAAACTCAGGTAGCGGTTTTACCTGCATATCTTAACGCATTATCTGGAAAAGGAGTTCATATTATTACTGTAAATGATTATCTATCTCGTCGTGATGCGGTTTGGATGGGACAAATTTATTCTTTTTTAGGATTGTCTGTAGGTATACTTAATCATGAAGCTTCTTTTATTTATGATCCAAAACATACTGATAAAGATAAAGAAAGAGATCAGTTAGGTTCTTTTAAAGTTGTTCATGAGTTTCTTCGACCATGTACTAGACGAGAAGCATATTTAGCAGATATAACTTATGGTACTAATAATGAATATGGTTTTGATTATCTTCGAGATAATCTAGAATATTCACCTCAAACATTGAGACAAAGAGATTATCATTTTGCAATAGTAGATGAAATAGATTCTATTTTAATTGATGAAGCCAGAACTCCACTTATTATTTCTGCACCTACAGCTGATTCGGAAAATCTTTATCAAACATTTGCTAAAATTTCTGAGCAACTAAAAAAAGATGAAGATTATGAGGTTGATGAAAAACTCAAAGCTATTACTTTAAAAGATTCTGGTATTAATAAAGCGGAAAAAATTTTAGGTGTTGAAAATATTTATACGGAAAAAGGTATCAAATATGTTCATCATCTTGAAACAGCTATTCGTGCTAAAGCTCTTTTTAGTAAAGATAAAGAGTATGTAGTTCGTGATAATCAAATTATCATAGTTGATGAGTTTACAGGGCGTCTTCAGCCTGGCCGACGATGGTCTGATGGTTTACATCAAGCTATAGAAGCTAGAGAGGGAGTTTTGGTGCAAAAAGAAACAAGAACGTTTGCTTCCATTACTTTTCAAAATTATTTTCGACTTTACAAAAAATTAGCGGGAATGACTGGTACAGCAGTGACTTCAAGTGAAGAATTTTATAAGGTATATGGTCTGGATACTACAGCTATTCCAACTAATCAATCTATCAAAAGAAAAGATGACCATGATTTAATTTTTCAAACAGAAGCTGGAAAACTTAAAGCGGTGTCTAAAAAAATTAAAGAGCTTCATGATAAAAATCAACCAGTGTTGGTAGGAACTGTTTCAATTGAGAAGAATGAGGTACTTTCGGCGTATTTAAAAACAGAAGGTGTACCTCATGAATTACTTAACGCCAAAAATCATGAACGTGAAGGAGAAATAATCGCACAAGCTGGACGACCTGGTGCTGTAACTATTGCTACAAACATGGCGGGACGAGGAGTTGATATAAAATTAGGAGGAAATCCAGCTTCAGATGAAGATAGAGAAAAAGTTAAAAATGCAGGCGGATTATTTGTTTTAGGAACGGAAAGACATGAAGCAAGAAGAATTGATAATCAACTTCGTGGACGATCTGGAAGACAGGGTGATCCCGGAGAAACGCAGTTTTTTGTTTCACTTGAGGATTCACTTATGAGAATTTTTGCGTCTGATACCATTAAAAAAATGATGGGAAGATTTGGTATTCCAGAAGATGAACCAATTCAAAATTCTCTTATTACTCGTTCACTTGAAACAGCACAAACAAAAATTGAAGGATTTAATTTTGATTCTAGAAAACATATTCTTGAATATGATGATGTTCTTAACCATCAACGAAAAACTGTTTATGAAAGAAGGCGAAAAGTATTGCTTGGAAATCAAGAGGATGTTGATTTAAAACTTAGAGAAATAATTGGTGATAATGCAGAATTAAATAAAATCATAGAAGAAAAGAAAACTCAACTTGGCGAATCACAATTTTATGAATTTTTAAAACAACTTTTACTTCAAACTATAGATATGTATTGGGTGGAACATTTGGAAATTATGGAATACACTCGGTCAAGTGTGAATCTACGCGCTTACGGTCAGCGTGACCCTCTTGTGGAGTATAAAAGAGAAGGTTTACGATTGTTTAAAGAAATGCATGAGGCAATAAATCGTCAGGTTATTGGTTCTTTACCTAACATTGGTGGGCAAGTGACGTCTCCTCAAAATGTAGAGTTTAAAGAAGTTCATATAGAGCAAAAAGAATTTGAAAATGAGAATGTTGGTCGCAATGACCCCTGCCCTTGTGGTTCCGGTAAAAAGTTTAAAAAGTGTCATGGTCTAAATTCATAATATGAAAAAGGTAATTATTGTAACTCATAGTGGTAGTTTTCATTCAGATGATGTTTTTGGGGTAGCGACTTTGGAATTGTTGTGTGCTAAAGAAGGTTTAAAAACAGAAGTTTTGCGTAGTCGCGACCAAAAAATTTGGGAAAAAGGAGATTATGTTCTTGATGTTGGTGGAGAAAATAATTCGGCTCAAAATAAATTTGACCATCATCAAGAAGGGGGTGCTGGAGAAAGAGAAAACGGAATTCCTTATGCCTCTTTTGGTTTAGTTTGGAAAAAAGTCGGTGTGCAACTATGTGATTCTCAAGATGTCGCTGATGCTGTAGATAAGAAACTTGTGCAACCGCTGGATGCTCATGATAATGGAATTGAAATTATAACTTCAACATCTAAAAATATTTGTCCGTACACTATTGGCAATGCGATTTCTGCTTTTGACAATGAATTATTTGCGGAAGCAGTGATTTTTGCAAAAGGCGTATTGGCTCGTGAAATTAATTCACTAAAAAAAGATATAGAAAATCAAAAGCTTATTGAAGAAGCTTATAGAAATGCTTCCGATAAAAGAGTAGTTATCTTTGATAACTCATATAACGAGTTTACTGTAAATGAAATTATGCAAAAATATCCCGAAGTTCTATATATGCTTTATCTAAAAGATTCTCTCTGGAATCTTAAGATAATTAGAAAAGATCCGCAAAAATTTGAAGCTAGAAAATCATTTCCATCTGAATGGGCAGGCAAAAGAGATGAAGAATTGGCGAAAATAACAGGAGTAGCTGATGCAATTTTTTGTCATAATAAAAGATTTTTGGTGGTTGCTAAATCAAAAGAGGGTGCATTAAAGCTTGCGGAGTTAGCTCTAAATGCGTAGTATAAAACAATGGCATTTATTGACGAAATACAACTTCATATCAAAGCGGGCGACGGTGGAAACGGCGTTGTTCGTTGGCTTCATGAAAAAGGTAGAGATTTTGCTGGACCTTCTGGTGGTGATGGTGGAAAAGGTGGCGATGTTTATGTAAAGGCCTTGCGTGATTTAAATATTCTGACTCGTTATCGTAATGTTAAAGAATTTACAGCAAAAAAAGGATTTGACGGTGAAAAAAATAGTAGAGATGGTAAGGATGGGGAAGATTTAATTATTGAACTTCCGATTGGTTCTGTTGTTACTAATAAAAAAACTGAAAAAAAGATAAATTTACTTGAAGATGGACAATTAATAAAAATATTAAAAGGTGGTCGTGGAGGAACGGGAAATGAAGAGTTTAAAAGTTCTACGAACATTCGTCCAGATAGAGCCACTCCTGGTTTACCGGGAGAAGAGGCCGATTTTTTTGTTGAACTTGAATTAGTTGCTGACGCTGGACTTATTGGTTTCCCAAACGCAGGTAAATCTAGCGTATTGAATGCTTTATCTCACGCTAAAGCAAAAGTTGGGGATTATAAATTCACAACTCTTGAACCGAATCTAGGAGAGTTCTATGGTTTTATTATCGCTGATATTCCGGGACTGATAGAAGGAGCTTCAGAAGGTAAAGGTCTTGGACATGCTTTTTTACGTCACATAAAAAGGACAAAGATGCTTATTCATTGTATTTCTTTAGAAAATGATGATGTTGTTAGTGCATATAAGACTATTAGAAAAGAACTTGTTGATTATGGCGAAACTTTGCCAGAAAAAAAAGAAATTATACTTTTAACAAAAACAGACCTTGTTTCTCCAAAAGTATTAAAAGATGTTGTTAAGAAATTAAAAAAACTAAACAAAGAAATTTATACGGTTTCTATACTTGATGACGAGTCAGTGAAGGAATTTAAAGATTCTCTAGTGAAAATTTTACGATAATTTTTGTGTTATAATTATTTAATGGGTAAAATTAGAATTGCAGTTTTAAGAGGTGGGCCATCTGGTCAATCTATCTTACAAAATCTTTCACAAAATTATCACGCAGTAGATATTCTCATTGATAAAAAAGGAGTGTGGCATCATAATGGTACACCTGTACTTCCTATAGATATTTTAAAACATGTTGATGCTGTGGTTGTTGCTTTGCACGGTCAATACGAAGAATATGGAACAGTACAGAATATTTTGGAAACATTTGGAATACCATATACTGGTTCGGATTCGTTAGGTTCTGCATTAGGAATGAATAAAATTTCCTCAAAAAAGATTTTCAAAACACACGGCATTAAATCGCCTTATCATGAGCTTGCTGATATACCGGGCTCAATCGAAGAACAAGCTGTTAAAATTTTTAAATCATTTCCTTTGCCTGCAGTCATTAAACCCATCTCATCTGGCTCGTCTGTGGGAGTGAGCATTGTTCGTAATTTAGAAGAGCTTGAGAATGGTCTACGAAAAGCTTATCAATATGGCGATAAGGTTTTAATTGAGGAATATATTCAAGGTAAGGAAGCAACTTGTGGAGTGATTGATGATTTTAGAGGACATGAAATATACCCCCTTATACCTGTTGAAATTTGTTCCGATAATTCACATATTTGTCCCGGTAATTTTTCTCAAGAGGAGAAAAAAATAATTCAAGAGATGTCTGTACTAGCTCATAAAATATTAAATCTTAGACATTATTCCCGTTCTGATTTTATTGTTCATCCACGACGAGGTGTTTATATGCTTGAAGTTAACACCCTACCGGAATTGACAGAAGAATCACTTTTGCCAAAATCTCTGACTGCAATAGGTTGTTCACTTTCTGATTTTTTGGATCATATTATTAAATTAGCGTTGAGGAGGTAAAATATAAATCGCGGAAGAGCCCCAACCGTTAGAACATTCAAAAACTTTTTTGAAATTATCATCTAAATCTTTTTTGATTTTATTGTCTGTCATATCATAATTAGCAAAGAAAATATAAATTGCTCTGTCGTTGTTAAATATTTTTGTATTCCATGGTTCTGGATAAAGAGTAACTTCTTTTTGAGTATAATAATGCACTATCGGTAGTTGATTTGTGACGACTAGTGCATTTTTTTCTATAAAATCACTAGTCAAAAACTTATTTCCTTCAGAGAAACACAAATTTTCCCCTGCTTGAGAATATTTATATTCCATTTTGAACAAGTTAAGTAACGAAACTATTAAAACTATACATACTAGTCCAAAAATAATATTTCTATATTTTTTTATGTTGGATATAAAAAATCCAGAAATTAAACAGATTACAGGGATAGCCGGGAGTATAAATCTATCTTCTTTGTGTGGCATAGCCATAGCTATCACTGAAAATAATGTAACCCAAATTAAAAGTAAGTAAATTTCTCTTTTAATAAATTCTTTTTTGAATAAAATGTATAATAAAGAAAATACAAATAATATTCCCGTTATTGAGAAAATATACCAAGAGTTTTCAATGAAGAAACTCCATGATTGTACTCCACCCCAATAACCAGCTGATTTAAAACCATGAATAAATACTCCTATCGGATTGTTGTAATATACAAAGCTGTATATAAACCAAGGCGTTAAAGTTAAAAAGAAAACTCCTATCGCATACCATAAATATTTATCTTTTAAAAATTTTAGTGACCTATCTCTAATGAGAAAATATAAAAGAAAAACGGGAGTTATCCATAATGTCGTATAGCGAGCTAGTAATGATAAAGCTAAAAATAATCCAAATAAAATTTTGTGTATTTTATTTTCTTCTTCATATCCTCGCCAAAAACTGATAAAGGTTAATAATATGAAAAATACGACAAAAGCATCAGTTAAAACTTTTCCGCTATAGAGTACATGTATCGGTATCAAAGCAAACAAAATTGCGGAGTATAACCCCACTTCTTTGCTAAATAATCTCTTACCCAAAATATAAATTAAAAACACACTTAATGTCGAGAAAAATGGAACAATCAGCTTAATTAAAAAACTTAATTTTAATGCATAAAAAATTGAAATAATATAAGGTAATAATGGAGCTCTGAATCCTATATTCGGCCAGCCATAAACAACATCCGTAGAAGGTATAAAATCATTCCAAGCGCTATTTAAAAGAGAGTAAACCAACGGATTGGCACTTAATTCATGTCCTAAGTTTAGATAAACTGTCTCGTCCCAACCTCTTAATGGCGAATAAAGAATAAAAGCAATTCTAATTAAAAATGAAAAAATAAGTAATGTGATAATTATTTTATCTATTTTTTTCATAATAATTTTATTAAATATAATCCCAAGATCTTAATTTTTTACTTTCTCTTGACCACCTTGACCCAATATCACCTCGATAAAACATATTTGAAACACTTATATTTTTAATCTCTTTGTAAGCTTTTTCTCTGGCTCTTGATACTGTTTGTCCTGTCCCAGTAACAACTAAACACCAACCGCTTGCTCCGGCTATTCGCCAGACATTATTTTTATCTTTTTTAATATCGCCGATATGAATATTTTTAAAATTTGTTCCATCTTTAAAATTAATAGCAATGTCCCTAAATGTTTTTACCACTTTTATGTCATCACCTTCTGATAAAAGTGGTGGGGTTGCTACCACCACGCCAATTTGAAATCCTTTTTTTGTAGATAAATTAAATTTAATTCCTTTAGCAATTTTAAATAGCCAATCTCCCGCTTGATCTAAAATCCCAGCCAACTGAATTTGAATTGTCGGATATCCGAATCTCGAAGTGAATTCCAAAGGAAAAATACCATCTTCATTTACAATACAATTCAAGTCAATGTATCCAACATATCCAGATTTCTCTAAAGACGACTTCATTTTTGCTAATGTTGAGTGAAAGATTTTATTTGTGTTTGACCAAAACATAAGTGTTCCCATTTCTCCAGTCATTGGACCTAAACCTTTTTGAAATAAATGTTTATGTTCAAAGTTTACATTTATTGGGTATATAAAATCTGTTCCATTAAAAAATGCACCAACAGCAATTTCAATTCCATCTATAAACCTTTGTAATACAAACCCGTGATTTTTCTTTTCTAAAAATCGTTTGTTTTGAAACAGGAATTCTAAAAGGTCAGACCCATCTTCATTTTGGGAAATAAGAGTAAGTCTTTTGTCTCCAGATTGACCGTTTCCGCTTGGTTTGTATACATATCTACCGGGATTTTTCTTAATAAAATCAATCGCAATATTGCAATTATTAAATTTCCAAATTGGCACTATATCAATTCCATTCTTCTTTAATTCTGCTTGTCCAAATTTTCTATCAATTTCTAATTTATCTGTGTATTTACTTCCTCCGACCACTAGTTTTCCGTTTTTTCTTAACTTATCTGCATACCCTCCAAAGTTTTCATCATCAAAAATTATCATATCTGCCCAACTTATATATTTTTTCCAATTATCAACTTTTTCTACAAAACCATTGTAAACATCTTTACTGTATTTATCTTCAAAATAAAATTTGACACTATGTCCCTCACTTAATAACTTTATCGCTAAATCGCCACTTAAACTATCTTTAGATACAAAAAGGAATTTTTTATTGCCCATTAAATCAAATTATAGGAAAATTATTTTATTAAAGCAAGGTTTTATTTGATTGCAATTATAAAAAAATGATATAGAATTAAAAATTGGAATAACACGGGCCCATAGCTCATCTGGTAGAGCGCCTCATTTGCAATGAGGAGGCAAGCGGTTCGAGTCCGCTTGGGTCCACAAAATACGAAACAAATATGCCTTGAGGCAAATTTTTTCGATTTTGTGGAAGGCGGAGCCATATCGCATCAGCAGATGTGATGGTGAGCCAGGGTCGTGAAATTTTTCTTGCGACGGCAAGAAAAATATTCCTGACCACCAAACAATCAAAATAATTATGACAACAATTAACAAAAAAGTTTGGCGAGAATATTTTGAGAAAATAATTTCTGGCAAGAAAAAACTAGAATTACGCCTTGCTGATTTTGAAGTGAACGAGGGCGATACTTTGGTTTTGGAAGAATGGGACAAGGACAAGAAAGAATATACCGGAAGAAAAGTTGAAGTTGTAGCCACCTACATTCTCAAAACCAAAGGCCAAACTTTTTGGTCGCTGGAGGAAGTTGAAAAATACGGTTTTCAGATTATTCAATTTGAACCGAAAGAAAAAATAATATGAAAGAATTTACACAAGATCAAAATTTCAACGGACATCGTGTAGTAACTGCTTTTCACGACGCAGATAGTAAAAGTATTGTCATTTTCTGTCATGGTTATCGTGGCACAAGTGTCGGACCAAATCGTTTTTTTGTGACAGTCGCTCGCCAGTTAGCCAAGCAAGGTATATCTTCTTTGCGCTTTGACCAATATGGAAGTGGGAATTCCGAGGGCGACTTTTTTGACTCAAGTTTCCTTGATTGGATGGAAACCACAAAAGCAATTTCTGAAAATTATCTTAAGCAAGGTTATAAAGTCGCCCTCTTTGGTCAAAGTATGGGCGGAGCGGCTGTCATTGCTGTCGGCTCCGAATTACCAAATTTGTCCGCAATAATTGCTTGGTCTCCCGATCCAAACGTAGATAAATTTATTGCTCCTGAAAATGGAATAATTGAAGAAAGCGGACAAATTGTACAAGCGCGTTTTTGGCAGGAAGCTCATGACGCAAAAGTTGCAGATAAACTTTCATTAATTAAAACTCCGATGTACATTGTCCAATGTACGGCTGATGAATATGTTGATGAGCAAAACCGAAATGCAATTTCCAAAAATGCGCAACAAAATCATAAGGTAGAAAATTTTGAGGGATATTCTCATAGCAAATGGACATACGAACAATCGAAAGAAATTATAGACAGAAGCATAAATTTTCTAGTACAATACCTTAAGAATTGATTCTGTATGGATGCCGCCGAATTTCCGAAAACCCCCAGTCCGAATCCCGCCCGCATTCCTCCCTAGACCCCTCCTGCGGGCGGGAAATCAGCCGAGGCAGGGCGAATCCGAAACCCCAGACAAATTGTTTCGCCCTGCCGAGTCCATTTTAGTTTTCAGGGTTCTCTGCAAAATGGGTTCTGACTTTTTCAAACAAACACCACCAAACGAAACATTGTCGGAATTAAGAAAACGGAGCGATTTTGCGGGAGCTAAAATCGCGCTATCATTTTTTTCAAAACTCTTTCCATGCGAAATAGTTTTCCACATATTCTACTTGCAAACAACTTGCATTTAATATAATATAGAAAATATGAAAGAAATGTTAAATGAAAGGGGTTATAAAGCTACACCAGCGAGGCTGGCTATATTAGATATTTTTTCCAAAAGTAAATTCCCCATTAACGCAGAAATTGTTTATAAAAATATTTCAAAAATAAAGGCATTAAGGAAAACTAATGAAGCGACCATATACAGGACTCTGCTTTCGTTAGAAAGTTGTGGAATATTGAAACGAATAAATTTACGAAAAAACTCAGCATATTTTGAATTAGCCGATGATCACCATCATCATATTGTTTGCACAAAATGTAATGAAATTGAAGACTTTGAGAATTCAGAATTAGAAAAAATCTTAGGAGGGATTGTCGTTAAATCGTCTAAGTTTAAAAATGTAAGGGAACATTCTTTAGAGCTTTTTGGGCTTTGTAGAATGTGTGCGTAAAAAACATTATGACAACAATATATATTTATACATTTGTAAGTGTGGCAGTGGTAAGTCTTATTTCATTGGTAGGAGTTTTTGCGCTTTCTTTAAGAGAAGATGTGCTACGAAAATATATTTTTATATTTATGAGTCTCGCAGTAGGGGCATTATTAGGCGATGCCTTTATACATCTTATTCCAGAAGCATTAGAAGATTCTACAAACGTAACACTAACAAGTATTTTAGTAATTGTTGGGATAATTTTCTTTTTTGTTTTAGAAAAGTTTCTACATTGGCATCATCATGGCGAAGATAAAGAAGAAGTTGGAATTCATCCAGTAGGCAAGCTGGTACTTTTATCAGACGGTGTCCATAATTTTTTAGATGGCATAATTATTGGAGCAAGTTTTATGATAAGTGTACCCGTCGGCATTGCTACGACTCTAGCTGTAATTTTGCACGAGATACCGCAAGAAATTGGGGACTTCGCAGTACTTCTTCATTCTGGTTATACAAAAAAACGAGCACTGTTATTAAATTTTTTATCGGCATTCGCAGCTATTTTGGGAGCTGTCATTTTCTTTATTTTAGGAGAAGTTGCAGAAGCATCATCTATGTATTTTATCCCCATTACCGCCGGTGGATTTATCTATATTGCGGTTGCTGATCTCATTCCTGAACTTCACAAAACAAAAGAAATCAGACATTCTGTATTTCAACTAACGGCGGTGGCTTTGGGAGTATTTGCTATGATTGCTCTAACTTTTATAGAGTAAATAATTTAAAATCCCTAAAAAATGCTATAATTACCTCAACCTACTATGCTTAATATCACCGAAGGATTTGTGACCATAGTTGTCTTTCTTGTAAAAGCAGGGCTTTTTATACTTGCTATTTTAGTGGTGGCGTTTGTTATCCATGTTGTCGTCTCGCTTTTTGAAGAATTGTTTAAGAAATAATATGAATAAGTCTGCTGATATGCAATAATATATTGCATGAATACAGTGCCTACCATTTTTGTTATTTTTGGAATTACTGGTGATCTTGCACAAAGGAAACTTTTACCTGCACTTTTGAGTTTGTATGTAAAAAAAGTTTTACCTAAAAAATTTTTTATCGTTGGATTTTCGCGTCGTTCATTTACTCGTGAAGAATTTAGACAACTTATTCGTGATGAGATGAATGTTAAATCTGGTCAATATAAAGGTGAAGAAATAAAACATTTTCTTGACCACATTGTTTATGAACAAGGTTATTTTGATGATGTAGATTCATATGAGCGTTTATTTCTAACCCTTAAAAAAATTGATGAATATTGGAAACAATGTTCAAACAAACTTTTTCACTTGTCTGTCGCTCCAGTTTTTTATGAAAAAATACTAGCCAATTTAGCGTCTTCAGGAATGACTATTCCTTGTGGTGGCGATGAAGGTTGGACACGAGTGCTTGTAGAAAAACCTTTCGGTAATGACCTTGCTACTGCTCAAAAATTAGATGCTCTTTTAGGAAAATTATTTAATGAAAATCAGATTTTTAGAATTGACCATTATTTAGCTAAAGAGGCAATGCAAAATATTTTAGCCTTTCGTTTTGCTAATTCTCTTTTTGAACCACTTTGGAATAATAATTTTATTGAAGGTGTGGAAATAAAACTTCTTGAAAGTATCGGAATGGAAGGTCGGGGTGGTTTTTATGATGATATTGGAGCCATTAAAGATGTTGGTCAAAATCATTTGTTACAAATGTTAGCACTCGTAGCTATGGAACATCCAAAAAATTTAAATCCTAAAATGATTCGTGCGGGTAGAGCCGATGTTTTCAAACATTTAATGCCAGTTAAGGATAGAAATCTCTCAAAATTTTTAACACGGGGACAATATGAAGGTTATTTGTCAGAATCTGGAGTAAAAGCTGAAAGCAAAACAGAAACATATTTTAGATTGATTACTTATATTAATAATAGTCGCTGGAAAGGAGTTCCTTTTTCTCTTGAAACAGGTAAAGCCCTTTATAAAAATAAATCAGAGATAAATATTTACTTTAAAAATAAAATTAATCCAAAATCCACAAATGTTTTGACTTTTAGAATTCAGCCAAACGAAATTATTCAAATTAGATTTTGGGTTAAGACACCTGGTTTTGGAGTAAATATTGAACCAAAAACACTAAGTTTTAAATATTCTGATTGGGGTATAGCCAATCCTATTCCTGATGCTTATGAAAGAGTTATTTTAGATGCTATTTCTGGTGACCAAACATTGTTCGCCAGTACTGATGAAGTTAAATATGCTTGGAAGTTTATTACCCCTCTTATCAAAATAATGAGCAATACCCCTCTTAAAATATACAAAAAAGGTAGTAAGGGCGTTTAGGTTGCAAAGATAGACACAATTTGATAATATTTCGATATATGGAAATTAAAGAAAAAGCTGACGATAGTGTTATTGAGAGTATGTTTAAAGCCGGAACTCATTTCGGATTTGCAAAGTCGCGTCGACATCCTGCTACAAAACCTTATATTTTTGGAGTAAAAAACAAGGTAGAAATTTTTGACCTTGAGAAGACTAAAATACTTCTTGATAAGGCTAAGGAATTTGTTAAACAATTAGCTTCTGAAAGTAAGCAGATTCTCTTTGTTGGTGGAAAAAATGAATCACAAGAGACAATAAAACTAGCTGCTCAAGGACTGGGAATGCCTTATGTAGCTGGACGATGGATTGGTGGAACGCTTACTAATTTCGGCGAGATTAAGAAAAGAATTGAAAAATTAGAGACTCTTACTTTTCAAAAGGAGAAGGGTGAATTAATAAAGTATACTAAAAAAGAAAGACTATTGATTGATAGAGAAATTGTTAATTTGGATAGATTTTTCTCTGGACTTATACCTATGAAAGCAAAACCATCAGCCTTGTTTGTTATTGACCCAAAAAGAGAAAAAATTGCGGTTAAAGAAGCTTTTGATATGGGTGTGCCTGTTATTGCCTTGGCTGGTTCAGATTGTAATATTAATATCGTTGATTATCCGATTCCTGGAAATGATTCTTCTGTTTCTAGTATAAAGTTTTTTGTTCAAGAAATTGTAAACTCTTATAAGTAATAAATAATAAAAATGAATATAACTGCAGAACAAATAAAAATATTACGTGACAAAACCGGCGTATCTATTATGCAATGCAGAAAAGCCCTTGAAGAAACTGGCGGTGATACAGAAAAAGCTATTGTTTTTTTGCAAGAAAAGAGTGTTGAGTTTGCAAATAAAAAAATGGATAGGGAATTAAAAGCAGGTACGGTTTCTTCTTATATCCATAATAATGGTACTTCAGGTACTATTTTGGTATTGCGTTCGGAGACAGATTTCGTATCTGGTAATGAAGAATTTATAAAACTTGCACATGATATCGCTATGCATATTACGGCTATGAAATCAGAATCAATTGATGTTCTTTTGGGACAATCATTTATTAAAAATCCAGAAATGACTATAAAAAATCTGATTGATTCAGCTTCTCAAAAATTTGGAGAAAAAATAGAATTATCAAATTATTCACGTTACGATGTTAAAGAATAATAATTATGAACACTGCAACAATATTTCTCATAATATCACTTGCTGGCATTATTATAATGTTTGTTACGAAACTTATTGAAGCTAAGACTGGTAAAAAATCTATTCTCAGTAAAATAAGCGACAATACTAACCATGTAATTCATAATCAAATTGCTAAAATTAAGATTACTTTTTCTTTTGTTAATAAACGCAACGCAATACTTCTTGGAAGGTTTATAATTTATCATGTGTTGCTCGCTTGTCATAAACTTTATATGAAATTAAAACAAGTAATTAAAAAACACTTGGAAAATAAACCATCTAGTCCTATTAATATGGTTCTCGGCAAAGGTGTGATAAAGAGGAAAGGGTCGGTCTCTTTTTTCCTCAAACACATTGTGGAGGAAAGTAAGAGAAGTAATAACACATTGTAAAATTGTTACATTAAATATTGCCGCCTTAGCTCCCCGCCTGCATCGCTATGCGAAGCATTGCGGGCAGGAGTTGGTGTCTATATGTAGAAAGTTATGTTTTATACTTATGTTTTAAAAAGTGAGAAAGATGATAAACTTTATATAGGATTTTCTTCTAACCTTAAAAAGCGTATAGAGGAACATAATAGTGGATTAGTTAAGATAACAAAGAATAGACGTCCTTTTAAATTAATGTATTATGAAGCATGTCGTGATAAGAAAAAAGCAATTGAAAGAGAAAAATCTTTAAAAACAGGATTTGGTAGAAGTTACTTAAAAAAAAGAATATAAACAAGCCGCCTTAGCTCAGTTGGTAGAGCAACGCTTTTGTAAAGCGAAGGTCCTCGGTTCGAGTCCGAGAGGCGGCTCCGGTAAAAATTTATGAAAATTGGCGTATATAAACATTCAAAAACAAAGAATTTATATCGGACACATTTTATAGCAAAGCATTCAGAAACTCTTGAAGATTTGGTTGTATATGAAGCATTGTATGAAAATAAAAAGAGTAAATTTTGGGTACGACCAGTTTCTATGTTTACAGAAAAAGTTGAAATAAATGGTAAAAAAGTATCAAGATTTGTCTTTGTTAGCGAATAACAGCCTTGAATGTTTCGGTTGTTATGGCTTCTATTTTTTTGTGCATAGTATCTATTTCTTCACTAGTAAGTGTATGGTCTAGTGAACGATAAGTAATTCTATAAGCGTAACTTATCTTATCTTTTCCGAATTTTTTCTCATTCTCATATTTATCGATAAGCTCGACTTGTTCTACTATTTCCGGCACTGTCTCTCTCACAAGATCGAAATAATCATTAGGAATAAAACTATTTTTTACTATAAATGATATATCACGCACTATAGGAGGGTATTTGCTAACCTCAACGAATTTATGATCGAGTTTCAATTGCTTTTTCACTCTAGTATCATCTGACCACAATAGTCTTATGTCAGGAAGCTCCATATTTATTATAGCCAAGCGTTCTAGACCGAAGCCGAAGGCCCAGCCATTGTATTTTTTTGAATCTACACCTAATTTCTCTAATACAGTTGGTTGTACTATACCTGCTCCTAGAATTTCTATCCATTTACCTCCCTTATCTACTTCCATTTCTAAACTATTGTATGTATATGGAAAAGTATCTGGATTGAATTTGTACTTTATATTTTTACCGAAAACGGCTTGAGCTATTTCTATTAGTACATCTTGTAAATCATTTTGTTTAATAACCTTGTCTTTATTTTGACATAAATAAAGTCCGTCTATTTGATGGAATACATTCATATGATTCCTATCAATTTCATCTTTTCTGTAGACTTTACCATATGATATAACTCCTATTTCTTCATTATTCTTCAATCTTTTCTTTATTTCTGGTAAATTGAAATAGTAATACCACATAACTGTAGTATGGGTACGTAAAATATTTTCTTTATCTAGATAGTATGTATCACTTTTACTTCTAGCTGGATGATTGGCTGGGAAATCGAATAGGTCGAAACTTTCCTTTGCCGGAACTATTTCTGGTATATTTATTTGATCGAATTTATTAAATATAGGTAATACAGTAATTTTTTCTATAAGCTCATTTATCGGATTGTCTTTAGTCCTAGATAAATCAGGCATTGCTAAGTATTTCTTTATTCGTATAGCTTCTATATCCTGCCTTTTCTCTAATTTTTCCCTTATCTTTTTTTCTTCTTGTTTGGTCACAATAAGCATGGTATATATTCTAGCTTAATATAGAATATTTTGCTATACTTATACTTATATGGCTAATAAAAAAGGTGCATATGGTGCGGAACATATTACTGTATTAGAAGGACTTGATCCGGTAAGAAAGCGTCCAGGAATGTATATTGGTACTACAGGTCCAGATGGATTACATCATTTAATCACAGAGATTTTTGATAACTCACGCGATGAAGCAATGGGTGGTTTTGCTGATGATATTGAAGTTGTTCTTTTGCCGGGTAATCGTGTACGAGTAGTTGATAATGGAAGAGGTATTCCAATTGATATTCATAAACAAACAAAAGTATCTGCACTGGAAACGATTATGACAGTTCTTCATGCTGGTGGTAAATTTGGAGGAGAGGGATATAAAGTTTCTGGAGGTCTGCATGGAGTGGGAGCGTCAGTAGTGAACGCTCTTTCTATTTTTTGTGAAGTGGTAGTACATAAAGATGGTGGTATTTATATTCAACAATATTCTCAAGGTAAAAAGAAAGCTAATGTCAAGAAAATCGGTAATACTAAATTAAGTGGTACGATTGTTACTTTTGAACCAGATATTGAAATTTTTAAAGAAGTTACTTTTGATTTTGAAAGAATTTTTGGTCATCTTCGCCAACAAGCATATCTTGTAAAAGGTTTGCGTATTAATGTTATAGATGCACGAGAAGTAAAGGAAAAAATTGATTTAGCAGATGTTTTTTATTTACGAGAATTAGAATTAGAAGTACCATCTCAATCATTTTATTTTGAAGGAGGACTTATGTCTTTGGTAAAATTTCAAAATCAACTTCAAAAACCAATTCACAAAAATATTTTTTATGTTGAGAAAAAAACTAATGAATATGAATCGGCAGAAATAGCTCTTCAATATATTGACGATATATCATCTAGGATTTTGCCTTTTGCTAATAATATTTATACCAGTGAAGGAGGAACACATCTTACAGGTTTTAAAACTGCACTTACTAGGACTCTTAATGCTTATGGACGAAAAAATAACCTTATAAAAGATAGTGAAGATAATTTTACTGGAGAAGATGTTTTAGAAGGTTTAACTGCGGTTATTTCTGTCAAAATTAGAGATATTCAATTTGAAGGACAGACTAAAGCTAAACTTGGAACGGTAGAAGCACGAGGAATAATTGAAGAGGTTTTTGGTGATGCCTTTGGAGCTTTTCTTGAAGAAAATCCGGATGACGCAAGAGCTATTATTAATAAGGTTGTACTTGCTTTAAAAGCTCGAAAAGCCGCAAAAGCAGCGAAAGATTCTATTTTACGAAAAGGAGCATTGGAAGGAATGACCCTGCCTGGAAAACTTGCAGATTGTCAAACAAAAGATGCTTCAGAATCAGAAATATTTATTGTAGAGGGGGATTCTGCTGGTGGTACAGCAAAGACTGGTAGAGATAGACGAACTCAGGCTATTTTACCTTTACGAGGAAAGATTTTGAATATTGAAAGAGCTCGTCTTGATAGAATGCTTGGTTCTGAACAAATTAAAAATCTAGTGATAGCACTTGGTACTGCGATCGGTGATACGTTTGATATCACAAAACTTCGTTATCATAAAGTTATTATTGCCACCGATGCCGATGTTGACGGAGCACACATTAGAACTTTACTTTTGACTTTGCTTTATCGTTATTTTAAACCACTGATTGATGGAGGATTTATTTATATTGCTCAACCGCCACTTTATAAAGTGAAAAAAGGAAAAGAAGTTTCTTATTACTATACAGATGAAGAAAAAAATAAAGCACTTGGGAAAGATGTTCCAGTTATAGAAGAAATTAATGATTTACTTGAAACAGAAATCCTTGAAGATGTTAAGTCGCCGAAAATTCATATTCAAAGATATAAAGGTTTGGGAGAAATGAATTCTGAAGAACTCTGGGAAACTACTATGGACCCAGAAAGACGAGTTCTTAAGCAAGTTAATATTGATGACGCACAGGAAGCCGATAAAGTTTTTGATATGTTGATGGGAACAGATGTACCTGCGAGAAAAGCCTTTATTCAATCAAATGCCAAAAAGGCAACAATTGATATTTAATTATGGAGAATATAAAAACTATTATTATTGGAGCGGATCATGCGGGGTTTGAATTAAAAGAAGAACTTAAAAAGTATTTGACTGAAATTGGTTATGTGATTATTGATAAAGGAGCTGAACAAAAAAATGAATTAGATGATTATCCAGATTTTATTTATCCAGTCGCCCGCCAAGTGGCGGGCGACCTTGAGCATTGCCGTGGAATTATTATTGGTGGCTCAGGACAAGGAGAAGCTATGGTAGCAAATCGTGTAAAAGGAATTCGTACAGCGGTATATTATGGAGGAATAAAAGATATTTTAAAATCTTCTCGTCATGATAATGATGCAAATATTCTTTCTCTTGGTGCGAGATTTATGTCTGTTGAAGAAGCGAAAGGTGCCGTTTTATTTTGGCTCAACACTCCTTTTAGTAAAGAAGAAAGACATATTCGTAGAATAGAAAAAATAGATAAATAATATGGAAATTATTCCGGCAATAATGCCTGTAACATTTAAAGAACTTGAAGAGAAAACTTTTCTCGTAAAAGATTTAGTAGATTTTGTGCAGGTGGATATTATGGATGGAAAATTTACCAAACATTCAAGTTGGCCTTATAAAAAATCTCCTGATCCTTATTTTGAAGCGATTAAAACAGAAACTAAAGGACTTCCGTATTGGGAAGAATTAAATTACGAATTTGATTTAATGACTGAAAATCCAGAAAAAATTGTTGAAGATTTTATGAATGCTGGCGCTTCTAGAATTATTATTCATGTAGAAACAATTACGGATTGGTCAAAAATTTTAGAGATTCTTAAAGGTAAAGTTGAAATTGGTGTAGCGATAAATATCACGACACCAAACGAATTACTCGCATCCTTTGCAAAAGATGCAGATTTTATTCAGTGTATGGGTATCGCTAGAATTGGTTTTCAAGGCGAACCTTTTGACGAAAGAGTTATTGAAAAAATAAAAGAAATAAAGAAAACATATCCTGATAAAATTGTGAGTGTGGATGGGGGAGTTAGTGAAGAGAATATTCCACAACTAACTGAAGCTGGTGCAACTAGATTTGTTGAAGGTTCTGCATTTTTTAGGAAATTAGATGTGTTATAATTATCTCATGTCTCCAATTTCTCCTGAAAAAATTCATGAGTTTAAAAAGAAAGCTAATGATATCAGAAAGACGATTATTGAAATGCTCATTGAAGCTAAGTCTGGACACACCGCAGGTCCACTAGATATGACGGATATTTTTACCGCCCTTTACTTTCATTTACTTAAGTATGACCCCAAAAGACCGGATTGGGCAGAACGTGACCGTTTAATACTTTCAAATGGACATATTTGTCCGGTACTTTATGCAACTATGGCACATGCTGGATATTTTCCTGTTGAAGAAACTCTTACTTTACGTAAATTTAAATCAAGATTACAAGGACATCCTCATCGTGATTTTTTACCAGCATTGGAAACAAGTTCGGGTCCTCTAGGTTCTGGTTTATCACAAGCAGTCGGAATGGCTATTGCAGATAGGTTAAAATTTTTTTATTGTTTAACTGGTGATGGGGAACTTGATGCAGGACAAAATTGGGAAGCAATGATGCTTGCTGGAAAAAATAAATTAGGTAATTTAATTGTTATTGTTGATAGAAATAAAATTCAAATTGATGGATTTACGGAAGATGTTATGCCTCTTGAACCTCTTAAATTAAAATGGGAGTCGTTTAATTTTGATGTTATTGAAATAGATGGTCATGATTTTGAACAAATTATCACAGCTGTAAATCAAGCAAAAAGTGTTTTAGATAAACCAAGTGTCATTATCGCAAATACTATTGCTTCAAAAGGTATTCCAGAGTTTGAAGGAAAGTTTGAATGGCATGGTAAACCACCGTCTACTCCTGAAGAAATCACCACTGCTCGCAATGCCCTTAATAAAATAGAAGAACAATTAAAATGATTAATCCAAATATTTTTAATAATGATGTAGAGCAAGTACCAATCCGTAAAGGTTTTGGTGAAGGTTTAGTAATTGCTGGGGATAATGATATTAGAGTAGTCGGACTTTGTGCTGACCTCACTGATTCAACGATGATGTCTTTATTTGCTAAAAAATATTCTCATCGTTTTGTGGAAATGGGAGTAGCCGAACAAAATTTAGCTTCAGTTGCTTCGGGGATGGCAGCAATGGGTAAAATTCCTTTCATTACTTCTTATGCGATGTTTTCTCCTGGTAGAAATTGGGAACAGATAAGAACGACAATTTGTTATAATAACCGTCCCGTAAAAATTGCTGGCTCACATGCAGGTGTTTCTGTTGGACCAGATGGGGGAACTCATCAGGCTATTGAAGACATTGCGATTACTAGAGTTATTCCTAGAATGGTTGTCATCTCTCCTTGTGATGCAATTGAAGCTAGAAAAGCAACTATCGCTTCAGCTAAAACAGATTCGCCGACTTATATTCGTTTAGCTAGAGAAAAAACTCCGATCATTACTACGAATGCCACATCATTTGAAATCGGAAAAGCTCAAGTATTTTTTGATGGAGCAGAAGGAAAAAATAAAAATGATGTCGGGATTATTGCCACTGGAGCGTTAGTTTATAGAGCTTTAAAGGTTGCACAATTTTACAAAGAACAGGGAATAAAAATAAAAGTTTTAAATTTAGCAACAATTAAACCACTTGATGAACAAGCAATTCTTTCACTAGCCCAAGAAACAAAAGCCATTGTAACCGTAGAAGAACATCAAATTGCTGGTGGAATGGGAAGTGCTATTTCTGAATACTTAGCCCAACATTATCCTGTACCTCAAGAATTTATCGGCGTTAAAGATTTATTTGGTCAATCAGGTACTCCCGACGAACTTTTAGAGTATTATGGTATGGGTGAATCACATATCAAAATGGCAGTAAAGAGGGTGATACTGAGAAAGTAACTAAATATTTTTCTAATTGCTCGCGAGTAAGGAGGCCTTTTTGAGCTCCGATTTGTTGAACGACATAAGCAGAATTAACGAGCGCCCAACGAAGAGCTTCTGAAAAAGATTTTTCTAAAATAATAGCAGTGGTAAAAGTTGAAGCAAAAGCATCACCAGCACCAGTACGACTGATTGGAGGTTTGGGGTCAGGATAAATAGGGTGAAACCAATATTCGTTTTTATTTCCATCAAACGCATAGACGCCATTTGGTCCATCGGTTATGCAGATTATTTTGGGGCCAAGATTGTGAACGCTTTCAAGTAATTTTTTAAAATCATTTTCTTTAGTATTAAGAATTTTTTGAGCTTCTTCTTTATTACAAAAAAACAATTCTGTTCGTGCATATATTTTTTGCAGTTTTTCATAGCCAAGATTAATTTCAAATTTACCCGGTTGAAAAGATAACTTAACTCCAGAATTTTTTTCAAGATAATTTACAATTTCGTTCAAGTAATTATCGTTTCCTCTAAATGAAGAAAGATATATCCAGTTTGGTGGGGTTTCTATTGATGGTAATTTATATTCATAAGGTTCATGTTTGATAAGTATTGTGCGTTCGGCTTCGTATAGAAGGACAAAATGGTAATTGGTTGGTATGTCTTTATGAATAGTAACAAAATCTGTGTTAACATTTTCGGTTTTTAAAACATCTAAACATTCTTTTCCGTTTTGGTCATTACCTATGTTCGTAATTAATCCACTTTTAAGCCCTAATCGTGAAGCGGAAACGGAAGCATTTGAAGCATTACCAACAGCCCGCACAATCGTAACTGATTCATAAGGAATTTTATCAGCAAAACGCATACATATTTCGCAGTTTTCTTTATTTATATCACAATGGACGCTTGCTTCTTGAAGTTTTATAAAAGCATCTGTTGTAATGTCGCCGATGGCGAGGAAGTCAAGTTTTGAATTCATAAATATATTATATCATTTTACTACAGAATGTATATTTGTTAGAGCTCGCATAATTTTCTGATGAAAATTTGCTCTGCTCGGCTCGTCAGCCTGTGCAAGGCTCTTCCAAACATACATTCTTGCGTATGTGTTATAATCTAATTATGAAATCTTTACGCGAATGTATAAAAGATGCGGAAAATAATAAAGTAGCAATTGGGCATTTTAATATTTCAAATATTGAAATGTTGTGGGGGATTTTTCGTTCTGCTAAAAATTTAAATTTACCCGTTATTATTGGCGTTTCGGAAGGTGAGAGGGAATTTATCGGTATTAAACAATGTACGGCACTTATAAAAAGTATTCGTGAAGAATTTGATTATCCTATTTTTTTAAATGCTGACCACACCTATTCAGTAGATAAAGTGAAAGAAACTATTGATGTCGGATTTGATTCTATCATTTATGATGGTGCAAAACTTTCTTGTGAAGAAAATGTAAAAAATACCAAAGAATGTGTTGAATATGCACGGAAAATTAATCCTGAAATTATAGTTGAAGGTGAATTGGGGTATATTGGGCAATCTTCAAAAGTTTTAGATGAAATTCCATCTGGAGTTGACCTTGAAAAAGGTTTAACTACTTCAGAACAAGCGGAACAATTTGTAAAAGAAACAGGTGTTGATTTATTTGCTCCCGCTGTTGGTAATATTCATGGAATGTTGCGGAATACTAAGGATCCACATCTAAATATTGAAAGAATTAAAGAAATTAGAGATGCGTGCGGAGTACCTTTAGTTCTTCATGGCGGATCTGGAACACCAGACGAAGATTTTGTAAAAGCTATTGATGCTGGGGTTTCCATAATTCACATTAGTACAGAATTGCGCGTCGCGTACCGCGACGCGCTCAAACTCTCACTTCAGCAAAATCCCGATGAAGTTGCGCCTTATAGATACTTAAAAGACGCCGTTCTGGCGGTTGAAAAAGTCGTCACCGAGAGATTAAAATTATTTAATAAAATAATATGAAAATATACATAACTCGCCAAATTCCTGATGTTGGAATAAAAATGTTAACAGATAAAGGTTTTGAAGTTGATATTAATTCTGAAGATAGACCTCTTACAAAAGAAGAATTAATAGAAGCATTAAGAAAAAAACCTTATGACGGTGTTCTGACTCTTTTAACTGACCAGATTGATGGAGAAGTTATGGACGCTTGCCCCACTGCAAAAATTTTTGCAAATTATGCTATCGGTTTTAATAATTTTAATACTGAAGATGCCAAAAAACGGAATGTGATGCTTACTAATACCCACGGCGGAGGAGCTGATCGTGTAGCTGAACATACTTGGGGACTTATTCTCGCTCTGACTTGTAGAATTGTAGAAGGGGATAAATATATGAGAAATGGAGAGTATCAAGGTTGGGACCCGATGCTTTTACATGGAACAAAATTGGCTGGAAAAACCTTAGGAATTATTGGTACTGGTCGTATCGGAGCGGATGTAGCTCATCGAGCAAAAAATGGTTTTATGATGAATGTTATTTACTATGATATCGTCCGAAATGAAAAAATAGAAAAAGACCTGCCTGCGCAGGCAGGCTTTGGAGCAACTTTTTATTCTACAGTTGAAGAAGTCCTAAAAATTGCTGATGTGGTTTCAATTCATGTTCCACTTACTGAAGACACTCATCATCTTATGAATGAAACTCGTTTTAATTTGATGAAAAAAACTGCTTATTTAGTAAATACTTCTCGTGGGCCAGTATTAGATGAGAATGCTCTTGTTTCTGCTTTACAAAATAAAATTATCGCTGGTGCAGGACTTGATGTCTACGAATTTGAACCAACTTTAGCAAAAGGTCTTGCCGAACTTCCTAATGTTGTTCTTACTCCCCATATTGCTTCCGCGACTGATGAAGCCCGTCTTGATATGGCTCGTCTTTCCGCTCAAAATATTATTGATGTTTTAGAAGGTAAACCCGCAGTCAATTCAGTAATATAAATTGACCTTTATCTATCCTTTTGCTACTATACGAACTATGTTAAAAATACGATTACAGAGAGTAGGAAGGAAACATGCGACAGCATTTCGCCTTGTACTTACTGATTCTAAAAATAGTCCAAAGAGTGGAAGGTCTCTTGAGATACTTGGTTCATATAATCCACAAGATAAAAAAACCATTGATAATTTGAATGAAGAAAAAGTTAAATATTGGATTTCAAAAGGAGCTCAACCTTCTGACACAGTTCATAATCTTTTAATTAATCACAAAATTCTGACTGGTAAAAAGCGAAATGTCTTACCGATGAAAAGACCAATTATAAAAGAAGAAGCAAAAGTAGAAGCAACCCCTTCGACAAGCTCAGGGCAAGCTGTTGCTCCAGAAGCACCAAAGGTGTAAAATTAAAGAATTAATAGAAAGGTAATTACAATAATATGGAAAAAGATACGCAATTTTTGGAATATGTGGTAAAGGCGCTTGTTGATAATCCTGATAGTGTAAAAATTAATAGAACTGTTGATGAAATGGGTGTGTTAATGACTCTTGATGTTAATTCTGCTGATATGGGGAAAGTAATTGGACGTTCTGGTAATACTGCAAAAGCCATCAGAACTCTTCTTCGTGTTGTTGGAATGAAAAACAATTCTCGTGTTAATTTAAAAATCAACGAACCAGAGGGTGGAATAAAACCAGAAAGAACCATAAAAACAGTTGACGAAGCCATGGCGGATTTGAAGATTTAATGACTTTTCATCTTATAACCCTATTTCCAAATAGTTTTGATTCCTATCTAGGGGAATCTATTTTGAAACGAGCTATTGAAGATAGAAAAATTAAGGTGAAATTTTATAACCCACGTGATTATTCAGATGGGCGTGTTGATGATAAACCATATAGTGGAGGACCGGGAATGGTGATTGAAGCCTTACCTGTCATCAAAGCTATAGAAAAAGCTATTAATAAACTACCACCAAAATCTTACAAACTAATTTGGTTAAGTCCGTCAGGTAAACAATTTGATAACAGTTACGCAAAGAAAATTACAAAAAAATATGAGCATATAATAATCATCTGTGGACGGTATGAAGGTATAGATGCTAGGGTAAAAAAAGTTTTCAAAATGGAAGAGGTTTCAGTCGGTCCTTTTGTTTTGACTGGTGGGGAATTACCAGCAATGATTATGGTTGATGTTATGTCTCGGCAAGTTGAAGGAGTTTTGGGTAATTTTAATTCTCTTGAAGAATCTAGAACTGCCTCAAAAGATGTTTATACTCGTCCGGAAGTTTTTGTCTATAAAGATAAAAAATATAAAGTACCAAAAATTTTGCTTTCTGGTAACCGTGCTAAAATTGAAGAGTGGAAAAAATCATTACATTTCTAGTTCTCGTACTGGCTGTTTTTGCACTAAGTAAAGTGCCTCCTTCGGTTATTCATATTGAAAATCCAAATACTGCTTCAGTAGTAATTTCTCCTGAAGAAAAATTCGTAACTATTCTCGCTTTTGGAGATATGATGTTTGATAGAGGAGTGAGATATTATATGAATAAATATGGTTCTGATTATCCTTTTATAAATATTCGTGGATTACTGAGAGATAGCGATATTATTTTGGCAAACCTTGAAGGGCCAATTACTTCAAATTCATCAAAAACTCTAGGTAAAAAAGATGCTCCATTACAATTTACATTCGCTACAACAACAGCGTCGTTGATTAAAAATGAAGGTATCACATTAGTTGGTTTGGCGAATAACCACACTCTTAATTTTGGAAATGGAGGATTGTTGGAAACAAAAAAGTATCTTTTGGAAAACGATATTGATTATTTTGGTGATCCATTAAATGCAGATGAAATTTCAATAATAAAGAATATTAATGGAATTAAAATCGGTTTTGTCGGTTATCACGAGTTTAGTTATAAAAATTACGACAAAATCATCTCAGAAATTGTTCGTTTACGTTCTGTTACGGATTTTCTTATTGTTTTTGCACATTGGGGAGTTGAATATAATGTGAGTTATACTGAAGACCAACAAAATAAAGCTCATGAATTTATTGATAATGGTGCGGATTTAGTTATTGGAGCTCACCCGCATGTTGTTGAACCGGTTGAAGAGTATAAAAATAAGAAAATCTTCTATTCTTTAGGTAATTTTATTTTTGACCAAGATTTTTCGTATAACACCACTCATGGTTTAGCTATTCGTATTACTATTCCAGTGAAAGATATAGAAGGAGTCACATACGACCTCATCCCATTCTCTGTCATCAAATCCCAGGTTTCTTTAATTTAGGGGTTAAACCCCTTAAAATTTGACAAGAAAATAGGTAGGTGTATACTGTGGATAACTTCAGCGCGATTGTGTTACGGGTGAAAGCACGAAGGATTACAAGGTTAATTGGTCCTCATTGCTTAAAAAAATATAAATTGAATATTAAATAACGTAACCTTTAGAGAATAAGGCCTTTTTTATTTGTATATATTATGAAAAAAATTAAAAAATATTTTGGGAAATATAGAGAGCCTTTGGTAGAAATGCCTAATTTCGTAGAAGCACAAACGGAATCTTTTAAATGGCTTATTGAAAAAGGTTTAGAAGAAGTTTTTAAAGAGTTTTCACCGATTAGAGATTATTCCAATAAAAAATTTGATTTATCTTTCACTGGTTTTGAATTATCACAACCTAAATACGAAGAACATTACGCAAAAACAAACAAACTTTCTTATGAAGTACAACTGAAGGCAAAAATAAAATTGAAAAACAAAACAATAGATTCTACTAAAGAACAGGAGATTTTCTTGGCTGATTTTCCAATGATGACAAACCATGGAACATTTATTGTTAATGGTATTGAAAGAGTAATCGTTCCTCAATTAGCCCGTTCATTCGGGGTATTTTTTACAGCAAATGAAAGTAAAGGAAAGAAATTTTTTGGTGCCAAGATTATTCCAGCTCGTGGAGTATGGATTGAGATTGAAAGTGATGCTGACGGTACGATATATGTTCGAATAGATAGAAAGCGTAAGTTTTCTATTACATCACTTTTGAGAGTTTTAGGAGCAGAAACAGACGAACAAATTAAAACTCTTTTTAAAGGTGATGAAGACACAAAATCAGTAATAGAAATGACACTTACTAAAGACCATGCTAAGAATGTGGGTGATTCGTATATGGAAATTCATAAGCGTCTTCGTGATGGTGATTTAGCTACTGCAGATAACGCACGAGATTTTATAAAAGGAATATTTAGTGAGGAAAGATATGATATTTCAAAGGTAGGTAGAATGAGATTCAATAAAAGATTTGGTTTGGGAATGACGGAGAACGATATGACTAAAAAACTGATTACAGTTGATGATGTGGCCATCATTATCAGTAATATTGTGAAATTAAATAATACTTTGGACGCAATGGAAGATGATATTGACCATCTTGGTTCAAGAAGAGTGCGTTTAGTTGGAGAACTTTTTCAACAAAAAATAAGAGTGGGAATGTCACAAATGAAAAGAAATATTCAGGATAGAATGTCTACTGTTGACCCAGATGTTACACTTCCAGTGCAATTTGTTTCGCCAAGACCACTTCAAGCTAGAATTAAAGAATTTTTTACCACAAACCAACTTTCACAGTTTATGCAACAGGAAAATGTTCTCACTGAATTGGAACATCTTAGACTATTTTCTGCTTTAGGTCCAGGAGGTTTAACTAGAGAACGTGCTGGTTTTGAAGTTCGAGATGTTCACCCTTCTCACTACGGTCGTCTTTGTCCAATTCACACTCCTGAAGGTCCGAACATTGGTCTTATTCTTCACCTTTCAACATATGCTCGAATAAACGAATTTGGAATGATTGAAACTCCTTATGCAAAAGTAAAAGATGGTATGGTAACCAAGGAAATTGTCTATATGAATGCTCTTGAAGATGAAAATTATAAAATTGCTCATGGTGCGACTGAATATGATAAATCTGGAAAAATTGTGGGAGATGAAGTTGAAGTTAGATTGAATGGAAAACCAGAATTTGTTAAAAGGAATGACGTTGAATATATTGATGTTTCCTCAATGCAACCATTTTCAGTGGCTACATCATTAATTCCATTTTTAAATCATGATGATGCTAACAGAGCTCTGATGGGTTCTAACATGCAAAAGCAAGCAACTCCTTGTATTGTTCCGGAAGCACCTTTAGTCTCTACTGGTATTGGTGAAAAAGCGGTTGTAGATACTGGAAGAATTGTGAATGCACCAGCCGATGGAATAATTACTTACTCAGATGCAAGAAGGGTATCATTTAAAGACAATAAAGGTAAAGTTTATGATTATAATCTAATTCATTTTCAAAGGACAAATGGTTTTACAGCTTTTCATCAACGTCCAGCGGTTAATTTTGGAGATAAAGTTAAAAAGGGTGATGTACTTGTTGACACATCAACATCTGATAAGGGTGAGATTGCTTTAGGACAAAATATTTTAGTAGGTTTTATGTCTTGGTCTGGTTCAAACTATGAAGACGCAATTATTCTTTCTGAACGACTTGTGAAAGAAAATAAATTCGCCTCATTCCATATTGAAGAATTCGTAGTTAATGTTCGTGATACAAAACTTGGTCCAGAAATAACTACTTGTGATATTCCAAATGTGGGTGAATCAAAACTTAAAAATCTAGCTGAAGACGGAATCATTAGAATTGGTGCAGAAGTGAGACCGGGTGATATTTTAGTTGGTAAAATTACTCCAAAAGGTGAAACACAACTGACTCCAGAAGAGCGACTTTTGCGTTCAATTTTTGGTGAAAAAGCTAGAGATGTTAAAGATACTTCAAAGCGAATTGAAAATGGTAAAAGAGGACGAGTTATCAGTATTAAAGTTTTTTCAAGAGAAAAAGGAGATAAATTAGAATCTGGAATTATTAAAAAAATATATATTGAAGTAGCTCAATTAAGAAGTGTGTCGGTGGGTGATAAATTAGCTGGAAGACACGGAAACAAGGGAGTTATCTCACGTATTCTTCCTGTAGAAGATATGCCTTATATGGCTGATGGGACACCGATAGATATCATATTAACTCCGCTTGGTGTACCTAGTCGTATGAACTTGGGACAAATTCTAGAATTGCATCTTGGTTTGGCTGCAAACACTCTTAATTATCAAGCTGTTGTACCTCCATTTGCTGGAGCTACAGATACTGAAATAAAAGAAGAACTTGTTAAAGCTGGTTTTAATGAAGATGGTAAAATGAAACTTTTTGATGGAAGAACTGGTGTGGCTTTTGATCAAAATATTGCTGTTGGATATATGTATATTATGAAGCTTCACCATATGGTTGAGGATAAAATTCACATGCGTTCAATTGGTCCTTACTCTCTTATTACTCAACAACCTCTTGGAGGAAAAGCACAAGGTGGTGGACAAAGATTTGGAGAAATGGAAGTTTGGGCACTTTTGGGACATGGTGCAGCTCACACACTTCGTGAAATGCTTACTATTAAATCTGACGATATTATCGGTCGTTCAGCCGCATTTGATTCAATTGTGAAAGATGAACCACTAAATCAACCGGGTACTCCTGCTTCGTTTAATGTGCTTTTAAATAGTTTGAGAGGATTAGCTCTTGATGTAGAACTTAAAAAAAATATATGATAAATAATTCCAAAACAAATATAAACGATTTTGATGTAGTTAATCTAAAATTGGCTTCTCCTGACCGAATAAAAGAATGGTCTTTTGGTGAAGTGACAAAACCAGAAACGATAAATTACCGAACTCAACGTTCTGAAAAAAATGGATTATTTGATGAAAAAATATTTGGTCCAGACAAAGATTACGAGTGTTATTGTGGAAAATACAGAGGTATTAGATATAAAGGAATTATTTGCGAAAAGTGTGGAGTTGAAATTACTAGGTCAATAGTAAGACGAGAGAGAATGGGACATATTGAATTATCAACACCTGTTTCTCATATTTGGTTTTTACGAAGTATGCCTTCAAGAATAGGTTTAGTGATGGGTATGGCGACTGGAGATTTAGAAAAAGTTATTTATTTTGCGGGCTATATAATTACTGTAATACACCAAGAAGCAAAAGATGGATTCTTAAAAGAACTTGATAATGAATATAAAACAAAAGTAAAAGGTGCAAATGACGAAAAAACAAAATTAGCTCTTAAAGAACTTTTTTTGAATGCGAAAAAAGAGATTGACAGCATTCAACCAGGGATGGTTCTTGATGAAGCTCAATATCATAAATTTGGAATGAAATACGGAGTGATATTTGAGGCTGGTATAGGTGCCGAAGCTATTTACGACCTTCTTAAAAATACTGATTTACAAAAACTAAAAGAATCTCTTCAAAAAGAAGTAGAAAATTCTGGTGCTACTGATAAAGAAAAACTAAATAAAAGATTGTCGTTGGTGAGTAGTATGATATTGTCGGGTATAAGACCTGAATGGATGTTTCTTACTCGTATTCCAGTTATTCCACCAGCTCTTCGTCCGATGGTACCTCTTGATGGAGGAAGATTTGCTACATCGGATATAAACGATTTATATAGACGTGTTATTAATAGAAACAACCGCCTTATTAAATTAAAAGAAATTAGTGCACCGGATGTTATTCTTAGAAATGAAAAAAGAATTTTACAGGAAGCTGTTGATTCTTTGATAGATAATTCTATTAGACATGGAAATAATCTATTCTCTGGGGCTAATCAAGCACAAAAAAGAACTCTTAAATCTCTTTCTGATAATCTTAAAGGAAAACGGGGACTCTTTAGACAAAATCTTCTTGGAAAACGAGTAGATTACTCTGGTCGTTCTGTAATTGTTGTTGGACCAGAATTAAGACTTGACCAATGTGGTCTTCCAAAACATATGGCCTTGGAACTTTTTAAACCATTTGTTATTTCTGGACTTTTAAAAAAAGAATTGGCATACAATATTCGTGGAGCGGGTAGACTTATTGACGATGGTATTCCAGAAGTTTGGGCTATTTTGGAAGATGTTATTAAAAATAGGTACGTTCTTCTCAATCGAGCTCCAACTTTGCATAGATTAGGTATTCAGGCATTTAAACCTATTCTGATAGAAGGAAATGCTATTCAAGTACATCCTTTAGTTTGTACTGCTTTTAATGCAGATTTTGACGGTGACCAAATGGCGGTTCACGTACCTCTTGGTATAGAGGCACAAGCAGAAGCAAGAGAGATTATGGCATCAAATAAAAATATATTAAAACCGGGAAATGGTGATCCTACAGTTGTTTCAAAACTCCTTGATATTGTTTTAGGTTGTTATTGGATGACTAAATCAGTAGATGGTGAAAAAGGTGAAGGTAAATATTTTGCTTGTATTAACGATGCCATTACTTCTTATGATTTTGGTGTGGTTAGTTTTAGAGCAAAGGTAAAAGTTCTTCCTTTAGAGACACCGAAATATGCTCAATTTGAAGGAAAAATATTTGAAACAAGTGTTGGTCGCCTTTTGTTTAATTCCGTGCTTCCAGATGATTATCCTTTTATCAATAAAGAGATTGATAAGAAAAAAATGTCTGCTATTATTGATGACCTTATTAATAAATATGGAATTGAAAATGTTCCAGATATTCTTGATAGAATTAAAGCTTTTGGATTTAAGTATGTTACTCATGCTGGGATTACTTGGGGAATTGATGATATAAAAGTTCCACAAGGTAAAGATGAAGTTGTAGCCAAGTCACACATTCAATCAGAAAGAGTGGTAGAGCAGTTTAATGAAGGACTTTTGACTGTGGATGAGCGAATTAGAAAAAATTTGGAAATTTGGCATAAAACTAAAAATGATGTAGAAAAACTTATTCCAGCCACACTTGATAAAATGGGTTCTGTTTTCGATATGATTACTTCAGGTGCTAGAGGTTCTATGTCTCAAATAACTCAAATGGTTGGAATGAAAGGTCTTATTACAGATACTGCTGGAAGTACTATTGAAATGCCTATTATTTCTTGTTCTAAAGAAGGTTTAACTCCTATTGAGTATTTCACTACTACACACGGTTCTCGAAAAGGTCTTACTGACACCGCACTTAATACTGCAAAAGCTGGATATTTGACTAGAAAACTTTTCGTGGTTGCTCAGGATGTGATGGTTAGCGAAGAAGATTGTGGAAGTAAAGATTTTATAATTATTAAAAAAGATGGAGATACAGGTATAGATATTCCTCTTTCAAAAAATATAAGGGGAAGAATTGTTGCGTCTGATATTTTAAGTTTAAACGGAGAAGTGATGTTTAAAAAGGGTCACTTGTTAACTAAAGACGATGCAACAGCTGTTGAAGATGCTGGAATTAAAGAAGTTTCTGTTCGGTCTCCCTTATCTTGTAAAAGTGATAAAGGTATTTGTGCTAAATGTTATGGTATTGATTTAGGTAGAAATAAATTAGTAGAAATCGGAGAAGCAATCGGAACTGTCGCTGGACAAGCTATCGGAGAACCTGGTACCCAGCTTACTATGCGTACTTTCCACTCTGGTGGAACGGCTTCTGTTGGTGGAGATATTACATCTGGACTTCCTCGTGTTGAAGAAGTGTTTGAAAAACGTCGACCAAAAAATCCTGCAGTCGTTAATATTGTAGATGGAATTGTTTCTGATATTCAAGATTTAGGTAAAGAAAAAATTATTAAAGTCATACCAGAACTTGAAGATAGAAGTAAAGTTAAGAAAAAAGAAATTGAATATACTGTTCATTATAAACGTATGTCGTTGGTTAAGGTTGGGGATAAAGTTATGAAAGGGGACATCATTACTGACGGGTCAGCAGATATTGATGAAGTCTTCAAATATGGAGGAAAAGATAAAGCGAGAAATTATGTTATTGCTGAAGTGTCGAAAATCTACGAACTTCAAGGAGAAACAGTATCAAGAAAACACATTGAAGTGATTGTTAGACAAATGTTTTCTCGTAAAAGAATTAAAGATGCTGGAAATACTTCTATGTCAATTGGAAATATTGTTGATTCTTATGAATTTGACATTGAAAATAAAGAAGCTAAAACTCAAGGATTGGAAGAAGCAAAAGCTGATTCTGTAGTTATGGGTATTACTGAAGTTTCATTATCTCGAAGAAGTTTTCTTTCAGCCGCATCATTCCAGCACACAACTAAGATTCTTATCAATAGTGCTATTCGAGGTAATTCTGATAAATTAGATGGTCTGATGGAGAATGTTATTATCGGACGACTTATTCCAGCTGGAACAGGTTTTGAAGGATCTCCAAAATCAGAAATGATAAAAAAGACAATTGCAAAATGATATTTTTAGTGTTAAGATATTAAGACAATTAATTTTAAACAAAATGGCACAAGAAGAAACTCAGTATCTTACAAAAGAGAAATTAGTAGAATTTAAAAATGAACTTGATTTTTTAAAAACCACAAAACGAAAAGAAGTGGCTGAAAATCTTGAGTATGCTAAAGCTTTAGGAGATTTATCAGAAAATGCTGAATATCAAGAAGCTAGAGAGATGCAGGCAAGTGTTGAGGATAGGATAATGAGGCTGGAAACGATGATGAAAACGGCAGTCTTACTTTCTGACAGACATGAAGATACGGTTGGTGTTGGTTCTACTGTTATAATCAAAAAAGAAGGAGAAAAAGATAACAAAGAATATAAAATTGTTGGTTCTGAAGAAGTTGACTTGTCCTTAAATAAAATTTCCAACCTTGCTCCCTTAGGTTTAGCACTTTTAGGTAAAAAGAAAAAAGAATCTGTGATAGTTAGGACACCTAATGGTGATGTACATTATTCAATTATTGAAGTTAAATAAAAAATGTCTTCATTAGAAGAATTAAAAGAAATTCGGCTCAAAAAACTTGAATTATTAAAAGAAGCCGAAATGAATCCATATCCAAGCAAGATTCCTCGCGATTTTTGTCTTTTTGATGCAAAGAAAAACTTTTCCGAATATGAAAAAAAGGAGAAAGAAGTTTCTTTAGCTGGGAGGGTGATGGCTATACGAGGTCAAGGAGCAATATTGTTTATTGTTCTCTATGATGGTAAAGAAAAGTTTCAAGCTGTTTTTAAGAAAGATGAAATTGATGAAAAAATATTTAAACTTTTCGTTGATGCAGTAGATATAGGCGATTTTATTTCTGTTACTGGAAAATTTTTTACTACACAAAGAGGAGAACAAAGTATTTTGGTTAAGTCCTGGATAATTGCTAGTAAGTCTTTATTACCATTACCAGAAAAATGGCATGGGTTGCAAGATTTTGAAGAAAGATATCGACATCGTTATCTTGATATCTTAATGAACCTAGAACTTAAAGAACTTTTTTATAAAAAAGCACAATTTTGGAAAGTCACTAGAGATTTTTTGATTGAGAGAGGTTTTCTTGAAGTAGAAACACCAACTTTAGAAGTCACTACTGGTGGAGCAGAAGCACGACCATTTAAAACGCACCACAATGATTATGATATGGATGTCTATTTACGTATCTCTGTGGGGGAGTTTTGGCAAAAAAGACTGATGTCTGCTGGTTTTCAAAAAACTTTTGAGATAGGAAGAGTTTATCGAAATGAAGGTTCTAGTCCAGAACATTTACAGGAGTTTACCAATATGGAACTTTATTGGGCATATGCTGATTATGAAGATGGTATGAAATTAACTCAGGAATTATATCGAAAAATCGCTAAAGAAGTTTTTGGAATGTCAAAATTTACCACTAGAGGTCATTCGTTTGATTTAAATGATGAATGGATAAAAATTGATTATGTTGAAGAAATAAAAAAACAGATTGATATTGATGTACTAACGGCTACAGAAAAAGAGATGAAAATTAAACTTAAAGATTTAAGAGTTAAATATGATGGTGAAAATAAAGAACGATTGACAGATACATTATGGAAATATTGCAGAAAAAATATTTCTGGTCCAGCTTTTCTTATTAATCACCCTAAATTGGTTGGTCCACTAGCGAAATCTGTTGAAGGAAAAAATATTGTACAAATGTTTCAACCAATTATTGCTGGAAGTGAAATGGGTAGAGGATATTCAGAATTAAATGACCCTATTGATCAAGCTAAAAGATTTGAAGTTCAACAAAAACTTATTGATGCTGGAGATGAAGAAGCAATGATGCCAGATTATGAATTTGTGGAAATGCTTGAGTATGCTATGCCACCAACTTGCGGGTTTGGTTTTGGTGAACGCCTTTTTGCTTTTCTAGCAGATAAACCTCTTCGCGAAACTCAATTTTTTCCACTTTTGAGACCGAGGAAATAACAACCCCCGCCTGATTACAGGTACCCCCTTTACTAAGGGGGTTGTTTTTATTTGACTAATAATATTATTCGTGATATCTTAAAAAAAGAGTGTGGTGAAATGGAGTAGCCACACATTGACAAAATAAGTCAAAAGAAAGGTAGACTATGTCATCAAAAAAAGACATGCTCGGCTCGCTAGTGCGAGTTATGGTGATCGTCCCGGGAAACCGGCTCGGTCTAATTCAAGATATTGCGAATAAGTTAGCAATTTCTGGAGAAAAAAGTGAAGAATGGGAAGAAAACTTGAAACAACTTCTCTATAAGGATAAAAAACCTAATTAATAATCCCCTTGTTTTCCACAGTTTGTCCACATATTATGTGGACTTTTACTATTGCATTGTTGGAAAGGGTGCTATACACTTGTATGTAAGTGGGAATAAGTGGGACTAAAACCCCAAGAATAAAACTTTATTGGGGTTCGTCCGATTAAAACCAAAGGTTTTAATTTAGGAAGTGTGGATAACAAAAAAACATAAAAATGTTAATCGGCGAATATACACACAGCATAGATGAAAAAAATAGATTATCTTTGCCTGTGAAATTTAGAAAAGAGATGGGTAAAAAAATTGTGTTGATACCGGGTTTGGATAACTGCATATTTATTTTCACTACAAAAGAATGGGAAAAAGTTTCTGGTAAACTTTCTGAATTATCAATACTTCAAGCCGACAATAGAAGATTTGCTCGTTTTATGTTCGGTGGCGCGACTGAAGTAGAGTTTGATTCAATAGGACGAATTCTGGTTCCAGATTTTTTGAAAGATTGGGCTCATTTGGATAATAAAGTAGTTATTATCGGAGTTCATAGTAGAGCAGAAATTTGGAACGAGAAGTCGTGGAGCGAGCATAAAGCGGTTGTTGAAAAACAAGCAGACGCTTTGGCAGAAAAGCTCGGACAGGTAGGAATGTTGTAAACCGTATGATACACAAAACAGTTCTTTTAAATGAAGTTATAAATGGCTTGGCAATAAATCCAAGAGATGTAATTGTCGATGGAACACTCGGTGGGGGTGGACATAGTGAAGCAATTGCAAAAATTTATGGAAGTGGCATGCGAATTATCGGATTAGACCTTGATCAGGAAGCTCTTTACAGAGCTAGAATGCGACTTGATGTACTTACTACTAATACTAGTTTTCATAATATTAGTTTTAAAGATATTGATCGTGTTTTAGAGAATTTACACATTCCAAAAGTTAATAAAATAATTTTTGATCTTGGAATTTCCAGCAATCAACTTGAAGAATCAGGGAGAGGATTTACTTTTCAAAAAAATGAACCTCTTCTAATGACTTTTAAAAAAGAATTGCAACCAGATGATTTGACAGCTAAAGAAATTGTCAATAATTGGGAAGAAGAAAATATCGCAGATATAATTTATGGATATGGAGAGGAAACATATGCAAGACGAATTGCTAAAAAGATTGTTGAAAAAAGGAAAATCAAACCGATTGAAACAACTTTTGAACTTGTCGATATTATAAAAGAAGCCACACCATTTTGGTACCATAGTCGAAAAACCCACCCGGCGACGAAGACTTTTCAAGCTTTGAGAATTGCAGTAAATGATGAAATAGAATCGCTTAAAGAGGGAATTAAAAAGGGTTTTGAAAGATTAGAGTTAGAAGGACGTTTAGCCGTAATCAGTTTCCATAGTATTGAAGATAGGATAATCAAAAGATTTTTTAAAGAAAAAATGGAAAATAACGAAGGATTACTTGTTACAAAAAAACCGATAACACCAAATTATTCTGAAATTAGTGAAAATCCAAGAGCTAGAAGTGCGAAACTTAGAATTATTCAAAAAACATTATGAACACACCTAAAAAATTCATTTTAATAATACTACCAGTTTTAACATTTACTTTTGTTTTTTATGCCTTTTTAGTTAGACAGACAATTGTCAATGTTATTACAAGAGAAAAAGTTGAAAAAGAGGCAAATGATATTCTTTCTTCTATTAGTGATCTTGAAACACAATATATGAATGCTAAAGGGAGTATCAATCTTGATATGGCTTATGCTCAGGGTTTCAAAAATGCAGATTCAACTATTTTCATAACACGAGGAGGTTTGGGACAAGCTGATCAACCAAATCATATTCAATAATGAAACCAGCCCTCATTTTACGAATTAGAATTATTACATTTTTTATATTTCTTTTTGCTGTTATTTTAATTGCTAAACTTTATTTTATACAAATTATTTCTAGTGAAATTTTTATTGAAAAAGCAAATCATCAGTATATTACGCCTAACCAGTCAATATTTGACCGTGGTACTATTTATTTTAAAAATAAAGACGCTTCTAATTCTGTAGTAGCGACTCTTAAAGAAGGTTTTACTCTTGCTATGGTGCCTAGAGATATTAAAGATGTAAATGACGCTTACTTAAAAATTTCTCCTTTAATTTCACTTGATAAAGATATTTTTTTAGCAAAATCTCAGAAAAAGAATGATCCCTATGAAGAACTAGCTAAACACGTTGAAATAGATGTCGGTAATGCTATTGATGCTTTAAAAATACCAGGTATTAAAATTTATAAAGATAAATGGAGATTTTATCCAAGTGGAACATCAGCTTCTCACGAAGTAGGTTTTATTGGTTATAATGGAGGAAATAAATTAACTGGACAATATGGATTGGAAAGGTCTTATGAATCAGTGTTGGGGCGTGATACTGAAAATATTTATATTAATTTTTTTGCTGAAATTTTTGCTGGATTAGATAGAGTTATTTTAAAAGGGGAACCAAGGGGAAATATTGTGACATCTCTTGACCCAGTAATTCAGGATTATATTGAAAAAACTATTGAAAAAATTGGTAGTAATTGGAATTCAGAAGTGACAGGAATAATTGTATTAAATCCAATGACTGGAGAAATAAATGGAATGTCCTCGTATCCAACTTTTGACCCAAATTCATTTCAGTCTGAAAAAAATTCTTCCATATTTATAAATCCCCTAATTGAAAACGTTTATGAAATGGGTTCTATTATAAAACCTTTAACCATTTCAGCGGGTATTGATTCTGGAGCTATCACCGCTAAAACGACATATAATGATAGAGGTTTTATAGAGCTTGATGGTAAAAAAATATCAAATTTTGATGGTATCGGCAGAGGAATTGTCAGTATGCAGGTGGTGCTTAATGAATCTTTAAACACAGGAGCTGCTTTTGCTGTAAGTCAAATGGGTAATGATGTTTTTTCTCGTTATATGACTGACTTTGGGCTTGGTGAACTTACTGGTGTTGATTTACCAAATGAAGCCAAAGGTATCATTACTAATCTTAAAAGTCCTAGAGATATTGAACATGCTACGGCGTCGTTCGGGCAGGGAATTGCTATGACGCCAGTTAATACTGCTCGTGCCGTTGCTTCACTTGCAAATGGTGGAAAACTTATTCGTCCGCATATTGTTACAGATATAAACTATACTTTAGGATATTCAAAACATATTTCTCCAGAAGAACAGAGAACAGTTATTAAAAAAGAAACTTCTGAAGAAATTACTAGAATGCTTATTGAAGCAGTAGATACTTCGCTGGGTGGCGGAAGACTTAAATTACAACATTATAGTATTGCAGCAAAAACTGGAACAGCACAAATTCCTGACCCCAGAGGTAGTTATTATGATGATAGGATTTTGCACTCGTTTTTTGGCTATTTTCCGGCATATAATCCACGTTTTTTGGTCTTTCTTTTCACTAAAAATCCAAAGGGAGCTAGATTTGCTACGGAAACATTAGTTAGTCCTTTTATTGACATTGCTAAGTTTTTAATCAATTATTATGAAATACCACCTGATAGATAAATCATGAAGCATATACTTAAAAAAATAATTACAAAAATTCTTGAGTTAGAAGCCAGAGCGATACTTTGGAAGTATAAACCGAAAATTATTACAGTTACTGGGAATGTAGGTAAAACTTCGACTAAAGATGCTATTTACACTTTATTGAGTAAAACATTTTTTATCCGAAAAAGTGAAAAAAGTTTCAATAGTGATATTGGTGTTCCACTTACGATTTTGGGTTGTCCAAATGCTTGGACTAATATTCTTCTTTGGTTTAAAAACATTCTATATGGATTGGAGCTTTTGATTATTCGTCATAATTTTCCTAAATGGCTTGCATTAGAAATTGGTGCAGATAGACCAAATGATATTAAAAATATCGCAAAATGGATTAAATCTGATATTGTTGTAGTCACACGTTTTAGTGCCGTACCTGTTCATATTGAGTTTTTTAAATCTCGCGAAGATCTTATTAAGGAAAAAGAATATTTAGTTAAATCTTTGAAAAAAGATGGGGTTCTCGTTTTGAATTACGACGATGATGATGTCATGAATTTCAAAAAAAGTTTTAAAGGTAGAGTCATCACTTTCGGTTTTAATAATGGTGCGGATATTATTGGTTCTAATTCGATTATTCTATATGAAAATAAAAAACCCATTGGAATGAATTTTAAAATAAACATTTCAGGTAATTCAGTACCCATTTCTATTTTCGGTACACTCGGTCTTCAACATTTATATCCTATCTTATCAGCTGTAGCTGTTGGTGTTTCTCAAAATATAAATATGGTAGATATCAGTCAATCTTTTGCTGGACATATTTCTCCAAAAGGCAGAATGACTCTTGTCGAAGGAAAAAATGATTCCATTATTATAGATGATACTTATAATTCTTCTCCGATTGCCCTTCATCAAGCACTTGAAGTTTGTAAAGAAATTAATATTTCTGGTAGAAAAATTATCTGTGTTGGTGATATGATGGAGCTCGGTAAGTTTGCTATTGAAGAACACAAAAAAGCGGGGGAAGAAATTGCTGTTGTCGCTGATATTCTTCTGACTGTTGGTGTTCGTTCTCAATATATTAAAGAAGGAGCGATGAAAGCGGGAATGGATGCAAAAAATATTTTTTCTTTTGATGATTCACGTTCGGCTGGTGATTATCTCGTAAATATTATCTCAAAAGATGACCTTATTTTAGTAAAAGGTTCTCAATCTATGCGAATGGAAAGAACAGTGGAAAAAATAATGGCTCATCCAGAACAAAAAGCTGATTTGCTTGTCAGACAGGAGGAAGAATGGACGAGGAGGTAAATGTGGTACCCACGGTTTCTAAAATTCACACACAGCGTTGCTTCTTTGAAGCAACGCTGTTTTTTATTACAGTTTTCAGTTTTGGCCATTTTTCTAACCATTTTTTATCTTCTATTCTTTTATTAAAAACATCTAACTTATTTATAAAAAACGGGCTTGGTCGTAAAATTAAATTAACTAAATCATCAATACCGTGTGGAGCTATGATTTCTAGTTTTCCTTTTTTCAAAGTAATAGCCACGCAAGTGGCGGTTTCAACCCATTCAGAAATAGCTTCCTCGGTATTTTTGTAAGGCTTTTTTCTATTTTTCCAAAGATGAGTATAAGCTTGGTTTACAATTTCCCATTCTAAATCTGACGAACCTTTCATTTTTTGAGATAAAATTTTATCATTTTTTTCACTAATATTATTTGTGTCAAAATAAATAAGATCAATATCCCTTGTATCAACAGTTTTTTTATTAATATTATGTAAATGATTCCAAACTTTGTTTCTTAAGAATCCAGCACCAATCATCCAATCTGGTAGATTCAATGATTCGGCTTTTTTAAGAATACTCATCATCCATAAGTCTTTTGTAACAAGTTTGATTATATCTTTTTTAGTCATTTGTGACCCTACGGAGAGTCGAACTCCGCTTCCATCCTTGAGAAGGATGTGTCCTAACCGATAGACGATAGGGCCATGACTTCATTCTACCTAATTTTTTAATACTGTGCTACAATTAACTTATCAAGAAATGCAGTCGAGTTTCCCATATAATTTAAAAATAAAATAAAAAGCAAAAACATGACAGGAACAATCAAGACACTTACAGATAAAGGATTCGGATTCATTGCTCGCGAAGGCGAAGCAAAGGACCTTTTCTTTCATTCTAAGGATTTGAATGGCGTGACATTTGATGAATTGAAGGAAGGAGATACTCTTTCTTTTGATGTAGTTGATGGCGAAAAAGGCCCCAGCGCAAAGAATGTAACAAAAGCGTAATTCAATTTAAGCAAAGTAAAAGCGCCATGTCATCTGATGATGTGGCGCTTTTGCGTTACTTCTTCTCATATTTTTTTTCTTCTGACTTATTAGCGACAAGAAGTTTTGCGAATCTTTCTTCGCGTTCTTCTTGTGCTTGTTCCCAGTCTTTCTGCCAATTTGATTTTGGTTCTGCTTGTTCGAGAACAACCGGCTGAGAAGATTGCCCTCTCTCAAACGAGACCTCTATTCTCTTCATCTATTGTATAGTATATCAAACTTTATATATAAAGTCAAACTAACTTGTGGGGATTGTGATTGGGGCAAGTTTTGACCGAGCATCTCTCGGGAATGGTTTTTGTGCCTTCCATCATTAAGGCTCCGCAAACAGGACACAGTTTTCCTGTCGGTTTGGCTTTTATAGCATTTTTACAATCTGGATAATTTGAACAACTATAAAATAAACCAAACCTTCCTCGTCGCTCGGTCATCATTCCGTCTTTACATAGAGGACATTTCACTCCTGTTGAATTTTGTCTTTCAAGTTCTGCGTCTTTTTTTATAAATTTACATTTCGGATAACTTCCGCAGGAAATAAATTTACCAAATCTGCCTTCTCTTTCAACTAATTTTGATTTACCGCACTTAGGACAAATTTCATCTAATTCTTTTGGACCTTCAAGCTCTTTTCCTTCCATTGTTCTTGCTCCATTACATTCTGGAAACTTTGAACAACTCAAAAATTTTCCATTTTTAGATAATTTTATAACCATTGATGAGCTACATTTAGGACAAACAATAGAATTATCCGCTTCACCTAGATTTGTCACTTTTTCCATTTTCTCTTTTGATTTTACATCTTTACTAAAGGGCTTATAAAAATCTTTCAAGGTTTTTTCATAATCAATTTCACCTCGTGAGATGGTATCTAATTTATCTTCCATTTCTGCTGTGAAAGTGTCGCTAATATAATTGCCAAAATTTTGTTCCAAAAAACTAGACACCACATCTCCAGTGTCAGTCGGATTAAGAGCTTTATTTATTTTATCCACATAACCTCTTTCTTCCAATGTTTTAATGATACTAGCGTAAGTTGAGGGTCTGCCGATACCTCTTTTTTCTAATTCTTTAATAAGTCCAGCTTCAGAATATCTAAATGGCGGTTGAGTTTCTTTTTCTTCAGTTTTTATTTCTTTTAGTGTTAATTTTTCTCCAACGGTTACTTTTGGTAATTCAACATCTTCACTTCGTGCATCTGGATCTGCTAAAAGCCAACCGGGATTAATTACTCTTGAACCGTTGATTGTAAAATCAGGAATTGCTTGCCCTGAGGTATTCGAAGGGATGATAACATTCGCTGTCATTTTTGTTCGTAAAATTCTTGCATCTGACATTTGTGACGCCACTGTTCGTTGCCAGATTAATTTATAAAGGGATTTTTGTTCTGGAGTATGACCAACATTTTCATCTGATAGATGAGTTGGACGAATGGCTTCGTGAGCTTCTTGAGCATTTTTGCTTTTTTTAGAAAATACTCTTGGTACATATAATTCTTGACCAAATTTTTTTCCAACAACTTCTCCAATTTGATTTTGAGCATAACTAGATAAAGCGGTACTGTCTGTTCGCATATAGGTAATAAATCCTTCTTCGTAAAGTTTTTGAGCAACTCCCATGGTTCTAGATGGACTCATTCCAAGACGAGTACTAGCACTTTGTTGTAATGTTGAAGTGATAAATGGGGGGCGGGGAGTTCTTTTGGCTTCTGATTCATCTAAACCAATAACAGTCCAATTTCCTTCATTTCCTATTTTAACAATTCTCTCAACTTCTTTATTATCTCTCGGTTCAATAATACATATTAGAGTGAAAGGTGTTTTTGAAGCACTCAAAACGTCTGCCGAGATATTCCAATATTTTTCTGATTTAAAAGCTCGAATTTCTCTTTCGCGTTCCATAAGAATACGTAAAGCGGGGGATTGAACACGACCTGCAGAAAGTCCGTAGCGAACTTTTTTCCAAATTAATCCTGAAAGGTCATATCCGACCAAACGGTCAAGCACTCTTCTGGCTTCTTGAGCTTTACGAAGATTATCGTCAATATCTCTAGGATGATTGATAGCTTCTTGTACGGCTTCTTTAGTAATTTCGTGAAAAACAACTCGTTTAGGATTTTTTAATCCAATGGCTTCTTTTATGTGCCAAGCAATAGCTTCACCTTCTCTGTCGGGGTCAGTCGCTAAAAGGACTTCATCAGCTTTTTTTGAGAGTGACTTTAATTCTGACACTACTTTTTCTTTGCCGGGAGATATTTCATAATGGGGAATAAAACCATTTTCTATATCAATGGCTTTTTTATTGCTCTTTGGCAAATCACGAATATGTCCAACAGAAGCTTTGACTGTGTAAAGATTATCCAAGTATTTGGAAATGGTTTTTGCTTTTGCTGGTGATTCTACTATAAGTAATTTCATTTTATTAAATATTATACACGATAGACTTCACCTCCGCTTTCTTTTATGAGGCCTTTTATCTCAAGCATACATAAAGCCGAATTTATTTCATGTGCTGGTTTGCCACTGATTCTGATCAATTCATCTTTTTCAATCGGTTCTAATAATAAATTCAATAATTCTTTTTCTTCTACAGAACATTCATTGTATTTTAGGTCGAGCATTTTTTGACCATCTTCTGCTCTTTCCAATCCTAATGCTTCAAGAATATCTCCAGAAGAAGTAATTGGCGTAGCCCCTAATCTTAAAAGCATATGAGGACCTTCAGAATTTTTTGAATAAATTGAACCTGGCACTGTAAAAACGTCCTTATTATAATCGGTAGCTAATCGAGCGGTGATAAGTGTTCCCGATTTTTGACCGGCTTCAATTATAAGTACTGCTTGAGAAATAGCAACCATTAGACGATTTCGTTCTGGAAAAGTATGCAACATTGCCATAAACTCTGGCTCGTATTCTGAAATTAAAGTTCCCCCAGCTTCAATAATTTTATCCGCTAATTTTCTGTTTGTTTGAGGGTAAATAACATTTCTAGAAAGTCCAGAACCGGGTATAGCCACAATTTTTAATTTGGCTTTTAAAGCAGAATAATGGGCTATAGAATCTATACCGACTGCTAAACCAGAAACTATTGCAATAGGATAACCTTTTAATCCCTCTATTAATTTTTCACATACTTCTTTTCCGTAGGAGGTGTATTTTCTAGAACCAACAACACAAAGATATTTTAAGTTAGGCGAAAGTACAGCTCCTTCTATAAAGAGCTTTTTGGGTGGATGAGGAATATGCGACAAACCTTCAGGCCATTGTTTTTTATCAAACACACGGATTGTGGATTTATTTAACATTTTTAATACTATAGCATTTATGGTACTATTATATGAAATATATTTATGTTGGATATTAAATTTATTCTAGAAAATAAAGAGATAGTGCAAGAAGGTGCTAAGAAAAAGCATATCAAGTTTGATGTTAATGAATTGGTAGAAATTGATGAAAGAAGGAGAGGACTTTTACTTGTTATTGAACAAAAGCGAGCTGAACAAAATCTTTATAGTCAAAGAGTTCAACGAGAGACAGATGAAGAAGCTCGTAATAAAATTATTGAATCTACAAAAACACTAAAAGTAGAGCTTGCTATTGTAGAAGAAAGAATGAAGGGAATTATGAAAGACTGGCAAAATCTGATGTTGAAAGTTCCTAATATTCCAGATATGTCTGTACCTGAAGGTGAAAGTGATGAAGATAATAAAGAAGTTAGAAAATGGGGAGAAAAACCTATGTTTGATTTTACTCCTAAAAATCATGTAGAAATTATGGAAGCTTTTGATATGGTAGATACAGTGCGTGGTGCAAAAGTGGCTGGATTTAGAGGTTACTTTTTGAAAAATGATGGAGTGTTATTGATGAATGCTGTTTTTCAATTCGTCATGGATCAATTTACGGCAAAAAAAGATTTTATTCCGATGCTTACGCCATCTTTAGTTAGACGTGAAGCATTTATGGGTACAGGTTATTTACCTCAAAGCGAAGATGACCTTTATAAAACTCAAGACGACCTTTATTTAACTGGTACAGCGGAAGTTCCGACTATGGGATATTATATGGACGAGATTATAGATAAAACAAAATTACCTCTAAAATTTATTTCATTTTCTCCGTGCTTTAGACGAGAAGCGGGCAGTCATGGTAAAGATACTAAAGGTGTATTTCGTATTCATGAATTTTATAAACTTGAGCAAGTTGTTTTGTGTGAAGCTAGTCATCAAGAATCGGTGAAATGGCACGAAGAAATTACTGAAAACTCAGAAAAAATTTTACAAGCTTTGAAACTTCCGTATCGGGTAGTAATTAATTGCGGAGGAGATCTTGGTCTTGGGCAAGTTAAAAAATATGATATTGAAACATGGGTGCCTTCAGAGGAAAGATACAGAGAGACACATTCATCATCATATTTTCATGATTTTCAAACTCGACGTTTAAATATTAGATATAAAGATGATGACGGTAAATTGAAATTTGCTCATTCATTAAATAATACAGCTATCGCTGGGCCACGTATTTTAATTTCTATTATTGAAAATAACCAACAAGCTGACGGTTCTATAAAAGTACCAGAAGTTTTGCAAAAATATATGGGAAAGGAGGTGATAAAATAAGTGTTATAATACCCTCATGCTATCTCCAAAATCTGCTAAAAAGAAGCGGGTGAAGTTAATCGCGAAAATATCTTTTGTTATTTTTATTGTAATAATAATTATCGGTAGTTTTTCGTATTCATTACGTTCGCCGATATTGAGAATTCAAAATATTGAAGTGGTAGGAAATAACGGAGTAGTTTCAAAAGATATTATTAATTTTGTAAAAGACCAAATAATTGGAAATTATTTTTTTCTTTTTCCAAAAGATAATTCATTACTCTATCCAAATGCTTTTTTAAAAAATTCTATATTAAGTTCATTTATAAAATTAGATAATGTTGATATTCATCTAAAAAATTTGAATACTTTAGAGATTAGTGTTTCAGAAAGAAAACCTTATGTTTTGTGGTGTGCCGGTGAATTATTAAGTACAGAAGAATGTTATTTTATGGATAAAAAAGGGTTAATTTTTTCAAAAGCTCCCGCTTTTTCTGGAAATGTTTTTGTTCAATACTATGGAAAAAAATATTATCAAGATGATCAATTTGAACAATTAGATTCTTTTATAAAATCAATTCAAAAACTAGATATTCAAGCTACGGCTGTTTTTGCTAAAGAAGATGGTGATTTTGAGGTTACATCTACTACTGGAAAAATTATTTTTAATAACAAAAAATCATACGATGATATTTTAGAAAATTTGATGATAATTATGAAAGAAAAGAAAAATATAAATTATGTAGACCTTAGGTATGGCAATAAGGTATACTTCAAAACGCAATGAGTAGATTCTTCATCTTTTTCTCTATTGGGGTTATAGTCGTGGCTACTTCGGTAGCTCTTTATTCTTTATATATTCCCTATAATGATATTATCAATGTTCCTGAAGTTTCTTCTTTACCGAAGCATAAAAAAGTAAAAATATTGATTGTGCCTGGGCATGATTTGCTTGACGCTGGAACTTCTTATGCTGGAATAAATGAAGGATTACTTACACGGAAATTGGCGGGATATTTATTTGATATTTTAAATATAGATAATAGTTTTGATGTAAAAATTACTCGTGATGCTGAAACTGGTTATTATTTTCCTGATTTCGAAACGTATTTTTTAGAACAAAAAACGGCTATTGAAGAGTTTAGAAATTCTGTTAAAGAAGAAATGAAAGAAAAGATAAAAAATGGAAATGTTGAAGTAAATGAACCTATTGTATCTCATAGTACGTCAATCAGAATGTCGAATATATTATATGGTATTAATAAATGGTCAAATGAAAATGATATAGACCTTGTTTTACATATTCATTTTAATAATTACCCTAGGTCGCAAATGTCTAAAATTGGAACTTATTCTGGTTATTCTATTTATGTACCAGAACATCAATACAGGAATGCTACGTCAAGTTTACTTATTGCTTATTCTATTGAAAATCAATTAAAAATATTTTTAAAACCGAGTAATTTACCTATTGAAAGAAATATTATTATAGAATCGCAAGATCTTATAGCGATTGGTGCTAATAATTCTCGTGATAAAGCATCTGTACTTATAGAGTATGGATATATTTATGAGTCAGAAATATCAAAAGATGAAACATTGCAAAAAATGGCGGGATTTACTTATAATGGAATAAAGAATTATTTTTCTGGAGAATAAATGAAAATAAAAAATAAAAAAGTTTATGTGGGACTTTCGGGAGGAGTGGATTCTTCAGTTTCTGCTGTATTACTTAAAGAACAAGGTTATGATGTGATAGGGGTATTTATAAAAGTCTGGCAACCCACCTTTATTAATTGTACTTGGAAGGAAGATAGATTGGACGCAATGCGTATATGTGCAAAACTTGATATTCCATTTTTAACTTTGGACTTGGAGAAAGAATATAAAAGAGAAGTGGTGGATTATATGATTACTGAGTACAAAAAAGGTAACACACCTAATCCCGATGTTATGTGTAATAAGTATATAAAATTTGGTGGATTTTTTGATTGGGCAATGGAAAAAGGTGCCGATTTTGTAGCTACTGGACATTATACTCGTGTGGAAAACAATAAATTATTTGCTGGAAAAGATACTAACAAAGATCAGTCGTATTTTTTATGGACGCTTACTGAAAAACAACTTTCTAAAACATTATTTCCTGTAGGTAATTTACAAAAAGATGAAGTCAGAAAAATTGCCAAAAAATATGACTTGATTACGGCAGATAAAAAAGACAGTCAAGGACTTTGTTTTATTGGTAAAGTAGATATGAAAGAATTTTTAGGAAATTATATTAAAACAGAAAAAGGAAATGTGCTTGATGAAAATGGAGAAATAATAGGGGAACATAATGGAGCGACATTTTTTACACTTGGCGAAAGACACGGTTTTATTATAAATAAAAAAAGTAATAATGATTTGCCGTATTATGTTGTATCAAAAAATGTGGATAAAAATATAATTACAGTTTCTCATAAATCACTTGAAGGTGTGCTTGCCGAACAAAAAAAAGAAATCAAACTTTCAAACACAAATTGGATTACTCCTATAGATAAAAATAAAAAATACCAAGCTCGAGCTCGTTATCGTGCTCCTCTTCAATCTTGTTTAATTAAAAACTCAAACACCGAGTGTTTGAGTTTTGTAATCTTTGCTGAACCACAGAATTCCTTGACTCCTGGTCAATCGCTTGTCGTGTATGACGGTGACGAATGTAAAGGAGGTGGTATAATTCAATCATGAAAAAAGAAATTTTTATCGTCAAATCGGGAGGTGAGAGAGAACTCTTTAATCGTGATAAAATTTTTAATTCTTTACATAAAGCTGGTGCTGACACTGAAACTGCAGAAAAAATAGTTAGTCATATTGATAATGAAATAAAAGATGGAATGAGTACTCATGAGATTTATTCTCACGCTTTTTATTTATTACACAAAAGCCAAAAACCGTTAGCTTTAAAGTATTCCCTTCGCCGTTCACTTTTAGGTTTTGGGCCATCAGGTTTTCCTTTTGAAAAATTTATTGCTGAAATATGGAAACAAAAAGGATATACAGTTGAAACAGATAAAATAGTTAAAGGTCATTGTGCTGAACATGAAGTAGATGTTATCGCTTGGAATGAAAACAAACTTATTATGATTGAGGCGAAATTTCATAACCAATCTGGAGTTAAATCAGATTTGAAAGTAGCTTTGTATGTTAAGGCACGTTACGAAGATTTAGAAGGGGCTATGTTTAATTATGGAAAGATGAAAAAACTAAGCGAGGGTTGGCTTATAACTAATACTAAGTTTACATCAAGTGCTATTGAATATGCTCAATGTCAAGGATTGCGATTAGTGGGATGGAATTATCCAATGAAAGGAAATTTACAAGATTTGATTGAGGATTCTGGACTTCATCCAATTACTTGTCTTACGACTTTAACTGTTGCTGAAAAAAAAGATTTAATAGAAAGGGGGTTAGTATCTTGCAATTCTTTGATTACTGATAATAAAACTCTTGAAGAAGTTGGAATTAAAGGAGAACATCTGGAACAGGTTATTGAAGAAGTGAAATCATTATGTCAAAATTCGACGAACTAAGAAAAATAAAAGAGGATGTTTTAAATTTAAAAAAATCTCCACTTTATAATGATCGAATAAAAAATGAAATGTTTCCAGTAATCGGCGAAGGTAATCATGATGCAATAATTATGTTTATTGGAGAAGCTCCAGGACGAAATGAAGCTAAAACCGGTAGGCCTTTTTGTGGAACAGCCGGGAAAGTTTTAGATAAATTATTGAAACATGTAAATATTGCTAGGGAATCAGTTTATGTGACAAATATAGTTAAAGATCGTCCACCTCAAAATCGTGACCCATTTCCGGAAGAAATAGAATGTTATGGTCCATTTTTGGATAGGCAAATTGAAATTATAAAACCGCGGGTTGTCGCCACACTTGGTCGATATGCTATGAATTATATTATGAAAAAATTTGCCCTTGATTTAAAAATTGAAACGATAGGTAAGGCTCACGGCAAAGCCTATGAAGCCAAAACGAATTATGGGGACATAAACATTGTCACTTTATATCATCCTTGTATGGCGGTTTATAATCCAAATAAAATTGACGAATTAAAAAAAGATTTTGAGATTTTAAAAAAGTATAAAATGTGATATATTTTGCTAATGAAATCTGATGAAATTCGTATAAAATTTTTGGAATTTTTTAAGAATAGGGGACACAAAATAATTCCTTCGGCTTCGTTAGTGCCAGATGACCCGACTGTCTTATTTACGACTGCTGGAATGCAACAATTTAAATCTTATTATACAGCTCCAGAAAATGCTGTTCGTGATTTTGGTTCTAAAAATACAGCTTCGGTTCAAAAATGCGTTCGGACTGTTGACATAGATGAAGTTGGTGATGCTAATCATCTTACATTTTTTGAAATGTTGGGTAATTTTTCTTTTGGTGGATATAATCGAAAAGAAGCAATAACTTATGCTTACGATTTTATTGTAAAAGAATTGGGACTTGAAATTTCTTATGTCACGTTTTATAAAGGGGAAGGTCTGGTGCCGAGAGATGAAGAATCAGAAAATATCTGGAAAGAACTTGGAATTAAAGATATTCGTGAAGATGGTTCAGATGTTTTCTGGGGTCCAACGGGGGATTCAGGTCCTTGTGGTCCAACAACAGAAATTTATTGCAAAAATGCTGACGGACAAGATGTGGAAATTTGGAATATTGTTTTTAATGAGTATTTTTGTGATGGTTCGCGCGAAAAACTTGATAAAGGCGAAGCAAAATTAAAAAAGCTTGATGTGATGGGTATTGATACTGGTATGGGCTTTGAGAGATTAGTTGCGACAGTGCAAAAAAAGAAAGATGTTTACGAAACAGATTTGTTTAATAATGAAAAAACAAGAGAAGAACGAATTATAGCTGATCATACACGAGCAGCACTAGAAATAATAAAAGAAGGAGTAGAACCGTCCAATGCCGGACGCGGGTATGTACTTCGTCGTCTTATTCGTCGTGTGACTCTTTATTCTGACCGCATTGGGGTCAAAATTAGCGAGAAGTTTAATGAAGAAGAAACAAAGTTTAGAAAGACTTTAGCAATCGGATTAGTGGAGTTTGAGAAAGGTACTGATCCGTTTATTTTGTTTACTACCTATGGTTTTCCTCTTGAATTAACGCTTGAACTGGCAAAAGACCTGCCTGCGCAGGCAGGAAAAGGCAAAAAAATAGATCTAGAAGACTTCAATAAGAAAATGGTTGAACATCAAAAACTTTCTCAAACTTCTTCGGCGGGAATGTTCAAGGGCGGACTAGCAAATCATAATGAAAAAACTGTTAAATTACATACCGCACATCATTTGCTTTTAGCTGGATTACAAGCATTGGTAGATAAAAATATTAAACAGAGAGGAAGCAACATCACCGAAGAACGATTGCGTATGGATTTTCTTTGCGACCATAAACTGACTGATGATGAAAAGAAAAAAGTAGAAGATTGGGTAAATGAAAAAATAAAAGATGATTTAAATATCGTACGTAAAGAAATGCCACTCAAGGAAGCGGAAAAGATAGGTGCAGAAATGGAATTTGGTGCAAAATATCCAGATGTTGTATCTGTTTATATTGTGGAAGATAAAAATGGTAACGTAATTTCAAAAGAATTTTGTGGTGGTCCGCATATAAAAAATACTTCTGAACTCGGCACATTTAAAATCTTAAAAGAAGAAGCCGTCTCCGCCGGTGTGCGTAGAATCAAAGCGGTTGTGCTATAATATTCCCATGTCTTTATCTATTGTTTATGATATTGCAAGCGGAACAGTTGGAGGAGCGTTGGTGGAATTGTCAGAAAAAAAAGAACCGAAAATTATTTATACAAACAGACAGCCAATTCTCTTTCAAAAAAAACCAGATTCTCAAAAACTTCTAGCAGAGATGTTGCGTTCGCTTGAAAAAGTCACAGAAACAATTCCCCAAGAAGGAATTATTGAAGAGGTTTTTTATGTTTTTTCTTCACCGTGGGTTATTTCTCAAACAAAGACTTTTACCCATAAGGAAAATAAAGAAATTACTGTAACTCATTCTTTCATAAAAAATCTTTTGCAATCGCAAGAAAAAGAAATTAAGTTTGATGAGGATATGATGATTATTGAACACAAATCATTAAATATAAAATTGAATGGATATGAAGTTTTGGATCCCGTTGGTAAAAAAGCTCATTTAATAGAACTTCCTATACTCGCAAGTGCTATTAGTAAAGATATTTTTTCAAAAGTAGAAAATGTCGTATCGCGTTCTTTTAATTTTCAAAAAAGCTTAGCACATTCATTCACTCTTTTATCTTGTTCAATTATCAATGATATTTTTCCAGATGAAAAAGATTTTATGCTTATTGATGTTAATGGAGAACTTACAAATATGGATATTGTGAGAAATGGAATATCAACCTATAGTACATCATTTCCTTTTGGTTCTAATTCAATGATAAGACACATTTCTAATGTCCTTAATACAGAAGTTGGTGTGTCTGAATCATTAGCAAAAACGTATTTAAATAAAAGTATTGAGCTAGAAATGAGTAAAAAGCTGGAAATAATTTTTTCAGAAATACAAAAAAGGTGGTTAGAACAATTTAATAAAATAACCTCTCCTAAAAAAATATTTATTTTAATGAATAATATCTTTAGTATTTTTTTAGCAGACGCAATTAATCATGAATTGTTTGATATTGTTAGGTTAGATGAAGAAAAATTAAAAAATTATTTCATATTAGGTGGAAAAGCTAAATCTGATGTAGCGTTATTCATTGGAGTATTATCTTTAAATAAATGTTATAATAAATAAATATGGAAAGAAAAATTGTGCGAGATATAAAAAGAATATCAGTTCCTGAATATAGACAAGTTAAAATAAACAAGAAGGTGGATAAAAAGGAACGTATTAGAAATCCAAGAAATAAAAATAAAATCGGTATATGGCTAGTTGCTTTATTTTGTATAGTTTTCCTTATTTTCTCTGCCACTTTACTATTTTCTTCCGCAACCGTTAAAATAACTTCCAAAACACAAACGGTAGAGGCAAGTGGTAACTACACAGCTTTTAAGGATACCGATATTAAAGGACTTCATTTTAATAGTGTCAAAATTGAAAAAGAGAAAGAAATGGTTGTTAGTGCTAATCAGACCAAAAATGTATCAGAGAAAGCTTTTGGAAATATTGCAATATATAATTCAACAGATAAACCTCAAGTGCTTGTAAAAAACACTCGTTTTGAAAATAGTATTGGAAAAATTTATAGAATTCAACAAACAATAACTATACCAGCTAATGGAAATATAACGGCTGTGGTTTATGCCGATGAAACTGGAAAAGATTCTAATATGTTACTTTCTGACCTAAAAGGAGATTTTAAAATACCAGGATTTAAAGGTTCATCAAAATATGATTCAGTTTTCGCTAGGTTAAAAGATGATATTTTAGGAGGACAGGAGGGGATGGTTTTGGTTGCAGATGATAAAACTTTAGAAGATGCTAGGGCTGGTTTACGTTCTGAATTGAAAAATGAAGTTACAAAAGAAGCCTTTAATCAAAAACCAGATGATTTTATTCTTTTTGATAATGCTCTTTCATCAATAGAATATGAGTCACTTCCAATTTTACCAGCTGTATCTGGTAAAGTTACTATTCGAGAAAAAGCTGTCGCTTACGGAATTTTATTTAATAAAAAAGATCTTGAAAGTGTATTAGTAAAAGAACTATCTGAGAATATAGCCAAAGATGAGGTTGTTTCTGAAAATATTGAGAGTTTGAAGTTTAATATCAAGAATATTCAAAGTTTTTCATTTGAGGACGCTAGTACAGTATCATTTTCTGTTGAAGGTCAACTTTTTATGGTGTGGCAATTTTCAGAGAATAAGTTAAAACATGAATTAGCAGGAAAAGCATCGCAATATATTGTAACAGCTTTAAGTAGTTATCCCGGTATTAAAAATGCAGAAGTATCAATAAGACCTTTCTGGAAACGGTCGTTTCCAGTAAATGAAGATAAGATAAAGATAGAAAAAATAAACCCATAATGAAAAAAATTATATTTTTGATTTTACTAACAGTAATCTTAACGCCATTTTTAGTTCGTGCGCAGACTATTCCCGAATCAGGATCAAAAATGGATAATTCACCCAAGGTGAGAATCATTTTGGATGAATACCGTAGCACAAAGAAGAGTACCTACTCATGCCCGGACGGTTCACAAGATTGTCTTTCTCGTAGGAATGAAAAGACTTCTTATAATGAAGAAATTACATTTAATTATCCTTATTCGAGCAAGGATAATGTTTTTAAAATAGTAACGGAAAACTACTCGGACCGGTTTATAAAATCGTACCGTCGGACGCAATGTGTCACTAGCGACAATTTCAATCAAACAACGGAAAAAGGGCGCTCTGTGAGAAAGTGTGACGATCAAGAAGTACCAATCTTTGATGTGGATATTTCTACCGACCCTGCATTTTATACTTATTCCCCAGATTTTGCACAGGGTGGTGGAAAAACCACATTAAAATTTAGAGTGTCTAGTGTTGGTTTGGTGTACGACGAGGTTCAAGAGGTGAAGGAAAATTCTAAGGCCTACCTCATTCTTGAAGGAGGAAAGTCCGATACTTTTTATCGTATAACTTTAAATGTTTCCGCGTCATCAATTTTACCATCGGATAGAATCAATGAAATTGTTTCTACTACTGATAGGAACGGTTGGTTCTCTCGTCCTATTTTGTGCAGTAAAATCAAAGTTAATAATCAGACAGTGAAAGGTAATTGTACTGTGGACCTTATTGTGCGTGGACAAAGCAAGACATATATTACTCCGACTATTCAGAATGTTCCTTACTATTCATACAATTTTGACATCCTTGTTAATGGCGGTAATCCTTATACTAGATTTCCTGAGCCTAAACATGGAGATAAGATATTTTTTGATGGTTTTGAGCCAGCAGCGGTGTCGATAGATAAAGTCCCAAAAACAGCACTAAATCAGGATTTTGTTCCGGCAATCCCATTCGTTGATTTAAAAGCAAACGCTTTCTTTACCCCTCTCAGCACCGCTTCTGACGGTTCGCTCTATAGTACGATTGGTCGCAAGACTACGCTTTTATGGACAATTCCACCGACTGCTACCTCGTGCACTGGTAACTGGACACGGGAGACTCTTGATATTACGAATGGCATCGGCACCACCATAGTCATACCTCGTTTCCCTTCAACGGTTTACACAATTTCATGCACTGATGCGTCCGGCAAACCAGTCGGTTCTGATTCGATAGAAATTCGCACCGAGGGTTATATCAATCAGTTGCCAGTCCAACCGACTCTGCCTTCTATTCTTGGTTCTGATGGAAAACCACTTCCGGTACGAAAGTCAAATGTTTCTAATAAACTTCTCACTTCAGTCCAAATCTCCAGCATCCTCGGACTACTCAAGTCATTCAACGCAAATCAGAATGTCATAGATAATGTCCAAAAATCTTTAGGAGGCACACCTACCCCTACCCCAATTTATACTCCTAGTCCAACATATTCTCCAATCCCTACCCAAACTCCAGTTTATACATACACTCCAAGTCCTACTCCTGTATATACTCCTTCTCCTACATACTCTCCATCTCCCATCTACACACCATCACCTAGTCCCACAGCTACTCCTACTTCCACACCGACTCCTTCGCCTTCAGCGAGTCCGAGTTCTTCACCAGTATCAGAGAATTCAAGTAATACCACAATGACAGCATCAATCTTTAATAGTTTTACTAATTTCTGGAAGTGGATATTTAGATAATAATTTGTATTGTAATAAATCTAAACTTTTGATATAGTATATTTATGAAAATATCTACTAAAAAAACCTTACATCTACCTGTTATTATCGAAAAAGACGAATCGGGATATTTTGTTGGGACTGTTCCATCTCTACGGAGTTGTTATACACAGGCTAAAACATTACCCCAGCTTTACGAACGACTTCGAGAAGTGGTTTCTCTTTCAATAGAAGTTGACACCATAGCTCTCGGTTTGCTATGATGAAAAACGCACATTAATTTTTGTAAATGCAACAAGCTCAATCAAAAGAAACATTAGCATATGGTGTTGTAACAGAAACACTGCCAAACACCCTGTTTAAAGTTAAACTTGATGGGAAAGAAGATATCGTCTTAGCTTATCTTGCTGGAAAGATGAGAATACACCATATTCGTATTCTTCTTGGCGATAAGGTAACTTTAGAACTTGACCCTTATGGAGGTAGAGCGAGAATTACAAAAAGATTATAATATGAAAGTTAAAGCATCCGTAAAAAAAATGTGTCCAAAATGTAAGGTGGTCCGAAGAAAGGGCTACGTTTATGTTATTTGTAAATCTAATTTGCGACATAAGCAAAGACAAGGATAAATTTATGAGAATTTTAGGAATTACTCTTCCAGATAACAAAAGAATGGAAATGGCTTTAACTGCTCTATACGGAGTGGGCCGTTCTCGTGCTCAACAGATTCTCGATAAGGCAGGAATAGATTATGGAAAAATACCAAAAGATTTGACTCAAGATGAAGAAAATGGAATTAGAAAAATTGTTGAGAGTTATAAAATTGAAGGAGATTTAAAACGTGAGATTGGAGCAAATGTAAAACGTTTAAAAGATATTAAGACGTATCGTGGAATAAGACACATTAAAAAATTACCAGTTAAAGGACAAAGAACGAAAACAAATTCCAGAACAGTTAGAGGTAATGTTAGAAAAACAATGGGTAGTGGAAGAAAGAAGGAGGAAAAAACATAATAAAATGGGAAAAAAAAGAATTGTAACACAAGAAGGAGATAAGGTGAAGGACATAAAAAGTCCTCAAAATGTAAGCTCAAAAAAGAAATTTGAGTCAGGTGTTTTGTATGTTCAATCTACATATAATAATACAAAAGTGCTTTTAACTGATCCAAAAGGAAACGCTTTAGCATGGTCTTCAAGTGGTTCTTTAGGTTTTAAAGGTGCTAAAAAGGGAACGCCTTTTGCAGCGGCAAAAGTTGGAGAAACTCTAGCTGTTTCTGCAGAAACATTTGGAGTAAAGCAGGTTGATGTGGTAGTAAAAGGGGTGGGTTCAGGAAGAGAATCCTCAATTCGTGGTTTTACATCAAAAGGAATAACTATTTCTTCTATAAAGGATGTTACGCCTGTGCCATTTAATGGACCAAAACCCAAAAAACCTCGAAGGGTTTAATAAAATATTATATTTATGAAATTTGGACCAAAATACAAAATAGCAAGAAGATTAGGAGCCCCAGTTTTTGAAAAAACACAGACACAGAAGTTTGTTATGAGTGAAGCTAGAAAAAAAGCTTCAAGAACATCAAAACCGAGAGCTAAGACTGATTACGGTCTTAAAGTTATTGAGAAACAAAAAGCTAGATATAGTTATGGACTAGGTGAAAGACAATTTTCAAACTATGTTAAGGAGGCGGTAAAAACAAAGGGAGATTCTTCTGGTATTTTATTGTCCTCTCTTGAGTCAAGACTTGATAATGCTGTATTGAGGTCGGGCATTGTTACATCTAGGGCTTTTGCTAGGCAGGTTGTTACTCATGGTCATATTTTAATAAATGGTAAAAAATCGAGTTTTCCTTCATATCAAGTAAAAATTGGAGATATTATATCTATTCGTGAGGGAAGCAAGAAGAGTCCAATGTTTTCAAGCATTGTAGAAAAAATGAAAACATACAATACTCCATCTTGGTTGGCCTTTGATTTGGAGAAAATGGAATGGAAGGTTCAAGGGATACCAACTATTGCTAAAACTGATTTATTGTTTGATATTGGAGCAATACTTGAGTTTTATAGCAGGTAATGGTATAGTTTTTAGTAAGCAAATTAAAAGCGATTTTAATATTTTTTTTATCACTATGTCTGACTTAAATGTATTGTTACCATCAAAGCCTAGAATTATAAAAGAAGAAGGATTTACTGGTATATACGAGATTGATGGTTTGTATCCTGGTTATGGACATACTCTCGGTAATTCTATTCGTAGAATTATTTTGTCCTCTATTCCTGGATCGGCTATCACTAGAGTAAAGATAGATGGAGTTAATCATGAGTTTTCAACTATTGAAGGAGTAAAAGAAGATGTTATTACTATTCTTTTGAATTTAAAAAGAGTTCGTATTAAAATGTCTACTGACGAACCTCAAACTTTAAATCTTAAATTAAAGGGAATAAAAAATATAACAGCTGGAGATATAGAACACCCAGGTCAAGTTGAAATATTAAATCCAGATCTTCCAGTTGCTCATATCACGAACAAGAATAGCGAACTTGATATTGAAATGACCGTTGAAAAAGGCCTTGGCTACGTTCCAAAAGACGTTTTAGAGAAAGATAGGGTAGATATAGGTAACATAACTTTAGATGCCCTTTTTACCCCAATCCGTCGAGTTAATTATGAAGTTGAGAATATGAGAGTGGGTGATAGAACTGATTTCAATCGTTTGAAAATATTTATTGAAACTGATGGAACTGTCTCGCCAAATGAAGCATTGTCAAAATCTATAGAAATTATGATACACCAACTTAAAGCTATTGTTGGTTTTAAAGAAGAAGTCAAACCAGAAGTTGAAAAAGAAGAAAGTCAAAAAGAAAAGAAAAATGCCGAATCAAAGAAAGAATTTGATGTTGAGTTTATGAAAACGAGGACAGATTCTATTGGACTTTCAGCTAGAACTGTAAAAGCTTTATCTAATGCCAATATTAGAACAGTCGGCGGACTTGCAAGGAAGAAAGAAGCTGATATTATGGAAATTGAAGGTCTTGGTACAAAAGGAATTCAAGAAATAAAGAAAGCTCTTAGTAATTACGGCATTACATTAAGATAAGTATGAGACATCATAATAACACCAGAAAATTTGGAAGGGAGAAAAATCAGAGAAATGCACTTCTTAAATCTTTAGCGTTATCTTTATTGATAAAAGAAAAAATTAAAACAACAGAAGCTAAAGCTAAAGAATTAAGACCTTTTGTGGAAAAGCTCGTCACAAAGTCAAAAACTGGAACTTTAGCTATGAGAAGATTGATTTCATCAAGAATTGGTGATAATGATGGAGTGGATGCTCTCATAAAAGAAATTGGTCCTAAGTATAAAGATAGAAATGGAGGTTACACTAGAATTATCAAGTTGCCTAGACGTCAATCAGACGGTTCAAAAATGGCAATAATAGAATTTGTATAAAAATATGCATACCATTGACGCAAAAGGAAAAAAAATAGGGAGAATCGCAAGTCAAGCGGCCATTTTTCTTATGGGAAAAGATAGAGCAGATTTTGTTAGAAATAAAATACCTGATGTTAAAGTTGAAGTTATTAACACTTCATTAGCAAAAATAGATGTAAAAAAGAAATTGGAAAAAGTTTATCTTACTTACAGTGGTTATCCTGGAGGTCTTCATAATGAAACTATGGGCGAAATGATAAAAGATAAAGGTTACAGTGAAGTATTCAAGACGGCGATTTATGGTATGCTTCCACACAATAAATTAACTAAAGGAATGATGAAAAATTTAATAATTAAAGAATAATATGCAACCAGAAACAAATCACAGGTACATTGAAACTGTTGGACGAAGAAAAACTTCTGTTGCTAGAGTTCGTATAACTCCACAAGCAAAAAATTCTTTTGTTATAAATGACAAGAATCTTAATATTTATTTTCCAACAGATGAACTTAGAATGGTTGCTGTAGAAAGTTTAGATAAAGCTAAAATTACTCAAAAATTTAAAATTACTGTTGTTGTTAAAGGTGGCGGAGTTCATTCTCAAGCAGAAGCAGTTCGTCATGGTATTGCACGAGGATTGATTGATTATGATAAAGAATTACGTAAAGATATCAAAAAACTTGGTTTTCTAAAGCGTGACCCACGAGCAAAAGAACGCCGAAAATTCGGTCTAAAGAAAGCTAGAAAAGCACCACAGTGGAGTAAGAGATAATAAAATATGGAAGAAGAAAAAGATATCACAATTGAATCTGATGAAAATCTAGATGATTCTGTCATTGCGGAGGAATCTGCCAAAGACACTATCACTAATCTTAAAGAAAAGCTTAAAAAAGCTGTTGAAGAAAAACAGCAACATTTGACAGAGTTACAGAGAGCAAAAGCTGATTTTGTGAATATGCGTAAGAGAGATGAAGAATTAAGAATTGATACTTTTAAGTTTGCTAATGAAAATTTGATAATAGAAATTATCCCAGTACTTGATAGTTTTGAAATAGCAATGGCGAACAAAGAAATGTGGGAAAAAGTTGATAAAAACTGGAGAATAGGCGTTGAACATATTTATTCTCAACTTAAAACTATATTAGTAAACAATAATCTTTTAGAAATAAATCCACTTGGAGAAAAATTTAATCCAATGAGAGACGAAGCTATTGAATTTGAAATAGTTGATGATGAATCAAAAAATGATATAATCACAAAAGTTATTCAAAAAGGATATAGTCTAAATGGTAAGATTATAAAATCACCAAAAGTAAAAATAGGACAATTTAAAAAATAAAAATGCTTTTATTTCAAAATAAAGAACTAAATAATATTTTTGAAAGAGTCGTTAAAGATAAAAACGGTGTTTTTGTCCGTGTGAGATTTACTATTATTGAAGTTAATGGGACTTTTCAAGGTAGGATTATTTCTGTTTCTCCTATCAATATACAAATTAAAAAACAAACATTTCTTCCTGAATATAAAGAAAAAGAAACACAAGAATTTACATATATTTCACTACTTGCACCGATTCTTTCACCATTTAATCAATTTTTCTTTTTTAATAGTCAACCAACACGAGCACCAAGTTTTTAAAATTTTGTTACTCAATTTTAAAAACTAATAATAAAAATTATGTCTAAAATTATAGGAATTGATCTTGGAACAACTAACTCTGCGGTCGCAATTATGGAAGCGGGAGATCCAAAAATCTTAGAAAACGCTGAAGGGGCTAGAACTACTCCTTCAATCGTTGCTCAATCTAAAACAGGAGAAAAAATTATAGGATTGCTTGCAAAAAGACAAGCTGTCACTAATCCCAAAAACACTATTTATCAAATAAAACGTTTTATCGGTCATACATTTGATGAAGAAGCTGTACAAAAAGATAAAGCGTCTGTGCCTTTTGAATTGCAAAAATCTGCAAATGGTGGAATAGAAGTTAATATGTCTGGTAAATGGTATCGTCCGGAAGAAATTTCTGCGATGATTATTCAAAAATTAAAAAATGATGCGGAAGCTCGTATTGGAGAAAAAATCACAGAAGCTGTTATTACTGTTCCTGCATACTTTAATGATTCTCAAAGACAAGCTACAAAGGATGCTGGTAAGATTGCTGGTCTTGATGTTAAAAGAATTATAAATGAACCTACAGCGGCGGCACTTGCCTATGGTTTTAACAAAAACAAAGAAGAAAAAATTGTTGTCTTTGACTTTGGTGGAGGAACATTTGATATTTCTGTACTTGAAGTTGGAGATGATGTTGTGGAAGTAAAATCTACAGATGGCGATGCACATCTTGGAGGAAAAGATATTGACCAGAAAATTATCAAATATCTTTCTGATGAGTTCAAAAAAGAATCAGGAATTGATATTTCAAAGGATACCTTAGCCCTACAGAGACTTGATGAAGCTGCTGAAAAAGCAAAGATAGAACTTTCTACATCAGTACAAACAGAAGTCAATATTCCGTTTGTTACTTCTACTGCTGATGGACCAAAGCACTTAGTGATGACATTTACACGAGCAAAATTGGAAGAATTAACTCGAGAATTTATTGACCGTGCAATGGCTATTACTAAACGAGCTATGGAAGCGTCTCCATTTAAAGTTAATGAAATTCAAGAAGTTATTTTAGTTGGTGGACAGACTAGAATGCCTGCTATGCAAAAAGTAGTTAAAGAATTCTTTAATAAAGAACCTCATATGGGAGTTAATCCCGATGAAGTTGTTGCACTCGGAGCAGCTATTCAAGGAGGAATTCTAGGAGGAGATGTTAAAGATATTCTTCTACTCGATGTTATTCCGCTTTCTTTGGGAATTGAAACTATGGGAGGTGTTGCTACAAAACTGATTGAAAAAAATACCACCATTCCAACTTCAAAATCTCAAACATTCTCAACTGCTTCAGATAATCAAACACAAGTACAAATTAATATCGTTCAAGGTGAAAGACCGATGGCGAATGATAATAAAAGTATTGGTCAATTTGTTTTAGATGGTATTCCACCAGCTCAAAGAGGAATGCCTCAAATTGAAGTTTCGTTTGATATTGATGCAAATGGTATTCTTAATGTGACTGCCAAGGATAAATCAACAGGTAAAGTGCAATCCATTAAAATTCAGGCGACATCTGGTCTATCAAAAGAAGAAATTGCTAAAATGCAAAAAGATGCAGAAATTAACAATGCGTCAGATCAAAAGAAAAAAGAAGAAGTAGAAGCAAAGAATTTTGCGGAACAATTAATTTACACTTCAGAAAAAGCTCTTAAGGACGCAGGAGATAAAGTTCCGGAAGATGTTAAAAAGACAATTGAAGATAAAATTGCTTTGCTTAAAACTGCAAGAGATAGTACTGATATTGCTACAGTCAAATCAGCATCAGAAGCACTTTCTACTGAAATTCAAAAAATAGGGCAGTATATGCAATCAAAGCCGGAAAACCCTAATCCTTCGGACGGGCAAGATAAAGAAAATGTCCGCGATGCTGAGTTTAAAGAAGAGGATAAGAAAGAAGAAGATAAGAAATAAGCTATTTGCCTAAAATAGGTGAGTATGCTATACTACTCGAAGTAAGTTTTTGCTAGTCGCCTTACGTTTAATTTAAAGACTAGGTAAAGTAAATAGAATGGCTAAGAAATTATATGTTGGTGGTATTGCTTATAGCACCAGCGAAGATGCGCTGAAGACTTATTTCGCGCAAGCTGGTACAGTTACATCAGCAAGCATTATTATGGACAAGATGACGAACCGATCAAAAGGATTCGGATTCGTAGAAATGTCTTCTGATGAAGAAGCACAAAACGCCATCAATATGTTTAATGGAAAGGAGCTTGAAGGCCGACGTCTTACAGTAAATGAGGCTCGTCCTATGCAACCTCGAGCACCTCGTGGAGGCGACAGAGGAGGAAACAGCTGGTAATAACTATTACTGACTAACAAGACTAGAACCTCGCTTTTATTACATAAAAGCGAGGTTCGTCTGTTATAATACTTATATGAAATTTTTATTCACCATACTACTTATTGTAGTAACTGTTTTTATTATTTTACCAAAAATTGTTCCGCATGATATTATAGAAAGCAAAATAGAAGAAAAAATTATTGAAAACATTGTCGAAAACATTCCGCTCATTTTAAAAAATGATGCACCCGTATCAAACCTTACTGTAGAGGGTGTAGTTACTTATACAAATTTAGCAAGAGATACTAATGGAAAGTTACCAGCATTTGGACTTGATAAAGATCTGAACAAAATTGCTGAAATACGTTTGAAAGATATGTTTGCGAAGCAATATTTTGAACATTTTTCTCCACAAGGCGTTGGAGCTCCAGAAGTTTCAAAATCTATTGGTTATGAATATATTTTAATAGGTGAAAATATAGCAATGGGAAATTTTCCAGATGATGAAGCTCTCGTTAAAGCTTGGATGGATAGCCCTGGACATCGTGCTAATATTCTTAATAATCGTTTTACAAAAATAGGAATAGCTGTTGAGAGAGGGGAATTTAATGGTAAAAGTACGTGGATAGCGATTCAGATTTTTTCTCGTCCAGCTTCTCTTTGTCCCTCAATAGATAAAAACCTTCAAACAAAAATTGATGTCTATCAAACAGCTTTAGTATCAATAAAAGCTGATATTGAAAAAAATGCCGAGACAATCAAGCAAAATGATACTGTAAAAATAAAAGAATACAACGATATGGTCGAAAAAACAAATAGTACAATAACAGAGTTAAAGAGTTTTATTGAAACTTATAACAATCAAGTTAAGGCCTACAATATCTGTATAAAAAACTAATCTTATTCTTTTCTAATTGGAGCTTCTCGGACAATTTTCATAATTTCTTCTTCATCATCAGTAATAGTATAGAGTTTTAAATCATTAACTCCAATAGCTTTGTGTTCATCTAGGAGATGTTGTTTTAAATAATTTTCTAGCGGTTCCCAATATTCTTTTCCTACGAGAATAATAGGCACTTGAGGAATTTTATGTGTTTGAACTAGAGTTAATATTTCAAAAAATTCATCCATTGTTCCAAACCCTCCAGGAAAGAAAATGTAAGCTTCAGCGGAAAAAGAGAGCATCACTTTTCTGACAAAAAAATAGTAAAACTCTTCACTTTTTTGAACGTAAGGATTAACAGCTTGTTCTCTTGGAAGTTTGATTGTCATACCAAGAGAATTACCTCCAGAGTCAAAAGCTCCTTTATTTGCTGCTTCCATTATTCCAGGACCACCTCCAGTCACAATCGTATATTTTAGTTCTTCTGAAATTCTTTTTGCTAATTTATAAGCGAATTTATAGTTATCAGAATCTTCTTTTGTTCTAGCAGAACCAAAAAATGATGCCGATTTTTCATAATTTTTTATAAACGCAAAACCTCTCTTAAATTCATCATTTATTTCCGTAATTCTTGTTTCTGCTGTTTGATTATTTTGTGTATTTTCGTTCATGATTGGTAAAGTATAACATCCCTCAAATTTGATTACAAACTTTAAAATAAAAAAGCTCCACATTGCTGTGAAGCCGAGATTATACATTCAATCTCGAAAGTTGATCGCATACTACTGACGAAAAAGTGCTACCATCTTACAATACTTGTGTTATTACTCAGTATTTGCTATCCTTTAGATACAAGTGCCTTCGGGCTCGCCTCGCAAGAGGCAAACAGAGAAAAACCATCAAAGCATTTCTTTGATGGTTTTTCTTATGCGTTCAAAAATCTTTTCATCTAGATATTCCATTTTTCGTATTAATCTTTTGGCATCAATTAGACGCATTTGAGAAAGTAATGCTTTAGCTTCTTTTCCATCTACAATACCAATTGATGGACGAAACTTATGCCTTTTATCTGAAGTGGTAAGCGGTATTACAAAACATGTTTCTTTGCTCATACCTTTTAAAATAAGTACGGGTCTGTAAAAGTTTTCACCAGTACCATCTTGTTCAAAACCGATATTAACTCCTAGAGAACACCACCAAATTTCTCTCGTATGAAAAAATGGAGTATCTTCCCGATTATGCATTTTTTTCTTTTTTTTATTCCACCCATTAAAATCTTTTTGCATATTGTGAATAATTTTATTATATCATACCCAATCCCTCTAAAAAAACCTCTAACATTTTGCCTTTTATTTTTCTAGATTCTCCTTCACCTATATCAGAAAGTTGAATATTCATAATTCTTATACGACAAAGGTCCATGACTTCATATCCTTGAGCAAGACACATTCTTCTAATTTGCCTTTTTTTACCTTCGGTGATTATTATTCTAAATTTATTTTTGGTCATTCTATACACTTCACATGGTTTAGTGATATAATTATCATCAAGTTTGACGCCTGTTTCCATTTTTTTTAAAAATTTAGGTGTCATTTCTTTATGTACTTGAACAACATATTCTTTTTCATGAATATATTTAGGATTTAGTAGTTTATCGGTAATTCTACCGTCATCAGTTAATATAATTAATCCATGTGAATCTTTATCTAATCGTCCAATAGGAAAAACCTTTTTAGGAAAATGGGTAACATCTTCTATACTTTTTTCATTTCCTTGGGGTAGGGAAGTGACAATTCCAGCTGGTTTATTATAGGCAAGATATGTCCTGTGTTTTATTTCATTTCTCAATTCTTCATTTACTTCAACTTTATCATTTTCTTGCACTTTATCACCGAGGACTGCTATTTTTCCATTTATAGTTACGAGACCTTGTTTAATTAATTCATCCGCACCTTTTCGAGTCGCATAATTTTTAAGCGATAAATATCTGTTTATACGAATTGGATATTTTGCATCTATTTCCATCATTGTGCTATAATATCAGTAATTATTTTTAATAGCTATAAAAAACATAGAGTATGAAAACAAATCAATGGGTAGCGGTAGTAGTTTCAATTGTAGTAATTTTTGGATTTTTTTATTATTTTTTATCATCAAAAAAACCTTCTATGAATATAAATGAACAAAACAATAATAACGAAGTAAAAGAGGTAGTTAATAACGATAATGCTAATACTAACTTAGCAAAACAGGGTTCAGTAGTAACTGTTAATTATGTTGGTAAATTGGAAGATGGAACAGTTTTTGATACTTCAGCTAATCATGGTCCGATTAAATTTACTCTTGGTATTGGACAAGTTATTCAAGGTTGGGATGAAGGATTGATTGGAATGAAAGTGGGAGAGACAAAACATTTAGTTATTCCTCCAGAAAAAGGTTATGGTTCTCAAGGATTTCCACCAATTATTCCAGCAAACGCTACTTTGACTTTTGATGTTGAAATTGTAGATGTTCAGAATTAATTTTTTATTGACTTTAATATTTATTTGAATTAATCTGTTAGTAGAATCAAAAAAACAAAGAACAAAAACAACAAAATATAGGAGATTAAGAATGAACATGACCTATGCGGGTACCGGTGTCAATTACGATGCCATGGACCCATTCAAACGGATGGCACAGCTTGCTGCGCGAGAAACTTCTGGAAACATCAATCGCCTCAATGGTGGGGAGTTCCGGGAATTCGAACCTTCGAGAGGCGAAAGCGCCTATCTGATCGAGGCGGCCAAAAGCTACTTCGCCCACGTCGAGGAAGGACTTGGCACCAAGAATCTGGTTGCTGATGCGATGTATGCCCTCACCGGCAAATCGTATTACGATCAGATCGCGCAATGCACAGTTGCCATGATTGTCAACGATCTGGTCACGCTTGGCGCACTGCCACTATCTGTGGCGATGCATCTGGCGGTCGGCACTTCCGACTGGTTCAATGATGATAAACGCACAGGCGATCTTGTCACTGGCTGGAAGAATGCCTGTAACCTGGCACGTTGCACCTGGGGTGGAGGCGAAACGCCGACTCTCAAGGGTGTCGTGGTTCCGGAAGCAGTCGTGCTCTCCGGTTCGGCGATTGGTATCGTCAAACCGAAGGAGCGTCTCATTGCTGGTCCGATTCAGCACGGCGATGCAATCGTTCTCATCGAGAGTTCCGGCATTCATGCCAACGGACTCACTCTGGCGCGGAAGATTGCTGACAAACTGCCGGAAGGGTATCTCACGAAACTCTCCGACGACCGGACCTACGGCGAAACGCTCCTCGATCCGACTCATATCTACGTGGGCTTGGTAGAGGATTGTCTCAATCTTGATTATGGTGGAAACATTCACTACACGGTCAATATCACGGGTCACGGATGGCGCAAGCTCATGCGGGCGACACAGCCATTCACCTACGTGATAGAAAAACTTCCGACACAGCTTCCGATCTTTGATTTCCTGCAAAAGCATGGACCTGTCGATGACGAGGAAGCCTACGGCAATCTCAACATGGGCGCTGGGTTTGCGCTCTACGTGACCGAAGCGCAAGCGACCCAAGTGATTGATGTTGCAAAGAAACTCGGTCTGCGTGCATTCTTGGCGGGACACATCGAAGACGGCGACAAGAAAGTCGTCATCAAGCCGAAGAATCTCGAGTATGCCGGCGAGACACTGGCGGTTCGATGATCTCAAAGTTCCTCGTTTCAAATACTACTCCGGGAGGGTCAAACCTCTCGGAGTATTTTTATTTCAATTTTTATAATATTCTGCTAATCTATAAATATGTCGCTTAAATTTTCTATACAAAATAAACTTAAAAATAAGTTAGGACGAGTCGGGGTGATTGAAACTCCTCACGGGGTGATTGAAACTCCGGCTTTTGTCGTTGTGGGAACAAAAGGTACGGTGAAAGCTCTAACTCCAGAACAAGTCAAAGATTTGGGAACACAAGTCGTTTTAGCAAATACCTATCATCTTTATTTACAACCAGGAGGCGAAAAAGTGAAAAAAATGGGTGGTTTGGGTAAAATGATGAATTGGAGTGGTCCGACAATGACCGATTCTGGCGGTTTTCAAGCGTTTTCGCTTGGAATGGCGTATGGAGAGAAAGTGGGGAAGATATCCAAAAATCCACCTCTAACCCCTCCTTTAGTAAAGGGGGGGAATGGGGAGGATTTAAAATTAGCTAAAATCACTGAAGATGGCGTTGAATTCAAGTCGGTGATAGATGGCAGTACCCATTTTTTTACTCCAGAAAAATCAATAGAAATACAACACAACATTGGTGCTGATATTATTTTTGCTTTTGATGAATGTACTTCACCGCTCGCTTCATATGAATATCAAAAAGAAGCAATGGAAAGAACACATCGCTGGGCCCTAAGATCGCTTGAAGAACACAAGCGATCGGGCAAGCAACAATCACTTTTTGGGATAGTTCAGGGAGGACGGTTTGAAGATTTGCGAAAAGAAAGTGCTAAAATAATCGGTAGTATGGATCTTGCCCGCCGAGGAGGCGGGTTTAACGGATTTGGTATAGGAGGTTCATTTGATAAAGAAGATATGAATACTGCGGTTGGTTGGGTCAATTCCATATTACCAGAAGATAAACCTCGTCATTTGCTTGGAATAGGTGAACCATCTGATTTATTTGGTGCAATAGAAAACGGTTGTGATACTTTTGATTGTGTAGCCCCAACTAGAATTGCTCGTAACGGTCAACTTTATACTAGAAATGGAAAAATAAATGTCATGAATGCAAAATTTACATCAATATTGGAACCGATTGATAAAAAATGTCATTGTTATACTTGTAAAAATTATACTCTTGCTTATCTTTCTCATTTATTTCGAGCTAAAGAAATTCTGGCTTACACACTGGCCTCAATTCACAATCTTTATTTTATAGTTAATTTGGTGAAAGAAATCCGCCAATCAATCCTTGATGATAGGTTTGAGATGTTAAAAAAAGAATTTATGCTACAATATAGCAATGGAACAGAATAGTTTACAAAAATGGATATGGCCTGCGTCTTTTGTCGCAGTTATCGTTGTCTTAATTGGTCTTTTAGTATTAGTTAATAATAATTATCAAGGTAAGACTCTGGTGGATGTTTTTTTGACTAAACCCATAGATTCAAACGACCATACCAAAGGAAATGAAAAATCTGCGGTAACGCTTGTGGAATATAGCGATTTTCAATGCCCAGCTTGTGGAGCTTATTATCCGTTAGTTAAAAAAATAACCGAACAATTCGGAGATAAAATTTATTTTGCTTATAGACATTTTCCTTTATCTCAACATCAAAATGCTAAATTATCCTCGTTTGTTTCGGAAGCATCTGGAAAACAGGGTAAGTTTTTTGAAATGCACGATATGATTTTTGATAATCAATTGGCTTGGTCTGAATCAAATGATGCTAAGAAAATCTTTACAGAATACGCTATGAAATTAGGTTTAGATATGGAAAAATTTAATGCAGACATTGAATCAAAAGAAATTATTCAAAAGGTAGATAATGATGCTATTAGTGGAGTAAATTCTGGAGTAGATAGTACACCATCTTTCTTTCTTAATGGTAAAAAAATAAATAACCCTCAAAGTTACGAAGAATTTGAGAAAATTATCAACGATGCAATCAATAATTCCTAAAAAACTCGGTCTTTATTTTTTAATCCTTTCTTTTCTTGGTTTTATAGATGCAAGTTATTTGAGCATAGAACATTTTCTTGGGAAGATACCGCCTTGTTCTTTGGTTAAAGGATGTGAAATTGTCACTACAAGCTCTTATTCTGTCATTGCTGGAGTACCGGTAGCTCTGATGGGAGCAATTTACTATTTAATAATATTTTTGTGTTCAGTAGCTTTAATTACTAATCCAAAAGTTTTATTTTATAGAATAATAAAAATACTAATACCAATTGGATTTATTTCATCTCTATATTTTGTGTATGTGCAAATAGAAATATTGAAAGCTATTTGTTTGTATTGTATGTTTTCAGCTTTTACTTCACTTTTGTTAGTATCTGGATTAATTTTTACATTATATCGCAAACACCAGCTACGCAAGCAAGCTCTTTCTTGACATTAAGTTCGTTTGTTTTTTCGTAAGTTATTATTTTTGAATAATCTAAATCTTTAAATCTTTCTGATAATTCAAGATATCTTTTCTCATCAATTTTTTCATATGGAGCGAGTTGATAAATATGCTTTTCTCTTGGAAGAAAAGAAAGTCCACCAATCATATCCCAATTTTTATAAACCCAATTTGCTACTTCTATCCATTCATCATCTCCAACCGATATAGTCACTGAAGGATTGTGTTCGGTATAGTTTATCTTTACCATTTTCCAATGCTCAAGTTGGTCTATGGCAGTTAAATCTTCTTTAAAAATTGACCCTGATGGAGCTTTAACTGGGAATTCTAATACATAGGTTGTGGCGTTTTCAAGAGATTGTCCCACTTCTGGGAAATATGGTACACCTTGATCTCGAAGCATTTTAAATAGGGAATCAGTGGCCGCAATTCTCACTCTTCTAATGTAGTATTTTGAATGTCGCGGATGCATTCCTGAAGAATAATCAAAAGTTTGTGAAGAATTTCCATCTGGTTTTACACAAGTTATAGCAGTGGATTCACTGACTCCAAATTTCTTAGCATAAACTTTATTTACTTTAATAGTTTCCTTTTTTAGTTTTTCAAGTATTTCTGGCTTTCTCACGACATCACAATCCCATTGTCCAGCCAGACCAATTCCAAGCAATCTTTCTTTATCACAATTTATTTTCCAACCCTTAGATAAATATGGAAAATTAGTTAAAGTAGACTGATAAGTTCCGATAATTGTAGCTATTTTAATTTTTTTCAAAAGAGCATCTTCTGTATCGCCAGCTCTCGCTACAACATTTGTAAGATTACAGAATTGTTTTGATTGCAAAATTATTTCTCCACAAGGATTCGTACCAATTGAACCGATAATTGTTGTGCCAGATGCGTCAAAATAATTTTTGTATTCTTTCAAAACTTTTATTCTTCTTTCTGGTAATGTTTTGGCTAATGAACCACGGTTAAATATTCCTCTTTCTCCAGAACCTGATTTCATAAGAGCTATCCATTCTTCCATAAATTCAGCACTTGATGGCTTTTGCATGTAGACAGCAGAGTTATTTGAAAGCATTCTTTGTGGTTCTGTATTGTAGAAAGCACCCTTTTTTGCATCTCTTATGTCATTATCATCTAAATCTGATAGGGAAATTAAAGCACTTCTTCTGACTCCACCCGCCACAACACATTCACCAATCATACAAATGATATCGTGCACATCAATATTTCTTAAACGCTTTCCTTGTCTTGCAATCATTTTTTCTCTGGTAAAACCAAGTAGTTTTCTAATAGGGTCTGGGCCAGAGGACTTGCCACCCATAGTTTTTAAACGAGCTCCAGCTGGTCTTAATTGTGAGAAATCAAATTCAATGTCATTTCCATCAGCCCAAGCATTCATTCCTACAACCAAAGCATCCGCCCAACCTTCTTTGCTATCAGGAATTATATGAGTTGGCATTTTTTTTCCAGTTTGCAAATTGATTTGAGGAAATTTTTGGATATTTTGACTTTCAACTGAAAATCCAGCTCCGGTGCCACACATCAAAACATACATTATTTCAGCTAAATCTTGAAAACACTCTGGTGCGATAAAAGAACAATTATAGGCACAGACATTTGTTGTTCTGGTTGCTGTACCAGCAAATTGAAGTAATCTCATTGATGGTAGAGCATCTTGTTTTAAAATCGCCTCTTGTACTTCTTTGTACTCAGTTTCTTTCAATTTATTACCAAGATTTTCTTTCATAAAAGCCATATAACGGTCTACAGTTTCAATCCAAGTTTCTCGTCTTTGTTCGTTATCAATCCATTTTGAATATGTTCTGTAATAAACAAATTCTCCAAGTGAGTTTCTAAAATATTTTTTGCTATCTTCCGCTAATTTTTTGACTTTTGCAGGCACGCGTAATCCTTTTTCCCGAAGTTTTGACCTTTCTTCTCTATAAATAATGTAGTGTTTAGCAGTTTTAACATATTCGCTTAAAATAAGTTCTTTTTCTACTGTATCTTGAATACCTTCAACAGTCGGTATGAAATTTTTATATTTTTTAGTTATTCTAACAGCATCTGCGTATACTTTATTCGCAACCATTCCAGCTTCTTTTAAAGAACCTTCGCTAGCAACAAGCATTGCTTTGTTGATAGCATTAGTGATTTTTTGAACATCAAAAGGAACAACAGTACCGTCTCTTTTTTGAATATTTTTTACAACTGTCTCTGTTGCTGTAGATTTCCTTTTTGATTTCATATATTATTTTTTAATCAATCTATTAATTTAATAAATTATATCAGCGTAAGCATTAACTTCAAAGAAAAAAATCTAAAAATGTGGATAAATTTGGAGTTGCACGCCAAATTTTTCCGAGTGTCAATTTTAGTATATCTTTCGGTTGATTGACAAAATAAGTGTTTTGATATATAGTAGGTAAATGTACAGACAAAAACGACGTGGCGGATCACAGAATCAGAGAATAAACACTTCTAGATTTATAAATAAAGCGGTTATTACTGAACAAATAGAACATTTTAAACCAGAGCATCGCTTTGAGGATTTTGCTATTGATGGACGACTAAAAAAGAATATTACTACCAAAGGATACACAGAGCCGACTCCTATTCAAGATAAAATAATTCCACACATTTTAAAGGGTTCTGATGTGGTTGGTATTGCGAATACTGGTACTGGAAAAACCGCTGCTTTTCTTATTCCTCTTATAAATAAAGTCCTTCTAAACTCAAAAGAAAATATTATCATTATGGTGCCGACACGAGAGCTAGCTATTCAAATTGAACAAGAGCTTCGTGGTTTTACACCGATGTTAGGAATTTTTTCTGTGTGTTGCGTGGGAGGAGCGAATATTATTCCTCAAATAAAAGCTCTACGACATCATAATAATTTTATTATTGGAACTCCGGGCCGTCTCAAAGACTTAGTTGAACGAAAATGTATCAATCTCGCTTCATTTAATACTGTTGTGCTTGACGAAGCAGATAGAATGCTAGATATGGGTTTTATAAACGATATGCGTTTGATGATGTCTTTTATGCCCAAAACTCGTCAGACACTTTTCTTTTCAGCTACTATTTCCAAAGAAATAGAGACGCTTATCAAAGATTTTCTTCGAGAACCAGTTTCCATTTCTGTCAAAACAGGGGATACTTCAAAAAATGTTGACCAAGATGTTGTTCATGTTCGCGGGGGTAATAAAATTGAATTGCTTTCAGCTCTTTTGAGTAAAGCTGAATTCAATAAAGTCCTTATCTTCGGACGAACCAAACACGGCGTTGAAAAACTATCAAAACTTCTATCTCAAAAAGGTTTTAAAGCCGAATCTATTCATGGAAATAAAAATCATTCACGAAGACAAAAGGCCTTAAATCTTTTCAAAGATAATCATGTTCAAATCTTAGTAGCTACAGACGTGGCTGCCAGAGGGCTCGATATTAGTGACGTTAGTTATGTCATCAACTTTGATATTCCTGCCACTTACGACGATTATATTCATAGAATTGGAAGAACAGGGAGAGCTGGCAAAAAGGGTAAGGCGTTAACTTTTATAGAATAAATATGAAACCGGCAATTCATCAAAAACCTTTTTCAAAAATGGGTAAATGGATAGAGAAAAAAACTATCGCGGAGATTTTGGTGTGTGTTTGTGGAAATAAATATATTAAAACTCGAAAAAATCAAACTGTTTGCGTGAGATGTATTGCAAAACTGCAAGAAGTCGTTAGATAAATGTGCGCGCTGAGGGGATTGAACCCACGGCCTACCCCACGTCAAGGGGTCGCTCTACCACTGAGCTAAGCGCGCAACTCCACCATATTATAATAGATATTATTGTAGCATGTGATAAAATAAAAAACATGAAAGGATTTAATGCAAACATCGAAAAAGAGACATTGGCGAACACAGATTTTCGCCGAGTTTTATATACTAGTAAACACAGCCAGCTTGTCTTGATGTCCCTCAAACCAAACGAAGAAATCGGCGAAGAAATTCACACTGGCAATGATCAATTTTTTAGAATAGAAAAAGGGGAGGGCAAGTGCATCATAGACGGCAACGAATACGCGCTTGCCGACGGCTCGGCAATCGTGGTACCCACAGGCGCGAAGCACAATGTCATAAACACATCGGCGACAGAGGACTTGAAGCTCTACACTATCTACTCTCCAGCGCATCACAGAGACGGTGTAGTCCATTCCACTAAAGAAGAAGCCGAAAAAGACAATGAAGAATTCGACGGAAAGGTGAGCGAGTAGGGGAGTTCTAAAGTTGATTTATTCGTTAATGTAATATAGGATAGTTATCCACAGTTTTTTATCATAAACTGTCTAAATGATTAGTATAATATACTCATGTAATAGTATGACATATATATACGGTTTGTTTAAAATAGTGATAAAAATGAAACGTGATTCTATTCTAATAAAAAGATTAGTTCACACCCCAAATGGTGTAATTTTTCGTTCTTTATAAAATTTGAAGAGTGGATAGAGGAAGTAATTGTGGATCTGGCGAGATTCGAACTCGCATGCTTGTACGGCGATGATATGATAAATCATTATGTCTACCAATTTCATCACAGATCCTAATCACTTGTGTTACTTCCTCTGCCCAACCTTCAAAAGGTATGGGTATATAAAAATTCGTAAGAAAGTTTATATTAATTTTTTAGAAAATAGCCTTTTGTTTGAACACGAGGGCTATTTTCTTTTTTTCTGGGGCTTGATTGTTTCCACTACATATGTAGATGGGTTATCTCGAGCCTTTTTCACTGGAACAAACTTTCCAGTTTTAGCACTTCTTCCTATTTTCATAGGTTTTTGACTATTTATCCAATTCGTATTTCAAGTCAACGATGGAGAGGATGCTGTCACGATTTCTAATTCCTCACTCAAAATCCAAATTTAGATGTTAAGTGAGAAATTACAAATTTCAATTTTCAATACCTAATATGTTAAATTATAGCAATGTAGGTGTATAACTTCAAAGAAAAAATCAAAAAATGTGGATAAATTTTAGGTTGCACGCTGAATTATTGTATTTGTCAAAACAAATGCTTTCAAAATAACTGACTAGAAAAAAACTCAAAAATATGAAATAATATGGAGTAAGAATAATTATATTGAAAATCTGTAATTTCACAAAAATATGATTTCATTTGAACATACAGTAGAATTAGATTATAAAATTTATGGATAAGAAATATTTAAATACAATAATAAAAGGTGATTGTATAGAAACTCTTAAAAAATTACCAGAAAATTCTGTAGATCTTATTTTTGCTGATCCACCATATAATTTACAACTAAAAGGTGATCTTTATAGACCCAATCAAACTAAAGTAAGTGCAGTAAATGATAAGTGGGATAAATTTCCTTCTTTCGATGACTACGATAAGTTTACTTATAGTTGGTTACTAGAATGTAAAAGAGTTTTAAAAAAAGATGGTTCAATTTGGGTTATTGGTAGTTATCATAATATTTTTCGAGTTGGTAAAATTATGCAAGACATTGGTTTTTGGATATTGAATGACATTATTTGGATTAAAACTAATCCAATGCCTAATTTTAAAGGTACGAGATTTAACAATGCACAAGAGACGTTGATTCTGGCATCAAAAAGTGATAAGTCTAAATCAACTTTTCACTATAGATCTATGAAAGCATTCAACGATGATAAACAAATGAGAAGTGATTGGTACATACCTATATGTAGTGGAGGAGAAAGAATAAAAGTAAATGGAAATAAAGCTCATTCAACTCAAAAACCGGAAGCTTTACTTTATAGAATAATATTATCAACTTCAAATATTGGAGATATAATTTTAGATCCTTTTATGGGAAGTGGCACAACTGGAGCTGTAGCAAAAAAAATGAGAAGAAATTTTATAGGGATAGAAAAAGAGAATTTTTATATAAAAGTAGCAAATGATAGAATAAAAAAAGTTAAATTAATTGATGAAAAACTACTACTATATCCGATTGAGTCAAGAAATCCCAAAGTTCCATTTGGTAATTTAGTTGAGTCTGGTTTAATTAATGTTGGTGAAAATCTTTATTTAAAGAATGGAGATAAAAAGGCGGTAGTATTAGCAGATTCGACCTTATCATCAAATGAGGAAATTGGATCAATTCATAAAGTTAGTGCTAGATTATTAAATAAAGAAACAAATAACGGTTGGACATTTTGGTATATTAAACGTAGAGGACAACTTGTACTGATCAACGATTTAAGACAGGATTATATAAACACTTATTTAAAAATATGATTAAAAAATTAATAAAGGACGCTGTTATTGAACTTCTAAATAATACGTCAAATAAAAATAAAATAGGTTTAATAACAAAAAAACACGAAGTTAAGTTACATTTTGTTCCCGTTAAATATCGTGTTTTTGGTGGATTATTACAATCTTTAAATATTCAATTTGGTAATTTTATAGAAGTATTAATACATAAAATCGTTGAGTCAGAAAAAAATCTAGAAATAATTCCACATCTTTCTGGTAAAAAGAATATTAAATTATCTTTAACAGAAAATACTGATAGTATAATAGATAAGTTTATATCAAATAGCCAAAATAATACTGATGATAAATTGACAGAAAAATTTGAAAAACTTTTAAATGATATTATCCGAGAACAAAAACAGAAAGTACATCTTATCGAAAACAAACATGATATAGATTGTTTATTTAAAGATAAAAAAGATAAAAAATATTATTATTTAGAAATTAAATATAATGATGACCATGATACAGGGAAGTTTGTAGATATTAATAGAAAATTCATAAAGACTTATGCAGGTCTTGTAAAAGAGTTAAAAATAAATGATATTAATGATCTAAAACCAATTCTATATTACTTTAATTATAAAAGAATGAAAGGTAATATTTATGTTCCAGAAAAGAATTATATAAGTCGTGGATCAGATTTATTTAATAAATTTTTTTCAATAAGATATGAAGATTTAGATGGTTACTTAAAAGAAGTTAGTGAAGATAAAGAAATAATTGAGATATTTGATAATCTATATAAAAAAATTAGATATGATGAATAGTTTGGTTTTATTGTATTTTTATGAAAAAAATAGTTAATACCATAATTTATGGTGATTGTTTAGAGGTATTAAAAACATTTCCTGATAATAGTTTTGATTTAATTTTTGCTGATCCACCATATAATTTACAATTGCCGAAAAATAGAAAACTTATACGAGAAAACGGAACGGAAGTAATTCCTGTAAATGATGAATGGGATAAATTTGAAAGCTATGAAGATTACGATACTTTTACAGGTAATTGGATTAAAGAATGTCAAAGAATATTGAAACCAACTGGAACGATTTGGGTAATGGGTATGTACCATAATGTTTTTCGAGTTGGTAAAATTATGCAAGACTTAGGGTTATGGTTTTTAAATGATGTGATTTGGGTCAAAACTGATGCTATGCCAAATTTTAATGGTAGAAGATTTACAAATAATCACGAAATTTTAATTTGGGCTGTAAAAAATAAAAATTGTAAAAATTACACTTTTAATAATGATTTCTTAAAAAAAATAAACGGTGGAAAACAAATGAAAGATACTGACTGGGTGTTTGGTTTATGTAAAGGTAAGGAACGATTACGAGATGAAAATGGAATAAAATCACATCCCACACAAAAACCATTAAAACTTATTCAACAAGTAATTTTAACTTCTAGTAAAAAAGGTGATTTAATTCTTGACCCATTTTTAGGAAGTGGCACGACAGCTGTTGTCGCAAAGGCACTTGAGAGAAACTGGATTGGAATCGAAAAAGAAAAAAAATATGTGGATTTAGCAAACAAACGAATACAAAATTACAATAAATAAAAAATATTATGTACTTTTGATTAAATAAATTGCTTTTTAAAACTAAAGTAGTATTGTGGAAATAATAAATATATGAGTAATTTTTCACAAAAATTAGAAGAAATAGAAGACGAACAATTAAAAATGGGAGTAAAAGAACATGATCCTAGGTATGGAGTTCTTGAATCAAATGAGTTAATAAAACGTTCAGTAAATAAATTAGAGAAAACAATCGAGACTTTCAATAAGCAATCTTCTAAGCAAACAGAAAAAATGATAGGAATGACAAAGATTATTACGATACTTACTTCGATTATGGTTATTGGTTTATTAGTACAGATTTTGTTGGCGGTTAATTATAGTCATAATTGCTCTGGGGGTAAGACAAATGACGGGCCATGGATATATAGTTGTATCACAACTTTTAGATTAGGTGTTTTAGGTGATTATTCATTTCAAAAACAATTTACTCGTAATACATCTCTTTGAGAAAATATGGTCAGCCACCATTTTCTAAAATTCGAGAAATAAATAACCCCCTCAGATACCATTATAGTATCCCCACATACTGGAGTTTGTCAGGATGTTAAAGATACCGTTAAAATGGAAGTAGATATGAACCAAATAAAAAGCCCGCGTGCCACCTTTCGATGGCGACGCGGGCTGTTGGCGGACTACCAAGCTACCAAGGTATTTTTAGCGCAATCCAAACGAGGATCACAAACGCTATAGCTCCGATAATGTCAATCGCCCATTCTTTTGGGGTACTATTCATTTAACCCACCTCCTTTCTTGATATCCATCTTACCATAACCAAACATAAAAGTCAATAGCTGATAAGCATTTGCTTATACTCTGTGTTTATTAATATAATATCTATATGGACAAAAAAGAGGAAATAGCAAACCTGAAGAGAGATATATGGATAGTGACAGTGACCATCGCAGTGTTTGCGTTATGGAAACTTTCCTCACTTCATTTTAGATTCGGTGACGAGAATATATATTTCTATATGTCAGACGCCATTTGGCGCGGACTCGTGCCATACAGAGACTTTTTCTTTGCTGATCCACCGTTTTTCATATATCTACTTGCCCTGTTCAAAGGCTTGTTTGGCTCGCACATCATACTTTTCAAGGCTTTGCCGATAGTCTTTGACAGTGCGTCGGCAGTGCTCATCTTTCTACTGCTCCGCAAGACAAACGTCTTTGCATACCTCGGCCCGATATTTTACCTATTCTCTTTTACAGTGCTCGCCACTTCAGACTATATGACCGGCGCAGAAATGATGATCTTTTTCCTCTTGCTCGCCATTTATTTAGACCAAAGAGAAAAACATTTTTATTCTGGCGTGTCTTGGGCTCTCGCCTGCCTCTCCAAGCTCTATGCTGGACCAGCCTTGCTTGGATTTTTATTTTACAAAATAATTTCTAAAGAATTTTTAGCAATCAAGAAAATTATCTTGGGCGGACTGGTTGCCACTTTCATCGTCCTCGCGCCGTTTTTCATAATTGCCCCGCACCAGACTTTCCAAAACTTGATCGTTCATCACTTGCATCGCCCATACGGAATAGACAAGTGGAAGATCGCCAGCGTCTTTTTTAAATTTGAATGGCTCTTGGTAGTAGCTAGTATTGCTGGAATATTTATCGCTAGAAAAAAACTTTACGTTTATCCGCTCATTTTCTCTGCTGTTTTTTTCTTGATATATACTGACTTGTATTATATGTATCTGCACCTCTTGATGCCGTTTATTGTAATATTGACAGTAGGACTTTTTACATATCTGCATACTAGACAAGAAGAGTTCGCTTGGACGTTTAGCTTGTTTTATATTTTTGTCGCTATTTATTCCATTACGATATATGCAAATACTTTTGCACCACAAGGTGTCTTGGATAACCCGCAGGAGATCGCAGAAGTATTAAAAAATGCCAAAGAAGATTTGCCGATATATGGCTCGACAGAAGTCGCCCCTCTGGTAGCTCTCATCTCTGGCAAGGAAATATTCGATAACGCCATAGACACAAATACGCAAAGCTTTGCCTCCGGAGCGCAAGACCTAGGCGTGATGTCACAAGACGCAGTCGAGCATGGAGTATATTTTGTGGCGCGAATAGCAAATTATCCAAAACAAAATATCACAGACACGGGCTTCGAGGGATATTTCGATCGGAAAATTTTCGAATCTTCTTGTGTATTATATAAATCTTTTGACAGAACTTCGCCAGACACACTCTTGAACCAAGTCGCAATATATAAGTGCAAAAAGGTTGTTAAATAAATTTGATAACATAATCTCATGCTACAGTTTTACAACTCACGATTACATTTTTGAATTTATAGTAGGGGTGAATTATGTGATATAATTTATTTATGAATCAAGATTCGCATTTTGGGGAACATATAACGATTGACGGATATGGAGGAAATGAAAATAAATTAAATGATAAAAAATTGGTTTTTAGTGTTTTAAATGAACTTCCAGAATTATTATCTATGTCTAAATTATCCGAGCCGGTTGTTTATCACGCCGATGGAAACGATTCCAAAGACCCAGGAGGATGGAGCGGTTTTGTAGTCATTAATGAAAGTCATATTAGTATTCACACTTTTCCCAAAAGAGGATTTGTTAGTGCGGATGTGTACACTTGCAAAAATGGTATGGATTTAAATTTTGTAGAAAATTATTTTAAAAAAGCTTTCGATTTAAAAGATATTGAAAGTAATTTTATTAAAAGGGGCATAAAATATCCAAAAGAGAATATTTATTAAATAAAAAATATATGGACAAAAAATCAAAAATATTAATAATTACAGTTTTTGTACTCATTGGTCTATCGATAGTATTTACATTTTATAGGACAATGATAGTGCATGATTACCCGATTATTGACTCTGAAAGTCAAATATGATATAATTCAAGTCGAATTGAACTTTAACAAGGAGGAATAAGTGAACGAATACGCTGGTAAAATAGCGGGGATTATTTCATTTCTCTCCGTTATTATTTATGTAGTCAGTATTTTCAAAGGTAATACAAAACCTAACAAAGTAACATGGTGGATTATGACATTTGTTGGTGGAATGATTTTGGTGAGTTATTTTACGGAAATGAAATCCGAAAATAAAGACACAATCTGGATTCCAATAACTTATGTTATTAACCCCTTAATCATCGCTTTATTCTCTATAAAATATGGAGAGAAAAGTGACAGAAAAAGTTTTGAAACCGATATCTTGTGTTTCAAAATTAGCATAACGAGTATCATTCTTTGGGGGATACTTATATATCTAAAGATTGGTGTAGCAACGCTTGTTATTCTCATAATCAATCTTCTTAGTGATTTTGTTGGATTATATCCAACTGTTATTAAATCAATATTAAGACCTGAAAGTGAAGGTAGGTGGGGGTGGATGTTAGCAACTATTGCATCTATTATAAACATATTTGCGATTAGTGAGTGGGCATTTAGTGAAAGTGTGTACCAAGTATATATTGTCACACTAAATGGTTACATAACATTTTTACTTTTTCGAAAACAAAAACGATAATCCTTATGGGGCTTAGGCACTGTGAGGATTTTTTATTTTCCTTTTACAATATAGGTAAAATCTTTTTCATCTATTCCTCGGCGTTCAAACCAATCTGATTCGTAGTCTTTATAATTGCAGACTAGTTCTTCTCCAGGTTGAATGTCTTTTCCCGCTTTATCAAAATTAGGTGTAGATAATATATTAGGGTCTATAGAGTGATTAATAAATCTTTGATCATCTGCACATAAAATATATTTTTTAATTTTTTCATCAAAATAAGAATATTTCAAAAATTGCTCTTTAGTCCATTTTGGTAATTTTTTTAATTCTTGTTCAGTGTAACTTATGTCAAAATGAGGATCATATTCCCATGTGATTGTTCCTTTTGGTATAAATTGGTCAGCAAAAAGCCCGATTCCATGAATATGACTCATCTGTAATTTTGTTTTAACTTTTAGCATGGTTTTTTGATTATGTTAATGTTTAAAACCTATATTATCAAAATAATTCTCATCAAATTTTGTATAATCACAAAGAAGTTCTTCTCCTTTTTTTATGTCTCTGCTAGCAACATCTTTTTTTTGAGTTGACAATATATTTGGCTTCGATGAATGATTAATAAATCTCTGATCATCAAAACATAAAACGTATTTCTTTATAGTTTTATCCCAATAAGCGTACTTGAAAAATTGTTTCTTAGTTATATCATCCATTTTTTCAACATCTTTTTTTGTAAATGACTGATCATATTTATCAGAATAAATCCAAGTAATAGTTCCTTTTGGTATAAATTGGTCAGCATATAAACCCATACCATGTACCTTACTCTTACTAAGTTTTGTCTTAATCATAATCATTCTAGTGTATGGTATAATAATCTCATAATTTTATATAAATTACCACCAAATCAATGAATCTAATTTCATCCATGCTATATTAGATATATTATGAACCAAAAGATGGATATTTATCAAGAAATAATGACGTTTTGTAGAAAACATGGGTTAATCGATGAACTTGAAAAAAGTTTTTTAATTTCTGAAAGTGATAGATTTAATCAGTCGAATATTTCAAGGTTTGGATTAAATATTCTTGATGCTGTTCATTGTGTTTATGATACAAAAAGAACAAATTTTTTTATTGATGAAATATATAAAAAAGTATCTAAAGGGAATGTTGTTTTGGAAGCTGGAATTGGCACAGGAATTTTGTCTTTTTACGCAGCTTCATTGGGTGCGAAAGTGTATGGATGTGAAATAAATCCTGATGTTTTTAAATTAGCACAAGAGATTAAAAATCATTTAGAGAAAAAGAAATTTATACCTAATTCATCAGTAGAATTTTTTCTACATGACGCAATTACATTCATACCACCAAATAATGTGGATGTTATTGTAAGTGAAAATATATATACTGGAATGTTTTTTGAATATCAAGTGCAAATAATGAATAATTTGATCAAATATCTAAATACTAATGGAATTTGTATACCTAAAAAAATTCGTTCAATCGTTTCTTTCTCTCAAGTTGCTTTTCCTAATAATCCACATAATAAAGAACTTTTTGTAACATCTCCAGAAAGAAATATAAAAATATCTCACCGCATTTTGTCTTCACCTTATGAGTATGATGAAATAGATTTTACAAATAAGTCAAATATTTTTATAAATAAAACCATTCCTATTTTAATAGAAAGTGGTGGATTATTGAATAGTTTAATGATTTATAGTGAAGTTATTATGCCTAGCGAAAAAGTAATAAAAAAAGACGATACAACATTTTTGAATAGTGAAATCTTTATTGCCATTAATCCTAAAATAGAAGTACAAAAGGGGGATTATATTGAATTAAATATACAGTATAGATATGGTAATAAACCACAAGATGCATTAATAAACATAAAGAAATTAAATTAATAATACGCAATTCAGTATTTTAAAAGATTGACAAAATCAATTTTAGCCAGTTTTTGTCAAATTTATGTATGCGCACACCACATATATATCTGAACTTATTTAATTAATTTTGAGAAAAGAATAATACTTGATATAATAAAACAATTATGACAACATCAGCAGTTTGTGCATTTGAAGGTTCTAAATATTTATTATTTTCATCAAATGTTCCACCACTTGTATACTATTCTCATATTCCTGTTGTTATTATTTCTTTAATTCTTGGATTTTTTGTTTTTTTTAAAAACAAAAAAGGTTTACTTAATAGAATAATTTTATGTTTAACTCTTGCATTTTCAACTTGGGTTTTTCTTGATTCAATATTTTGGGCGAGTAATAGGAGTGATGTGATTATGTTTGTTTGGTCTGTTGTTATATTATTTGAACCTATCGTATACATAAGTGCGTTATATTTATTGTATGTTTTGATTAAAAAGGAAGATACATCTTTTAACAAAAAACTTCTAATTGGTTTAATTTATCTTCCTATAATTATATTAGTGCCAACCAAATTTAGTCTTTCATCTTTTAATATAGCTACATGTTTGAGTGAAGAATCATCGATAATTATTTACTTGTCTTACGGTACGGAAATTCTCCTTACATTATGGATTATAGTATTTTCTATAAAAGAATTTATAAAAACAAAAATAAAAGAAACTAAACACCAAATATTGGTATTAACTACAGGTACCATATTTCTCCTTTTATCATTTTCATCTGGTAACATCATAAGTAGCTTCACTGAAGATTGGCGGTTTGCTCAAATTGGGTTATTCGCCATGCCTGTATTTATTGCTTTTCTTGCTTATAGTGTAGTTCGGTTTAAAACGTTTAATATAAAACTCATTGGTGCGAATGTTCTTGTCGCTGGGCTTTGGATGCTCACAGGTTCACTTTTATTTTTAAATAATTTGAGTGTAATGCGTATTGTGGTTAGTGTAACTTTACTCATAACGATATTTTTCGGAATTTTACTTATCAAATCAGTTAGAAAAGAGGTGCGACAAAGAGAGTTGATTGAAAAATTGGCTGAAGACTTACAAAAAGCTAATGATCGGTTGAAGGAATTGGATAAACAAAAGACAGAGTTCGTTTCTTTTGCGACACATCAATTGAGAAGTCCACTGACAGCAATGAGGGGTTATGCTTCACTAATTCTTGAAGGAGACATGGGAGAAGTGACGCCAAAAGTGAAAGAAGCGGTTGAAAAAATATCAGATTCTTCAAAAACATTAGCTAGCGTGGTTAATGATTATCTTGATATTTCTAGAATTGAACTTGGAACGATGAAATATAATTTCGTGAAAATTGATTGGAAAAAAATGATTGAAGATACTCTCGCTGAGTTAAAACCAACGATTGATAAGTCAGGTCTGGCCATCAATTTTACGGCTGATTCCAATAACACATACATAATTGAAGCTGACCTTGACAAGTTTAAGCAGGTCATTGGAAATTTAATTGATAATTCCATAAAATATACTCCACAGGGAAATGTTGATGTGTCTCTTGTGAAAAATAATGCTGGTAAAATTATTTTTGCAATCAAAGACACAGGTATCGGAATAGCAGAAAAAACTATTCCTAAATTATTCCAAAAGTTCACTCGTGATAAAAAAGCTAACGAAACAAATATTCACGGCACAGGCCTTGGTCTTTATGTAGCAAAGGAAGTCGTGGCTTCACACAAAGGTAAAATTTGGGCGGAATCGGCAGGCGAAGGTAAAGGTTCTCAATTTTATGTGGAAATGAAAGGGGAGTAATTAATTTAAAAATATGAATAATAAAAAAATGCCATATTGGTTAAAAGGAGGAGTGATTGGGGGTGGGGTGTTAATAGTTTCTTACATTTTAAGTACTTCATGTTTATATTTATTTACATCATCTGATTCTTGGGGTTTAGAATGTTTATTATTTAGTATTCCATCAATACCAATTATTAATATTTTATTATCTTTTCCATCATCTTACTCTTTCTCATCTCTACTAATTTTTTCTATCGAATTAGTAATCTGGTTCCTCATCGGTTCACTAATAGGTGCTATTGTCGGTTATATAAAAAAGAAATAGCCCATCGTTAAACGGGCTATTCGCGAAAAAGGAAAGGGGAGCGATTAGAAAAGCTTATAGCGCGTATCGCTTAACCAATGAACGAAAACCGTTGTTTTTGAAATGCGCCGTTTGTCTCATATGACTGTCAAAGAGTCCATCTTTAACAATTTCCTTGACAGCGTTAGGAACATTTTTCGCCTGAAGACGCACTAATCGTATTTTTCTACTACGAATATGTTCACCATTGTGGGAAATCTGTGAACGCGCAGTCATTCTATAGAAAAGTGTCCCGTTGTCATCTCCATAAATACTGGGTGCTACCCAATGTGGTATTTTGCGTCGCCGTTTTACCATCATAAGCGTATTTGAAGGATGATGTGACTTTCCCAATGAAGTGTTTTTCTGAAGTACTCCTTGTGATTCAGAAATAACACGCTGTATTACATCTTCAGATAAATAATTATTCTTGCGCAAAGTGCACAAAAAATCTGGAGTGTAGAAAACTTCACAATAAGGGTCATCAACGATGAGTACCTTATGTACTGAACCAATTTTGTTGGTTAAGTAATTCCAATACCACTGGAGAATAGAGATAAACTGCACGATCCCGACTTTCGGCATGTACAATTTTCTCTGCGATAAACCCGTCGTCTGTGAGACGAACAGTCGCACCTCTTATACGATAAAAGCCATCAAGTATTATGGTAGCCATGTAACATCTTTTTTTAGTTTTTATATGATCTATAATCTGGTAAATGTTATATCATAGATAATAAAAAAATGATAATTTATGTTATAATATAATTATGAATAATAAAAAAATGCCATATTGGTTAAAAGGAGGGGTGATTGGGGGAGGGGTGGCGTTTGTGTTTTATTTATTGGTAAGTTTTTGTTTTGACTATTTTTGTTTAGTTTTTTATATAGTAAGTCCGATATATCCAGTTATATTTTTACTGAATCTATTAGCACCAGTTTTTGGCTATAGTTGGATTTTTGCTGAAGTTTATGCACCAATTTTGAGCATTCCTATTTGGTTCATCATCGGTTCACTAATTGGTGCTATTGTCGGTTATATAAAAAAGAAATAGCCCATCGTTAAACGGGCTATTCGCGAAAAAGGAAAGAACTATTGTGCCACAGCTCTATAAAAATGAGCTGTTTTGCTAGGTGGTGCCGAATTAAACTTCACGACACCATCCGTATTGACCAAAATAGCAAACACTTCCCAATTAATAAGGTCTGTAGAAGTTTCAACTGTGTAGTTAAAATCCTTTTGACCAGTTAACTGAAGCATTTGCACTCCATCTGTTTGAGAACCAGCGGACGATAAGAAAAACGGTTCTTTCACTCCAATAAACCCCAGCGAAACGTTTGTGACAGTCACGCTAGAAGTCATATCAGAAAAAGAATCTAAACGAAATCCGATAGTTTGAATACCATTCGCAATTCTTGGGACAGAAAATGTGTATTGATGCATTTCAGATGGCGCTACTCGCTCATCTATAGTCCCGATAACATTCGTATCCCAATAAACTGAAAGTAAACCTTCTGCTTTTGCATCGTTCAAGAAACGAGAATCAAAAGAAACAAGATTTACCGCGTTCGTAATTAAGACCGTTGTCGCCAACCAAGCTGGTCCTTCTGAAGGAGCTACAGCTTTTAAGGATTGAAGTCTCCTTTCTTTAATCAAACTAACAAGATTGAAACCAAAGTCATTTTTTTCAACTACTCCCGTTGGACTTGATGTCGTGGAAGAAGTTGTAGAAAAACTTATTTGGCCTAAATATGCCGGTGTTGTTTGAAAGAGAGTAGGTAAGCAAGAGGGATCTGGAGTTCCAAGAACTTCTGATATGTTGCCTTTTGCGTACTGACTTTTTGCAAAGTCCCAACCTCCGCCTTCTTTTGAAAGAGGGAAGCCGAAGCCTTTTGAGTTACCAACAGTGTTTGGCAAAATCGTTTGAGTATAAAACTCATACGGCCAAGAGTGTTTGGTTGTTGCTTCCTGACATTGTTGAATAACAGTACCAGAAGAAGAAAAATAAACATCTCCCGTAGTTTTTGTTTTGTCTAGAAAAGTTACATCCACATTATATGCATTTTTCAAAGCACCTTCTGTGAACGAAAATATTTCCCAACTTGTTTTTAAATCACGGGTGAAGTAATTTTCTGCCCAATCAGCATAACTACCATAATTTTTTCTTCCATTGTAAGTTACTCCGACATAAGGATCTAGAAAGGTCAGATGAACGATTGTATTCGTCCACTTGTCTTTAATTTTTTCTGTAGCCGATTGAATTAATGCTGACCCAGCACTGTGAGCAATCAGATGGACATTTTTCCATTCTTTAGTCGCTATACTTTGACCAAGATTTTTACCCTCTTGTTCTCCTGCACGAAGAACACTTTCAGGATCAAATGTTGATGCCTTCTCCACCCACCGATATGCACTAACTTGCCAATTATCTAGCTGATTAGCGGTGAGGTAGGAAGTGATAGCATTTGTCATTTCTTCCACCCAAGCTATATCAACAGGCCTAAATGCCGGTTGCCAGCCATGTGTGACCAAAACCAAACTATCTTTCGTGTCTTCTTTTTTCGGCGCTTCAGAATAAGTCGGCTGTTTAGGTTGAATTTCAATCGCTTGTTTCCATTCTGGGGTTTTTGCAATCGCAGTCGTTGAGCCTAAAACTGTCCGGAAACCAAGATCATATGATCTTTGATAAAATGTATTTGTTGCCGATTTATCGTTACGGAAAGACACTCTGTTCCAATTTGCATCACTACTCCAACTTCCACCGCGTAATGCACGAAATCTATATGACGAAACGATATTTCCTTGTGGATCATCATAAGTTGAAGATTCATAAGTAATTGCTCTATCCCAACACCATTCAAATACATTACCAGTTGTATCATATAGTCCATAATTATTTGGCGCGAATGATCCTACTGGGCTAAGGTACATTATTGGTTTATAAAGACTGTAATCATAATAAGCTGGATGAAAACCTCGTGTAAGACTCACATCATAATCATAAGTAAAAGCCCAATCACTAGAATAATTAGCTCTATCATGCGTAATTGTATCTGTATCCGCCCATGAAAAACGGTGTCCACTAACACCGCCACGTGCTGTTTTTTCCCATTCAGCTTCTGTAGGTAAACGATAGCCTGCTTTCCACTTTACATAATAAGATGTTATTTCCTTATTTTGACCGGTATGATACACAATCGTGTGAACTCTATCTGTGTAATAAGCTGGAATTCGTCCCTCTTTTTCACTTCGAGCATTACACCATTTTATTGCATCAAACCAATTTATTTCAGTTACTGGATAATTTGGACCTTTACTATCAGAAAAAATCCGTCCAAAAGATATACGAGATGAACCTAGATTGTCAAAATCATATCCGTTGCTAATTGCCCATCTATATACCTCATTCCAAAGTGAATCGGTTACTTCGTATTTATCTATATAGAAAGAATCCGTATACACAATATGAACAGGAATTTCGTCATAATACCCATCACCAATCATATCCCCCATCTGAAACTCTCCCGCTGGAATCAGCACCATGTTTTCAGGTGCCGTTTGAACTTGAGCTTTCGTTTGAATTAAAGCAAACAAAGCGACTACCAATACCACCAAAACCGTCATTTTTGTTGTTCTCATAACAGATTATTTTGTTTTCAATGTGTTTTTGTTGTTTCTAACTCTAGTGATGATATTACATAAAAATAGCAATATATCAAATATTTTGTTACCATAAAATCAGAAACAAAAATGTTCCTTAATAAAAGGAGATCCTATGTATAAAATAATTCAAGGTGGCATGGGGGTCTTCATATCGACCCCATTTCTTGCCAAAATTTGTTCCAATCAACCTCAAGTTCTCGGCACCGTTTCTGGTGTTGCTTTAGAAAAGGTGTTGGCTAGAATTCTCCAGTCTGGAGATATTGGTGGTCATTTTCGTCGTGCGCTTGCGAATTTTCCTTTTCCGGGAATTGCGGAACGCATTATAGAAAAATACTTTGTGGATGGTGGCATTCCAAAAAATCAAAAGTTCAAGTCCGTGCCGGTATTCACAATGAATCCTGCATATGACCTCATTGAACTTACGGTGGCCGGAAGTTTCGCGTTTGTTTGGCTTGCCAAAGAAGGACATTCAAACCATGTTAGTGTGAATTATTTGGAAAAAATACAAATTCCTCATATATTCGCGCTCTTTGGTGCTATGCTCGCCGGTGTTGATTTCGTAACAATGGGGGCAGGTATCACACTTCAGATTCCTAGCGTATTAGATACTATTTCTCAAGGCGGAAATCCAAGTTATCGTGTTCTAGTTGAAGGAAACAAAAATGGCTCCGAAGTAATAACTTTTGAACCAAAAAAATTCTTTCAAGAAAAAATTCCCGAACTCAAGCGTCCTGGATTTCTTCCTATCGTTTCGACAGATGTCCTTGCAGAACTTATGACTAAACGTCTACCGAAAGGAAGCATCCAAGGCTTTGTCATAGAACAACCGATAGCTGGAGGTCACAATGCTCCTCCGCGAGGTAAATTAACATTGGACGAAAAAGGTCAACCAATCTACGGTCCACGAGATGAAGTTAACTTCAAAAAACTACAGGACTTAGGCATTCCATTTTGGGTTGGCGGTGGTTTTGCCTCTCCAGAAAATCTTGCGAAAGCAAAAGAATTGGGAGCTGAAGGTATTCAAGCCGGTTCTATTTTTGCACTTTGTGAAGATTCCGGTATGGATACAACATTTCGCAAAGAAATACGACGACTTGGTTATAGAAATGAACTTGTCGTTCGCACAGACCCGAAAGCATCACCAACGGGTTTTCCGTTCAAAGTGGTTGAGTTGCCTGGTACACAATCTGAGTCATCTGTTTGCGAAGCACGCAAACGCCTATGCGATATATGTGTTCTACGCACTCCGTATCAGCGTGAAGACGGTACTGTTGACTTCCGCTGTTCGGGTGAACCAGTTGAAGAATATGTTCGCAAGGGCGGAAAATTAGAAGACACTATCGGCACTTGTTGTATATGCAACGGACTCCTTTCAGCGGTTGGATTGGGTAATCCAGATGAACCGCCAATATTCACACTCGGTGACGATTTTAGTTTTCTTCGTCATTTAATGTTTGATGAAAAAACATCGTACACCGCAAAAGATGCGATTGCGTATCTCTTGTAGTCAATAGCACGCTTCGGAGCAGTCCGTGGCGTGTTTTTTTATCACAATAATAATAATTGAAAAGTATGCTAGAATCTTTTTATTATGAGTTTAAGTATCGGCACGAAACGAACACTGTCGAACATTTTTTTGACAACAATTTTAGGTTAAAAACGATTCCGTGTGTACCTTTTGAATTTACGATTCAGCTTCCGCCACCATATAAAAGGGGAGTTGATTATGGATTTAAGAAAGGGGAGAGTTGGGTGTTTAGGAAGAAATAATAGTGATAGAATATAATTTATGATTATCTTTCTAAATGGTTCAATAAATGCAGGCAAAAGTACAGTTGCCAAGATATTGGCTAAAAATATGCCAAACACTGCTCTTTTGGAAATTGATGTATTTCACGAAATGATTGAGTGGATGCCAATTGATCAAGCTGTGCCATTAAACTTAGAAAATGCCGTTTCAGTTATTTCTAATTTTGTAAGAAAAGGTTTGAATGTAATTGTGCCATATCCACTCTCTCAAAAAAATTATGAATTTATGCTAGAAAATCTTAAAGTACTTGATACTAAAATTTACTTTTTTACTTTAGTACCAAAAATAGAAGTTGCACTTACTAATAGAGGAAATAGAAAATTGAACGATTGGGAAAGAGAAAGAATAAAACACCACTATAATATTGGAATAACAAATCCAACATTTGGAGAAATTATTAATAATGAAAAACAAACTTCTGAAGAGACAGCTAAATACATACTTAATAAAATATCTCAATCATGAATTACAACTTAAGTTTAAATGATAGGCCATTCAAAGCTATAGAGGCCGGAACTAAGAAAATTGAGGGGCGTACACCAAAGGATGAAAGTGATAAAAGATACGATCAAATGGTTTCTAGGGATGTTTTGATATTTACAAATAATATTACAGGGAAGCAAATCACTTGCGAAGTGTTGAGGATAAGAAAATATCCAGATGTTAGAAAAATGCTTGAAACAGAAGGTATAGAAAATGTTTTATCTAGTGGTCTTGATATAGAGGGAGGAATAAAAAGTTATAACAGCTTAAATGGTTATGAAGGACGAATCAAAAAGTTTGGGATTTATGCGATTGGGGTTAAAGTAAAATAGATTGAGTTGAAAGGGAGTTGATTATGGATTTAAGAAAGGGGAGAGTTGGGTGTTTAGGAAAGTAAAAGGTATTATCTAGTCATCACAAACTTCTCTAAGTCCAAACCTTTATTTACTGCATCAAATGTTTCATTACCAACCATATTTGCCATACTTTTGAGTAATGGCTCTACACCCTTAACTTTATTCTGCGGTAGAACATATATATCATTAACTTTCACCATTTTATTAATTAATTCTGCATATTCCGTATTGTGAGAGATGAAATTACCTTTAGCATATTCAATAAACAAGCCTTCAATCAAACCCTGCTCAGTAATGTATAGCGAAAAATCCTGCAAAAACTTTTTTAATTGTGTAGAAGGAGAAATCTTTGGTTTTGACCAATACAAGGAATCTAGGTCTGGATTATATTCCATTACCCATTTATCTCTTTTTGCTATATTAAAAATGTCAGTAATATTTATCATAGGAATGTTTTTTTATCTCTATATAATTCTTTAAAATTATATTTTTTCTCTTGAACAACATATATATACAATGCCCATCCCATAAAAACTGTTTTTACATACAAATCGGGACCACTACACCCTATAACAACTTTACTATAGTATACATCACTTTCACTTCTTTTATGCTCTTTATAATAACATACTAACATTTCTTTTGCATTCCCTGGCCTATATCCTGTCATTACAAGACTTGGTTCTAAAACAGTCTTACTTATTAATTCAGATGTATGAAGTGGGTCAATTATTTCAGGATGTTTATTTAAATGTGTTATCCATAGTTCTTCCGACCAACATAATTTAATTGGTTTTCCACGATAATCTTTAAAACTATCAGAGTAAAAACAATTATCCTTATTTGTATTCGTCATGAGAAGTATTTTACTTGTTTACTCTGATTAAGATTAATAGTAATTTGAATTTTATCATTAAGTGGTGGAATATAGCAAACAAAAAACTGCCAAATAAATGACAGTTTTTTGTTTGAGCAACCAGTTACTTACTAGGAAATCATTATCTCACGTGTCCCTAGCGTTCACTTCCTCATATTGAGGCTCTTGGTACATCCGTAAACCAGTTATCGCTTTTAACCGCTACCCTCTACTCTTTCGAGTAAATCCACCGCACAAAGGCGGATGACGGACTTAATTCACGATCCCCGTTCCTAGCCTAAGCTAGAAAATACCAACTCTCGCCGCTCTTAATGTGTATTATAGCAAACTACATATCCTCTGCAATTTCAACCGCCTCGTCTTCACTCAATCCATCATCAATAAGCTCCTGCGTTTTTTCCGCAATGTCTTTATCAATACCATGATCCTGCATTAAACGATATATTTCTTGGTCCATATATTTTTTACTTATCGTCAATGAGAAACAAACATATAAGCCATCATTCCAATAAACCCCACAAAAGCTAGTGCCCCAAGTGCAATCATAGCCATAACAGCAAAAGATAATGAAGATTCTCCACTTGTCGCAAAAAATCCTATAACCAACAAAAAACAAAATAAGCCAATAAGGAATATAAACATAATAGTATTATAGCAAATAAAGTGGAAAAAACACCAAAAATGTGGAATAATTATCGGTAATACTTTTTTTAAAATTACACAACTTATGATAATTAATAGAGATATTTTAATTCTTGTACTTGGTTGGTTGTTTGGTTTGTTATCGCCAATTATTGTTGACGCTATTAGGAATCGTCGCGAAAGTATAATAATAAAAAAAGCACTGATATCAGAACTCCAAGAGTTTCGATATAGGCTTATGTTAAATGTGTACATAATTGAATCTAAACACGGTAAATTAGATCATGAATTTTTTGAATGGGCACAGACTATTTTGAGTAGATATACAAGCATTAATTCAAGTGGTTCTCTACTGAAAGCAATAGGCCCACTTTTGAAATTAACAAAGGATGAAATGGCTTCGTATTCGGAAATGGCAAAACAGCAACGTAAATCAAATTCTGGTATATCACTAAAAAAACATTCTCTATCTATACTAAACACAAACATGGTAGTACTAGCCAGATTTGATTCAATATTTCAAAGCCAGTTATTAGAAGTTAGAACTCGTATGGGATTTTTAAACGAAATTGCTGATGAAGCTCGTTATTACTATAAGCTTTCATTTCAAAATGGTATTACATCAGAAAATTATGAAATTGCAAATACAAACATGATCAATTCCTATAAATTTTATGCTTCACAAGCGAGAGGGATTATTTTAATAATTGGGAAAATATTAAATAATTAACTATGTTTAATGCAAAACTATCCATTTGTTGTTATCGTACCAAATATTAATTTTACTAGCATTGTATAACTTATATTGACATAAACTAATAATTCATACTTATTTCATATTTTATATCCTAGAATGTGTGTTTTCCCCAGAAACTTGCTTTTATGTAACTAGCCGTATAGTATAATGTACCTGTACTGAATGTATCGTTAATATAGTAACAAATACGATACACATACGCGGTTTATTTAATATGGTGATAAAAATGAAACATGATTCTACTCTAATAAAAAGATTAGTTCACACCCCAAATGGGGTAATTTTTCGTTCTTTATAAAATTTGAAGAGTGGACAGAGGAAGTAAAACGGCTCTACTCGGATTCGAACCGAGATCATGACTTAAGAATAAATCATCCTGTGATGGATACAGATTACTAATCTGTTGCTTTATCCATTAAGTTATAGAGCCAATCATGCTTTATATTACTTCCTCTGCCCACGCTTCAATTTGAAATGTGGGTTGAAAAATAAATTTGGTAGTTTATTCTTCCGAATCGTCCTCCTCATTGGGGGATTTTTCGTTTCTTGAACGATGATCTCCTTTCATGGGAAAGACGATATAGTTTCCATTCCAATGTTTGCAACACATGTTGCCGTCTGGAAGTGGAAAACATCTTGCAAATTTTGTTTTCATTTGCAGTGCTTTTTAAGTCTATGCTTGACTACAGTATATTTGAGGGATTGACTGTATTACCTTCTAACGCCCTCCCGTTAATTACCGATTATTTACAGTAACTAACGAGAAGAAATTAGACAAACAAAGATAAAATTATATTTCAGTACTCAACATGTTAAATTATAGCAATGTGGGTGGTTGCTTCAAAGAAAAAAATCAAAAAAAGGGGATAAATTTTTAGTTGCACACCAAATTTTTAATAGTGTCAATAGGTGGTAGTAATGTGATATAAAAACTGGTAAGATTAAAATATGCCTTCACTAAACTGGATTGGAAAAGAAAAGAAAAGAGAAAGGGTTTGGTGAAGAATATACTCTTATTGATTTGGTTAAAGATGTAGCTAGAGAGCGTTTAAAGAAAGACTGAGTAATGGCTATTACTTTGATTCATTTATATATTTAAAATTATAACACCACAAGACAGGTGTTACTATCTACTTGTCAAGTAGTGTATTTTTACGCTATACTCTAAGAATTATATGATGAAATTAAAAGAAGCATCGGCTCGTATTAAGATAAACAAACTGCTTGAAGAATCAGGATGGCGTTTTGAAGATGATAAAAATGGAAAAGCTAATATTGAACTTGAGCCAGGAGTAAAGTATTCAGAACTTGGAGACGACTTTGAACAAGAGACGCACGGATTTATTGATTTTCTTCTTTTAGATAAAGACGGCAGGGCTCTTGTTGTAGTAGAGGCAAAGAAAGAATCGATCGATCCACTTTCGGCTAAAGATCAAGCTAAAAATTATGCTCGTACTGTAAATGCTCGATTCGTTATATTATCCAATGGCAACATTCATTATTTATGGGATACAAAACATGGCAATCCTGATACTATTTCCCGTTTTCCAACACAAGAATCTATTACACAATATGAAAAATATATTCCTAATCCTTCAGAACTAGCTAGTACAAAAGTAGACGAAAACTATATTATTGAATCGCAAATGCCTAGCTATGCTAATGATCCTGATTTTAAAGACGAATCAAAGAAACGAGAATTTCTACATAATAATAACCTTAAACAATTGCGTCCATATCAAGTTGGGGCAATTAAAAGTTTACAATCTTCTGCATTTGAAAATAAAAATAGATTCTTATTTGAAATGGCTACTGGGACTGGTAAAACGCTTATTTCTGCCGCAGTCATAAAATTATTTCTTAAATCAGGTAATGCTCGTCGTATCCTATTTCTAGTCGATCGCATAGAGCTTGAGGAACAAGCACAAAAAGCTTTCAAACAATATTTAGGAAAGGATTACACTAGTGTTATCTACAAAGATAGCCGTGATTCATGGCGTAATGCTCAAATTGTGGTTTCTACTATTCAGACATTTCTTGCGGGTGATAGGTATAAAAAAGAATTTTCGCCTACAGATTTTGAATTGACTATCAGTGATGAAAGTCATAGGTCCATTGGTGGCAACAGTCGTGCGGTATTTGAATACTTTGTGGGCTATAAATTAGGACTTACCGCAACGCCAAAAAACTATCTCAAAGGATTTGATGGCGAAGGTGCGGATACACAGAGAGAGTTTGAACGAAGACAGTTATTAGATACATATAAGACATTCGGATGCGAGTCAGGTAAACCAACATTCAGCTATGATTTACTTTCAGGTGTTAAAGATGGTTTTCTTATAAATCCTATAGTAGTAGACGCTCGCACAGATATTACCACAGAACTTCTCTCAGAAGATGGTTATGCGGTCCATTCCACCACAGAGCAAGGAGAGACAATCAACGAAGTGTTTAATGAACGTCATTACGAAAGAAAATTCTTTAACGAAGAAACTAATATCGCAATGTGTAAAGCGTTTATAGATAACGGACTCTTTGATCCTGTTGCTAAAAAATATAATTTGGACTTGTTTGGAAAATCAATTGTTTTCTGTGTGTCTCAAAAGCATGCTTCAAGAATAACTAATATATTAAACAAACTGGCTTTTGAAAAATGGCCAGAACAATACAGTGAATCAAATTTTGCCGTGCAAGTGACTTCTTTGGTCCAAAATGCTCAACAAATGACCATTAACTTCTCTAATAATATGCTTAATGGCAAAGTTAAAAGTCCTGAGGGTTATGATTCTAGTAAAAGTCGCATAGCGGTTACTGTTGGAATGATGACTACAGGTTATGACTGTCAAGATATTTTAAACTTAGCACTGATGCGTCCAGTGTTTAGCCCTGCGGAGTTTGTGCAAATTAAAGGAAGAGGCACAAGAAAATATCAATTTGAATATATTGATTATGCAACAAAAGAAACTATCACAAAACATAAAGAACATTTCAAATTCTTTGATTTTTTTGCTACTTGTGAATATTTTGAAAATGAATTTAAATATGACGAAAAGATTAAACTTCCGAAGATTAAGAAGATAAAAGAAACTGATACAACAACTGGTAAAGATTCCGGTGGTTCAGATATATTCGTTGACGAAGATGGCACTAATATTTTCAAAGGCCCAATAGATTTAGCTACACAGGATGAGCTTGCTACAATTTCAGAAAAACATATTGGCTCCGAAGGTATGCGTATTGACCGCGAAGGCTTCAAGCGTGCTGTAGAAGAAGATGTGCTTGCCAACGAAACGTTAAAGAACCTTTGGAATAATGGAGACGTAGCAGCAGCTGAAGACTATACTAAAACCAACATTTTCGACAAACCAAATCACTTTCTTAATCTACAAGGAATTAGAAAAACTTTTAATGTTGATCGTCGCATTACTATTCGTGAATTTCTACAGGTCGCTTTTGGACAGAAAAGTAATTTTGAATCCAAAGATGAGTTACTTGAATCAGAATGGAGTAAATTCACGGAAGTAAATACAGTAGATCAAGAGCACTATGCGCCAGTTAAAAGCTTTTTCAAAGCATATATAGTAGATCCGCAAGTTCGAGAGATTATTGAGACTAAGCAATTAGCACAGCTTAATTTTTGCGCCTCATTTGATTTCGAAGAATATCAGAGACTCAATGGCTTCAAGACTACAGTCCCTACATATGTAAAAGATTATGTGTCTCTTAACACTTTTATGAATTAAAATATGAATCACCTAAACACAATTGAATTTCAAGGACAGAATTATTTTGATGACAGAATTTTTGTCTTGTATTTGTGTAAAGGGACAGTTGAAATAGAACCTAACGCTGATGGAGCCGTTTGGACAAAGATCTATCATGAGCAACCGCCAACTGATTTTATATGGTGCGTTGCAACATATAGGAATTGTAATCGTTACCCTCTTTTTACAATAAATCATTTTTCAAAAAGAGAAGATGCGGTAGCGTATCTTAAAAAGATTGAACCAGAAACTCCACTGATTAGCCTAAATGGTAATTCTCCACAACCCCCTATTTCTTATGACGAATATTCATCGTGGAAAAAGAAAAGTAATTTTAGAGAATATGATTGGAAGGAATTATATTCGGCTGATGGGAAAAATGCCAGTGAAAGTATAGGACAGACAAAAGAACAATTTAAAGGAATAATGTAAAACTATGAACACCGAAACAAAAAGACATATAGACGCCGCTCGCCAAGTCCTTGTCGGCGTGGTCCCAAATCCAACTTCTCAAATAGATCAGATCACCAATGCTCTTATCTACAAGTTTATGGATGATATGGACCAGTCTGCGATTAAGCAGGGTGGAGATCCCTCGTTCTTTGTAGGCGACTTGGAGCAGTATGCGTGGACTCGTCTTGCTGATACTCGTATAGGCAATCAAGAGCGAATGAATATCTATAGTGAAGCCCTTATAAAGTTTTCTGAATCAAAACAACTTCCACAACTTTTTCGTGAGATTTTTAAGTCCGCATTTTTGCCGTATCGAAGCCCTGAAGTGCTAGGCTTATTTTTGAAGGAAATTAATTACTTTGATTATTCACACCCCGAAGAATTGGGTAATGCCTACGAATATCTGCTCTCTATCATGTCATCTCAAGGCGATGCGGGACAATTCCGCACCCCACGCCATATTATTGATTTTATGGTGGATGTAGTAGATCCGACACAGGAAGACAAAGTATTGGACCCTGCCTGCGGTACTGGAGGATTCTTGGTGAGTGCCTACAAACACATACTCGAGCAACACGACGGTAAAAATGATCCAAAGAAAAAGGAAAAACCTCTGACCCCTGATCAGCGTAAAAACTTGATGGGTAATTTTGAAGGCTACGACATAGACCCTGGAATGGTCCGTATAGCTCAAGTCAATATGTATCTACACCAATTCAAGAATCCAAAAATATTTCAATATGACACGCTCTCTATGGATGAACGTTGGGGCGACAAATTCTCTGTAATTCTCGCCAACCCCCCATTTATGTCGCCAAAAGGCGGGGTTAGCACCCATAGTAAGTTTAGTATTCAGTCTAGCCGGTCCGAAGTGTTATTTGTGGATTACATAATGAACCATCTAAGGCCTCAAGGCCGAGCAGGTATTATTGTTCCCGAAGGTATTATTTTTCAGTCCGGTACAGCACATAAGCAACTTCGTAAGAATCTTGTAGAAGATGGACTCTATGCTGTTGTCTCTTTACCACAAGGTGTATTTAATCCTTATGCAGGAGTAAAGACCAGTATTCTATTTTTTGATAATGAGATAGCAAAGAAAACAGATGAGATATTATTTATTAAAGTTGAAAGTGATGGTTTTGATTTAGGTGCTCGTCGACGACCACTTCCTGATAGTCATATAAATGATTTAACTGATGATGGTGCAGCTCTTGATGTTCTTAAAGCACAGAAAATTGCTATTGAAACGGGAACAAAAAATCAACTTATATCTGACGGTAGTTTTTTTGCTTGGTTAGTGAAAAAAGAAAAGATTACTGAATCTGGCGACTACAATCTTTCTGGAGATCGCTATCGCATAGCAACAGATTACACCAATGCCAAATGGCCAATAGTTAGGTTGGGGGATGTTTGTGAATTTACTCAGGGTGTACAAATACCTAAAGAAAAGCAGTTAAATGAATTTAGAAGTGGTTACAAAAGGTATTTATATATACAAGATTTTAAAGGCGAGGATAAATCAATTTATGTTAAAGATATATATGCAACCAAGGAAGTCACTGTTGAAGACCTTGTTATGGCAAATACCGGCACACCAGGCAGGGCTTTTATGGCTGTTCCAGGGATATTAAGCAATAATTTATTTAGAATTTCTTTTGATAAAAACAAGGTGGATCAAAAATATCTCTTTAATATTCTGGAGAGTGATTTATTCCAAGGTTTATTACAACAGCAAATGAAGGGCGGGATTCAAAAGCATTTAGGGCATGTAACTATTGCAAATCAAAAAATTCCTATTCCGCCATTAGAAATCCAACAGCAAATTGTCGCTGAACTAGACGGCTACCAAAACATCATCGCCGGCGCTAAGCAAATCATTTCAAGTTGGAAGCCAATCATAGTAATTGATCCTTCGTGGAAGAAGGTGAAATTAGAAGAAGTATCAAACAGAGTAACAAAAGGGACAACTCCCACCACAAATGGATTTGAGTTTCAAGAAAGTGGAATTAACTTTATTAAAATAGAATCAATTGATAATGATGGATATTTTATCAAGAAGAAATTTGCCCATATAAATCAGAAATGTAACGAATCTCTAAAACGATCTCAGTTGGAAGAAAATGATGTCTTGTTTTCAATCGCCGGCGCTCTTGGACGAGTTGCTTTGGTAGATTCTTCTGTATTACCTGCCAATACTAACCAAGCACTTGCAATAATTTCACCAAAAAAAGAACTAAATTCAAAATACCTCGAACAAGTTTTAAGATCAGATATGATTCAGAACCAAATTCTTGGTTTGAAAGTGGGCGTTGCTCAAAGTAATTTATCTTTGGCCCAAGTTTCTAGCTTTGAAATTCCTCTTCCACCTCTCGGAATTCAAAAACAAATCGTGGAACGTATTGAATCGGAGCGTACTCTCGTCGAAGGTAATAAAAAACTGATCGAGATTTATGAACAAAAGACTAAAGACACCCTAGCTAAACTTTGGGAGGAATAGAAATTATGTCTCTAATACCACCACAATATTTAAATTCAGTTGTATCAATTGAGGTAGAAAATAAAGACACTACTGGAGTATTAAGTAAAATTTCAATTGCAACAGGATTTTTAGTTGGTAAGAAAGTGGGAGAAAATGATCAAAAACAACCCCTTTTTAAATTATTTGTTGTAACAAATAGACATGTTTTCCAAAATCCAAAAACAAAAGAGCTATTAAAGGAAGTCTTTTTTAGGTTTAATACCCTAGATAGTAAAAGTCATTACTTTAAAGTACCTTTATTAAAAGAGGACAAAAGTCCTCTTTGGCTTATGCATGAGAGTGAAAAAGTTGATTTAGCTGTTCTTCCTATTAATGCTGTAGCAATTAATGATGCAAAAATAAATTTTTACTTTTTTAGAGAGGACAGTATATTTTATGCTAAAGATTTCTCAATAGAAAATATTTCAACTGGAGATGGATTGTTTGTGCTTGGATTTCCGATGCGCATAAGTGGCAAGACAAGAAATTTCGTAATTGTGAGACAAGGGATAATAGCTAGAGTTGATGAAGAAGTATTAGAAGATTGTTTCTTTTATATAGATGCCTCTGCTTATCCTGGAAATAGTGGAGGTCCTGTTATCAACAAGCCTGAGGTAGTGGCGATTACAGGCACTCAAAGTAATTCTTCGGCAGGATTAATTGGAGTTATTAGTTCTGGAGAAACCTACTCTGATATTGCTATTAGCCAACAGACAGGAGAACCACGGATAGTATTTACTGAACAAACAGGATTAGTAAGGGTTGTACCTACAGAATTGATATTTGAAATTATAGATAAGATTCTCCCAACCAAAAAGGAGGAAGCAAAGATTCAAGATGTTGGTCCTGAGAAAATAGAGAATATGAAAATCGATACATCAGAAAAAAAGCCTTCATAAAAATTATGAAAGAAAAAAATGATAAAAATTATAAATATCTTCTTAGACTCTATTCAGTTGTCGGCGAGTATCTCTTTGATGTTCCAACCAAACAAGAGGACTTGCCAGAAATAGTGGTTTCTTTTTGTATTGTAACAGAAAAAATTTTAAAAATTAAACTACATGATGAAAATCCAGTTTTGGTTTATGAAAATACTAAAATCAAAGAGAATGACTCTCTTGTGGCAATTATAAAAGGAAAGGAATTGAATATTGAGACTATTAGAATAAGAGAAACCCTCGATAGATATAAATTAATGTTCAAAAATGATTTTTCTGATGATGAGATGCAGGTCTTAATTGATATTTATAAGGTTAGAAATCATTTTGTTCATGGATATAAGTCGGATGCTGGTATTTTATCTGACAGAGAAAATATAGTTAAAAAAATAGGAACAGTATGGGAAAAAATATCTACTCAAGCAATATCTATATTCGGTAAGGATTTAATAAAAGCTAATAAACCTAAAAAGAAATACTCTGAAGAAGAACTAGAGAAAGTTTTAATTGAAGAAGTCAAAACAAAGATAACACCAATTAAAAATACACTGGAGACAATGGTTTTTGGCGGTCTCGCTATTCCAATGTATACACGTAGTTCTGCTTATGGGTATAGTATTACTGGCGAAGAATGTCCACGTTGTGGTGCATATGACTTTTCTTTAGATGGATCAGATTCAGACATTTTTCCACAAGCTGCTAGTTTATATGGTTCAAGTAGAACTTTTTCGGATTTATATAAATGTAAAAAATGCAATTTAGAGCTTACTAAAAAAGAATACGAAATTGCAAAAAAATTAAAATAATCAAATTAGTGAAGTAAGTGATATAATCCTATTAAATAATTTCATGGCACAAGTAATAACAACAATTCTACTGAATGATAACCCAAAGGGACTTCGGCTAATTGAAATGGAAGGAAGAACTGGAAAGGTGTTTATTGCCCCAAGAGGAAAACTTGCGGAACTTCGTGCTAGAGAAGAAGTAGGACAACCTGGATTATATTTTTTATTCGGTGAAGGAAAGGAACGACCATCAGTATATATTGGCCAATCAGAAAATGTTATTGGGAGACTAATATCGCATGATGCTGACAGAGAAGAAGATGAGTGGAATGTTGCCTTTATATTCGTTGGTAGTTTGGACAGTGCCCTTATAAAGTATCTTGAAAGTATTTCTGTGGATACTGCCAAGAAGGCAGATCGATATGATATTTCTAATACTGCAATACCAAGAGAAAATAGGCTTTCTGAAGCACAGAAGATAGTCGCCTTTCAATGTTTCGAACATATCAAGCTTGTGGCTGGATTGTTTGGCTATCTAGTATTTGAAGATTCGAAAAAACAAATTGGTGGCGTTATGTATTCTATGAAATATGTAACCTTGAAGGGTGCAGATGGGCATGGGACATTACTTCCTACAGAAGAATTTATAGTTTATAAAAATTCGCTTGCTCGAAAAAAAGAACAGCCGTCTTTTTTAAGAAATTCTAGTAAACAACTAAAAAACAGGTTGATTGAAGACGGTATTCTCAAAGATCACGACGAAAATTCTTATATCTTTACTAAGGATTACATATTTACCAGCCCTAGTTCTGCTGGAAATGTAATTATTGGTGGTATTTGTAACGGCTGGGATACTTGGAAAGATAATCAAGGACATTCACTTGATGAAAATGTTAGGAAGTAAATTTTATGAAATTAAATAAGAATCTAATTGATTTATTAAAAACTGGACGACAAAAAAGAGTCAATGAACTTCTTAGTCGTCAAGAATTAAACTTAATTGTTTGTGATAATGGAATATGTAGTAAAAACCTGAAATCTCTTAGCGAATTAGATGAAATATTTTATACTCTAGATTTTCTGGAACGGGAACATTTAGTTACAGTTGAAACTGGTGGCAATGATAAAATTTATCATGTTGGTGATTGTTTAGTAATAAATTCTAAGGACCTTAACGAAGAAAAAATAGATCATCTAATTTTCACACAAGAGTTATTAGAAAAACATTACAATAAAATAATAACGATACAATCATCTTTTTATGACTTTACTGATCATTGGTTTTGTTTCTTTAGATACAAAACAGAAAAACAAAGAGAAAAACTACTACAAATATGGGTACCAGTGAGTGTTGCGATTATTTCATCTTTTCTTACATTTTTTTGAGCAATCTTTTTATTCAAAAACAAGTTGTCGATGTTATTATAAAATAGTAAATATATTTTAATTTATGCAAATTGAATCAAAAAAACAAATTATAAAAAGAAGGAAAGAGATTGAAAAGGAACTAGTGGAAATGCTAAAGAAAACTGAAAGTGATTTTGGCTTGCAAGATATAGCAGATGTCATTTTTTTTGAAGAAGATAATGACGACATGATGAAAGCTGTGGCAATGTTTGATAGAGGCGGAGATGCTTCAGAATTAAGCGACATTCTTGAATTAGTAAGCGATGCCTGGAATTACTTTCCTCACGAAGCTCTTGATGGCCTATCGCCAGCAGAAAAGGTATTACAATATCATAATAAAGTTAAAAAATGACTACTAAACTATCCCCAAAAGCATTTAATAAATTAAAGGAAATATTGAGAAAAGATTTTGGAAAAGAATATTTAGCTAAACTTGATGATAAGACAATAAATGATATTGGTGTAAAACTTCTCAAATTAACAGGCATAGCACTTAAAAGAGAGATTAGGTTAATGAAAGAGAAAAATGAATTAAATACGCTATAATACTTTTATGTATACACAAAGAGAAGTTACTAATGAAATGGACTGTGTGTATTTCAAGGATTTCATTTCTGAGGAAAATATAAACCCTTTAGCAAAAGCTTTATCGTATCTACCAGAGAATATAGTTGATTTTGTGATTGAAAAATGTGTTTTTATATCTCTAGATAAGAAAGATAGGGGAGAGTATATAGCAAGAAATGATTTTCGTCTTAAAGGTAAGCGGGGATTAATTATATTATCTAATTCACTTTGGTCCAAAAGTGAAAAAAGGATAGCGTTTGCTATTGCCCACGAAGTTGCACATGTATATAAAAGACATGGGTTTAGAAGAATTGAAGATACAGAAGATGGCGTTCTTAATACAAAGATGGAAAGAGATGCTGATAATCAAGCTATTTTATGGTTGAAACCTTATTTTCCAGGATCATTTAAAAGATATCTGTATAAAGATTGGCAGTTGCGACCATCAACGATAAATTGAATTTTACAAAAGTTATATCCCATCATATCCATATTTCTCTTTGCACTCATCACAAATTCTTCTTAACTGGTCTATACGCTTCATACCTTGTTTGAATTGTCCGCTTCGAATATCGTCAAAACAAAACTTTTTCTTACATTCCCAGCATTTAGCCATAGGGTTCGTGTAAGATTTAACACTATTACATTTAGCACATCGAGTACGAGGTAAGGATGCCAGTTTTTGCCTGACACCTACATTCATTCTTGCGTTTTTTATTGTCATTTGAGTAAAGTTAGCTTAATTAATAATTTGCTTCTAATTTACATATAGGTTTATTGAAGTTTCTATACAGCACTATTTAGGCAGGACGGATTACCCCTTCCCTAGAAAAAAGCTGAAGTGGTTGTCTTGCTTGGGATGTAAAACTAGAAACAAATAAGCATATAAGTGTATATGTGCTATAAAATTGGGCGTTTAGCTAAATCTTTTCGTCCAATTTCTTCTTTGTTTCTGTTTTTTCAAGTAGCAATCGTCTTTATATATCAAATTCCTTTCAGTTCAGTTGTGCATCATTAATTCTTCCCTAGCTGTAGTCAAAATCTTAAAAATGAAGGCACCATTTAAGGTGGACGAAACTTTTAGACAACCCACTACAAATCCCGTGTGAAAGCAACGGGCACTTTAGCCAACTAACTCCTCATTTAGATCACACACTGTTCAAACGGCTGGGTAGCTTGGGCAATATCCGTGAAGCTCGCTGTTCTCCCAGCTTTCACAACAATGGACGATCCAAATGCGATACCATAGCATGTCAGGATTCTTGGCCCAACAATCTATTCGTAATCACGGCATTTCTTCGGTGTTTCAAAGCCAGGCAATTATTACTGGACATTATCCTCACCATTTAAAAGGGATGTTTAATATGGTTACCCTTTATTCCATATTTTGGAATTTGAATTGTAAAGAAACAAAAATTCATACCTAAATAATTTATATTCATAATTAATTTAAGTGTACCATAGTACTTTTTAGAATTGTCAACCAATTATAAAAATCAAAAACACGGCTTGATACAGCCATATTTACCGAAATATCGGCATTCCCACTTTTTATATATCAAAAAACTATTGAATTTATCTAAACTTGCTGTCGATAGTTATTTATAGCCGTAATAAGTGCTTGCGCATCTTCTACCTCCTTAATCAGTCCTGCTTTTCCACATAGATCTAGCCAGCGCACAAATGGCTTACTGTAGCGGGATTTATAGAAAATACGATTCATACTTTCTCTCATATTTATTATTTTCAATATCTGATTCTGTTGGTAAAGAAATTTACCATGCAAGGTATTACGGTTTATTGATGTAGATTGATAGTGTAAATTATGGCATTTTTTACAAGCAAAAATTCCTTTATTCAAATAAAGAGAATTGGTCCTATGTCCGCAAGCGCAATTTAGATATGTTCGTGTTCCGAAAGTTAATTGGTGTTCTGATAATAGGATTTTCTGTGACTTTTCGGCAAAATTAATCACAAGATATGTATTTTCGCCGTCATATTCTATTAAATAGTCCGCTATAGATGGCTTATTATTATGGAATATATTCAAATATCCATTTATAGGCGTTTTTTGTCGTGCTTTTTTGAGATCTTTTTTTAATAAATGAGTAGTTATAGCAAAAGAGTTCTCTATAAGTGATGTTGTCATTTCACTATAATATCATCGTCCTTTTTATTGCCAACAAATCTCTGGTTTCTCTCCCGTTATTTCCTCAAGGTATTTTTCAACTTCATTTATTCCACCAATCTCATCTATCAGTCCAAGTGATTTTGCTTTTTCACCTAAAAAAGTTGAACCGTCAGCGAACTTTCTTACCTTTTCTATTGGAATTTTACGATTTTGTGACACAGCTTTAATAAAATTCTCATATATGATATTTGAATCTCTCAAAAACAAAGCCCTTTCTTCGTTTGTTAGCACTTTGTCTGGGTTTCCAGAGTCCTTATATTTACCCACACTCAAATCTTCATACACATAGCCGTCTTTAATATTTTTCTCAGCATTACTTAAATAGGAACGAGTGACTCCTATACTCCCCACATCAGAATTTGCTGAAGCGAATATTTTGTCAGCACTACTGATAGCCCAATAAGCAGCTGAAGCTCCTGTTTCTCTTATAAATCCTACAACTGGTTTTTTACTATCTTTTATAGCATTAGCTACTTCTTCACCTGCTACAGGATATCCTCCGATAGAATCTACCTCAACTACAAGCGCTTTTATCTTTGAATCATTGTTTGCCTGTCTAATGGCCCAGATAACTCTTTCGCTTGCAATCATATCGTCATATGAAGAATCATTATCACTATATACTGGAATATATGTGACTATCGTCCCATGTAAATTGATACCAGCAACAGAGCAGTTATTGTCTGTAGTAGATTTAGAATTATTCGAGGGGGATAGTTGAGGAAATTTATTTTCATTATATATCTCTATCACAGTAATGATATAAAAGATTGAGAAGAAAATAGTAATGATGAAAACAATCCTTCCTGTGTTAATAACAAAATCACCGATTATACTAATCTCGCTCCACTTTCGACACCGCAACCAAAGCTGATTTATTTTTTTGTATAGAGTTTTCATGCTTACGTATTATACATTAAAGTCTGCCTATTAATTGAACTTTCCATTTTATCGTGACAGTTTTTACAAAGGATTTCTCCATTATCGACATTCCACAGTTGTTTACATTCAAAAGCTTTTTCTATTGAGGTAATATTATACTGCTTTATGATTGAATAGAACGAATCAAGGTGATGAACTTGTAGATTATTACTAGATCCACACATCTGACACTTGCTTCCACACTTGTTCATTATTTCTTGTTTCCATCTCTGATAAATCGGCATTTTCTCGATTTGCTTTCTCAGATCAAGGTATTTTTGGTGTTCCCCATCCTTTATTCTTTGTCTTTGTTCTTGTATCTTTTGTCGCTCTATTTTTCTTCTGTTTTCAGTTTCTTTAGTAAGCATTAGTTTCTCCTGTATTTGTTGTTTTAGTTCGTAGTTTCTTTTTTCTCGACTTTTTTTACGTCTTAACTTACTATCTGAAGAAAAATAATCTTTTATAGACGGAATTACAAAAGGTCCTATAATAATAAATCCTCCCACTAATATAACTAGTAATCTGTGACTACCAAGAAATGAATTTATAGAATCTTCCATATTTTATATTATTTAAAAGGAGGGAGAGGCTTATATTTCCCAAAATTTTTGCCAGTAGTAGTATTAATCCCAGCAAGATATAGACCTGAAATCTTACTAAACTTCATAAAAACATCCTCAAAAGTTTCAATTTTTCCTCCCACCAACATTCCTGTAACAAAAAACATTGCATCATCCCATTTCTTTCCATAAATCCCAGCGGCGGCCCAAAAGGAAATAAGATCTGATGTCATCTTATAGAACATGAAATGATACTCTATTTTTTCAAGATCAGAATCATTACCATTTATTGCATTTTCTATCATCTGAGAATAATCTGAAAAACGTATATTATTTACAACTGGAATATTTTCATTTAACAAAGCATCTAATCTTGGTAGAATTTTTTCCGTTTTTAACTTCTTTCTTGCTTCAAATAAGAAGTTTACTTCATCAATGTATTCAATATGTTCACATATTCGTAAGTTTAGAAGAGTTCTAACGTCACTCATATCATTAAAAATATCTACAATAAATGGCCAGAGCTCTTGATCGGTATAAAAATCATAGAACATCTTTCTAACCACATGTTGAGGATACTCTTTTCTAGAAAATTGTTTTCTCCACTCCAAAAGGGCATTACAATTTTTAGATAAAATTTGATCTTGCATTAATATAGTTTCTTTTTCTTTCATTATAATTATAGTATGTTATTAACTTTTTTCTTATCTGAAATTTCAATCATTTTATTTAAACAATAATTTTTTGTATAAGAGCGTGTGGTGGACTCTACGGATAGTAAAAATATAATTGTAGTTATTGATCCGAATACAAATAGATATCTGAGAGAAAAGAATTCCGCTACACCTACGGTAATTAATCCTATAGTCAAACCAATAAGATTCTGATTTGGTTTGATATCTAGTTTTTTAGAAATTTGTTCTAATAGATTATTCATAATTTCTACACGCAAAAAACCTACCACATTAAGCGAGTTCCTTTCGGTTCTCCAGTACCAAATTTCTCTGGTACGGCCAGACACGGCGATCCTAATATGATAGGTTTTCTACCCGTGTCTGGACTTTTCATCATGTCAGCGATTACTCACTGATTTAGATTACTATATTCAATTTTACTAACTCTTTAATAATACATCTCATTATTAAAAACTACAATCCCATTTTCTGTAATTTTTTGCGGAATTTTTTTTGGTCCCTCACTTTTAAAACAGAAATAAAACCAAACCACCCCTTTCTACAACAAACCTCGCGGGTACGGAAGGAATCTTTACCCTACATCATGCCGTACCTAGTATGGCACCAGTCAAACCGCCCCCCGTACCCCTCTCACTAAATATACTCAGTGCCGAACCAAACTATTTTATTGAGAAGTTAGGTCGATGCAACACTTCAAAATATGAGTTATTCTCTCGTATAAAAATTATTATTAAATTATTAACATTATGCAAACTATAAAAGAGATTTTAGAAGGTCCGAAGGTCAGTAACTATCAGAATTCCCCCAAGACTAGAAAAATGGTGGCTCAGCAAATTTCAAAAATCTGGGGTAAGGATGAAGTAAAAAATTATTCCCCAGAAAGAAATGCTCTACCATTTTCTGTTTGGTTTCGTTTGGGTTACAGACCCAAGAGAGGAAGCAAAGCATTAAAAAGCGTCACTTATATCGAAAGGAAAGACGCTTTAGGAAATATTATTCAACGCTATCCACGAAAAATAAATTTGTACTATTACAAATCCGTGGAACCAATAACTAATTAAAACATTATGAAAACAATATATAAACAACCGAGTGTACTTTCACCATTACAGATTATGAGAAGTAAGGCATTTGATGTCCAAGATAAAAGACATCCAGCTAGTAGAGAAATGACAAAAAGTGTTGGCACAATCAATTTAACTGCAACGATAGAGGAAGACACACAGACAGCCAATCTTTTTAAAGATCATATTCCTGGCTTTATCGCATTCATCTGCTTTCTAAAGAAAGGAAACGACATATTGAGTGTTGGGAGAGGAAATGCGGTGCTAAACAGGATGAATAAATACGTTGAAAGGACAGTTCGCTCTGCGTTTAATGCGAGTCTAATCGATGCAGTAGTTCGTTCCACAAAAACGCTAGATGCTTTGTATCTTGATGCAACAGACAAAAAAGACAGTGAAATTCCACTTGATCAGCTATATAACAAATCAGAAGTCAATGAATACGCACCTGAACCTGCTAGTGAAAAACAAATTTCCTATCTAACCTCACTCATAAGCACAAATGTTACTGACGGAGATGAAAGAGAACGTTTTGAAAGCGAAATGGCTAGTCTTTCCAAGGATCAGGCATCAGAAATGATTGCTGGGTTTAAAAGTGGCAGTTATTAAAATTAAATATATTAAATACTTATGACAACAAACACAATAGCCGTTAGTGGTTTTGATGGTCCAAAAAAAGGAAGTTATGTTCTACCAGAAGATTATTATTTATGTGAAGAAGAAAGACCTATTTCTGAAAATCAAAGAAAAACGATTATAGGTTTAATTTATGCTCGCATTGATAATCCCGACGAAATTGAAAGAAGATGTGCGGAAATTGAGAGCTATAACTACATCGATGCAAATGAAGCTATAAATGATCTTTTATTCGCGCCGTTAAGGTAGTGGTGGAAAATAATTAAAGCAGTTATATTTACTTATAACTGCTTTTTTATTTTTTGATTTGATTACATTTTTGGGACTATGTTAACATTAAACTAAATATGAATATGTATATGGAAAAATCTCTAGTTTGCACCCTCATAAATTAGAAATAGTGGCTTGTTTACAGGGTTTTTATTAGTTCTAACAAAAAAATATATGGAAAATATAGCCAATGAGGCAGTTTTGCCGATAGTTAAAGGGGAAAAGTTACAAAAGGCACATAAATTCAGAGATACAACGCCAATCCGCGTTGATAGGAGTATCAAGGAAGCAGTCAAGGAATTATCTAAACGAAGACACGAAACAATGTCGCAGATAACCGATTGGGCATTAAAAGAATATTTAGAGTCAGTGAAATCGTTAGATTAACAACTAATGCTTGTAAAAATGTACACAAAATATTTATAGCAGGCTCTTCTTAATAGCATTTCTTTCCTAGTGATACTTTCCCTGTGTTTTGAATTTAAATCGCACCCAGTGTATCCATTGAAGCTAAAACACATAAGGAAATGGTCCAAAGAGGGAATATTAAATTATAAAATTATGAAAAAAACTAATGATAACGAAATACTTTCAATTTTCTGCTCCGATTCGGTTAATGTAAAAGCCAGAGTGACTTTTGACGAATGTATGATTGGAAAAGTGCATGTGACATATTGGATGGAAAATGCAAAAGATTATCAACAACGAATTGATGATGTGTTTGATATTTTATTTGATGAAGTAATTAAAAATCGAACCGGTAGTATAATGTAACAATAAAATATGACTGAATCTACACCAAAAGAAATTAAATTAGTAGCTGTGTATGGCAGAGTTTCAACTTCAAACCAGGAAGATCAGAAAACGATTGAAGCTCAACTGCTTGAAGTGGATGCATTTGCAAAAGACAAGTACACAATTGTTAAAAAATATTTAGACGAAGGGTGGTCAGGCGATATATTAGCTCGCCCAGCTCTTGATCAACTTCGTCAAGACGCTCGAAAGCATTTATGGCAAGCTGTAATTATTTACGACCCCGACAGACTTGGAAGACGATTATTCTATCAACAGATTGTTATAGACGAATTAAAGCAGTTGGGAATTGAAATTCTGTTTGTGACTATGCCGCCAATAAAAAATGAAAGTGATGAGCTTATGTTCGGCATACGAGGATTATTCGCTCAATATGAAAAAGCAAAGATTACTGAGCGTTTTAGAATAGGTAAGAATAATCGAGTTAGTAATGGTAATGTTTTGGTTAGTGAGGCCCCATATGGATATAGTTACATTCCAAATAAAGGTAAAAAAGGTGGAACAGATTATGAAGTGGGACATTTTGAAATTAATGAATATGAAGCTAATAATGTCAAACAAATATTTTCTTTAGTTGCAGATGATGGATTAACGCTTCGTGCTGTGGTACGAAAACTACAAGAATCAAATATATTGCCAAGAAAAAGTAAAAGAGGAGTTTGGAATACAAGTACTTTAAGCACACTTCTGCGAAATGAAGCATATATAGGTATCGCTCATTGGGGAAAAACTTATGGGGTAGCTCCGACAAATCCTACAAAGAATGACGTATATAGGAAAGTAAAAAAGTCGAGTAGAAGATTAAAGCCAATAGGTGAATGGAAAAATATTAAAGTTCCTGCGATAATTACTGACAAAAGTATCTTTGAGCGTGCGGGAGCTCAACTTAAAGCCAATTTTGCTACATTGGGAAGGTTTAAAAAAAATGATTATCTTATTGCGGGAAATATTTGGTGTGCTGGGTGTGGTAGAAGAAGAACAGGTGAAGGTCCGCAATATGGCAAACATTTATACTACCGATGCAGTAATCGTGTGTATAGTTTTCCTTTACCTCGGACTTGTCTTGAGAAAGGAATCAACGCCAGAATTGCTGACGAAGCTGTATGGCAAAGATTAAAATTATTATTTAGTTCAAGCAAATTAATGAATGAGCAAGTTGAGAAATGGTTAAAAAGGAAAAAATATGGCGCTAATGATTCTATGGTTGATATTCCACTTATAGAAAGAGAAATAGCTAAATTGCAAGCACAAGAAGATCGATACCAAGAAGCACATTCAAAAGATTTAATTTCTATTGAAAAACTTAAGGGATATATAGCACCATTGCGAGAGAAAATAGCTTCGTTCAAAAATCAGATTGCTAAAGCACAAGCAGAGAAGGGGACTCAAGAAGAAATATCTCTTCCAAGCCAAGAAGAAATCGAATCATTCGTAAAAGAATCCACCGCATTTTTTGAAAATACAAACTTGAATTTTCAATCAAAAAGAACTATAGTAAAAAGAATTCTTGAGAAGGTCACATCTACACAGAGAGAAATGCAAGTTTATGGTGCGGTGGAGATAAGGCCAAACTCATTATTATTATATTCAGATTTAGATAATGTCAATATCAAGTTCAAAACTGGCCATAGGCATCGTCGGATTACCAAATGTAGGAAAAAGTACACTTTTTAATGCTCTGACAAAAAAGAGTGTTCTTTCTGCTAATTATCCTTTCGCCACCATTGACCCGTCAGTGGGGGTTGTAAATGTGCCTGACGAGCGACTATGGAAACTTTCAGAGTTTAGCAAGTCAGCAAAAACTATTCCCGCAGCAGTGGAATTCGTAGACATCGCTGGACTGGTAAAAGGTGCATCAGAAGGAGAGGGGCTAGGTAATCAATTTTTAACAAATATAAGAGAGACGGATGCTATCGCTGAAGTAGTTCGTATTTTTGAAGACGATAATATCATTCATGTTGTTGAAGGAAAAATAAATCCGATTAAAGATATTGAAGTTATTAATCTTGAACTTATTTTAGCCGACCTACAAACAGTTTCAAAACGACTAGCTAACTTGAAATCGGAAATAAAAAAAGGAAACAAAAATGCAGTTGTGGAAAATGATGCATTAACACGAATTGAAAAAACATTAACGGAAGGAAAGTTAGCAAAAAGTGTTTCTCTTAATGAATTTGAACAACCGTTGATAAAACAACTTAATTTACTCACTGTAAAACCCATTCTCTATGTTTTGAATAAAAAATTCGGCCCCAATTCTAATTTAAACGAAAAACCAGATGACCCGAGATGGATTGAACTGATGAATTTTATGAAAGAAACTAATTCAAATTATGTCATTGTTGATGCCAAGATAGAAGAAGATTTGAAAGATTTAAATGATGAAGAAAAAATAATGTTTAGAGACCCCTCGACTCCGCTCGGGGCAAGAGACGGTATTGATGACCTTATTAAAGAGGGTTATCAAATGCTCAATCTCATTACTTATTTTACTACTGGCGAAGATGAAACTCGTGCATGGACGATAATAAATGGCTGGACTGCTCCGCTTGCTGGCACTGCTATTCATACTGATTTCAAAGATAAATTTATCAAGGCCGAAGTTATAAGCTGGGACAAATTTCTCGACAAAGGACTATCTCGCACTGAAGGAAAAGATTATGTAGTTAAAGACGGTGATGTGATTGAGTTTAAGATATAAATTGACAAATTATTGATAACGTCCTACATTATCAATAGCTATGTTCACACTTATCTTTAAAATTGTACTTTTTTTGATTGCACTCGTATTGCTGTTCATTAGCTTTCTCGAGTTTGTGATACCTCAACAGATACCGACTGCCTTGTTCAGGTCATCACCTTGGATGATTGTCTCTATCGCGCTGGTTTATCTGATTTTTAGATAAAAAATGTTATGAAAAACAACATTTAGCCGCTGGAATATGCGGCTTTATTATTTATGCTATAATAATCAATTATGAATACACAATCAAAAGTTCTCAAGTGGTCTCTTATTATTGGTATAGTTATTGTGCTTAATTTATTTTTTAATTACACACTTTCTTTAGTTTATAGTGAACCAGTGTACGAAACTTTCTGTCCTAACACTTCACAAGTAGTGACAATTCCAGATAATCAAAAAGCTTGTGTAGATAAAGGCGGACAGTGGACTAATGATAATTATTATTCAAAACCAGTACAAATTGGCGAAATAAGACCAATTGGATATTGTGATCTACAATTCACTTGTCGAAATGATTTTGAAACCGCACGGAAAGTTTATGATAGAAATGTCTTTATTACTTTAGTAATTTTAGGTGCTATTATTGTGGCCATCGGAAACTTTTTTTCAGGAAATATGTTAATTAGTACAGCACTTTCTTTAGCTGGAGTTTTATCTTTTATTATCGCCTCAATGAGATATTGGAGTTCTGCAGATAATCTGGTTAAAGTAATCATTCTAGGAATTGCTTTAGCTATTTTAGTCTGGGTAGCGATAAAAAAGTTTAAGAATAACTAAAAATTGACTTCTCAAATTTAATATAATACCTTTAATTTAGAACAATCAACGAAAGGTAAATAATGAGCGATAAAAAATTTCTGCTTTTTGACACGATACCGTCTTGGTATAAACTTCGATGGAAGCCAGTCCAAAATAAGTTGGAAATCCATATATCGGAAGCATACATTCAAGCAGTGCCAGCAATCCCTAAGGATTCAGGGTTAATGCAGTATGCAAAGAAAAAAATATCTGAAAATTTATTTTCTTCTTTTAATTTTGACCTCACGAAAGATTTTTTCGGTTTTAATGAAAGTATTTTTCGTAAATGCGTGATTCCGGAAACTAAATTTGTGGTATTTTCGATTAGTTTACCTCGTATTCATATATCCACAGGGTTGTCATGTCAAAACTGTAACAACACTGGTGAATATAACAATCGTCAATGCCCGCATTGTAATGGTTCAAAAAATCAAATGGTGTATCAATGGGACAATGCATATACGATTACTGAAAGCCTACAAATCCTATTTAATCTTCTTAATATGGGATTAGAAGTGGAAATGTCGAAAGATGTATTACCACAACTGTTTAGTCTTAGTATCTGTGCTGAACGTAATATGCATGGCAGTTCCATGAGTGGCCATTTAAGTAAAGATGGTTTAATTCTATTACGAGATGTAATCGCAACTGGAAAAAATTGTTGTGTTGCATTAGAAAATAAGATTTCAGACGCACTGAAACATTCGTGGTTTTATATGATGAAAAAACAAAATAATGATTACAATTGTCATTATTTACGAGCAGAAATCCGAGAGGATGCAAACCTTTGTCTTACGATTCCTGGTGATGCCGCCGGCGTTTATACAATCAACGAAAATAGTAGAAGAGACACTGAAAAAAGGGGTTGCGACGTCAGTTGTCATAATATGGACAATCCGGCGCAAGCGCTCGCGTGTCTTGTTGGACTGTCTGTTTTTTTCGAAGAATTGGAACAAAAATGGAATGAATAGAAAAAAGTATGTTTTTAACACACAGCGCTCTGGTGGATCATCAAAGCGCTTTTTTTATAGACAAAAATGGTGTAAGATTAATTTAATGAAAAACTACAATCATAAAGAAATAGAAGAAAAATGGCAAAAAAAATGGGAAGAAGACAAAATATATGAGGTAAAAAACCCTTCGAATTCCTCAGGACAAGAGAAACAAAAATTTTACGGACTAATAGAATTCCCATATCCATCAGGTGATGGAATGCATACCGGCCATTTACGAAGCAACACAGCAATGGATATCATTTGTCGTAAAAGACGAATGCAAGGATTTAATGTCCTTTATCCAATTGGCTGGGATGCTTTTGGACTCCCAACGGAAAATTACGCTATTAAAATGGGTCTTGATCCAGCGGTTGTGACTAAACAAAACACTGATAATTTTAGAAAACAACTTAAATCAGCAGGTTTTTCGTTTGATTGGTCAAGAGAAATAAATACCACTGACCCCCAATATTACAAATGGACACAGTGGATTTTTTTGCAATTTTTTAAAAATAATCTAGCATACAAAAAAAAGATGACAATCAATTGGTGTCCATCTTGTAAAATTGGCCTTGCTAATGAAGAAGTTGTGGATTCAAAATGTGAAAGATGTGGAACTTCTGTAGAAAAAAAAGAAAAAGAACAATGGATGCTTGCTATTACAAAATATGCTGAACGATTAGATAAAGATTTAGATGAAGTTGATTATTTAGATAGAATAAAAATTCAACAAAGAAATTGGATAGGAAAAAGTGAGGGGTCGGAGATTGAGTTTAAACTTGTAGGAGCCAGGCTCCCACAGGAGCCTGGCTCCTTAAAAGTCTTCACCACTAGAGCAGATACTCTTTTGGGGGCAACTTATGTTGTTTTAGCTCCAGAACATGAACTGATTGAAAAACTAAAACCTGAAATTACAAATTGGGATGACATTGTAAACTATATTGCACAAACAAAAAATAAAACAGAAATTCAAAGAACTACAAACACTTCGACGGGCTCAGTGCAAGTAAAAACTGGAGTTGAATTAAAAGGTGTAAAAGTTATAAATCCAGCGAACAACGAAGAATTACCTATTTGGATAGCTGATTATGTACTCGCTTCATATGGTACAGGAGCGATAATGGCAGTACCAGCACATGATGAAAGAGATTCTGAATTTGCTAAAAAATACAATTTACCTATTAAAGAAATTGAAGTAAATGATACCGAAGAAGGTAGAAAAAAAATGACTGAAACTGTCGGTGGAAAAATGGTAACTACTTTCAAACTTCGTGATTGGATTTTTTCTAGACAACGATACTGGGGCGAGCCGATACCAATGATTAATTGCATTAAATGCGGATGGGTGCCGGTACCAGAAGAAAGTTTGCCTGTAATTTTGCCAGAAGTAGAGAATTACAAAGCAACTGATACAGGAGAATCACCACTTTCCAAAATAGATTCTTGGGTTAATACTAAATGTCCAAAATGTAAAGGTAGTGCAAAAAGAGAAACTGATACAATGCCAAATTGGGCAGGTTCTTCTTGGTATTATCTTCGTTATATAGACCCAAATAATGATCAGATGCTTGCAGATATTGAAAAACTTAAATATTGGACTCCAGTGAATTGGTACAACGGTGGAATGGAGCATACTACTCTACATCTTCTTTATTCTCGTTTTTGGCACAAATTTTTATTTGATATAGGAGTTGTTCCGACAAGCGAGCCCTATCAAAAAAGAACTTCACATGGGTTTATTTTAGCTGAAAATGGAGAAAAAATGTCAAAATCCCGTGGAAATGTGGTTAATCCAGACCAAATAATTGAAACATACGGCGCAGACACTTTAAGAGTTTATGAAATGTTTGCAGCACCATTTGAGCAGGAATTTTCTTGGAAAACAGAGAGTATTATTGGTCCACGCCGATTTATTGAAAAAATCTGGAAGTTAAAAGATAAAATAAGTGATGTTCCAGTGGAAAATAATCTTGAAAAGAAGGTTCATCAGGCAATCAAAAAAATAGGAGACGACATAGAAACAATGAGCTTCAATACATCTATTTCTCATATGATGATACTCGCAAATGAAATGGAAAAAGCAGAGAAAATTAATCAAAGTTTGTATGAATTATTTTTAAAAATTCTTTGCCCATTTGCACCACATGTTACTGAGGAATTATGGTACGAATTAGGACACACTAAATCTATACACACAGACACTTGGCCAGCTTACTACGAGAACAAAATAAAAGATGAAAAAGTGAAGATGGTTGTTCAAGTGAATGGAAAAATCAGAACATTAATGGAAGTTGAATCTAATATGGAAGAACAGGAAATTACTAAAAAAGCCTTGAAAAATAAAGACATTATTAAATGGGTAGAAGATAAAGATATTAAAAAAACAATTTTTGTAAAGAACAAATTAATTAACTTCGTTGTAGAATAAACTAACATTTGACTTTAAATTATAATAGTGATACAAATAGAGTATGCCATCAGAATTACAACTTAAACCAAAGCAAGTAACAAAGAAACTTTTATCGGTTCTACCTGACCGAGCTAAAGAAATCATTACCAGCCGTTATGGCTTAGGTAAAAACACCAATAAAATGACTCTAGAAGCTATCGGTAAGCTTTATGGAATCACTAGAGAAAGAGTACGCCAAATTGAAAATTACGCTCTTAATAACATCAGAAAATCAGAAATTTATAAGCAAGAAAAAAAATCTTTTGATGAAATTGAAGAACTTCTTCATTCTTTAGGAGGTATTGTTTTAGAAGACGATATTCTTAATCATTTTTCAAAAGATAAAAACATACAAAATCATCTAAATCTTCTTTTGGTACTTGGTGACGCATTCAAAAAAGAAAAAGAAGATGATGAATTTCGTCATCGATGGCATGTTAATGAAAAATTAGCCAAAGATGTTCATGAAGCACTTAGAAAACTATACAATGGACTAACAGACAAGGATTTAGTTCTTGAAAGCGAAATTGTTTCAACATTTTTAGAGCATCTTAAAGATGTTTCTGAAAAATACAAAAATCAAGAAATCGTAAAACGATGGCTTGGTATTTCAAAAAATATCGGTAAAAATCCTCTTGGCGAATGGGGTATTTCTACTTCTCCAAACATAAAAACTAAGGGTATGCGTGATTATGCATTCCTCGTAATACGAAAACACGGTTCTCCAATCCACTTTAAAGAAGTAGCAAAAAGTATAGAACAAGTTTTCAAGAAAAAAGCTCATATTGCTACTTGTCACAACGAACTTATCAAAGATCCACGATTTGTTTTGGTAGGAAGAGGACTTTATGCACTTTCTGAATGGGGTTATATGAGCGGAGTAGTTAAAGATGTTATCAAAAAAATTCTTGAAAAAAATGGAACTCTAAACAAAGAAGAAATAATCGAAAAAGTCTTAAAAGAAAGATACGTCAAAGAAAATACTATTATGGTTAATTTACAAAATCCTAAATTCTTCACAAAAGGAAAAGACGGTAAATATTCTATTACTCAAAACAAAGAAAAGGTTGTATAATAGTGACATATGTCATTAATCGACCAACTCATCTACGAGGCAGTTAAATTCACGATTGATTACTCCGCATATTGGTTACCGATATTTCTAATAATAATTTTCTGGAAAACTTGGATAAATTATGTTCAAGCGGATTTTTTTGCTAATTTAGATAATATATTATTAGAAATAAAATTACCTCAAGAAATATTAAAATCTCCACAGGCAATGGAAACATTTTTAATGGTCCTAAGTCAAAAGGGAGGTGAATCAACCTTTATTGATAGATACTGGAAAGGTCAAATGCGCGCTAGTTTTTCTCTTGAAATTGTTTCAATTGAAGGTGATGTTAAATTTTATATTTTTGCTCAAAAAAAATTCAAAGGTCTGATTGAAAACGGTCTTTATGCTCAATATCCTGGAATTGAAATACATCTAGCTCAAGATTACTCAAAGTCGGTACATTTCAATCCAGACAAAATGGGTTTGCATGTTTTTGATATTAAAAAAGCTGAGAAAGATTTTTATCCAATAAAAACTTATGCAGATTACAACATAGATACTAAAGATCAACTAGAAGAAGAAAATAAAGTTGACCCAATAAATCAGCTTATTGAATTTATGGGGTCAATAGGAAAGGACCAACAAGTATGGTTACAAATTATTATTCGTGCTCATAAAGCTAAACCTGACCCATGGAAAGATGGTGCTAAAAAAGAAATTGAAAAAATACAAAAAGAGGCAATTCCTAAAAGTGAAAATAAAGAGTCATTACGTTTCCCAAATCCTACCAAAGGACAACTAGAACGAATTGCTGCTATAGAAAGACAAACATCAAAAATCCCCTTCGATGTTGGAATGCGTGCAATCTATTTTGGCGCTCAAGAAAGTTTTGATAAAAATCAGATAGGTGGATTAAAATCCATGTTGCAATCTTATACCGCTCCTCATTTAAATAGTTTTAAAAGCACCGGTTGGCTTGATAATTTTGATTATCCTTGGCAGGATTTCAAAAACAGAAAGCAAAACAAAACACGAAAAAAAGGATTAGAAGCTTATAAACGTCGCTCTTTTTTCTACCCTCCATTCATAGGCACGAAATTTATTATGAATAACGAGGAATTAGCTTCAGTATTTCATTTTCCAGGCAGAGTTACAGCGACTCCAACACTTACTCGTATTCCTTCAAAAAAATCGGAAGCTCCTTCAAATTTACCTATTTAATTATGAAAATAAAAATACTTATATTAAAAGTACTTATATCATTTATTGCTATTCTAATAATTTTTTACGGTTGGTATAATCATCCCCCGAGAGATTTTCCGAAAGAAATAACCATCAGTCTAGATAAAGGAGCCACATTAAAAACCATTTCTACACTATTGGAAGACAAAAAAATAATTAATTCAGCGTTTCTTTTTAGGATATTCATCATTGCTAATGGGGGAGAGAAAAAAGTAATAGAGGGTGATTATTTATTTCAAGAAAAAACTAGTGCTAGTGATGTAGCTTTTCGTATTACTCACGGAAAATATGGCTTTGCGTCAATGAGAATAGTCATTTTTGAAGGAAGTACCTTAGCGGAAATGGCTGATAAATTTGAAAGTCAATTGACAAAGTTCAATAAAAACAATTTCTTGAGATTAACTAAAGGTAAGGAGGGTTATCTATTTCCCGATACATATTTACTTTTTCCAAATACCAATGAAGAACAAGTAATCAAAATTATGACTGATAATTTTGATAAAAAAATTGCTTCAATAAAATATCAAATAAATGCATTTGGAAAACCACTGAAAGAAGTCCTAACGATGGCTTCAATAGTTGAAAAAGAAGCATCTAAAATTGAAGACAAAAAAATAATCGCTGGAGTTTTGTGGAAAAGAATAAAAATAGGAATGCCACTTCAAGTAGATGTGACTTTTTCATATATATACGGAGTAAATACTCCTAAAATATATTATAATGATTTAGAAATTGACTCTCCATACAATCTTTATAAAAATAAAGGTCTTCCACCTGGGCCAATAAATAATCCCGGACTTGATTCTATTATTGCTACTTTAAACCCAGTAAATACGAAATATTTATATTATTTATCTGATAAAAACGGTGTAATGCATTATGCAGAAACGCACGATCAACATGTGGCCAATAAAAATAAATATTTAAAATAATGAATTTCTGGGAAAAATTAAAACGACCAATTATGGTGTTAGCACCAATGGCGGACGTAACTGATTGTGCGTTTCGTCAAATAATTGCTAAATATGGAAAACCAGATGTAATGTGGACAGAATTCGTTTCTGCTGATGGTTTGATGTTAGCTAATGAAAAAGGAAAAAAGAAACTAATGAAGGATTTACAGTTTAGTGAAGAAGAAAGACCGATTGTGGCTCAATTTTTTTCAGCTAAACCAGAAATAATTGAGAAAGCTTCGGCTTTAGCACTAGAACTCGGCTTTGACGGAATTGATATAAATATGGGGTGTCCTGATAAAAGTATTGAAAAACAGGGTGCTGGTGCTGCTCATATTAAAAATCCAAAATTAGCTAGAGAAATAATTAAATCAGCAAAAAAAGGTGCGAAATCCGTTAATCGGCAAATTCCAGTCTCAGTTAAAACTAGAGTCGGTTACTCAAAAAATGAACTTACTAAATGGCTTCCAGAACTTTTAGCCGAGGAACCTGCTGTCATAACCATTCACGCTCGGACAAGAAAAGAAATGTCAAAAGTACCAGCTCAATGGGGGTACATTAAAGAAGCTGTGGAAATTAGAAATAAACTCGGTTCAAAAACATTAATATTCGGAAATGGTGATGTTAAAGACCTTGCCGATGCACACATGAAAGCTAAAGAAAGTGGTGCAGATGGAGTGATGTTAGGTAGAGCTATTTTTGGCAATCCATGGCTTTTTTCTGAAAAAAAACCTACAACAAAAGAAAAATTAGAAGTTTTAATTGAACATACAAAATTGTTTGAAAAATTTCTCGGCGAGACAAAAAACTTTTCTGTAATGAAGAAACATTTCAAAGCTTACATAAACGGCTTCTCAGGTGCATCAGAATTACGAACTAAACTTATGGAAACTAATAATGCTAAAGAAGTAGAAAAAATAATTAGTATGCTATAATAAAAAATAGAAAGGAATTATCATGTCTCAGCTAATTCATCGTCTGCAAAGTCGGTTCCCGCAACGTAAAGAGGAAATTAGTCTTCTATTACGTACATTGTCACTACTGAACTTATCTCATCAAAATGTGGTGTTTCGTGATGAAGGTACTTTCATTATCACTCATTCTGGTAAAACAGAAATAACGGAGTCGTTCTTTGAAGATTTTTCAAGAATAAACAACTTTGGAAAAAGGGAAGATTTTATTTCTGGTTTATGCAACTCGTCGGTGTCCGTTCAAACATCATCATTAATGGACCGCCTCTTGAGATTGTTTAGAATGAGAAAAATATAAAGCTTTCTTCGTGTGTTACAGAGTGCGGTGGTTTACCATCGCACTTTTTTTGGTATAATGCCATTATGAAAGAATCAATCGCATTATATAGAAAATATCGCCCACAGAAATTTTCTAATGTTATAGAACAAGACCATATCGTTAAAGTTTTGGAAGGTTCCATTAAACTCGGTAATATTTCTCACGCTTATCTTTTTTCTGGTACGAGAGGAACTGGTAAAACCACCGTTGCTAGGATTTTCGCTAGTGCAATCGGTTGTACGCCCAATGATCTTTATGAAATAGACGCCGCTTCAAATAGGGGAATTGAAGATATTCGTCAATTAAAAGAATCCGTTAGCACCCTCCCTTTTGAATCACCTTATAAAGTATATATTCTTGATGAAGTTCACATGCTTTCCAAAGATGCTTTCAATGCCCTTTTAAAAACATTAGAGGAACCACCGAAACACGTCATTTTTATTCTCGCCACTACTGAAAATCAAAAAATTCCAGAAACAGTTATTTCTCGTTGTCAGACATTTTCTTTCAAAAAACCTTCCATTAAAGTTCTTAAAAAAGTTATTATTGATACTGCGAAAAAAGAAGGTTACGTCATAGAAAATAATGGGGCAGAACTAATTGCTATTTTAGGAGATGGTTCTTTTAGAGATGCACATGGTATTTTAGATAAAGTCATAAGCTCAAATAATAAAAAGAAAATTGATTTAGAAGATATTGAAATGGTTACTGGTGCACCGAGAGGAAATATAGTTAATGATTTTGTGGTAGCTCTTAATTCTGGTGATAAAACAAAAGGTTTAAGAGCTATCACACAAGCGAAAGAAAATAATGTTGATATGAAAATCTATCTAAAACTTATTTTAGCAAAACTTCGTAATGTTCTTATCTTAAAAAACGCCAAAGAAATGGAAGGTCAGATAATGAAAGAAACTTCTGAAGAGGACTTCGTTTTTCTAAAACACCTAGCTGAAGCCAAAGATTCCAAAATCAATTCCGCCGTGCTTGTAGAAATGTTAAATACTTACGACCTTATAGGAAAGTCGTATATAGAAGAGCTTCCATTAGAACTTGCGGTGATTAAGCTTACCTGATATACTTCTATGTACAGATGGCCTTCGGGCTCGCCCTCGTAAGAGGGAGAAAGTGAAAAAACTAGCCAAAATTAATTCGGCTAGTTTTTTCTTTTATAACCTTCAATTTGTCATGTTCTATATAACCAACTTTATTGATAAGTCTTTTACTATCTATATTTTTTATTTGAGACAAATTAGCGAGAGCATTTTTGTCATCAACCACTCCAATTGGAATACGATACTTATTTGTTTTAGATGAAGTACTCAATGGAAGAGCAAGAAAAGAATATTGATTATATTTTTTAATAATCAAAATTGGTCGCATAAATTCTTCTCCTTAAAAAAAGGAATTTCATTCTTAACGTCTATTTGTTTTTTCTTACTATTCCACTTATCAAAATCTTTTTGCATATTAACACAATAATTATATCATTTTGATTAAACTAGCGAATTATTTCTTCTACCTTACTAATCCGAAAACACGATCGGAATTTCTAGTGCGTCATCATATTCTGGTAACCCAGATGGATTGTCTTTTTGCAATATCAGCGAACCTTTGTTACTGTATACATTTTTATCTACCGTAAAAGTAAATGTGGCCTCAAACGGGACAAAATCTGTCGTCATCCATTCTCCTTTTGCTTGTGCGATACCTTGTGCAATAATCAACCCGTCCCAATTTGTGAGCACTACTGGAAAACTCGCCTCAAAAAACCAATTCCCTCTAGCTTCACCAGTGATAGTAAGCGGGCTTTTGATGGTTGCGTTTGGGCGAGGAGAAGTGAGGTGAATGTTTTCATTTGTGGTTATAATAGGTTTTTGTACTTCATTCTTTGAAAGCCACCAGACAATACCAAAAGTCGCGATAAGTAAAACAATAAAAAGTATAAACAATGTTTTTTTCATAATTATTTAATAATACCATATGTCATACGTGATGGAATTTAAGGTATTGATATTATAGTATTTTTATAGTATTTTATAATTGTATTTTAAAAATTTTGCGGGATCGCCTGCCTGCGCAGGCAGGTATAATGGTAGTACAGCATTTATGTGGAAAGTATATATAATAAAAAGTTTAGCAAAGAAGTGGTATTATGTAGGAAGTACTAATAGAATTAGAGAAAGGGTCAAGGAACATAATGATGGAAAGGTACGATCAACAAAACATTATGTTCCATTCATCCTTGTATATACTGAGGATTTTAATTCAGAAAAGGAGGCAAGAACGTATGAGAGAAAGTTGAAAGATTGTAGGCGTGAAAAAGAAATAATATTGCGGGATCGTATAATGGTAGTACAGCGGCCTTTGAAGCCGTGAATCTTGGTTCGATTCCAAGTCCCGCAGCCAAAAAATAGATTGGTGTATAATGTAAATGTTAGTGCTATACTGTGGATATGAAAAGTGAATCTACGAAATTAGGCAAGAATCTAAAGCGTATTCGAACAGAGAAAGGTATTACACAAGGCGATATTGATGGTCGTATGAACCCTACTCTTTCGACTTTGGAAAAAATTTCTAATGCGTTGAGAATTTCCAGTAGCGAACTTTTGAAATAATCATGGCAAATTTAAACACAATAGAAAAACAAATACTTGAGAAAAATTTCCAAATGGGAGGAGGCTATGTTTTGAATTTCTCTGACCGGACAATGGGCGAATTTTTTAGAGACGATGTCGGCATTGATATTTATACGCAAAAATATAATTACTCCAGCGGATCAAAGGCAAATCGTTTGAAGGGTTTGTGGTTGAAATCAGACGACAAGACAGTTGCTAAAACAATTTTGAAACTTATTGAATATATTGAGAGTCAAATTTTGATAGATAATCTCAAGCGAGAAGATTTTCCAGCCGACAGAATAAACGCTAGCAGGGAAATTGCTGAAAAGTTGTCTGGTAAAAAAATTGAAACAAAAGAAAGTAAATCTAAAGCGACATTCAAAAACGGAAATATTAGTATCACTCTACAAAAAGAGGTTTTTGATCATGTGCAAAAATTGCTGAACAGCGGACACTATTTTAATGCAGTAGAAGAAGCGTACAAAATCGTTAGAAAAAAACTAAAAGACATAACAGGAAAAGAAAAGGCAACAGATGCTTTTAGTAATTCAAATTACGAAAAGATTTTCGGGCATCAGCCTGTAGACGATGTGGAAAGTGACTTTTTTGAGGGTGTAAAGTTTTTACACATGTCGATCCAATTTTTGAGAAATGAAAAGGCACATACGCCAGCGCGTGATCTTGATAAAAACTTGGCTATTCACTACATCTCGCTGGCTAGCTTGGCGTATGATTTGATAACCAGAAAATAATTATGCAAAAAGAAGCCAAAGCCAGAATCAAAATCAATAATTTACTCCAAACATCTGGCTGGAGGTTTTTTGACGACGAAAAAGGATCGGCAAACATTACTTTAGAAAACAATGTAAAGCTAACAAAAAATGCAGTTGATGAACTTGGTAATGATTTTGATAAAACAAAAGACGGCTTTGTTGATTTTCTTTTGCTAGATGAAAAAGGTTTTCCATATTTAGTTTTGGAAGCAAAATCAGAGGATAAAGACCCTTTGAACGGAAAAGAGCAAGCTCGTAGATATGCTCAATCACTGAATGTTCGCTTCGTAATTCTTTCAAACGGCAACATACATTATTTTTGGGATTTAGAACGAGGTAATCCGCAAATAATTACAGTTTTTCCAGCACAAGAATCTCTGAAACATTTTGAATCTTTCAAACCTGACCCAGCAAAACTTGCGGATGAAAAATTGACCGCCGATTATATTGCATTAACACAAAATCCTACTTACCAAAAAGACCCACGATGGAATGACGACAAAAAATCAGAACTTGTAAAAGAATACGACCTAAAGTTTTTGCGTCCGTATCAATTGAAAGCGATTGAAGCTCTGCAAACTTGGGCAAGCGGTGGAAAAGATCGTTATCTTTTTGAAATGGCGACTGGAACAGGTAAAACTCTTACCTGCGCCGCCGTTATAAAACTATTTCTTAAAACTGGAAATGCAAAAAGAGTTTTGTTTTTAGTAGACCGCATAGAACTTGAAGATCAAGCAGCGAAAAATTTCAAAAAGTGGCTTTCAAAAGATTACACGACAGTTATTTACAAAGAAAATCGTGATGATTGGAGAAAAGCTGAAATTGTCGTTACCACGATTCAAAGCATTTCTGATAAATACCAAAAACTTTTCTCGCCGACAGATTTTGACCTTATTATTTCAGACGAAGCACATCGCTCAATTGGCGGGAATAGCCGAGCAGTTTTTGAATACTTTGTCGGTTATAAACTTGGGCTTACTGCTACACCGAAAAATTATCTCAAAGGCATTGACCCTGTAAAACTAGGCGAGAAAGACCCGCGAGCTTGGGAGCGTAGGCAACTTCTTGATACTTACACTACTTTTGGTTGCGAAAACAGCGAGCCTACTTTTCGTTACAGCTTGTTAGACGGAGTGAAAGAGGGCTTTTTGGTAAATCCTATCGTTGCGGATGCTCGAACAGAAATAACGACACAGCTTTTGTCTGATGAGGGATATTCTTTGCTCGTTGATACGGAAGAAGGAAAAGAGGAACAAACTTTTTACCAAAAGGATTTTGAAAGGAAATTTTTCTCGGATAAAACAAACACGATTTTTTGCGAAACTTTTCTCAAGAACGCCCTTGTTGATCCAGTGAGCGGAGAAATAGGTAAAAGTATTATTTATTGCGTTAGTCAAAATCATGCGACAAAGATTACGCAAATGCTTAATCAGTTAGCTGATAAACACTACCCGAATAAATACAATTCCGATTTTGCTGTTCAAGTTACTTCAAATATTAGCGATGCCCAGCAATTCACAATCAATTTTTCAAACGATAATCTCAATGGACACACAAAATGGCTTGATGGATACAAATCAAGCAAAACGAGAGTTTGCGTAACTGTTGGCATGATGACTACTGGCTATGATTGCCAAAATATATTAAATCTCGGACTTATGCGCCCGATTTTCTCGCCAACTGATTTTATTCAGATCAAAGGGCGCGGTACGCGAAAATATGTTTTTTCCTTTGAAAATGATGGCGACAAAACTAATACTGAAAAAGATAAGTTTAAACTTTTTGATTTCTTTGCAAACTGTGAATATTTTGAGGAAAAGTTTAACTATGACGAGGTTCTAAAAATTCCCAAACTTGGTACTGGTGGTACAGGCGGTGGCGGAGTTGATATTGACGAAATAATTATTGGAACTCCTGACCCACTTAAAACTTTCAACGAAAAAGCCGTAGGCGTTGAGGGAATGAAAGTTGATAGAAAACTCTTTGAGAAATTTGAGGACACAATCAAAGCTGATTCATTTATCAAAGAGAAATACGAACAGGGCGATATGCAAGCTGTTGAGGAATATGTAAAGACAGAAATTTTTGATAAACCGCAGGAATTTTATAACCTTGAAAAACTCCGAAAATCAGCAAAGGTTGATCGTCGCATTTCCCTACGAGAAGTCATAGATAAAATTTTTGGTCGCCTCGATAAATTCAAAAACAAAGACGAGCTTTTGGAAGAAGAATTTGAAAAGTTCATATCTATCTACAAGCCCGATAGCAAATATTACTATCCAATCAAAAATTTCCTGAAAGCATACATAACTGATAATGAAATTCGTGAGATTGTGGAATCAAAAGAATATGGTCGCTTTGCCACAAATCCGAAAGTATCAATGGGAGATTTCAAAGAGCTAAACGGCTTCCGCGAAGTGATACCGGAATATGTCAAAGATTATGTGTCCGTAAATACTTATATGTAAATTATGCTTACTCAAGAAACAAAACGAAAAATTGACTCCGCCCGCAATATCCTTGTTGGTAAAGTCCCAGATCCAAAAGCCCAAGTTGAGCAAATCACAACAGCTTTGATTTACAAGTTTATGGACGATATGGACAAAGAAGCCATTGAGCTTGGTGGAAAGGCAAGATTTTTTACGAAAGGTTTTGAAAAATATGCGTGGACAAAATTACTTGACCAGAAGCTCGGAGGACACGAGCGTTTGGAACTTTACGGCGAAGCCGTTGCTAAAATGTCTCAAAATCCGCACATACCGCAATTATTCCGCGATATTTTCAAAGATGCTTTTCTTCCATACCGAAGCCCTGAAACTTTGACTTTATTTCTGAAAGAAATTAATGGCTTTACTTATGACCACAGTGAAGATTTAGGAAATGCTTTTGAATATTTGCTCTCTATTCTTGGCTCTCAAGGTGATGCAGGACAATTCCGCACACCAAGACATATTATTGATTTTATTGCTGAAGTTGTAGACCCAAAGAAAGGCGATACTATTTTAGACCCTGCGTGCGGTACGGCTGGATTTTTAATTTCAGCATACAAACATATCCTAAAACAGCAAAAAGATAGACCACTTACTCCCGATGAAAAGAAAAAGTTAATGAATAACTTAGTCGGTTATGATATTTCGCCAGATATGGTGAAATTATCAAAAGTAAATATGTATCTGCACGGCTTCGCCGAGCCAAAAATTTTTGAATACGACACTCTTTCAAGCGAGGAAAAATGGGACGAAATGTACGATGTGATTATGGCTAATCCTCCATTTATGACACCGAAGGGTGGAATTACTCCACATCAAAGATTTAGTATTCAATCGAGCAAAGCAGAAATTTTGTTTGTTGATTATATTTTAGATCATTTGAATCTATCAGGTAGAGCGGGAGTTATTGTGCCAGAGGGTATTATTTTTGACACAAAAGCTAAAGCATTAAGAAAAAAGTTGATTGACAATAATTACTTATGGGCAGTGTTATCTCTCCCACAAGGTGTCTTTAATCCATATACCGACGCGAAGACGAATATTCTATTTATAGATAAAAATATTGCAAAGAAAAGCGATGAGATTATATTCGCCGAAGTTTTATTTGATGGTTTTGATTTAGGACTACAAAGAAACTCTATATCAAAGAATGATTTGCCAGAAATACAGAAAATCCTACTTGCTCGAACAGAAGGAAAAAAAGCAGGAAATACTCAAACAAGGTTAATAAAAAAATCGGACATAGCAAAAAACAAAAACTATGATTTCTTTTTCGGGAGATACGAGAATTCACAAAATACCAGAACGCATGTTAATAGCATTTCACTACGAAATGTTTTGGTTAGAAACAAAACGCAAATAGAGATCAAAGATTCAAAAAAATATAAACGAGTTACGATAAAAATGCATGGGAAAGGAATATGTTTAAGGGATGAGGTTTTGGGTGAAAAGATTGGGACAAAAAAACAATTCACAGTTTCCGAAGGTCAGCTTTTGTTATCTAAAATTGACGCTAGGAATGGAGCATTTGGAATAGTACCAGAGGAAATTGAAGGGGCTATCATTACTGGCAACTTTTGGGCATACGATATTAAAACGGATGTAGGTTTAGATAATAACTACCTCAATTATTTACTTTTTTCTGATGAATTTAAGAAAATCTGTACATTGTCCAGTGCGGGAGTGACCAATAGACGGTATTTAGATGAAAAAATATTTCTTGATCAAAAAATACCACTACCGCCAATTGAAGAACAGCAGAAAATAATTAAAGAAATACAAGAGAAGAAAAAATTCATTTCAGAGTATTCTCAAAAAATTGAAACCTTAAAGACTGAAACAGAAGGAATTATCGGGAAACTCTGGAAATACTAAAACATGAGTACAGAAATTACAAAACAGAATATCGGCTCTGAATGGAGGAAATGGGACTTGCATGTGCATACTCCAAATACCAAATTGAGCGATAATTTTAAATCTACAAAAGGAACTAATCTGTGGAATAAGTTTTGTGAATCAATAGAAAAATCAGATGTTGATGTTATTGGTATAACCGATTATTTTTCCGCAGAAAATTATTTTACATTTATAGAAAAGTTTAAGATAAAATATCCTCAATCAAAAAAGAAGTTTTTTTCAAATTTAGAGCTTCGTTTAGAAGTTTCTGTAAACAAAAATGCCGAAGAAGTGAATTTACACATTATTTTTAGTGATAAGACCGAAAAGGATAAAATCGAATCTTTCCTTTCAAAACTAGATACGAATATCAGTAAAAACGGTGCTTGTGTTTCTTGCAAAGATATTTCCACGCAAGCAGATTGTAAAAGTGCGGGAATTGACTATAAGATTCTTAAGAAAAAATTGAAAGAAATTTTTGGTGATGATGAGTGTTATTTAATATTTGGTGCTTCAAACAACGCCGGACTTCGTCCAGATAACAACTCTCCAAGAAAACTCAATATTACTGATGAGATTGATAAAATCTGCGACGGTTTCTTTGGTGGACAACAAAATGTTGAATATTATCTTAAGACTGATCGTTATGAAGATAATGAGATTGCAAAAAAGAAACCTGTCGCTGGTGGTTGCGACGCGCACTCTTTTGATGATTTAGATAATTGGCTTGGCAAAAGAGTTGTTAAAACTATTAAAAATGTTGAGGTGGTTGAAAAAGATATTACATGGATTAAAGCCGACCCAACATTTGAGGGATTGAAGCAGATTGTTTATGAACCAGAAACAAGAATTTTTATTGGCGAGAGGAAACCCAAAAAACCGATAAACACAATTGATTCAATCACTCTAAAAATTCCAGCTGACGCAAAAGTTGGCGAAGATAAATTTTGTTTTGCTGGGAATAATTACTCTTATAGTTTAAGCCCATATTTTAATTGCTTCATCGGCGGAAGAGGTTCTGGGAAAAGCACTATTTTGAATTTTCTTGGCTTACATTCAAACAACCCTGATTCTTCCAAGTTATTTTGGTTTGGCGACGGTAAAGATAAAAAAGGATTGAATCCATCTGGATTTGATCCAAACGATAATGCAGTTTTTTCTTTCGGTGGAACAGAAATTTTTGAATTTCTAGCCCAAAGTGAGATAGAAACCTTTGCAAGAGATAAGGTAAAATTTACACAAGCAATTTACGACAGGGCGAATGGTCCCAGTAAGATTTTGCAGAAATTTGAGGATGATATTTTAAAATATCAAAATGATCTAGATAAAATTATCGAGGCAGTTTTTAGTTCGCAAGAATTATACGCACAACAAAAGACAAAAGAAAAAGAAAAAAGATCATTAGAGAACACGAAAAACATAATTGAGAGCAAGGACTACAAGAAACTCACAGATTCAATATCTGAATTGACGCAAAAATTACAGGTACACAAAAAATGGTCTAATGAGGTGTATTTGTTAAAAACGCAGTTGAGCGACACGATTGAATTTTATTCGAAAGTTCTTGATGGAAATAATGATCAAATTAAGTACAAGGAATCTTTCTTATTAGCAATAAGTAAGGCAAATGAAGCTATTGCATTTCTTGAAGACAAGAATTTTGATGAAGCTAAAAAAGAAGAAAAATTACATCAAGATAATTTGGTGCTATTGGAAGAAGAATTAAAGAAATTACTCAATAAAGGCAATTTTTCAGAAGATAATATTGAGCAAATAAAATCAGCACCTCAGAAAATTGTTGCCTTGGAGCGAGAAATTGAACAAATTATTTTTCAAATCGAAGGCAAAAACAAAATTATAGCAACTCTTAGTGATACTGTTACGAAATTGAAAACTGATAAAGAAGGCTATGAAAATAAAATAAAAACAATAGTCGATCCGTTACAAAAATTGCTAAAAACGCAGTTTGAGAATAACAAGGGCAAAGATATTAAAAAGATTTCTTTAGAGTACTCTTTTGACGAAAATCGGGCGTGGAATGCTTTAGCAAAAGAATTTTACGAGAAGTTCAAAGAAGCCTTTAAGGATTCCGAAAAGGGAAAATATGTATGTGATTATATTGCGGATAGTAAGGAAATATTCTCATCAAAAAATTTAGAGGATATTAAAAGGGCTGTTAAGCAATCTCAAAAAAATGACAAACAATACATTAAATTTCTTGACGAGGTATTCAAGGACGAAAAGAATTTTCAAATTTTTCAAGCAATTAGGGATAAGCATTTGTATGATGTAAAATCAAACAAGATAATTCAGGTTAAATATGACGATCGAGATGTTGAACAAGCGTCTTTCGGACAAAGATGTACGGCGGTAGTTGTGATTTTGCTCTTGTTCGGTAATTATCCGTTAATCATTGATGAGCCAGAGGCTCATCTTGATAGCTCGTTGATTGCGAACTATCTCGTGCCTTTGCTGAAAGAGAAAAAATCAGATCGCCAAATTATTTTTGCTACGCACAATGCCAATTTTGTAATCAATGGAGATGCAGAGAAAATTTTCATTTTGAAAAATGAATCTGGACAGACGGAAGTTATCGAAACAACGATCGAGGACACAAAAAACAGAGAAGAATTGCTTAAACTTGAAGGCGGAAAAGAAGCATTTGAAAAAAGAGGAGAAAAATTGAATATTAAATAGCAATTTAAGGGAGCATCCCCGCCGTCTCCTCTTTTTCCCACGGCGGGGATGTTGCGCGCGAACGGAAGGGTGGGTCCAGGCCTTTGCTAAAGCTACGGCGGACAAGGAAAAAGAAAATGGTTTTGAACAGGTGTGGTTGCCTTATGATGAAGCATTGAAGGTGTTATCTGAAAGTAAGGCGACAAATATCGAGGGTAGTGCCTATATCGTTCCAAGAGATACGGCAATTTTACAAGAAGCGAGAATTTTAATAAAATAATAATATGAAAACAATTCTTGTTGATGCCGTAGATACGTTTGTTGTAGAAACCGAAAATGGTTTTGAGATTTTTGAGCCAATGCGAAAAATGCTTGATGAGTTTCCAAATACTAAGATAATTCTCACTGGTGCAAATGACGAGCAGTTTAAGAAATTTGGATTGGATAAAATGCCATACGAAGTTTTTACACTCAAGCACGACCCCGAAAAAACCAACCCCGAATATTACAAAAAAATGCTTGAGCATTTTAATTTAAAATCGGAAGATGTTGTTTATTTCGAGCATAATCCCGAAGCAGTAAAAAGTGCTCAATCTATCGGTATCAAAACTCATTTTTGGGATAACGAAAGAAGACCACTTCGAGAACTAGCAATATTCTTAGAACAAACTACCTAGGGAGTCCCGCTCGCACCCCCTCTCATCCTTCCTCCAGAAGCGGACAAGTGCGAACGCAGTTTTGCGCACACTCGAACGAGAGAGTATTTTTTTAAAAAAATGGTATAATAAAAATATGAAGAAAAAAACTATGAATATTACATTAATAATTATCGGAGTCATTTTGGTTGGCTGGTTTTTATACAGCTGGCTTCCAGTGCGAAATATTGAAGAACCAAAGTATACGGTTGTGAGTGAGGCAAGTGGCTATGAGATACGAGAATATGCATCTTACATTGTCGCTGAAACTACTGTTAGCGGTGCAGAGAACAAAGACGAGGCGGCAAGAAAAGGTTTTCCTATAATCGCCAGCTATATCTTTGGTGACAATACAAAAAAAGACAAGATTGCTATGACCGTGCCGGTTAATACCGAAGAGAGTATTTCAGAGAAGATCGCCATGACGGTGCCAGTTAATACTGAAGAAGAAGCAGGTAGTGGCGCATACAAGATCTCTTTTGTCATGCCAAGTAAATACACGCTCGAGACTTTGCCTGAGCCAAATGATAAGCGGATAGAGTTGCGTGAAGTGCCAGCGCATAAGGTGGCAGTGCGGAGGTTCAGTTGGACGACCAGTGAATCAGCTTTTAAAAAGTATGAGACAGAACTTTTGGAGGCACTTAGGCGTGATGGCGTTGAAATCGTGGGAGCCGTCAATGTGGCGCGTTATAACGTACCTTGGACAATACCATTTATGCTTAGGAGTGAGGTGCAGATAGGGGTAAGATAAATTATTGATATTCATGGATTTTTGGGAATAACGCATCTATGAGAAAAAAAACTGTCAAAGTAAACGACAAATTCCAAACAGGTTACACATACCAGCTTACCGAACCGGTGGGACGGAATTTTCATCCGGATTTCAAGCCGGAGCTTACGCCAAAACAAATGCTCGCGCTCGGAGTTTTTGGCGGCAAGTATATGACCGATTGCAAAAAGGAGTTTCCAAAAGATTGGTTTACCCGCGCCAAACTTTCGCCTGAATATCACGACGACACCCTCAACTTTTTCCATAAACACGCCAGCCAACCGCTCAAAGTCTGGATTGAGAAGGGTTGGATCAACGAAGAGCACGACCCTCGTGGCTGGTTCCAGTGGTATTGTCGTTACTACATGGGCAGACGGCTTCCGGTTGAAGACGAACGGCAGATCAAGCGTTGGAGAGCTATTCGCCGGCATATATCGCAGATCCAAAAGAATTGTCGGCCGAAAGATTTAATTTGCCGGCCGACGCAAAGGCAAGCGGTTCTGCACTGGGCGTATGATAGCCGAAAGATGTAAAGTCAGATTGACATTTGAGTACGGTTATGTAAACTTACATTACGAATCATGCAAGAATATATTTCAAATGAAGTGAATACATTGCGAAACAAAAAGGGTGTTACGCAAGAAGAGCTAGCAGAAAAATTGCAGGTGAGCCGACAGACGATTATTGCGATTGAGAAAGGCAATTACACACCGTCAGTATTGCTCGCTCTGAAAATTGCCAGTTTCTTTAAGTTACCAGTTGAAAATATATTTAAAATTTCTTATGAAAAATAAAATCACAAAAGAAATAATTGTACCTCTCACACTGATTGTCCTGGCGATTTTGCTTCTTAACCCTTTTCATTTTTGGATGCCGGACATGATGGTGATGGGAATGCTTGCCATCCTTCTAGTTCTCTTTGGTATATTTGCAAGTTTTATTTTGAAAGAAAGAGCGTTTGATGAACGTGATGATGTGAATCGTTCACTTGCCGGACGAAACGCATTTCTCGCCGGATCAGCAATTCTTATGTTCGGCATTGCAGTACAGGGATATTCACACTCTGTAGATCCATGGTTGGTTGTTGCTTTAATTATGATGATAGTTGTCAAAATCGTTACGAGAATTTGGAGTGATAAAAATCTTTAAAATGTGGTTATCCACAAAACGAATGTAAAGTGAGCTTTACATTCGTTTTGTTATTGTGTACACTTTATTTATTATCATTATTAATTAATAAATTTTTATGAACAAAAACACAGGAATTATTATTGGGGTTATTGCATTGGTGGTCGTAGTAGGAGGAGTATATGCATCAATGAATAGCAAAAATGATGCGTTGATGAAAAATAAAGAGGGAGAAAGCATGATGGTGCCCGTTCCAGGATACGAAGGTGTAGACGAAATGATAGTGGATGACGGGGAGTTGATGATGAAGGCAGGGTCATACGAAGCGTACGCACCAGAAAAAGTTGCATTGGCTTCCGCTACTCACGACGTAGTTTTGTTTTTCAGAGCAAGCTGGTGTCCGACTTGTAGGGCGGTGGATGCGGATATTAAGGCTAATCTTTCGAAAATCCCTTCAAGCTTAGCAATACTTGATGTCAATTATGACAATTCTACTGCACTCAAGCAAAAATATGGCGTTACCTACCAACATACATTTGTGCAAGTTGATAAAGACGGAAACCTTATTAAAAAATGGAGTGGTAGCCCAACTCTCATTGCGCTGGTAGCAGAAGTGAAATAACATGTTGCTTCTCCTAATTTCATTTATCGCTGGAGTGCTAACAATACTTGCTCCGTGTATTCTGCCACTCCTCCCTGTGATTATTGGACACTCTATCACAGACATTACTCCAAACAGGAAGAGACTCTTTGTGGTTGTGGCATCGCTTGGGATTTCGATCATACTATTCACGCTTATTCTCAAAGCAAGTTCTTTGCTAATTGATATTCCTCAAGATTTTTGGAAGTGGATTTCCGGCGGAATTATTTTCTTGTTTGGTCTAACTATGGTCTTTCCAAATCTATGGGAAAAATTTTCTTTTGCAAATACTTTAAGTATTAAATCAAATAAAGTATTAACAAAAGGATATCAAAAGAATAGTGTTTGGGGAGATGTGATCATAGGCGCGTCACTTGGACCTATTTTTTCTGCTTGTAGTCCGACATACTTTGTTATCTTAGCGACAGTCTTACCCGTTTCGTTTTTCTTAGGAATCGTCTATCTTTTTACTTATGTTTTAGGATTATCGCTTGCCCTTATAGTCGTCGCTCTTTTAGGTGAACGTATTATGGCGAAAATCGGGAAAGTTTCAGATCCTAGAGGATGGTTTAAAAAAATATTTGGCGTTATTTTCATTTTAGTAGCAATCGCTATTATTTCTGGATATGATAAGAAACTTCAAATTAATTTGCTTGACGCGGGATTCTTAGATGTTACAAAAATTGAACAAAAATTGTTAGAAAAAAATGAGAAAAATAATACAAGTATAAATAGTGATTCAAATACAGGGTCATTTCTAAGTATTGAAGAGAAGGGCAGAAAGTTTATTTTAGCGCCTGACATCAGCACTCCCGATGGTTTCATAAATACAAACAATTTACCCATAACTATAAACGAATTTAAAGGCAAAAAAGTTGTACTATTAGACATTTGGACTTATAGCTGTATAAATTGCCAACGCACCATTCCGTATCTAAACGAGTGGTATAAAGAATATGAAGACGAAGGACTAGTCATTATCGGTCTTCACACTCCGGAATTTTCTTTTGAGAAAGTTCAAAAGAATGTAGAAAAGGCTGTAAAAGACTTTGGTATAAAATATCCCGTGGTACTTGATAATGATTTTTCCACATGGAATGCATATAACAATCAGTATTGGCCTAGAAAATATCTGATAGATATTGACGGATATATCGTCTATGACCACGCAGGAGAGGGTCAATACAAAGAAGCAGAAGTTGCGATACAAAAAGCTCTTAGAGAGCGGGCTGACAGGTTAGATATGAATTTGGAGGTGTCCTCAAATATATCAAAGCCCGAAAATGTTGTATCCGTGGAATCTGGAAAGGTGAAAAGTCCAGAAGTATATTTTGGATCAGCGAGAAATGAATACCTTGCAAACGGTATCGCAGGTCGTACGGGTGAGCAAATTCTTTTAGTTCCTCCCTCAATTTCTTCCAATAAACTTTATCTTGGTGGTACATGGAATATAACTTCTGAATATGCCGAAAATATAACTGTTGGAAGTATTGTCTTTAACTACGAAGCAAAAAATGTCTACATAACCGCAGGATCAGCGAAAGGAATTGAGGTTGAAATTTACAAAGACGATGAGTTTGTAAAAAAGATAACCATCAAAGATGAAACATTATATTCACTCATCCAAGATGCAGATTATGGCAAACACACCCTTAAGATAGTGATACCAAAAGCTGGATTACAAGCATTTACGTTTACTTTCGGGTAAAATAATTTCATTATTATCTAGATATCAATATATGAATAAATTAAATGAAGAAGAAAAAAGAGTGATTCTGGATAAGGGCACAGAAGCTCCATTTAAAGGTGAGTATGTAAACAACAAGGAAAATGGAGTTTATGTTTGTAGACAATGTGATGCCCCATTATATGATTCGCATAGTAAGTTTGAGTCTACTTGTGGCTGGCCTAGTTTCGACGATGAAATACCCGGAGCAATTCATAAAAGTATAGATAAAGATGGTATGCGTACAGAAATAACTTGTGAAAAATGCGGTGGGCACCTAGGCCACCTGTTTACAGGTGAAGGACTAACAGAAAAGAATATTCGTCATTGTGTAAATTCAATATCAATGAAGTTTATTCCGGGTAAATCAAATGAATAAAAAAATTGTATTAGCTGGTGGATGTTTTTGGGGACTTGAGGATCTGATCAGGACACAGCCTGGTGTTGTTGCAACTGAAGTTGGCTATACTGGCGGAGAAAATGAAGACCCAACATATGAAAATCACCCTGGTCATGCCGAAGCGGTTGAGATTGAATACGATCCATCGAAAACATCCTACAAAAACCTTCTCGACTTTTTCTTTCAGATTCACAACCCTACTACTCTCAATCAGCAAGGAAATGACCGGGGGACATCTTATCGTTCGGCTATTTTCTATGGAAACAAGGAGGAGAGAAAAGAGGGAGAAGAATTTATTGATATCGTAAACAAATCAAAACGCTGGACAGACCCTGTAGTGACAACGCTCGAGCCACTTGTAACTTTTTACAAAGCAGAGGCCTACCATCAGGATTATCTACAGAAAAATCCAACAAGTTATACTTGTCATGCTATATGGTTTGATAGCTATTTAAAATAATATGTATGATTTTATACATCAATTTTATAAAACAATTGCTGTCATATTGTTAGTCTGTTTGTTTGTATTTGGTTTCGCGTATTACCAACACAAAACCTTTTCTTCTCTGCAAAAAGTACCTGACACCGTCGTGGTTAAGGACCATTGGAAAGAAATCCTAACCCCTGAGCAATATCATGTTTTAAGGGAGTCGGGTACAGAAACTCCATTTACCGGTGTTCTCAATCACGAGAAACGAAAAGGAACATATTACAGTGTGGGCTGTGACAAACCACTCTTTCGATCAGAACAAAAATACGACTCGGGCACTGGCTGGCCAAGTTTCTGGGCTCCACTATCTGAAGATGTGCTGGTACTTCGCAAAGAGACTGGACTTTTAGATGATAGGATAGAAGTCTTAGATACTTGTGGTTCACATCTTGGACATGTTTTTGATGACGGTCCACAACCCACAGGTAAGAGATTTTGTATGAATTCTGTAGCGTTATATTTTGTTCCTGACGCCTTTTACTAACAATATGATATAATTTAGTATATGGTAGTCGCTGATAGAAAAATTTTAGTTGTTGTAAAAGATAAACCATATTTCATAAATGGTAATTTTGTTTTGTATCTCGGTGATTGTTTAAGAATATTGTCACAGCTTCCAGAAAATTCTGTAGACATGATTTTTGCAGATCCACCATATAATTTATCAAATGGAGGTTTTACTGTTCATGCTGGGCGTATGGTGAGCGTAAATAAAGGAGTATGGGATATTAGTAAAGGATTTCAAGATGATTATGAATTTATTTTTTGATACAAAAATTGCCAATAAATATACAAGCTTATCTCAAAAAATGAGAGTTTTAACTGAGTATTGGGTTGATAATGAAATATTTTGTCCTAGTTGCGGAAGTTCAAAGATTTATAATTATGAAAACAATAGACCAGTAGCAGATTTTTATTGTAAAAAATGTTCTGAAGATTTTGAATTAAAATCAAAGAAAGGAAAAATTGGTAAAACCATACCCGCTGGAGCATATTCAAAAATGATTGAAAGAATAAATTCCTCTACAAAACCCAACTTCTTTTTTATGGGCTATTTAGAATCTTTATATGTAAATGATTTTTTTGTCGTGCCAAAACATTTTTTTGTATCGGAAATTATTGAAAAAAGAAATCCATTAAAAAATACTGCTCGAAGAGCTGGCTGGATTGGTTCAAATATTTTATTTTCAAAAATTCCAAAAGCGGGACAAATTTTTTATATTGAAGATGGAAAAGAAGTTTCCAAAAAACAAGTTTTAGAAAAGTGGCAAAAAACTATTTTTCTTAAGAAAATTAAAAAGGCGGATGCGAAAGGTTGGATTTTAGATATTATGAATTGTATTGATTCTTTGAATAAAAAAGAATTTACTCTCCAAGAAATCTATATATTTGAAGATGACTTAAGAATTATCCACACAAATAATAAACACATCAAAGACAAAATTCGTCAGCAATTACAATTCTTGCGTAATAAAAAATATCTTGATTTTGTTGGACAAGGTAGATATAAACTTAAATAGTTGACTTTATTTTATATTTGATCAAAGATCAGATATGGATATAAGTAGAAAATTGGCTATAGAAATATTAAAATATTTGGATCAACATACAGATTTTTATTTTCCATTTTTGGTTATGAATCAAGAGTACACTCCTGAAGATAATGACTTTGTCGAAATTGAACCCAACGAATGGGAAAATATTAAAGAGGATGATATATATCAAACATTTCAGCTTTGGGAAAATTTACAAAATTTAGATGAAAAAACCCTCAAGCTAATGTCAAAAGGTTTTCTTGAAGAAATGAGAATTGGCTGGTAAAATGGATACAGGCTAGAACAAAAGGATCAAAAAATTCAACTACAAGAGCTTTTTATGCTAGGCCAAAATTAGTAGAAAAAATTTTTGAAATAGCAAAGTAGGTCGTAAATAAATATTTCATGTAAAACATGCTATAATACACTACAGAAACTAATTACTATTAATACAATAATTTAATATGGAATATACAATATCGGCGATAGTTTTAGCTATTTTGATTAGAAGTATTCGTCAAATTAATCAATACGAAAGAGGAGTTAGATTTACCCTTGGTAAGTTCACTTCTATTATGGAACCTGGGTGGAGAATCGTGTGGCCTATCGTTCAAAGTTATCAAAAAGTAGACATCAGAGTAAAAGCGGTAGATGTTCCAGACCAAAATACAATCACTAGAGATAATGTGACAGTTAAAGTCAATGCCGTTATTTACTATAAAGTAAGCGATGCTAACAAGGCCATTATAGAAGTTGAAGATTTTCGTTATGCTATTTCTCAATATGCACAAACAACAATGCGAAACATCGTCGGAGAAGTCACTCTAGATGAATTACTTTCTAGTCGAGATAAGATTGCGGAGAAAATTCGAGAAATTGTAGATAAAGAAACTGACGCTTGGGGTTTAAAAGTTCAAAATGTTGAACTCAAAGATGTGAGTTTGCCACCAGATATGGAAAGAACAATAGGTAAACAAGCCGAAGCTGAAAGAGAAAAAAGAGCTGTAATAATCAATTCTGAAGGAGAATTAGCGGCCTCTGAAAATATTGCTAAAGCTGCATCTATGTTGGCTCAAGTCCCAGGAGCGTTACATTTGAGAACATTGCAATCAGTTAACGATATGTCATCAGACCAAAGTAATACTGTGGTATTTATGCTTCCAGTTGAGGCTCTCCGAGCACTTGATGGTTTAGCTAAGAAATAAACTATCCCCCTTTAGAGTTGCTTCCCAAAGTTTTGTATGAGTGATATGATTACAAGTATTAAAAGTTAATTTAAAAAATATGGCGAATTCAAACTCTGCATTTATGAAGCCAATGACTGTTAGCGACGAACTAGCGGCGGTGGTAGGTAAAGGACCTATGCCTCGTTCAGAGGTTGTTAAAGCACTTTGGGTTTATATAAAAAAGAATAATCTTCAGGACCCAGCAAACAAGCGAAATATTAACGCTGATGAAAAACTAAAGAAAGTTTTTGGCGGTAAAGATGTAGTAAATATGTTTGAAATGACAAAACTCGTTTCAAAGCATCTTTCTTAATATTAGATATTAGTAGTTAATTAAATAAGAATATGACTAATACACCAAAAATAGTCCTTATAGTAGCGGTTATCATAGTTCTCGCAATGGTTTGGTTCTGGTATGGAGGGAATAATACTGTTCCAACTCCAAGCGTACCAGTAGAAACAACTACTGCTGTGACTTCAATAGACGAAGATATAGCTTCTGTTGATGCTCAACTAAACTCATTCGACGAAGGAATGGCCAGCGTAGATGAAGCCATAAATGACACACCTATTACTCAATAATAATTGATAATTAAATTATGATGAATAAAAAAATAATAATTGCTCTTGCTCTTATTGTGGTAGCTTTACCAGTTTTTGCTCAAACTTCTTCAACAAGTCCTAGAATGACAGCACAGGCAGAAAAAATGAGAATGCGAGGAACTCAAGAGGTGGAACGAAGAGTAACTAATCTAAATAAACTTGTAGAGAGAATAGATAATATGAAGCATATTGATGATAATCAAAAAGAAACTATAAAATCAGCGCTTCAAGAACAAATCAATCCTCTTAGAGTTCTAAAAGTAAAAATTGAAAATAATAGAGAAAATGAAAGTGGACTTAAAGAAGATGTAAAGGCAGTTACTGATTCTTATAAAAATTACTCTCTGATTATTCCACAAGGACAAATTATTGCTCAAGCAGACAAACTATCTTCCTTGATTGATATCATGATGGGACTTAGTACGAAAATTCAAGCAAAAATAACTCTTGAACAAGAAACTTTATTTGCCGAATTTAATTCAAAAATTGAAGACGCAAAAAATCAAGTTGACGCAGTAGTTTCATCTGTATCTGCACTTGTGCCAGATGAAGGTGATAAAACAAAAATGCAAGCAAATAGACAAGTTCTAAAAGATGCAAGAGAAAAATTAAGGGTAGGAGCTCAGGATATTAGAGGAGCTAGAAAAAATGTTGGAGACATTATAAAATCTATAAGAGAGAAAGGAAGAACATCCTCTACAACACCTGAAACATCTGACGTTCAATAATATTTGACAGCGTTATAGTTAACTATATACTTTAATTGTAATGGCAAAAGATTATTATTCTATATTAGGAATTGAAAAAAGCGCCTCAAAAGACGATATAAAGAAGGCGTTCCGTAGGTTAGCACACGAATATCATCCAGATAAAAAAAGCGGTAATGAAGCCAAATTTAAAGAAGTAAATGAAGCATATACGGTATTATCGGATGAATCAAAAAGAAAACAGTATGATGCCTATGGAAGTAATTTTGATGGCTCTCAAGGCTTTGACCAAAATAGTCAAGGTTTTGGTGGTTTTGATTTTTCTCAATTTACTCAAAATGGAAGTGGTAATGGTTTTGAATTTGACCTAGGCGATATATTTGGAGAATTCTTTGGTGGTCGCTCTAATGGTGCTGGTTCGCGACAAACGGCTCGTGGTAGAGATATTTCTATTGATATAGAGGTTTCATTTGAAGATGCTGTTTTTGGCACAGAAAGGGTTATTTTACTCTCAAAAAATGCAAAATGTGATACTTGTAAAGGAAATGGTGCAAAACCCGGTTCTGGAATGAAAACTTGTGATATTTGCAATGGTAAAGGAAAAATTCACGAAGCTAGAAAATCTTTCATGGGTAATTTTTCTACTGTAAGAACTTGTACTACTTGTAATGGAATTGGAGAAATTCCTAAAGAAAAATGTTCAATCTGTAGAGGAGCGGGAATTACTCGAAAACAAGAAGAAATAAAAGTAAAAATTCCATCAGCCATAAATAATGGGGAAATGATACGCTTAACTGGTGCTGGTGAAGCAGTATCAAATGGCACTTCCGGTGATTTATATATCAAAATTCATGTAAAACGACACAATACATTCTACAAAGAAGGACATAATCTCGTTATGGATATGAATATCAAACTTTCAAGTGCTATCTTAGGCGAAGAAGTATCAATAAAAACTCTAGACGGAGATATTAATGTTAAAATCCCTGCAGGTGTTTCTCATGGAGAGATCTTGCGAGTTAAAGGAAAGGGGGTGCCGATTGATAAAAACAGACGAGGTGATTTGATGATAAAAATAAGTATCAACCTTCCACGAAAACTATCAAAATCCGCCATCAAACTTATTGAAGAATTAAAAAAAGAGGGGATATGATATAATTATCATATGTCAAAATTTAAAGACATTGTACTCACAGGAGATAGACCTACGGGGCGTCTTCATTTGGGACATTATATTGGTTCAATTCAAAATCGTGTGTCATTACAATCACAACACGATAGCTGTTTTTATATGATTGCCGATATTCAAGCGTTGACTGATAATTTTGATAATCCAGAAAAAGTTAGAAACAATGTCATAGAAGTCGCTCTTGATAATCTAGCTTGTGGACTTGACCCAACAAAAACAACTTTTCTTATTCAATCGCAAATTCCAGAAATTGCTGAATTAACTATTTTCTTTTTAAATCTAGTTACTCTAGCTCGACTGAAACGCAATCCAACGGTCAAAGACGAAATGAAACAAAGAGGTTATGGAGAAGATGTTAATACTGGTTTTCTCGTCTATCCAATAAGTCAAACCGCTGATATTTTATCTTTCAAAGCCAATATAATTCCTGTGGGGGAAGACCAGCTACCTCATATTGAACAAGCTAATGAAATTGTTCAAAAATTCAATAGTATTTACGGAGAAACTTTTTCAAAAATAAAACCAATTATTTCTACAACCCCACGACTTATGGGAATTGACGGTAATTCTAAAATGTCAAAATCATCAAATAACGCAATATATCTTGCTGATTCTGCTGAAGAAATTGAAAAAAAAGTAATGATGATGTATACCGACCCCAAACATATTCGTGTAGAAGATAAAGGAAATGTTGAAGGAAATGTTGTTTTTTCATATCTTGATATTTTTGATAAAGATAAAAATGGTGTTGAAGAAATGAAAAATCAATACAAAAAAGGAGGACTAGGTGATGTCACTATTAAAAAACATTTAATCGGAGTTCTTGAAGAGATTATCACACCAATTCGTGAACGACGAGAACAGCTAGCTAAAGACCCTAAATATGTAATGAATTTACTTAAAGAAGGAACTGAAAAAGCTCAAAAAACAGCAAGAGAAACTGTTGAAGAAGTAAAAAAAGTCATTAAAATAAATTATTTTTAAAATAATTCCCCGCTTTTTGCAAAGCGGGGAATGAATAGAACAAGGTACAAGGTCAAAGGGAAACTGCCTCGCGAGAACGCAAGTCCGAGCCCCGGAAGTCGCAATAGCCCCAACGCACCCCGAACTCACCGCCAAGCCAGAACGCATCCGGAACAGAACCATCGGCATCGCGTGAACCTGAACAAAGAGTGACATTTTTGATGTCCAGGTGCTTGCCGGTTTCTCGGAAGTATTTGAGTTCCAAGAGAATACGTTCCAGTAAGGTGATACCACCCACTTTCTGTTCCACAAGATCGTTGGCAGAGAGTTTTTTCAATTCCTCGTCTGCCTCCACCCGGTCCCTGACCCAGATAGCGTATGATTCTGATGGTGTGCGATCGTTTGTGGGGACCGCTGTGTCCAGATCGTTGTTGTAGCGCCAGCACGGAAAGTGTTTTTCACATGCTTTGTATGCTCGATTCATCGTCATTCCTTTGGGGACGATGATGAGACGGTTGAAACCTTCTCGCTTTTCGGGAATCTGTATTACTGAGAAGTCGAGGGTTTGGTTGAATTCTTCGCGGTAGAAGAGTGTCCAACTTTGGAGTTGGGATTCGGTGGAGAATTGTTCGGGTGAGGCAACTATAAATGGGTTTTGCCCTTTCAAAAATCTCTCCAAATTGATCGGAGTGATACTCCCGTGTTTGAGTTTAAGATTCAAGTCTGCAAGCATTCCAAGTACTGAACTCGGAACACTACCGATCTCTGTATTATTCATAGGATCAGTCTTTCCTTATTTGTTTATTTTTAAGAACAGTCGAAACACACTACTTTAGTGGGTTTTCTATTCTATATATATTATATACCAAGTAGTTTAAAAAGTCAAGTATATCCCGGACAAGGTTAAACCTTATCCTGACTATTCACGGAGCTATATTTTTGGTATTATTAAAATATGAAAAATAGAACTTTAATCAAAAATTTAAAAGTAGAAGAAGACCTAAACCCTGACGGGTCGGTCAAGGAAGTAATACTCAAAGGTTGGGTGGATATTAGGCGTGACCATGGAAAAATAATCTTCATTGATTTAAGAGATATGTCAGGAAAAGTGCAAATGGTAGCTTTACCTAATCATAAAGAAGCTCACATTATCGCCAATACTGTTCGTCCAGAATGGGTGATTGAAGTACATGGAAAGGTTAATAAACGACCAGAAAAGATGGTGAATAAAGATGAGGAAAATGGCAGTATTGAAATAGAAATCACAAATATCATTGTACTTAATGAATCAGAAACACCACCTTTTGATATTTCAAATGATGGATACGAAATAAACGAAGAGACACGACTAAAATATCGTTACCTTGATTTGCGTAGACCTCGTCTGCAAAAAAACATCAGAATGAGAGACAAAATTATTTCTTTTTTTCGAGATTACATGCACAAAAACGATTTTGTAGAAATTGAAACTCCTATTTTAATGAAAGGTACACCTGAAGGTTCACGCGAATATTTAGTACCATCTAGACTTGAAAATGGAAAATTTTATGCTCTACCGCAATCACCTCAACAATTCAAACAACTCTCTATGGTAGCCGGATTTGAAAGATATTTTCAAATTGCTCGTTGTATGAGAGACGAAGATTTACGCGGTGACCGCCAACCAGAATTTACTCAGCTTGATTATGAAATGTCATTTACTACTCAAGAAGATGTACTAAACTTTACAGAAGCGATGTTTATCGAACTCGTTCAAACAATGTTTCCAGAAAAAAAAATAACTTTTGTGCCTTTTCCTCGTCTAAAATATGCAGAATGCGTTGAAAAATATGGTTCAGATAAACCAGATTTGAGAAAAGATAAAAATGACAAAAATGAACTAGCATTTGCGTGGATAATTGACTTTCCAATGTTTGAAAAAGATGACCAGGGAAACATACAAGCAGTACACCATCCATTTTGTTCAATCAAAGATGAGGATGTGGAGAAGTTTATGAATGGAGAAGATTTACTTAACATTCGTGCTAATTCTTATGACCTAGTATTAAATGGCTATGAACTGTCTTCAGGTAGCATAAGAATTCATAAATCTGATATGCAAAAGAAAGTTTTTGAACTTTTACGTATTTCAGAAGAAGAACAACAAAAAAAGTTTGCCCATATGCTTGAAGCATTCAAATATGGTGCACCACCACATGGTGGTTTTGCTCCTGGCGTTGATAGAATTGTAATGATTTTGATGAATGAACCGAATATTCGTGAGGTTATTGCGTATCCAAAAAATGGTGAAGGTAAAGACTTAATGATGAATGCTCCATCCACTGTTAGTGAAAAACAACTAAAAGAATTGGGGATAAAGCTTGTGAAATAGTATAATGACAGTATGTCATTTGTAATCAAGCAACAAAGCTTTGAAGGAGCATTAGATTTATTACTTTCTTTAATAGAAAAAAGGAAATTTTTTATTAATGATATATCTATTGCAAAAGTAGCAGATGATTATATTGAATATATACAAAAACTTGAAAAGTTTCCGATAGGCGATAGTGCTAACTTTATATTAATTGCTTCAACTCTTTTACTGATAAAATCAAAATCACTTTTACCTAATCTAACATTGAGTGAAGAAGAACAGGGTAGTATTGAAGATTTACAATTACGATTAAAAATTTATGAACAAATCAGAAATGCTGGAAAATCAGTAGAAGAGATATTTGGTAAAAAAATAATTTTTAGTGCCACTTCAACAAAATTACAAGAAATAAACCCAATTTTTTCTCCAAGTAAAAATATTACGATTGATAATTTAATTACTAATATAAATGATATTCTACAAAACTTACCTAAAAATAATATTTTACCAAAAGCCATTGTAAAAAAGATGATAAATCTTGAAGAAGTGATAGAAAATCTTTCGACAAGAATAAAGTCAAGTCTAAAAATGAACTTCAAAGACTTTTCATCAATCGGTAAACAAGAAAAAGTTAATATTATTGTCAGTTTTCTAGCAATGCTAGAATTAGTAAAACGCGGAGTGATTTTAGTGAATCAAGAATCTCATAAAAACGACATTTTTATGGAAACGATAGATGTTGGAATACCAAGATACGAATAATGATATAATATTAAAATGATAACTCTTGATGCACAAGTTGAAGCAATGCTTTTTTGGAAAGGTGAATCTCTTTCTATTAAAAAACTGGCGATGATTTTTAAAAAAGAATCTAAGGAAATTGAGGATGCTATAATTAATCTTGAAGAAAAATTAAAAGATAGGGGATTAGTATTAATTCATAAAGATGACGAAATAATACTTGGTGCAAATCCAGAAATGTCATCTTTTATTGAAGAATTAACCAAAGAAGAACTTAATCGTGAATTAGGAAAAGCAGGACTTGAAACACTTTCAATTGTTCTTTATCAAGGTCCAATAACTAGAGGTGAAATTGATTACATCCGCGGAGTCAATTCAAATCTGATATTACGAAATCTACTCATTAGGGGATTAGTTGAAAAAATTATTAATCCAAAAGATGCCAGAAGTTTTATGTATCGTCCCACTTTTGAACTTCTGCAATATCTCGGAATTTCAAAAACGAAAGACGCTCCAAATTATCAAAAAATCCGTGAAGAAATAGAAAATTTTAAAAATGGAGCCCAATAAAAAAGAAAATCTAAATATGATTAAAACAACGATAGCAGTCGTTGGACTTTGTCTACTAGCAATTTTGTTTTTCAAAGGAACAAAAGCTGATTATAACCAAATAAAACCAATTGAAATAGTAGCTAATGTCTCGCTCTCTAAACCTACCCCTGTTGTCTTAAAAAATAATCCCTTCAAAGATATCAAAATTAAAGCAAAAAGCGCTTATATTTTAGACATTACGGAAAATGATGTTCTTTTTGAGATGAATTCCAAAAAACAATTACCTATGGCTTCATTAACTAAAATAATGACCATTATCACTGCAAAAGAATTGAATCCAGAAAATACTGAGATCAGCATTAGTAAAGATGCTTTACGAACAGAAGGAGACAATGGTTTGCATATAGAGGAAAAATGGAAACTAGATGATCTTATACGATTTACATTACTAGTATCGTCAAACGACGGAGCGTACGAACTTGCTCACATGAAAGAAGGTTTTCTGGGAATGATGAATGAAAATGCTAAAAAAATAGGATTATCAAACACTTATTTTATGAATGGTTCAGGACTTGATATAAGCGGGGGAGTTTCTGGTGGATATGGAACGGCTGAAAACGTAGCAAAAATGTTTGATTATGCCGTGTCAAAATATCCATATTTATTTAGTGTCACAAAAGAAAAAAACCAATCATTTATTTCTTTAAATAACATAACTCATTACGGTTCAAACACTAATAAAATAATCAGTGAAATTCCAAATGTTATAGCTTCAAAAACTGGACTTAGTGAATTGGCTGGGGGAAATTTAATCATAAAATTTATTCCAAAAGAAAATCATCCTGTCATTATTGTTGTGATGGGTTCTACAAATGAAGGACGTTTTACAGATATGTTAACCCTTGTAAAAGCTACAGAAAAATATTACACTGACTAAATATTATGATTATAGATGTTGTGAAAGTATTTATACCAAGCACCCTAGCCTTCATTATCGGTATAATTTTGTCATCTATAATATCTCATTACCTGTATAAATATAGATTGTGGAAAAAAAAGGCTGGTAAAATTGATATGCAAGGTAATGCTACTTTAGTATTTAACGAATTACATAAAGAAAAAGAAATTAGTACGCCAAGAATGGGTGGTTTGATTATTTGGCTTTCAACACTTATTACTGTAGCACTTCTATGGTTTATTGGTCATTTATTTCCAACCGCTTTAGCTCAAAAATTAGACATACTTAGTAGAAATCAAACATGGATTCCTCTTTTATCTTTAATGTTTGGAGGTATAGTCGGTTTTATTGATGATTTATTGGAAGTGAGAGGTATCGGCGGACTTTCTTTAAAAAAACGACTTCTAGTTGTCACTATTATTTCATTTTTATCTGCATTGTGGTTTTATTTTAAACTTGACGTCACGGGTATAGGAACACCATTTTTCGGAGAATTATATTTAGGATGGTTATTTATTCCTTTTTTTATGTTAGTAACTTTAGCTCTTTATTCTGGAGGAATTATAGATGGTGTTGATGGTTTAGCTGGTGGAGTGTTCGCTATCATGTTTAGTGCTTACGCAGGTATCGCATTTTATTTACAACAAATAAATCTAGCAGCTTTTTGTGCAGTGGTTGTCGGAGGAATACTAGCGTTTTTATGGTTCAATATTCCACCAGCTCGTTATTATATGTCTGAGACTGGAACTATGGCTTTAACTATCACTTTAGCCATTGTTGCTTTTATGACAGATACATTAGGTGAAGGACATGGCGTTATTGTCCTTCCAATTATTGCATTTCCACTTTTATTTACTTCATTATCAGCAGTAATTCAAGTACTTTCAAAAAAATTTAGAAACGGGAAAAAAGTGTTTTTAGTCGCGCCATTTCATCATCATCTTGAAGCAAGAGGTTGGCCAACATATAAAATAACTATGCGTTATTGGATTATCTCTCTAGTATGCGCAGTTGTTGGTGTTACCATAGCTTTAATCGGATAATTATAAAATGGTAAAAAAGAAAAAACATAAATATATTTTCGTAGTTGGTGGAGTGATGTCTGGAGTGGGTAAGGGGATTACTTCATCATCTATTGGTACAATACTCAAAGCACGTGGTTTTAATGTCACAGCACTTAAAATTGACCCGTATATCAATGTTGACGCTGGTACTATGAACCCCACAGAACACGGGGAAGTGTTTGTTCTTAGCGACGGAGATGAAACAGATCAGGATATGGGTAATTATGAAAGATTTTTGGACATTGACCTTACTCACACAAACTATATGACAACCGGCCGAGTCTATCTTGAAGTGATAAAAAAAGAAAGAAATTTAGAATATAAAGGTAAAAATGTTGAGGTAGTACCAGACATTCCAATTGAGGTTAATAAAAGAATTGAAAAAGCTAGTGATATAGCAAATTCAGATATCACGATTATTGAAATTGGCGGTACTATCGGCGAATATCAAAATATTATTTTTCTGGAAGCCGCCAGAATGTTAAAAACAAAATATCCGAAAGATGTGGCTTTTGTGATGGTTAGTTATCTACCGATGCCCTCAAAAATAGGAGAAATGAAGACTAAACCAACACAATACGCAGCTAGAACTCTCAACGGTGCGGGCATACAAGCTGACATTATCGTAGCTCGTAGCGAGTTGTTAATTGATAATAAAAGAAAAGATAAAATTGCCTTATTTTGTAATATCGACCACGAAAATGTTATTTCTGCACCAGATGTGGATAGCATCTATGATGTACCTGTTAATTTTGAAAAAGATAATTTAGGTATAAAACTTTGCAAAGTATTAAATATTTCCACTAAAAATCAAGTTACCAATCTTTCTGACTGGAAAAAGTTTATTGCTAAATCAAAAAATCTAAACGAAGAAGTTAATATCGCAGTAGTTGGAAAATATTTTGATTCTGGAGATTTTGTTCTTTCTGATGTTTATATTTCAGTACTTGAAGCTATAAAATATTCAGCTTATTCACTCGGTAAAAAACCCAAAATACACTGTATAAACTCAAAAGATTTTGAAAAAGGTAATCTTAAAATAAATACTCTTAAAAAATATGATGGTATTTTAGTACCGGGAGGATTTGGAGAAGCGGGGATTGAAGGACTGGTTGAAACTATTAGATTCGCTAGAGAAAATAAAATTCCTTATTTCGGACTTTGTTATGGTATGCAACTGATGATTATTGAGTATGCTAGAAATGTTTTAAACTGGAAAGATGCAAACACTACTGAAATTAATCCGAAATCTTCTCATTTAGTGATTGATATTATGTTAGACCAAAAGAAAAAACTTGAAGAAAATAATTATGGTAATTCAATGCGATTAGGAAGTTATGAAGCTAATTTAAAGAAAGATACAATTGCTCACAAAGCATATGGAGGAAAAGAAAAAATTATTGAACGACATCGTCATAGATATGAAGTAAATCCAAAATACATAGAAGAAATAGAAAAAGCGGGACTGATATTTTCTGGAACATCTCCAGATGGAAAGCTAATGGAAATTGCGGAATTGCCAAAATCTATTCATCCATTTTTCCTAGGTGTCCAATTTCATCCCGAATTTCTAGCTCGTCCACTTTCTCCTCATCCACTTTTTACGGAGTTTTTAAAGGCAACTATTAAATAACACCTCACTTCCTCAACACTTTCTTCCTCAACCGTGTATTTTTTGGAGTAATTTCCAAATAATCATCTTCCGCCATCACTTCCATTCCTCTTTCAATTGTAATTTCCCAAGCTGGTGTCAAAGTTGTCAGTCCATCAGACGCTTTCTGTCGCATATTTGTAAGTTGTTTTCCTTTAATTGGATTGACTGTCAGGTCGTTTCCTTTACTAACATTACCAATAATCATTCCTTCATAAACTTCAACAGCTGCTCCAACATAAAGCACTCCTCTAGTCTGCAAATTATCCAAAGCAAAGGCAGCAGTTTTTCCTGTTTCCATTGAGACCATTGAACCAAGGTCTTGTCTTTTTATTTCTCCTGCATATTCTCTAAAACCAACAAATCGTGATGACATAATACCTTCACCTCTAGTATCAATAGTAAATTGACCACGATAACCCAAAAGAGCGCGAGTTGGACATTCAAAAGTCATTCGGCTTATCCCATTTTCTTCTTTCATGTTCATTAAAATACCTCTTCGTTCTGTAAGAGTTTTAATAACTATACTTGAGACTTCTGGACGAACATCAATTATAACTTCTTCATATGGTTCCATTTTTACTCCATTTTCCTCTTTAATAATTACTTGTGGTTGAGAAATTTGTAATTCATATCCTTCACGACGCATATTTTCAAGAAGAATTGCAATATGAAGCTCACCTCTACCATAAACTTTAAAAAATTCACCAGTAAAATCTACCTTCAATCCAACGTTTATTTCCAACTCTTTTTCTAGTCGTTCTCTAATTTGACGTCCTGTGACATATTTTCCTTCTCGTCCAGCAAATGGGGAATCATTAACCAAAAAATTAAGGGCAATTGTTGGCTCATCTATTTTAATTGACGGCATTGGTTCTGTATTTTGGTCATCACAAATTGTCTCACCGATATAAATATCTGGAAGTCCAGCAATCATTATAATATCTCCAGCTTGAGCTTCCGATACTTCTTTTCTAGCAATACCTTCAAATGTAAATATTTTTGTAATTTTTCCCTGTCTCGTTTCTCCATCTGATTTTTTAACAAAAACATTCATTCCGGTTTTTATGGTACCATCATAAATTCTACCGACAGCCAGACGACCAAGAAAATTATCATACCCTAAGTTAAATGTTTGCATTCGCAGTTTAGCATTAACATCTGCTTTTGCTGGTGGTACTTTTTCAAGAATAGTATCTAGAAGTGGAGTCAAGTCTTTACTTTCGTCAGTAAGTTTCATTTTTGCAATACCATCTCGTCCAATCGCATAAACAGTCGTAAAATCTAATTGTTCATTATTCGCTCCAAGCTCCATAAAAAGCTCTAAAACCTCCTCGTGAGCTTGTTCTGGTCTAGCGGCTGGCTTATCTATCTTATTTATCACAACAATCGGTTTTAACCCTAATTCTAAAGATTTCTTCAACACAAAACGAGTTTGAGGCATAGGGCCTTCTTGAGCATCAACGATAAGAAGAACATCATCAATTGAACGAAGCACTCTTTCAACTTCTGAACCAAAATCAGCATGTCCGGGAGTATCAACAATATTAATTTTAGTTCCTTTGTAGTTTATAGAGGTATTTTTAGCGTAGATAGTAATACCTCGTTCAAGCTCCAAAGCATTAGAATCCATACTACCTTCCATTACTGAACCAGTTTGACGCATAATCCCATCAGTAAGAGTGGTCTTGCCGTGGTCAACGTGAGCTATGATAGCAATATTTCGTATTTCCATATGAGGTGTAATTAAAACAAAAAAACCTAAAAAAGTCCAATTTTGTGACCCTACGGGGAGTCGAACCCCGGTTAACAGATTGAAAACCTGCTGTCCTAACCATTAGACGATAGGGCCATTTGGTTAAATAACAGATATAATATAGCATATAATAGCTATAGGGAAAGGTGGCAGAGTGGTCTAATGCACTGGTTTCGAAAACCAGCGGACTCGTAAGGGTCTCGGGAGTTCAAATCTCCCCCTTTCCGCCACTATTTTATGCTAATATGTAGTTAATATGAGACGGATAATTATCAAAGAAGGACCATTGGTTTTCCTAAGAGATGTTCTTATTATGGAAACATTGGCAGCAATTTTTCTGTATTCCATATCATTTTTGGCCAATTATGAGATGCTTTACCAAAGTTGGGGACTAACAAAAATTATACGCTATCAGATTTTTTTAATACTAGGATTCTCTCTTTTTCAATTAATATACGTATCACTACTTTTTCTTAATTGGTATTTTTCTCATTACGAAATAACTGAAAAAGAAATTGTTAAAAAATTCGGTTTATTTTTCCGCCATAAAAAAGCAGTAAGTTTGACTAATGTGGTATCAGTTGAAATCTATCAATCGCTTTTAAGTAAATTAATGAATCACGCAACTATCACTATAGTCCATGGAAATAATAGAGTTACAAAAATAAAAAACGCTAATAATGTTGACGAATATGTACATATCATAAAACAATTAGCACATAATTCATTAACACGTTCATCAACAAATAAAAATATTTTATCTTTAATTAAAGATGGCGAAAGCAGTTTTATGGAATTTAAACAAACAATGCGTTTTGATATCCGTAAAAAAGAAGTGAGTAAGGAAATAGAACACACTATTTTAAAAACAATTGTTTCTTTTCTTAATACCAATGGTGGAATTTTAATAATAGGTGTAAATGATGAAGGAGAAGTTGTGGGACTGGAAGATGATTATAAAACATTACCAAAGAAAAATAGGGATGGATTTGAAAACCATCTCAATACACTAGTAAAAACAATGATAGGTTTACCATTCACAAAATATGTGGATGTAAAATTTGAAAAAGTGAAAAATTTTGAGGTTTGTGTTATTTCAATCAGAGAAAGTCATAAACCAGCTTACTTGCGTAATAGTGATAAAAAGGAGGAATTTTTCGTCAGAGTAGGGAATTCAACTCAACCTTTTTCCATGAGTGAAGCAGAGGAATATATCAAAACACATTGGAAGTAATTCTATAAAAAGAAAAAACCGCGAATGTTTCCAACATTCGCGGGGAAAATAAATTTTGTCGAATCATACCGTCTTTGGTGGAAAACTGCAAAAAGCTTTCACCTGCACAAACTCAACGTCGAAGCAAACCTTATACAGGTTTGGAACCCGAGAAAGAATCTGTTTGCAGTTTTCCATTTCTTGTTGATTTTCGAAAAATACCCTAACAAAAGGAGACCTTCTGCCGTGACGGTTATCAGATTCTGAGGGAAAAGTAGTGACAACTACTTCATCAGCAAAATCTTTTAGATCCTCAAAGTTGCAAGATTTAATTATCTATGCTAATCTTTAATTACAAATGCCTTCGGGCCGTCCTCCGATGAAAATCGGAGAGAACAAAGAAATAGCCATTAGATTAAAACTCTGATGGCTTTTCTTATTTCTTCAAACTTTTCTTTATTTAAAATAGCAAGTCGATCATGTAATCGTTTCGTATCAATTAATCTTATTTGAGATAAAATAACAAACGCTTTCTTACCTTCAACCACGCCCACATTAATATGATATGGATTTCTCTTTATGGATGTCGTAAGTGGTACAACTAAACAAACATGACGGCTAAATCCTTTAATAATCAAAACAGGTCTACGATATGCTTCACTTGTTCCATCCTGTTCAAATCCTATATTAACACCAAGAGAACACCAACGAATATCTCTCGCATGGTAGAAATTTGGCTGTTCTTCATTAATTTCCTTTTTTCTTTTGTTCCACTTATCAAAATCTTTTTGCATAAAATAATTACTGCAAATGCAAATAAGTATAAATGTCTTCAAGGGCGCGGACGGCATCGCCAGAAGCGATATTGTTTTGATGGTAAAGTCCATCTGTACAATCTCCAGCAGACCAAATACCAGACGTAGAGGCGCGCTGATTTCTAGGGTCAACGATAATTTGATTGTACTGATTAAGATTAACTACATCTTTTATAAAATCGGTGTTAGGCAAAAGTCCTATCTCCACAAAAATCCCGTCTGTTTTTAATTCAATTTTTTCATTTGTTTTGGCATCTTGATAAACAATAGCGTTAACAAATTTATCTCCTTTTATTTCTACCGGAGTTACATTGATAACAGCTTTCATTTTTGGATTAGAAAGAATTTTTTTAACTGTTACTTCATCTGCTTTAAATATTTCACTTCTATTTAATAAAGTGACACTTTTACAGTAAGCCAATAATTGTCCAGCAGTTTCAAAAGCAGCATTACCACCACCAATAACAACGACATCTTTATCCGCAAAAAGTGGACCGTCACAAGTAGCACAGTAGGTCAGTCCTTTATTATCAAACTCTTTCGCACCTGGTATTTCTAGTTTTCTTCTTCTGCTTCCAGCGGTAATAAGAACTGTTTTTACTTGAAACTCTTGTGTTTTTGTTTTTATTAAAAAACCTTCAGATATTTTTGAAACATTCTCACAATTTTCTCCTTCCTTAATTTCCACAACATCACTCGCGTACGCTTTCAAATGATTCTCTAAATTTTTAGACAATTCCGTTCCAGATATTTTTATTGTTCCTATCCAATTTTCAATACCATCAGAAACTGAACTTTGTCCCAAAAAATCTTTAGTGATAAAAACAGTCTTCAATCGTTTTCTAGCAGCATAAACACCAGCAGATACTCCTGCCGGACCGCCACCAATAATTGCTAAGTCGTAAATCATATATTATTTCAATTTAGACCTTCTTAAAAATGCTGGAACTGCACCCCAATCAGAATCTTCATCTTCATCTTTGTCTTTTGTTTCTATCTTTTTTTCTACCGCTTGATTAGAGACATCGCTAGTCTTTTCTTTTACCTGAACAACTGGACCAGTTGGAATACTATTAAAAATTCTACCTGATTCATTAGTATCTTCTTGGAAAAGTGATTTCTTTTCTCCATTATCTGGAAATCCTGAAGCTATGACAGTTACCCTAACTTCATTTTTCTTTAATTTATCATCACGAACTGTACCAAAAATAACTTTTGCGTTTGGATCAATTGATTCTGTAATAACTTTTGCGGCATCCTGAATTTCAAACATAGTTAAATCTTCACCGCCAGCAATTGAGAACAAAACACCTTTCGCACCATTTATAGAAAGATCAAGAAGTGGGGAATTAATAGCTAATTTTGCCGCTTCTATAGCTCTATTTTCCCCAATCGCAGAACCTATACCCATAAGAGCGGAACCTGCATTTTCCATAACTGCACGAATATCGGCAAAGTCGATGTTTATTATACCGGGAGTAGTAATAAGGTCAGAAATACCTTCAACTGCTTGTTTTAGAATCTCGTCACATAACGAAAAAGCATTCTTAGCCGTTGTATTTTTATCAATAATAGTTAGGAGACGATCGTTTGGAATAACAATAATAGCATCTACTTCCTTCCTCATTTCTTCAAGGGCAGTTTCAGCTATTTTCATTCTTTGAGTACCTTCAAAGAAAAAAGGTTTGGTAACAACAGCAACTGTTAGTGCACCGAGTTCTTTAGCGGTACGTGCAACAATTGGTGAGACACCAGAGCCGGTACCTCCACCGAAACCACAAGCGATAAATATCATATCCGCACCTTTTATAGCATCCTGAATTTCTTCTTTGGTTTCCTCAACCGCTCTTTTGCCTAAATCTGGATTCATTCCAGTACCTAGACCACGAGTCAAATTTTTCCCAATATGAATTTTCTTTTTCGCAAGAGAGTAATGTAAATCTTGAGCATCAGTGTTTATAGCAACAAAATCAACACCTTTCACTTTTGAAGTTATCATATGATTAGTAGCATTCTTTCCAGAACCTCCAATTCCTAGGACTTTTATTCTTGCAAATGTTTCTATTTCAGGGGTGATATTAGGCATATTTATTAAGGATTAGTGGGTACATAATAGCAAAAAGAAGAGCAAAAGGGAAAGCTTGTGAAATAATTAAACTATGCTCTAATTCTCAATCAAGGAAGAAGTGATTTTACCCACCCCATAAATTTATTTTTAGTTTTATTAAAAATCTTTGAATGTATATTTATAGTACCTTCACCTTCAGCCGTGAATCCAAAAACACAAAGTCCGTACGCAATCACCCACGGTGAATCTCTCATAGCAATTTTTGAAGGTAATTTTAATGAAGATTTTGCGAAATCTTCAATCATATTAATACCAGAGCCTCCACCTGTAATTATAATCCCCGCAGGTAGAAGACCACTTCTTCCGATTTTTTTCAAATGTGTTTCTATTAATTCAAAAATATCCGATAGACGAGCATTTATAATTTCTTCAAGTTTACGTCTAGGATATGAAGTAGTAGTTATAGAACCAACTTTAATTTGTTCAGCTTCTTCCAAAGAAACTTTCAACCCTAAGGCAATATCGTTTGTAATATCAGTAGAACCTATCTCAAAAATTTCAAGTGAAATTGGAATGTTATTTTCAAACACAACAATAGAAACTGTTTCTGCTCCAATATTAGCTAAAACACAACCTGCTGTTTTTTGTTGTTTAGAAAGAATCACTAAACCTCCAGCAATAGGGGACGCCATAACATCTTCAACCTCTATTCCAGCATCTTCAACAGCAGATATCATAAAATTTAAGTGTTGTTCAAAACAAGTAATATAAAGATTTTTAACCTCTAATTTAGCACCCTTCATTCCTTCCGGTTTACCCATTGCTACCTTACCATCAATTTTGTAACTTAATGGAATAGTGTGAATAATTTTTCGATTTTGAATATAAGTTGAAGGAATTTCATGTTCACTAGATTCATAAGCTTTCTTGATATCCAAAGTTGTTATCTCTAAATCCGCACGAGTAATAATAACTGAACCTTGTGACACAATACTACTAAGTCCAATACCACCAATAGAAACAAAAGCTTTTCTAATTTTTAATTTTGCTGTTTTTTCCGCCTGAGCAATAGCCATCTTTATACTTTTTACAACTTCACCTTGATCAGTAATATAACCATGACGTAATCCTCTGGTTTCCACAACTCCCATACCTATAATTTTAGGCATTTTTTCATTCTCTCCAGCACGTTGACACACTACAACTTTTATCTGTTGTGTGCCGACATCAATTCCTGTAATAATATTCGTAGACATAGATATATATCTATTATAACGCATATTTAATTTTTTATATGTTGAAAAGTGCTCTATATCTAATTTCTTCTTTTTCCATTTTATCACTATGATCAAATCCTTTAAGGTGAACTAATCCGTGTATAAAAAGAAAACCTATAAAATTATCAAATTTTCTCCCAAATTTTTTCATCTCTTTTTTACTTGATGCTAGATCAATATATATTTCTCCTTCTTTATCACTTAAAGGAAAACTCAAAATATCAGTCGGCTCATTTTTGTTTCTATATTTCATATTTAATTTTTGAGATTCATCATTAGATACAAAATTAAGAGTGAGAATGTATTTTTTACCTAATATTTCATTTTTTATTAACTCAAAAGGCAAGCGTGGGAGCTTGCCTTTTAGAGATTTATTTAAAGTAAAAGACTCTTCAATCATTATTTCTTTTTAATAAATTTACTCGGTTTTTCTTGCATTTTCCCAAGTTTAATCAATTCTTCTATTTCCAACTTTCTCTTGATAGACTTCAAGGTTTTCATTTTTGTTTTATAATAAGAAAGTTTTCTAGAAGCATATCTAATACCTCTAACCCTAGGGAGTACACCTGAACCTTGTACTCTTTTGGTAAATCGGCGAATTATACTTACACTATTTTCATTATTATTTCTGCTGACTTCTACATTTATCATATTTGGCTATGCTAACACCTTTTTTTTAAATATGCAACAAGTTTATTAATAGGAACTGTTTCCTGAGATCGTTTTGTCATATCTTTTACTATTATTGTTTTTTCTATTGCTTCTTTTTTACCCATAAGCAAAGTATGAGTCACTTTTAATTTTTCCAATACATTCATCTGAGCAGTCATTTTATCTTTACCAAGTGAGTGATAAACTGCTATTTTAGCTTGTCGCAACATCTCTATAATTTGTAAACTTTTACATTTTGCTTCAAACCCTAATTGAATAAAATATAGTGTTGGAGTTTTTATTTTTCTTTTAATTTCTTTTGCTTTTCTTTTAATGAGTAGGGAAATACCGACTCCTCCCACCTCTTTTTTAAAACCAAGACGTTTTGATAATCCATCATATCTGACACCAACCGCAAGTGTTTTTTTTACTTTTGAAGTACTATCCATATCAATAATTTCAAATATCGTATCTGAACAATATTTTCTATTACCAATAAGGTTATTATTTATTCTATAAGGGATATCTAAAGCTTCCAAATACTCAAGAACTTCTTTAAAATGTTCTCGACTAGCTTCTCCAAGGTAGGCGATTGTTTTAGGTGCAGACATTTTTAACAAATGACATTTTTCATTTTTACAATGAAGTAACTCAAATACATCACTCTTTAATGCTTCCTTACAACAAGGTTGTATTTGGTTTGCATTTTTTCGATAGTATTGATTTAATTCTTTCAGAAAACGAGCCTGGGAATCCTTATCTCCAATAGAATTTATTTCTACACATACATCCTTATATCCCTCATTCGCCAAGATAACTATTGATGTCTGAATGAGAATGGCTTCAGAAATACTTTTTGAATCGCCAACTATTTCTAAATCACAATATCTAGAATAAGAACTATTTTTTTTCTTTAAGCTATTTTTAAAATTACCTTTTATGTATAAATATACAGGTTGAGGTAAGGAATCCATTTTTTTTTCAACATAGATTCTTAAGATTGAAGATTTTTCTTCAACATGTAGAGGTAATACTGTTTCGGTCTCTTCACCTTCGTCTTCAACAACGTCATCATAAAATAGATTTTTACAATTATTAATATCTACTTTTTTAATTTCTGGAGTTTCTATTGGACTAAAACCATAATAAACAGCTATCTCCGCAGATTCATTTAAATTTTTATTGGACATATTTATTGTATGAACCAGGCAAAACTTCTATACTATTAAAAGGAAAAAGGCGGATAATCGGCCTTCCAATAATAAGATTTTTTGAAAGATTACCCCAGATTCTAGAATCAGAACTAGCTATTCTATTATCTCCTAAAACAAAATATTCATCATCTTGAAGAATAACTTCCAAATCTCCATACAAAAGATTGTTTTTAGAGTCAATATAAGGTTCAGACAAAACGAATTCACCATCTTGATTTTCTATAGTAATAATTCCACTTTTCATTTTGACAGTTTCAAGAGGTAAACCAATTAATCGTTTAATCAAATACCGTTTTTGATCATATGGATACTTAAAAATTACCACATCTCCACGCTTAGGATTACTAAATCTGTAACTCAATTCATCTACTATCAAATAATTACCATTATTAAATGTTGAATCCATAGATTCTCCACTAACAACAAATGGTTGAGCAATAAAAAATCTGATTGGAAGGACAACAATCAGAACAATGAGAACAAATTGTATAACTTCTTTCAAAAATTGACTCTTATTCTCAAATTTATGTTCTACTTCCATAATATTGTTTAGATTTTATCTTTTGTAGTATAATAAGTCAACAATTAATTTTAATTTTATGTGGTATATTGTTGGACTTGGTAATCCCGGAGAAGAATATGTAAATACTAGGCATAATACTGGACGTATTATGCTTGAGGGCCTGGAAAAAATAAAAAATAAAGGGATGACTCTGATTGCTCCTGATACTTTTATGAATAAATCTGGTTTGGCTCTAAAAAAAATTATCACTAATAAAAAGAAAGCTTTAAAATTAATAGTCATTCACGATGATTTCAATTTTCCGATAGGGAAGTTTAAAATTTCATTCAACAGAAGTGCTGGTGGACATAGGGGAGTTGAATCAATAATCAAAACCATAAAAACTGAGGAGTTCATAAGGATAAGAGTTGGAATTTGCCCAACAACTAGTTCAGGTAAACTAAAACTTCCAAAAGATGGAAAGGGAATTGAAGAACTTATTTTAGGTAAATTTAAACCATCCGAACTAGTCGAATTGAAAAAAGTGTCTAAAAGAGTTACTCAAGCGATTGAAATGATAATCGCCGAAGGTCGTGAAAAAGCAATGACTGAGTTTAATAAGTAAGTTTTATTTCTTCTCTTTATCAACAAACGAGAGAGCCATTTTCTGTTCCTTAGGGTCAAAAAGAGTAATTTTGAAACTATATTTTTTACCAAGCTCTAGTTTTTCTCTAAGTTTTGCCTCACTTCCAAACTCTGAGATATGAACAAGTCCAGCAATACCTTCTTCTATAGACGCTAAAGCACCGTGTTTATTGAATTTTATGACCACACCTTCAACCACCTTTTCTTTTTCATATTTTCCGACTGCATGAACCCATGGATTTTCTTTAAGAGCTTTAATTGAAAGCGAAACTTTACCATCTTTTATTTCAATGATTTTCACATCAACTTTCTCACCGACTTTGAAAAATAGGCGAGGATCTTCTACAAGTGACCAATCAATTTCAGAAATATGAACAAGTCCTTCTAATCCATCTTCAATCTTCACAAAAATACCAAAATCAACAATTCCAGTTATGGAACCTTCAACTGTATCGCCTACGCTATAATGACCAATAATTTTTTCTTTATCTTTTTCAACTGGATTTTTTTCAGAGAAAATAAGCTTACCTTCCTTGGGAAGAGCAGAAATTATTGAAACAGCAATTCGTTGTCCCACAAATTTCTTTAACTCTTCAAGAATTTTATCTTTATCTCCATCTGCCACTCGCGGATAATGCTCTGTTTTTAATTGAGAAGCTGGAAGAAAACCAATAATTCCTTGCCATTCTATAAGTAATCCTCCTTTATTAGCTTCAACAACAGGTAATTCAAGAATTTTTCTTTCATTAATAGCTTTTTCCGCCTCATTCCAAATCAATGCTTGACGTGCCTCTTTTAGAGAAAGCTCAATATATCCATCTTTATTATTTGTATCAACAATTTTAGCTGCAATACTATCTCCAATGTTAATTTTTTTAATAATATCTCTAGCACTTATATATTCTCTACCATAAATGATACCAGTCCCGTAAGGATTAAGGTCAACGTAAACAACACTCTTTTCAATACCAATAACGGGACCTTCTACAACATCTCCAGCATTTGGAGGAGTTAAAGAATCGTTAAAAAACTTAGTCATTATGGACTCTTTTTCAACTTCTGCCTGTACCACATTTTTATGCTCACCCAAAATCTTTTCTTTTATTTTTTTTAACATATTTTTATACGCAAGTTCCGCTTTTTAATAATAAAACAATTTGCGTGGTTATCTTGCATGTGACTAATAACGTGCTCAAGTATATGGGGAAATATTGATTTTGTCTAGTTTTAAAATAATGCTATAATCTATTTTATGATTATTACATATCAAGGTGGAGAATTCTTTAAGGTACAATTCGGTAATACGACATTGGCTTTTAATCCAATTTCCAAAGATTCAAAATTAAAAACAAGTCGTTTTGGAGCAGATATTGCTCTTATTACGACCAATCATCCTGATTTTAATGGTATTGACCAAGTATCCCATGGAGAGGCCAAACCCTTTGTTATTTCTGGCCCAGGAGAATATGAAACTAAAGGGGTGTTTATAAGAGGATTTTTATCAAAATCAGTTGAAGAACGAATTAATACTATTTATTTAGTATCCCTTGAAGGTATGAATATTTGTTTTTTGGGTGCTTTAAAAGATATCAACCTAATAAACTCCACGAAAGAAGCTTTAGAGGAAATTGACATTCTTTTTACACCAGTGAACAACGAAATACTTTCACCCTCAGAATCATATAAATTCGCAGTATCACTTGAACCAAAAATAATAATTCCTATGTATTACGATGATGCTTCTTTAAAAATTTTCGTAAAAGAGAGCGGAGAAAAGTCGGAACCACTTGATAAATTAACTATCAAGAAAAAAGATTTGGATGGTAAAGAAGGGGACGTTGTAATTCTCTTAGCTAATCAATAAATATTATGAGTAAAATTATTGAAAATTTGAGAAAAAAATCAGATCACCATAAAAAAACTGTTGTTTTTTCGGTATCATTAGCGATCACTGGAATTATTTTTGTGATTTGGCTTTCATTTATAAAAATGGAATTCGCTTCCATTGATGCACCAAAAGATGTAGCCGAAGGAAACAGTCCGCTGATATTTATCAAAGAAAGCGTAGCCAACGCATATAATGGTATAATGTCAGATATTAAAAGATAAAAAAATAAATCATATGAAAAATGTAACAATTTATTCAACACCAACTTGTACATATTGTAATCAAGCTAAAGAATTTTTTAAGACAAATAATATTCAATATACGGAATATAATGTAGGTGAAGATACAGAAAAACGAAAAGAAATGATAGAAAAAAGCGGACAAATGGGTGTACCTGTTATTGATATTGATGGGGATATCACTATCGGCTTTGATAAAGAGAAACTCTCTACAACATTAGGGATAAAATAATTGTGCTCCTGGCCAGAATTGAACTGACATCTACCCCTTAGGACGGGGTTGTTCTATCCGTTGAACTACAAGAGCATATAAAAACTATAGCATTTTTTTCGTTTTTTGTTATACTATTTCTATGACTCCAGAAGAACGAGAAATTTTAGAAGAAACCGCTTCTCTTGCAAAAGAGAATAATGTCATTTTAAAAAAAATGCAACGTTCGGCGCGGTGGGGAAGAGTGATGCAATACGGATATTGGATTGTTATTATTTTGTTTTCCTTTGGTGCTTATGTGGCAATAAAACCATATGTAAATCAACTCACGGCGATTTATAGCGGAACAGGAATTGAAGATATATTGAAATAAAAATTGCCTGGGTAGCTCAGTAGTAGAGCGTTCCCCTGAAGAGGGACAGGTCGGCAGTGCGATTCTGCCCCCAGGCACCAAATTAATTAGCCGTTTGATTTAACCTTCAGTTTCGTTTGTCTACCTTTGTCTATTCTTGGAAGACGAACTATGAGTAGACCGTGTCTTTCGAGTGCTTCAGCTTCTTCCACATCTATTTCTTGAGGTAAAGTAATAACTCTAGAAAAAGTACCCCAGTAAAGTTCTTTCGTAAAAAAATCATCTCCTCTGATACCTCTTTCTTCTTCTCGCTTTCCTTTGATAGTTACCATGTCTCTAGTAATAGAAATATCTAAATCTTCCGGTTTTACTCCAGCAACCATAGTTTTTATTATAATATCATCAGGTGTTTGATAAACATCAACAGTAAGTTGCCCATCTTTTTCTTCTTCCTCTTCTTCCAAACTCCAATTCGAACTATTTTTTACTTTTGAGGCTTTTTCCTCAATTTCATCACTAGCTTTTACTGAGCCAGTTAGACGTTCAAAAAATGATATTTTTTCTTTTGACATAAATTAGATTATTATGTTTATAGTATACTACACATTTGATTCTTGCACAGGTGTGAATAACTTCACTTTCTCAAAAATCAACAATAGAATTATTGAAGCAACCCAGACAGACACAAACACAGTGAAAGCATCTGAAACTTGTCCTTTTGTGATAAAAAAATTAAATATCATATGAAAAAAAGTAGCTAAAATAATACCGAAAGACAGCGAAAATATTTTAATAATTTTATTTTTAAAAAATGAAAGAGCTATAGCAGAACCAATAATAGCTGACGATACGACATGAAGCAAAGTAGCACCCATAAAACGCATATCGCTAGTAATAATAGTACGAACGACATCTCCTTCTAAAATTGGTTTTAATATAAAAAAAGTATTTTCCAACGCTGCAAAACCAAGTGCTATCGTAATCATATATATAATTACATCAATCGGTTCATCAACAAATTTTCTCCTTAAAACAAAAGCAAACCCTATAAAGTACTTTGTAAATTCTTCAGTAAATGCCCACAAGAAAAGAATTGTTGAGGTATCACTGAAATGATTATTCACAAACTGTTCAATAGGTAAAACTATTGGAACAGCTAACATTCCACCTAAAAAAGCGAGGAAAATAAATAAACGTGGTTCTGGATGAAGACGGTCTTCTCTCAACCAAAAACAAAGCCACAAGAAAACTGGAACGATGCTAGCCAAAAGTGCATAAATTAGTGAAATTGAAGACATAAATTAAATTGGCCACTTTTCCACAAGAAGCAGTGTTTTATTTTTATTAAGTGGTGATAAACTCCAAATTTCTTCAGTAATAAACGGCATAAAAGGATGAAGTATTTTTAAAATAAAGCCGAGAGAATGAAATAAGAGTTGTTTTCTAGATAAAATTGCATAATTATCAATTCCTGCAAAAATATTTTTACTATCTTCAATAATGATATCAGCAAACGTATGCCATACATAGTGGTATATCTTTTCACCTACTAAATAAAATTTATACTCATCCATTTCTTTAGTAATCTCCAATAATAAATTACTCTGATCTTTTATTAATTTTTTATCTTCATCAGTATATTCACTAAACTTTTCATCATATTCTACGTTTTCATTAGTGCTTAAAATAAACCGAGCGATATTCCAAATTTTGTTGGCAAAATTTTTATAACCCTTTAATTTATTTTCACTAATTTTTGAATCATTACCCGGACCAGTACCAATAATAAGACCTAAACGGACAGCATCTGAACCATATTTTTTACCAAGATCAACGGGATCAGCGTTATTATCTAGGGATTTTGATATTTTTCGACCTTTTTCATCACGAACAATACCATGGAGATATATCGTCTTAAAAGGAACGGTGCCAAGAAGATATCCTGACATAAGAATCATTCTAGCTACCCAGAAAAATAAAATATCATAACCAGTTTCAAGTACACTCGTGGGATGATACAATTCCAAATCCTTTGTTTTTTCAGGCCAACCAAGTGTAGAAAATGTCCATAATCCAGAAGAAAACCAAGTATCAAGTGTATCTTCATCTTGTTCCCATCCATTTTCTTTTGGTGCTTCAATACCGCAATATACTTCATCGCCTTTATACCAAACTGGTATACGATGTCCAAACCATATTTGTCTAGAAATACACCAATCACGCAAATTATCAATCCAATGAAAATAAGTTTTATCAAAATATTCTGGTAAAATATTTATTTGTTTACTTTGTACAGCATATCGCATTATGTCTTTAAGAGTTTTATTATCTCGTTCTGGAATTGGTTTATTAACATTTACAAACCATTGTAATTTAGGTAACGGTTCAACAACACCACCAGTTCTTTCAGCAGTTGCAATATTTTGAGTTATTTCTTCTTCATTTTCAAGTAAATTTTCTTTTCTAATCCATTCAATAATAAGATCTCTTGCTTCGGTAGTTTTTTTATCTTTAAATTCTGGGTTATCTATTGATATTCTTGCGTATTCATTAATAACTTGAATAACTGGTAAATTATTTTTTTCGCCAATTTCGTAGTCAATCATACTATGAGCAGGAGTAATCCCAACGGCACCAGTACCAAATTCTGGATCAACTGAAGAATCAGAAACAATTCTTATCTTAAGATTAGTACCAGCGAAATTACCCTCAAATTCTTTCCCAATATATTTTTTATATCTAATATCTTCTGGATTTACAGCAATACCAGTGTCACCAAGTTTTGTTTCAGGACGAGTCGTAGCGATGGAGATAGGGAAGTCCTTCCAATACTTGAACGTATAAAGTTTTGTTTTATTTTCTTTATAAACAATTTCATCATCAGAAATAG
>JANLHG010000012.1 GCA_024654575.1 Patescibacteria group bacterium | reverse complement strand
CTCTATCAATATTGTATCTTTCGATTGTATAAAATTAAATTTTTGAAGTATGCTGAAATGATGATACAGACTATCCATAGAAATAATATTAAAAAGACTGGAAAAATCTCTTATCAATATCCACTCATCTTCTTTTAATTCTCCAAAGCACCACAATATATATCGCCATGATATTACCATTGCTGGCTTCATAGCTTATCAACCAAACCATCAATATCGTTCAAATTTTCGTTATTAATTTCTTCTTCGTTACCGTCTTCCTCTTCTTCTGGATGAAATTCTTCCAAATGCTCACAGGCGTGTCTACACATTCCGTGTTCGTGACACCACGAATCTGTACACTTATCGCCCATACACTCAAAATAATATGGTTTATAATTTATTAATGTTTTGCCTGCCCCAACAGCACGAGGAACTACTTGCGGTTGAAATTTACTACAAAATCCCAAAACAATCTTTTCTGTTTTTTTGGTTTCAGTTACAAATCCTACATCTTCTGTATTGCTCACATTACCTCCCCTTCTTTGTTTTTGATATAATTATATTTTTCCGCACACATACCTTCTTCTGCGTACCATAACTCACATTTTTCTTTATAACAATTAATCTGTTTCATGTCAATTTTGGTTTCAACGCCGGCTACTGTTTGAGCTTGATACGGAATTACTATCGGCTGAAATCTGTGACATATTTTCTGGTTTGATTTGATTTCGTTTTTATTTTCGTCTGCAATTTTTATCATATTATTTATTCTTTCTCCTTAAAAATTATTATTCAACCTATCGGTTGTGGGTTTTACTCTTCGGGGTAATGAAGGCGTTCTTGTGCAAATTTGAGTATAACCTTGCGCGCAGGACACAACAACTATAGTCGGCTATCGCCGACAGATAATTGGGAGAGACCGAAACGATTCTCGATCTCTCCCGCATTACCCCATTTGCCTGGTATCAACCCTAGATAGAGCAGGCTTAAATATTTTTAGTATTTTCTTGAAAATATCCCAAAGTACTTTTCTTCGGCTTGGCGATACGCCGAATCAGCATCTGCAAGGATGTGAAACAAACCTAGATAAATATTCTTACCATTAACATGGATTTTCGCCTCAAACTTCTTGTTTTTCTTTTTCCACCAAACCCCCTTCACCCCTAATTGGTTGTCCTTCCGTGCACGGTATCCATATTGGTTATATCTTCACAGGCAGTAATATCTTTATTTAAAAATACTGCATTGTATCCCCTGAAATGATGGAAAAACTTCACGCCCGGACGGTTGTCTCCAAAATCCAAATTATTAGTATAATAAAAAATACGAGGAACTATATCATATTTTCCAGTAGTCAGGTCTTTGGCATACAACGTTTCAGTATCGTACAATGGCATAGACACGGGAGGGCTTAGATTTTCCGGTTGAAGTTTTATGTCTTCGTTGTTAATTTTAAGTTCAATTTTAATAATTAATTAATTTTCGTTTTAGTTTTTTAATCTTTTAATCGATTCCTATCGCAGTCTTTACTGCTGTCTGGACTTCATACTTGCTTGTGTTTTCAACTCTAAGAAAAAGTTGATTAAGCCATGCTGGAAGTTCGCACACCACGAAAAAGTCGTTAAGATTTACAATTTGATAATTACCTTTTTCGTCCTTGTCTATGTCGTAAATGCCTAAAAAATCTGTTGAATAATATGCATAGTCTTTTGCTTTTTCTTTTTTGTCGAATTTTTTAACAAAGTCTAAGAAATCAATTTCTTGTTTATTCATTTTAATTATTTAATTCCTTAATAAGTAATTTAAAACAGCCTGCGACACATCTTCCTTGTTTTCCAATGCTCTGAATATTGGTTCGGATACCGTATTTTCTGCAATCATTGGAATCTGAAAAACTGTTCGATGCTCTTGGTTGCCAGTAGCTCTTTTGATGCGCCCCTTGAACTGATCGTAATCATCAAACGAATGTGTTAGGGAGGTTGTTATGCAATAATCAATAATTGGCAGATTGATACTATATTTCAGAACTTTCATTTTTGCGACTAAATACTGGACATTCCCGTTCAAAAACACATTCAACGCACTTTGTCTTTCTTTGTCAGTATGAGACCCAGAAATAAATGCAACGGAATGACCTCTTTTCGCAAGATAATTAACCATTAGGTTTTGTTCAACATCG
>JANLHG010000010.1 GCA_024654575.1 Patescibacteria group bacterium | reverse complement strand
GACATTACTGCGACCCTCAAATTCCATTTCTTCACTTATCTAAAGAAGAAATTGAAAAGATATATAAATAAAAAATACCTTCTGAACTTACAGAAAGTATTTTGAGTTAACTATAAGTTAACTTTGATAAACCAAATTCGAATGATGGACTTTTACATTTGTGTTGTCGAGCAAAGAACCATATTCGCTGTAATGATACCAAATCTCTGTTGATTTGATTTTTATTTGGTTTTTTAAGAACTATCTAACATCCGCTAGTAGCTCTTATATTACTATATAATACTTTTTTACCTATTGCAATCCTCACGATATCCCCACCCTTGCATTTTTTGAAATAATATGCTAGGTTGAAATTAGTAATTTAGTGCTTTTTGTCAAAGTCCTACCGCATGTGCGGAGGAGGGCTACATAGGAAAAGTAAAATCTTCAAACAATACCCTAAACCAGAATACTGGTCGGGCAAGAAGGAGGAAAAATGAAAACTTTTTTTTCATTATTGGTGTTTAGTTTCCTTTCTGTTGTAGGGGTTTGCGGACAACAGATTGATGTCAGTGAGGGTCTTCCCATTGGGGTGAATGTGGATAATCATCCATCGAAGATCGAAGTTTATTTTGGCGGTGCGAATCGTCAATATTTAAACATCGATTATACTCCTCAAATGGGAAATCTGGGAGATATTGTTGAAACCTATCTACAAGAGATGGCTAATCAATTTTCTCCCATTGTTGGACTTGAACAAGAACAATACGGAATAAATGTTCAGGTTGAACCAGGACCATCTATTTCTAAAACTTTTGTTCCTCAAAAAACCGACTTCGGTTGGATCGTTCCTCCAGAGGCGTTGGATGTGAAGCTTAATTATGGTGCTGGTGTCGGTTGGCAAATCAACGGAGTTACTGTAATTGAGATGGATGTTGTTACCGCAAGTGGGGTACAACATTTCTCCAGTGAAAATGGTGGTGCGGGAGCTTCTCCTTGCTACCTGGGATTATTACAAGATTCACTCGGTAGGGGTGGATTAACAGTAGTAGAAAGTCGCTACGCAGTGTCTTCTCTACAAGAGGAAAACGGTGTGTTTCCAGGAAGTACACTAACTCTTCGAGAACAGAACTTGTATCGCTACGTGACAATTGACCTCATGAACGGCTCCGTCATCGACTACTCATCTCCACCACCTTCGTTTCTCACATTTCCAAAACCAAAACTGGAAATTGCAAGAACTACAGACGGTTGGTTTGAGTTTTTGGTGTCAAACGCGTGGGACCAATCCTTTGTCATTGAGTCCACCACGGACTTTGTGACTTGGGAGCCATATCCCATCTTCAGACTCAAATCTGTTGAAAAAACTCAAAACAAGAGTTTCCGTCCAGAGAAAGTCACCTCCGGAAGTAAATTCTTCCGTCTGCGAATGAATTCGTTCTCAGAGCAATAGATTTTGCTTTTCCTTAGTTCGTTTCGTTGGTTGTTTGTTGTGTTTGTGCAACCCCCCCTGATTTTGTCAGGGGGGTCTTTTGTTAACAAATTAGAACACACAAATCTCAAACTCAAACACCGAGTGTTTGAGTTTTGTATTTCAATTGGATTGTGGGAGGTAGGGTTTTAGATTGACATTAACAGTAATATCTGTATTATTAAAGTAGAAAACCTCGTTTGAGGAAGAACCGCTTGTGTATAACAAGGGCTCATTACAACAAGACATCGCAAGATTAGGAGATTTATGGATAAATCCAACTCTGATTCTCAAAGCGTTGTGCCGTTTCTTTTCGGATTTTTTGAAAGGGTCGAGATTCCAAAAATCTCGCCAGAAAGTCCGATGGCCACCACTTACACTACAAGTTCAGGTGGTCGTGAATCCGGCTACGATGATGACCCGTAGAACCCCTCAGTGGTTTGCCCCGCCAGAAGTGGCGGGGTTTTATTTTTATGATATATTTATAAATATGGAAAAAGTACTAATTCAGTTTGGTTATTCTTTTTTTGATTATATAGAAATTTCAAAATACTTTTTTAGCCAAAATTTTCTTAGAAAAATTCTTATCGTATATTTTAAAATTATTTCTTATTTTTTAAAAAATCGTAAGTTTGATATTTATTTACGCATTGGAACTTTGTATCTTGGTTTAAAAAACATGGAAAAATCAAAAGAATACTATGATAAATCTATGTTTATGGCTGATAATAATGACAAACAAACACGAGTATTAGTTTTTCTTGGTAATTTTTATTTTGAAACTAGTTCGTACGAAACATCTATTGAAAATTACGAAAAAGCATTAAATATCACTCGTTACAAAACGACTATACTTTCTAATTTAGCATATGCATATGAAGCTTTAGGAGAGAATGAAAAAGCTCTCAAGTATGCCGATGAATCTATTAATACATCTAAAAAGGAATCTGACTTAGGACACACAATTTTTCCAGAAGAAAATGTCAAAGAATTAATTACTCGCTTAAGAAAAACTACCGAAAAAAATTCGGTAGTTTGAACTAATAAAAACCTTATAATACACATCTCCTTTGAAAAGCTTTTACTAAACTATCAGTAATTGGTAAGCTAGTAAAATGTTCAATCCATACCCACTGACTGTTTGGATTCATTTCAAAGAATATGTATTCTCCCTGCGGGGTTACAGCAAGGTCGAATGATGCAAAGTGTATACTGAACGACTCCATGAATTTCAAAATGTTTTTCTCCACTACTGCTGGCAATGTAATAGGAAAATGTGGAACATTTCCGAAATCATACCGACGCCAGTCGACTTGTGTTTTTGTGCTCATTTGAGAATCAATTCTACAAGAAAATATTGCGTTGTCTACTACAGTTATTCGTAATTCATATTCTTTTTCAATTTCGGTTTGTAGAATCATTGGTGCAGCTCTTAAAGTTGCTTCGTTAGGAATAACATTATGTTCAAGACGATTGGTGTATATAGTACCAAAAGCTTTATCTTCTTCAAGAATCCTTCCAAATCCGCCAAGTGTTTTCGCAACTACATTTTTGTGTGTTTGAATAAATATTTTGTACTCATTCGGATTAGATGTGACTAATGTTTCTGGTATTTTGAAACCCATACTCACAGCTCGTTTTAATTGCAACATTTTATTGCTTGCTATTTTTAATGCAGATTCAGTATCAAGCACTTTTTCTACTGGTATCTGATTGAGCCACCACTCCCAACATAAACGCCACTCCTGTGTCAGGTATTCGGAGATAAGTTGGTTGTCGTGTTTAATTACACGTCTCGGTACTCTGCGTTGCCAGACTACACCAACTTCTTCAGGTGTAATTGTGGTACTTCCGTCATAAAGTTCCCATATACCTGTTGTGGGTCGAAATGAGAAATATCCAGAATTTCTAATTTCGTCCATATTAATTCTTTTGAAGGCTAGATTTTGTTCTTTTATTTTTTTTATTACAAAATCGGCACTTGGATCATCTTTGCAAGTCAACACAATGACTCGCTTTGGTTTTGATTTCATATTATTTCCTTTTAGTGGAATTTTCAATGTAAGGTGTCTAGAATGGAGGATAACATTACTATAATTTTTTGTCAAGATTAATGTATAGATTAAATTTATTTTCAGATACTGTCTAAGTTCAGATACATATTGCAGTCTTTAGGAAACTAAAAAATACAGATTATTATGGAAGCATTAGCTATTCCAGACCTACCAGACATTTCAGAGTAGGGGGTAATTTTTACTCTGTCATACATACACTCGCATTTAGTATAAACTAGATGCGTTTTTTTATTTAATTTTAATCAGATATTTTAGAATAGTTTCACTTCCTACTCCTGTCATTATTTCATTTATTAAAATACCGTTATTATTTTCGATAATCTTCCGAGATGCCACATTCTTTTTATCACAGGTAATCATAACTTTATTAAGACCTAAGATTCTTGATTTTTTTAATCCAAGAGAAAGGATTTTATTTCCATACCCTTGTCGGCGTCTTGAAGGTATAATATGAAAATAAATATGACTTTTTATGTTATCAAAACGACCACTAGCCTCGTGGCGTATTTGAACTGTGCCTACATACTTTTCCTCATTTATGAGCCAATATTCAGAAAAAGGAACTATCCCTTTAGCAACGGGTTCATTATTACTTGTTGTAAATTGAGATAAATAGATATCAAAATTATCTATCTCCGTTTTTAAGAATTTAGGATTTGGACTTTCTAACAACATTTCTTTTAAACCAGAAATGTAGCTATCTTTATATTTATTAGAAGGTGGATATAATTCCATTACCACTTATACTATCTTGAAAAAGGAGGGAAGTAAATTCTTCCGTCTGCGAATGAATTCGTCCTCAGAGTAATAGATTTTGCTTTTCCTTAGTTCGTTGGTTGTTTGTTGTGCAAACCCCCCTGATTTTGTCAGGGGGGTCTTTTGTTATTAAATTATAACACACAAATCTCAAACTCAAACACTGAGTGTTTGAGTTTTGTATTTCAATTGGATTGTAGTAGGTAGGATTGAATAGTATAATTATATTTATGACCAAAACAAATAGAGAAATAGCGTTAGAAATCCTTGAGGATGAAAAAAGAGGGG
>JANLHG010000009.1 GCA_024654575.1 Patescibacteria group bacterium | reverse complement strand
GCAACCCCGAAAGAAAAAACACTCCTTGCATTTCTGATTTGGCGGGGGTGAAATTTCTTTTGAAAAAGGAAAGGGTGTTTTTCTTTCGGGGTTCTGCCCTCCAAGTATTCGGGCAGGTGGCGGAACTATGCGGACTCGGTTTTGCCAAAACTATTTTTTGGGGAAAGGATTTGGCAAAACACTCGGCTAATCTTTTTTGAATTCGGATGTCGCAAATGGAAAAGGAGGGGTTTGGGGAGGAATTTTCCATTTGCTCCTCTTTTTGTTTTGGGGGAATTCTGGGCGGACATCATTGTTATAGTATATCATAACATTGTGATATACTATACCCATGCGATATACTGTGGATAATGCAAAACGAATCTACAAAGTTGGGTTTGAATCTGAAAAGGATCAGAACCAAAAAAAGTATATCGCAGGGAGATATAGCACGAGACTTAGGAGTAAGTCGCGGGTTTATTAGTACCATTGAAAATGGTAAGACAAATCCAACATTATCAACCATCTCTAAGCTCGCCAAAGCACTTGGTGTTTCGAGCGATGAATTGTTAAAATAGACTTATGACAAAAGACCAAGCAATTTTAGAAATTAAAGAAACCTTCAACATAAATTCAATTTATGCTTATAGGGTTTTTTCGCTTGCAGATAAAACAAAAATCATTGAAGATGCTTCCCGCATTATTGCAGAAAAACCAAAACCTTTTGTTAAGTGGGTTGGCGGAAAAAGACAACTCCTCGCACAATTTCGTTTAATGAATCTTTATCCACCAGAAAAATTTGATCCAAAAAGCGGAAAGTATTTTGAACCATTTGTTGGTGGAGGTGCAGTATTCTTTGATCTACTTCCTGAAACGGCTTATCTTTCTGATTTAAACAATGAACTTGTCGTTACTTATAATGTAATTAAGAACGATGTTGAAAATTTAATAAAATCACTTAAAAAACATAAATTAGACAAGGAATATTTTCTAAAAATAAGAGCACAAAATCCAGAAAAACTTTCTGATTTAAATACAGCTTCTCGTTTTATTTATTTGAATAGAACTTGTTTCAATGGTATGTATCGTGTGAATAGTAGAGGTGGGTTTAATGTTCCGTTTGGTAAATATACAAACCCGCTTATTTGTGATGAAAATAATCTTAGGAAAGCGTCAAAAGCATTAAAAAATGTTGAGATAAAAAAACAGGATTATAAAGAAGTGCTAAAAAAAGCAAAGAAGGGAGATTTTGTTTATTTTGATCCGCCATATTATCCAATAAGCAAAACTGCTTCATTTACTTCGTACACGAGTGAGGCATTTTTAGATAAAGAACAAATCGAGTTGAGAGATACATTTGTAGAATTACATAAGCGGGGTTGCTTTGTTATGCTTTCAAATTCAGATACTCCACTTATAAATAAAATCTACTCTGAGCCAAAAGGTCTTCGCATTACAAAAGTACAGGCGGGTCGCGCCATTAACTCTGATGCTTCCAAAAGAGGAAAAATTACAGAGGTACTGGTAACTAATTACTAAATATATGCAAAAAGATTTTAATAATTTAATAACAACTTTCAAAAACTCAATTAAAACATGGGATTACTTTGTGAATTGGAAAAAGGTTTTTGGTAATTCTTCTAATCTCGAAATTACTTTAAACAAACTAAACTATCTCTTGGGCAAGGAGAATTTAAAAGATGAATTTAAAAAACTCTATAGCTCAAATCCAGATATTGTAAAAGCATTACCTGTACTTTTGGCAGTTAGAGAAAATAAGCTAGAAGTTTTTGATAAAGTTACCAAAAATTCTGAATTCTTTGATTTTTCTGGTACAGAAAAGGATTCAGAAAAGTACTATGAATTTTTAGAAAAATCTGGACTTGCCCGTCTATTTCAAAAAGATGGAGTAAAAAATTTAGTTGATTATGTTATGGGCATTGAAGTTGGTCTTGATAGTAATGGTCGCAAGAATCGTGGAGGATCTTTGATGGAAGAAATTGTAGAATCATTTATTAGTGAGCTTTGTAATAAAAATGGCTTTGAATACTTATCACAAGCACGAGCAACTGCAATAAAAAGTAAGTGGGGCGTAGATGTAAAAGTCGATAAATCAGAACGCAGTTTTGATTTTGCTGTGTTTAATCCTAAAAACAAAAAAGTTAAGTTATTTGAGGTAAATTTCTATAATGGCGGTGGCTCAAAACTCAAAGCGGTATGTGGAGAATTTAAGAGCTTACACACAGAACTCAAAGAACAAAATATAGATTTTATTTGGATAACTGATGGGCTTGGTTGGTTTACAACGAAAAGACCCCTCGAAGAAACATACAATCATAACGAATATGTTTTTAATTTAAACATGCTTGAAGCTGGCATTTTAGATAAACTCGTATGGTAAATATATGTCAGATATTAAACTGCACCCTGAAGAATTTGAATTAGAATGTACAACTGTATGGGCTTTTCCTCGTAGAGGAAATTGGGCTACACATAAATCTGATTGGCGTGGAAATTGGTCGCCAGAAGTAGCTAGAAATCTTATTTTGCGTTACTCAAAAGAGAAAGATCACTTGCTTGACTGCATGATTGGGGGAGGAACTACTGCAATAGAAGCAAAAATTTTAAATCGTCATATCACTTGTATTGATGTTAATGAGGAGGCGTTAGAGAGAACAAAAAAATCTCTTGAATTTGAGGTTGATAATAAAGCGAAACAGCGGGTGGTGAAATGTGATGCGAGAGATATGAGCTTTATTAAAGACAATGAAATTGATTTTGTTTTAACTCATCCTCCGTATGCAGACATCATAAAATATAGTGAGGGTAAAATTAAAGAAGATTTGTCAGGAATACACGATATAGATGCTTTTGTCGATGAAATAGAGAAAGTTGCAAAGGAATTGTTTAGAGTATTAAAGAAAGGAAAATATTGTGCCATTTTGATGGGAGATACGCGGAGAAATAAAATGTATCAACCCCTTGCATTTAAGGTAATGCAGAAATTTTTAGATGTAGGTTTTGTTTTGAAAGAAGACATAATCAAACGACAGTTTAATTGTAAAGCAACAGGTTTCTGGGTCACAAAATCAAAAGAATCAAATTTCTTGTTGATAATGCACGAACATCTTTTTGTGTTTCAAAAATAACCATGAATACTGAAAACCCTTTGTATAAAAATATCGTCCATTTATTTAAAAACAGATTTGTTTTGTTTGGGATTTTTTGTGTCGTGTTTGTTTCTTCTTTTTATCTGTATTCTGGTTCATTTTTGCCTAGTACTGAAACTAAAGATCTCTGGTTTTACTCGGGTATATTCATGGTTTTATTTTCTATCCTATTTATAGAGCCATACTACACTTCTCCTAAAAATGTAATTACTAATGCAATTCCGCTTCTTCTTGTTTTCTTGGCAATTAGGAATTCGTTCAACAATCCAGTTTTTTGGTGGGCAACAATAGTTGTGCTTGTCTCACTCCTACTTATGTCAATTATTGCACTAGCCCTTGATGATAAAGATAAGAGCCCCGATCACTGGAAAAATAAAACAGCTACTGTTCTTAAAGATATTGTGGTTATTCTTGGTCAAGGAAAGGTTTTATATTCATCTGTTTTCATATATTTTTTATTAATATATCATTCAATTCAAGATTTTTATACTCTAGTATTATTCATATTCTGGTTTTTTGTTCTATCTATAAACCCAAAAAATATTCACAGTAATTTCTCTATTCTTACTAAAAAGGAAAGCAGTGACCAAATTGGTGAAATTTTTGGCGTTCAGTCAAAGAAAATATTTCTCGTAAAACTTTTTGAAGACAGAAAAAGTATTAAAAAATTTGATGTTGTTAAATTTAGATATTCTATGCAAGATACAAAAGATTTTAATATTACAGGAATAGTTTTTGATACTTACTTACTCAATCAAGAAAAATGGGCAAAAATTCTTCAACTAGGAGAGGTTAAAAAAGAGAGTGGGAAACTAGAGAAAAATATTGTTTATAAAATAACTGACAGTACGGAAATTGATACAACAAATAAAGAATTAAAAGTTGATACCCTTGTGGGTATTGTTATAGAAAATTCTACTATTGGAAAAATTAAATTTGAGTATTCAAAAAAGAATGATGACTTGCAGGAGGGAGATTTACTTGAATTAAAGATTGGCGATAAACGATTATTTTACCAAGTAATCGCTGGTAGTACTGAAAAAGAGAAGCTAGAAGCCCGAAACGAAACTGGCTTTATTGAAGGTGAGGCAATCCAGCTTGGAGAATGGCAAAATGATAAATTATCTTTTCAAAAATTTGGGTGGGTTCCCTCTATAAACACACCACTTTTCAAAGCCGATACATCTGATATTACCGTGAGTAGTTTTGAATATCCTCAATATAAATTAGGAATTATTCCTGGGACATCTTTACCTTCAGTCATAAACTTAAATGAAGCAGTTAGTCACCATATGGCCCTTTTAGGGGTAACGGGTTCTGGAAAATCTTTCCTTACTCAAAAAATAATTGAGGAACTTTTACAAGACACAAAGGTTATATGTATAGATTTTACAGGTGAATGGAAAAAGAAGCTTGATGTATCTAAATATCAAATAATAAGCAAAGACGATGTTGAAACTTATCTAACGGGTGCTGATAAAAAAGTTGGAGTATTCGAATTACCAGCCTTAAGTAATACAACAGATGTTTTGAAAGAAACCCAAGGTTTTCTTGAGAAAGTGTTTAACTATGCAAAGAAAAAATATGATGAAAATACTCCAGTTAAGGTCGCATTGGTTTTAGAGGAAGCACACACTATCACACCTGAAACGAGTTTTCTCGGGGATATGGGAGACTATTCGAGTAATAAGGCTTTGGTTAATAAAATGACTCAAGTTGCATTGCAAGGAAGAAAATATGGCGTTGGATTATTGGTGATAGCACAAAGAACAGCCAATGTTTCAAAAACTGTTTTAACTCAATGTAATACAGTTATTTGCTTTCAAGCTTTTGACGAAACGAGTTTTACTTTTCTAGGTAATTATGTCGGTAAAGATATGGTTCAAGCTCTTCCTAATTTAAAACAATATCATGCAGTTGTAGCAGGAAAAGCGGTGAGATCAAATATGCCGATGATTATTGATTTGAAAAGATAGTTTTAGGGAGCATCCCCGCCGTCTCCTCTTTTTCCTACGGCGGGGATATTGCGCGCGAACGGGAGGGTGGGTCAAGCGCATTTGTATTTGAGCCTCGGACATTTCCGCTAGGGTGTCCATGACTAAAGGATGAGCGCCGCCGTAATCTTGCAATACAGAAATCCGAAGCGAAAGCGACACCACATACAGCTGATATGAAAACGAGGAAGGGGGTTGTGCGAGGGCGGACTCCGAAGGCACGCTAAACGAAGCCATACAGCTCTAAATAACCCCAAGACGAACGAAAGCACTGAATACTCTAGCAAACCACTGCGAGGAGGAGACCGAAGCTGGGGGGAGGATTCCTTCCTCCCCCCAAACAGCATGGCGCCCGAGCACCCGCTCCGCAGAGCGGGAGTGCGAGGAGATGCGCCAAACCTAGACATCTAGGCGCGAGTAGCCCTAGCGGAAATGTCCGAGGCGAATGCCGAGGATGGACCCCTTTAGATCGTGGACGAAAAATAGTAGAATGGTAGAGGCACAATATTGAATTTCTGTATTTTTTGTCCGCCCCGAATTTTGCCAAAAGAAAACGGATGGAGCAAGCGGAGGATTCCTCCCCAGACCCCTCCTCCTCCGCTTGCGAAATCCGAAAGTAGCCGA
>JANLHG010000005.1 GCA_024654575.1 Patescibacteria group bacterium | reverse complement strand
CGAACTTCCGCATTGCCGACCGCACTTTGGTTTTGGATTTCAAAAATGCCTTCAAAATTGCGGGAAAATACCATGCCGAGGCGCTTTGCGCCGAGGCTGTTTCTTACGATTTCACAAAAAGTGAAAATTGGCGGAAGGGGGGGGATTCGAACCCCCGGGGCCGATTAAAGCCCACATCTTTAGCAAAGATGCACGATAGACCACTCTGACACCCCTCCTTTACTCGGTTAATGTACCATATTTTGGTTATAGATGCCAAAATTGAAATTACTTTTTCAAACAAGAAAAGACGAAGGCGGGGGGAATATTTAGTATAGTAAAATCAATGGAGACATCATCAAAAGTATTTTTTAAATTATTGAGGGACTCTATGGAATATTGAAATTGAATAAAACGCCCTTCTGGTATTAAAGCATCATAAGATGACAATAAAAGATTTTTTTTATCACTTTCAGAAAGATTAGCTAGAGGAATTCCTGAAATTATGTAATTTGGACGTTGTTTATTTAGGTGTTTTTTTAAATTAAGAGCGGATTCATTAAAAATTGTTATTCTTGAGTCGTCTATATTTTTAATTCTGCGACAAAAATTATTATTGGATTCAAAAACAATAAGTTTACTGTCTGAATTCATTTTTTTTAATAATTCTTTTGTCATACAACCTGAACCCGGTCCGAATTCAACAATAATCTTTGCTCGTTTAAAATCTATGGTTTTGAGCATTTTTTTAATCAAAAAATTGGAACTCGGAACAATAGACCCGACTTCCCGCCAGTTTCTTATAAATTCTTTGAAGAATGAGTTTAACATTGTTATAAATATATGGTTATGTGGTAAAATTGTAGCATGGATCAAAATAATGAGTCACCAAAAATAGTATTTGAAGGCGAGAATTTTAAACGACCTCTGTCTACTCAAACACCAGTACCGAAAATGGTTCAATGGGTTATTAAATATTCAGGTGGAATTATTAAAAATGAAAATCAAGCGAATTATGTTTTGATTGCGTTTGCGGTTATTGCAATTGTTATTTCGTTGTTTTTGGTTTTTGGTTGGGGAAGAAAAACTACTTTTACACCGAAATATACTATGGATAATGTGCTAGATACAACGATTCAGAATCTTCCTAATAATAGATAATATTATGAATTTATATAAAAATAATAATCGGGGGTTTACATTAATTGAGCTTCTAGTTGTTATTGCTATTATAGGTATACTTTCAAGTGTGGTTCTTGCTAGTTTAAGTAGTGCCCGTGCCAAAGCTAGAGACGCAAAACGACTTTCTGATATTCGACAAATTCAAACTGCGTTGGAAATGTATTATAGTTCTAATAATTCATCATATCCAAATCCTGGATGGGGCTGGCGAAGTGAATGTAATGGCTGGGGTGGTTTTGCTTCAGATAATGTGATTCCTGGTCTTGTTCCGACATATATATCTAGCTTTCCTACTGATCCATCTATGGACAAGACAAACAGTACTAGTTGTTATCTTTATATCTCTAACGGCACTGATTATGCACTTCTTGATCATAATATAGTAGATGTGGGTTTTAGCTATCTTACGCAACCAACTCTTTTTGATCCTACAAGAGATAGTGGTTCTAATCCATGTGTCCTAGATGGTGCTGGTTTTTGGTCTAGAAAAGTTTCCTCTCCTGGTGGTATTTGTTGGTAAGATAAAGGGGACAGCCACCATTGTTTCCTAAATAATATGGTATAATAAAACCATGCCACGAAATGCAAGAGTTGATGTCGGAGGAGAAATATATCATGTAATTAATCGTGCGAATGGTCGTCTCCAAATTTTTAATAAAGACGAAGATTATAGACTCTTTGAGCAACTTTTACTTGAGACGAAAGAGATTTTTGATATGCGTATACTTGCATATGAGTTAATGCCAAATCACTTTCATTTAGTGCTTTATCCAAGAAACAATGGAGACCTTGGTTTATTTATGCACAGATTAAGTAACGCGCACACTCGAAAAGTACATGCACGCACGAACACAAACGGTAGTGGACACCTGTACCAAGGTCGTTACAAATCTTTTCTTATCGATAAAGACAGCTATCTTTTTGCGGTTATTAAATATGTTGAACGCAATGCAGTGCGTGCAAAGCTTGTCCGCTCTTGTGAAGATTGGCAATGGGGAAGCACATGGAGACGTATACATGGGACAGCACAACAGAAAAAATTACTTGATCAAAAATCTTTTCAACTTCCAGACAATTATATAAAATGGATTAATACTCAGGAAAAACTAAATGATTTAAATACCGTTCGCATTTCAGTAAACAAGAATGTACCATATGGAAAAGAACAATGGGTAGAAAAGATGGTTTCCAAACATCACCTTGATTCAACACTAAAATCTCCAGGACGCCCGAAGAAAAAAGAGTGAAGATATATTATTACAACACACAAAATGTAAAACAATGGTGGCTGTCCCCATTTACCACTAATGTGCTAGAGCTACACAAAAAACTTTTTTAGCACTGGAGTGTAGGAAAACGCGACGAGCTTGTGATAAAGTAGTGCCGGTAGTAGTTACATCATCTATTAAAATTATATTTCTATCTTTTATTTTTTCACTATCTTTTATACTAAAACAATCACGTAAATTTTTCATTCTTTCTTCTCGACTTTTGACAGAGGTTTGATGAGGAGTGTTTTTTATTTTATATAAAATTGAATTTGAGTATTCAAATATTTTGTTTATATCAATTTTTTCTAGTTCATTTATGAGAAGTTCCATTTGATTATATTGTCTTTCTCGCAATCTTTCTTTTGACAACGGCATAGGTATAATAATTGACTTCTCTTTTATTTCAATTAAAAGTGTTTGATATAAACAATGAGCTAAAAGTTTTGCGATTTTTATATTTTGACGATATTTTAATTGCCAAATCATATTTTTCATAATTTTGTTTTGGTAGTCAAAAATAGCTATTATATTTAATTCTTGACTAATAGTTCTAGGTTTAGATACTGATTTATGCAATTCTTCCTCACTCATATTCTCTAGATTTATAAGAGATTGTGAGTGAGGAAAAACTATATCTAGCAATTTTGCAAAGAAATTTTTTAAGTTCATGATGATAAGCATAACATCTTAATTATGTTATACTAGTTCCATAATTATTATGCCTTTTTCAGACATATTTAAAATTTTTAAAAGAAGCGATACTAGTGTGCTTGGTATAGATATCGGCTCGTCTTCAATAAAAGTTGTTCAAATTAAGAAGAAAAAAGGAAGAGCTGTACTTGAAACGTATGGAGAATTATCTTTAGGACCTTATGGAGGAGTGGAAATAGGTAGAGCAACTAATTTACCAACAGAAAAAATAATTGAAGGACTTATTGATTTAGTAAAAGAATCTCACGTGACGACAAAAAAATGTGGTATCGCTGTTCCCCTTTCTTCTAGTTTGGTGACGTTTATAAAAATGCCAGCATTGGATAATAAACAACTTGTACAAATGATTCCTATAGAAGCTAGAAAATATATTCCAGTGCCTATTAGTGAAGTTTTGCTTGATTGGTGGATAATTCCAAAAGAGGACAAATCGGTACCTGTTGAAACGGGAATGGAGCAAAGTTCTAGTTCAGAAAAAAAAGATGTTGATGTTATGGTAGTCGCTATTCACAATGAAGCAATCGCAAAGTATCGAGATATTACAGCTAAAGCTTCTTTGGATTCATCTTTTTTTGAAATTGAAATATTTAGCACTATTCGTTCTTCGCTTGAGCAAGGAATTGAATCAGTTATGGTACTTGATATGGGAGCAGGAACAACGAAATTATACATAGTAGAACGAGGTGTTTTACAAAGTTCTCACACAATTAATCGTGGTTCACAAGATATTACTTTAGCTATTTCTCGTTCTTTAAGTAAGGAAGTAAATGATGCAGAAAATTTAAAAAGGACAATTGGACTTTCCGCAAAACCTGAGGATAAACAATTGAATGAAACAATCACCCTTACTCTCGATTATATTTTTTATGAAGCTAATCGTGTTTTGCTTAATTATCAAAAGAAGAATAATAAAGATATTAGCAAAGTTGTTTTGACTGGCGGAGGAGTGTTATTGAATGGTTTTGATGAGATGGCTAGAAAAAGTTTTCAAACGGAAGTTGTATTGGCTGATCCATTTAGTAAAGTTCAAACTCCAGCGTTTTTAGATGAAGTTTTAAATAATGCTGGTCCAGAATTTGCTGTCGCCCTCGGAATTGCCTTGAGGAAGTTGAGTGAGTTGGAGTAATCCACAGACGAAATTTGCTAATTGGTACTATAATAGAGTAAATGGATACAAAATTCCAATCATCATTTATTCCTAAAAAACCTCTCGTGCCAACTGGCAGACCAGAAACTCATCATAGGAGTATAAATTTTTTCTTTCTTATCGGGTCAATTATTTTTTTAGTGGTTATCGCTGGGGTGTTGTATGTTTTTATAGCTACGCAATTTTTAAACAGAAGTATTACGCAGAGTGAACAAACACTTGAGAAAGCTCGGCAGGCTTTTGACCCATCGCTTATAGATACACTTACGAATCTAGATACGAGATTTAAAACGGGAAAAACTCTGTTGGGAAGTCACATAGCAGTTTCACCTTTTTTTGGAGTATTAGAATCTATGACTTTGAAGACAGTACGTTTTCAAGATTTTGAATATACACTCATCAGTAATGATAAGGTTAATGTAACTATGAAAGGAGAAGGAGAAAGTTTTAGTAGTATCGCTTTGCAATCAGATGCATTTGGAAAGAGTAAATTATTTAAAAATCCAATAATTTCAAATTTGGTGGTCGGGCAAAATGGAAATGTGAGTTTTGATTTTAGTGCGTCGATTGACCCAAGTTTGGTGCTTTATAAAAATAGTAGCATTTCTGAGCCAGTAGTAAATCCTACAGTTATAGAAGTTAATGTCTCGTCATCAACACCACAATGAACAAATTTTTAAGTCCAATTATTTTAATACTTCTAGCTGTTGGTATGTTCTTCTTTTATGTTGACCCACAATGGCAAAAAGTTAAAGAATTACAAGCTACAAATGCTGAGTATAATAAAGCTATAGAACAATCTAATCAGCTTTTGGAAGTTAGAGATGGTTTACTTGATAAATATAACAGTTTTAGACCTGAAGATTTAAATCGTTTAGAAAAACTACTTCCAGATAATATAGATAATGTTAGATTAATTATTGATATAAATAGTATTACATCAAAATATGGTTCAAGTATAAAAAATGTTAAATTGAGTACTCCAAGTATTGATACAGAAAGAAGTGATTCAGGATATAAAACTATGATTTTAAGTTTTGCTTTAAATGCTTCATATGATAATTTTTTAAATATTCTTGGGGACTTAGAGAGAAGTTTACGATTACTTGATGTGATCTCTATTTCATTTAAAGCAGGAGATAAAGAGCCGTACGAATATACAATTAGTATTAGAACATATTGGTTACAATAATATGCAACAAATTTCAAAAAATAAAACAATATTATCAGTAGTTATTTTGGTTCTTATATTAGGATTAATAGGGTATTTTTATGTATCTTCAAGTGGCAATAATAGTGACATATTATTGCAAGTGGAAGAGACTCAAAATGATCAAATTGTGGGTAAAGATTTACTTATGGCTCTTAATCGTTTGAATGCTATAACCTTAGATGATTCTCTACTTAAAGATTCTGTCTTCAATAGTCTAAACGATTTCTCTGTTACAATAGTACCTCAGGCGGTAGGTAGAGATAATCCATTTTCTCCTCTATGAGTATTCTGGAAATACTTTCTCAAAAAAAAATTATAAAAGAGGGAGATATTCCTTCTATTAAAAAACAGGCATCTGATTCTGGTATATCTTTAGATAAAGCTTTGATTGAACAGGGGGTATCTTCGGAAGATATTCTTTCGGCAAAAGGAGAATATTTAAATATTCCGACTCGTGTCATAGGTGATCAAAGTATTCCTTTTAGTATTCTTGAATATATTTCTGAAGAATCGGCAAATCATTATAAATTTGTGCCTATAGGTTTAAAAGATAAGGTTCTTGAAATGGGATTTGTAGATCCAGATAATATTGAAGCTCGTGATGCTCTTAATTTTATCACTTCAAAATTAGACCTGACTTATAAAATATTTATCATATCCGAGGAAGATTACGAAAAAGTACTTGAAACATATAAAGGTCTTTCTGGAGAAGTGACAAAAGCTTTGTCCGAATTGGAAAGTGAGCTTTCTGCAGAAGAAATTAATATTTCAACTAGCGACAAAGGTGATGATGTTTCCACTTCTTCTCTTAAAGGAATGCGTATTATTGAAGATGCTCCAGTAACTAAAATTGTGGCTACCATATTGCGTTATGCTACAGAAGGAAATGCTTCAGACGTCCACATTGAAGCAATGAGAGATAAAATAAGAGTGCGTTTTCGAGTGGACGGTGTGCTTAATACGAGTTTGATATTGCCGATGAAAGTTCATAGTGCGGTTGTGACTCGTATTAAAATTCTTTCCAATATGAAACTTGATGAAAAACGTAAACCGCAAGACGGACGTTTTTCAGCTCGAATAGATGGAAGAAAAATTGATTTTCGTGTTTCAACATTTCCAGCGTATTTTGGAGAAAAAGTAGAAATGCGTATTCTTGATCAAGAAAAAGGAGTTAAAAAACTTGATCAGATGGGACTTACTCCTAAAAATCTGTCACTCATAAGAGAGGCGCTAAGTAGACCTTATGGACTAATTCTTATAACTGGTCCGACTGGAAGCGGAAAAACTACTACACTGTATTCTATGCTTAACGAACTTGATAAAGAAACTAATAACATTCTTTCTCTTGAAGACCCGATTGAATATAATATTGAAGGTATTAGTCAGTCACAAGTTAAACCAGAAATTGGCTATACATTTGCTACGGGTCTTCGCACCACGTTACGTCAAGACCCTGATGTTATTATGGTTGGTGAAATTAGAGATAAAGAAACAGCCCAACTAGCTGTCCAAGCTGCACTTACAGGTCACCTTGTTTTTTCCACTTTGCACACAAATAATGCAGTTGGTGTTATTCCTCGTTTAATAGATATGGGAGTTGACCCTTTCTTAATAGCACCGACTTTAATATTAGCAATGGCTCAAAGATTGGTGAAATTATTAAGTCCAGGTTCTGGGGTAGAATTTCCTGTTGAAGGTAGTATTAAAGTTATGTTGGAAAAACAATTTGCCGATCTACCAGAATCTTATAGAAAAGAAATTCCTCAAGCAAAAAGTGTTTACGGAATATCACCAACAAAAGAATTTCCTAGTGGTACAAGTGGTAGGACGGCAGTGTTTGAAGCTTTTAAAATGGATAAAGAATTAGAGAATATTATTTTAAATAAACCAACAGAAGTTGAAATCACACGTTTATTACGTAATAAGGGAATGTTTACTCTAAAAGAGGATGCTATTTTGAAAGCTTTGAATAAAGAAATACCTTTTGAAGAAGTGAATAAACTATAGTATAATAATCTTATGGAAAATAAATATTCAATACTAATTATTGATGATGACAAAATGCTTCTTAATATGTATTCAATCAAGTTTTCTAAAATTGGATTAAACGTTGAAGCTATTGGTAATTCTTTACATGCTCTTAAACTTCTTCGAGATGGAGCAACTCCGAATGTGTTAATGATTGATATTGTAATGCCTAATATGGATGGTTTACAACTTTTAGAAACAATAAGAAAAGAAAAATTAGCAAGTAAATCAATAATAATAATGCTTACAAATCAAAATCAGTCTGCTGATATTGAAAGAGCGAAAACGCTCGGAGCTGATGGATATATTGTCAAAGCCACAACCATTCCTTCGGAAGTAGTTTCTGAAGTTATGAATATTATAAAAAAACATGGATTATAAAAAAGAACTAGAAGATCTTATTAATACGGTTATAAAAGAAGGGGCTTCCGATTTACACATATCGGAGGGACGTTCACCTTCAATTCGTGTATCTGGTTTTCTAACTCCACTAATAAAAAAACAAGCGGTTTCTAAAGATGATGTTCGTGGATATTTAAAAGAACTTTTGACTTCTGAAAATTTAGAACGTTTTTTGGCTACAAAAGAAATCGATTTTTCTTACGCATATGGAGATAAAGCAAGATTTAGAGGTAATGGTTATTTTCAACAGGGAGGTATCAGTATTGCTCTTCGTCTTATTCCAAGAAAAATAAAAACGTTAGCTGAGCTTAATCTTCCAAGCTCACTTGAAATGTTTACCAGAAAACAGCAAGGATTTTTTCTAGTAGTTGGTCCGGTTGGTCAGGGAAAAACTACTACTCTAGCTTCTATGGTAGAAATGATAAATATGTCTCGTCCGGAACATATTCTCACTATTGAAGACCCAATTGAATATCAATATGAACCTAAAAAATCAATTATTGACCAACGAGAAGTTAGAATTGATACGAAAGATTTTCATACTGCTTTAATAAGTATGTTTAGAGAAGATATTGATGTGGTGATGATTGGTGAAATGAGAGGCATAGATACTATTGCTACAGCAGTTACCGCTGCTGAAACTGGACATTTAGTTTTTTCAACACTTCATACCAACAATGCAGCTCAAACCATTAATCGTATCATTGATTCTTTTCCTCCAGAACAACAAGACCAGATTAGAGTACAGCTTGCTGGTTCACTTTCGGGAATTTTTTCTCAAAGACTTATTTCGAGAGTATCTGGTGGTCTTGTTCCTGCTTATGAGCTTTTGATAAATAATAATGCAGTATCTAATTTAATTAGAGAAAAAAGGATTTATGAGGTTAGTAATGTGATAGAAACAAGTTCAGGAGAGGGAATGATAGATATGAACCGTTCATTAGCTGATTTAGTAAGAGCTGGAGAAATTACTATTGAAAATGCCTATCTTAATTCGCTTAATCCAAAAACATTGGAAAAATTGATATAAAATTATGTTATTTAATTATAAAGCAATAGACCAAGATGGCGGAGAAAAACAAGGCAGTATAGATGCTATAAATTTAGATGTGGCTATCGCATCGCTTCAACGACGAGGTTTTGTTATTTCTTCTATAAAAGGTGATGAAGAGGGCGGTATTTTTAAAAGAAATCTTTCTTTTTTTGATAGAGTATCAAACAAAGATGTGGTTATTCTTTCAAGACAAATGGCAACCCTGTTTGAAGCTCAAGTTTCTGCTTTGCGAGTTTTTAGATTACTTTCTGCTGAAACAGAAAATGCCTTTTTAAGAAAAACGCTTGAAGAAGTCTCAAGTGATTTGCAAGGAGGTAGTTCTATTTCCAATGCTTTAGCAAAACACCCTAAAGTTTTTTCTGAGTTTTATATTAATATGGTTAAATCAGGTGAAGAATCTGGCCGACTAGATGAGACATTTCTTTATCTAGCCGATTATCTCGATAGAACTTATGAGGTATCTTCTAAGGCTAGAAATGCTCTTATTTATCCTGCATTCGTGGTTTTTACTTTTATTACTGTAATGGTTTTGATGCTTACTCTCGTTATTCCTAAAATCAGTGGAATTTTAAAAGAATCTGGTCAGACGATTCCTATTTATACGGAAGTAATACTTGGTATTAGCGATTTTTTTGTGAATTACGGACTTATTTTGGCAGCAATTGTGGTTATTGGAAGTTTTTTTCTTTGGCGTTTCATTCAAACGGATGCTGGTAGACTTTCTCTTGATAGATTTAAAATTTCTATACCGTTTGTTAGTGTTTTGTATAAGAAACTTTATTTGGCACGCATTTCAGATAATATGAATACCATGCTTCTTTCTGGAATTCCAATGATTAGGGTGCTTGAATTAACATCTTCTGTTATAGATAATCAAGTTTATAAAAATATACTGGAAAATGCACTTGAGCTAGTGAAAGGTGGAAGTTCTGTGTCAGAAGCACTTTCTAGAAATAATGAAATACCAGGTATTATGATTCAAATGATGAAAATTGGTGAGGAAACAGGAGAATTGGGTAATATTTTGAAGACACTGGCTAAATTCTACACTCGTGAAGTCAATAATGCCGTGGATACTTTGGTTGACCTTATAGAACCGGTGATGATAGTTATGCTTGGATTGGGTGTTGGTTTTCTACTCGCTGCTGTTCTTATACCGATTTACAATATATCCGCGGGGATATAATTATCCACTTGTGTTTATTATTGTATGTTTGTTATAATGACTTTATTAAATTATTAATCATTTATTAAAATGAACAAAAAGAATAAAAAATCAGGTTTTACACTTATTGAACTGTTGGTGGTCATCGCTATTATTGGTATTTTGTCATCCATTGTTCTTGCCTCTTTGAGTACTGCGAGAAATAAAGGAAGAGATGCAGCGGTTCAAGGCGAACTTTCAAGCTTAAGGTCTCAAGCTGAGATTTACGCAAGTAATAATTCAAATAGTTTCGCTAATTTATTTACAACAAACAATACATGGGCCTCTGCTGATGCAAATGTTCAAGCAATTTTAACTGGTATTAATACTAATACTACAACCCATACCGCTGGTAGTGGTGCGTTGGTTTGGGCAGCACAAGCTCAATTACCAACGACTTTAGGAGGAACTGCAGCTTATTGGTGTGTGGATAGTACTGGAGTATCTAAAAAAGTTACTACCGCGATGGTGGCAGGAGCTACAGTTTGTCCAGCCAACTAGTTTATTGAATGTGGAGTTTATTTAGTCTATTTAGGAGACATTGGGTTGGAGTGATTTTTGCTTTGTTCTCAGGATTAATTGTTGTTGGTCCGAATCTATTTTTTGTTAATTCTACTTCATACAAAGGTTTACCAATGGTATACTCTGATGCAGAATCGTTGTATTTATCTCGTATCAATGCTGTTTATAAGGGGTGTATAGTTAGTTGTAATCCTTATATTAAGGAATATGGTAATAAATACCCATTTTTTGATCCATCTATTTCTGAGACCATTCTTGCAATTCCTGGGGTTATTTTAAATATTTCGGTGCCTGCACTGAAAGTATTTTATGAGTTTTTTTTACCTTTTGTACTTTCTTTACTTATTTATTCTCTTATTTTTCGTTTAACAAGTAGTGTTGCTTGGTCGGTTTTTGGTTCAGTATTTATTGTATTGGGATACAATCTTATCAACGATGTTGATTTAATAAGTTTTATTGATTTCGGTAATATTTTTAAATGGAAAACTAACGAGACCTCATTTTTACAATTTTCTCGTCCTGTGAATCCTCAGTTTAGTTCATTAATATTTTTTGTATATCTTCACGTTTTACTTTCCACAATGATGAAAAAGACGTGGAAATGGTTCATTACACTTGCTTTAGTTTATGGGTTTTCATTTTATATTTATTTTTTTACTTATACTTTTATTACTTTAGTACAAGGAGTACTGATTGGATTATTTTTATTACACAAAGAATATTCCAGTATATTTAAATCTATTGTATCAACGATATTAGGATTAATTATTGGTGTGCCAGTAATTATTGAGATATATAAAGTGTTTCATCATCCATATTATTCAACCATTCCAACAGAATATTTGATTAAAACACATACTCCTGATTTTACATTAATCGGTATTATTTTATTTGGACTTTTTATAGTTATTTTTGCCTTATCTCTTTTGAAGATTAAAAAAAATAAGGTTAGTACATACTTTGTTACGATACTTGTCTTGTCGTGTTTTATTATGAGAAATCAACATATTATTACTGGTGCGATTATGCAGTATTCTCATTACGAATGGTATTTTTTTAGTCCTATTTTTGTTGTTGCGATTGTTTATTTTTCGTGGATATTTTTAAGTAATAGTCATAATACAAGATATCAATATATTTTATATTTACTAATATTATTAGGGATTGCTAATGGAATACTTGTTCAGTATTCATCATATGTACATTGGTTGCCATATGCTGAAAAAAGTCAAAGATATGTGCCTGTACTTAATTGGATAAAAAATAATATATCTCCTGACACTATAATTTCAGCTCCTTATGAATTATCGAGTATCATTCCTTTCTATACCAAAAATTATGTAATGTGGAGTTTTTTCGCTGGACAATATATTCGTATTCCGGACCGTTTAGACGATTTTGCTAATTCACGTTTATCTGCTGAAAAATTGATGTCGATTGGAACAAAATATAATGTTGATTATTTTATAGAATCAAAACAGTCCAATCTTCTTAAGAAATATGATACAAAAATGATATTTGAAGATGGTAATTTTGTAGTATATGCGTTATAATAATTAATTATAGTTTTAATATCATCAATATGATTAATAAAAATAAAGGATTCACACTCATCGAGCTTCTTGTTGTTATCGCTATCATAGGCATATTGGCTTCTATTGTGCTTGGAGCTTTGAATCAAGGTAGGAAAAAGGGTAATGATGCAAAAGTAAAAAGTCAGCTTGCTAATCTTCGTTCAGCAACAAGTGTTTATGTAGATAGAGATGATACTTATGCAGGTTTATGTGCCGTTGCGTCAGATGACAACTCAGGTCTTTATTCACTTCTTCAAACATCATCTTATCCTACAGCAACAGAAATAGATTGTGGTGATTCCCAAAATGAATATTCTGTAGCAGCAACACTTCAAGGCACTCCCGGAAATACGGCGTGGTGTGTAGATGATAAAAATACTTCACGTGGAACTACAGTAGACGGTACTCCTTACACAGCTCTTACTGGTTCTGCTACCGCTGCTCACACTACTGTTGGTGCAACACAATGTAACTAATGATATACTTGTAGTATGAAAAAAGGTTTTACACTTATTGAGCTTTTGGTGGTCATCGCCATCATTGGTATTCTGAGTGCTATTGTACTCACTTCTTTAAATAGTGTTAGGGCAAATTCTAGAGATGGTAAACGACTTTCGGATGTTGCTCAACTTCAACTTGCTCTTGAATCATATTTTGATGCTTGTAAACAATATCCTAATGCACTCAATATTACTGAAGCTACAGGTTGTGGAACGGGAACAGATCTCGGTATATTTATTTCTTCAATTCCCACTGACCCTTCTACACATGTTGTCTATTCATATGTACTAAATGGAACGAAAGATTATTGTATGAGTGCCACTCTTGAAAATACAAATAATACAAATATTCTTACTCAGTGTGGTACTTCTGCAACAGGTAATCATCGTGTGAAGCCGTAAAATGGATTTTTTTTATCTCACATCTTTTTTTATTTTTGGTATCATAATCGGTTCTTTTCTTAATGTTGTTATTTTGAGATATAACACTGGTGTATCCATAACTGGACGGTCAGGATGTTTTTCTTGTGGTAAAAAACTGGAGTGGTATGAACTTTTCCCAATATTAAGTTTTTTATTATTGCAAGGTAGATGTTCTCAATGTAAAGCGAAGATTTCTCTACAGTATCCTTTGGTTGAACTTTTTACGGGTTTTATTTTTGCATCATATGTTGCTTTTTTCCCAATAGAATTTTTTCCATATTATTTAACTATTTTTTCTATTCTTATAATTATCACTGTTTATGATTTACGACATAAAATTATTCCAGATGGGTTAGTTTACACTTTTATCGCTTTAAGTGCTTTAAAACTTTTTTATTATACTAGCATTTTTGATTTATTAGCTGGTCCAATTCTTTTCACTCCATTCTTTTTATTATGGTATTTATCAAAAGGTAAATGGATGGGTTTTGGTGATGCAAAATTGGCTATAGGTATAGGTTTTTTTATGGGGTTTACTGAAGGAGTTTCTTCAATAATTTTGGGTTTTTGGATTGGTGCAGTAGCTGGACTTTTGTGGATAGGAATTTCTTCTATTTTTGGTAAACATATTGGTATGAAGACAGAAATACCTTTTGCTCCATATCTTATCCTAGGTATGCTGATAACATTCTTTTTTCATATTAATGTTATAATATAGAGTATGAAAGGTTTTACTCTAATAGAGCTTTTAGTCTCAATTTCCATATTTGCAGTGGTCACAGGACTTGTGTTAGCGAAATATCAATCTTTTAATGGAGGAATTATTTTAACAAATTTGGCTTATGAGATAGCACTCACCATTCGCGAAACACAAACCTACGGAATAAATGTTAAAGGGAATTTGAATGATTTTAATGTGGCTTACGGAGTTCATTTTGATAGTAGTAATGATAAATCTTTTGTTGTATTTACTGATAAGCAAGATTTAAATAACGCGAATAAAGATACGGGAATAAGTACTGGAGATGGTAAATATGATGGAGGAACTAGTGGTAATGATACGAAAGTGAATACTTTTATATTAAAAAAAGGGATTGTTGTAGAAAAGTTTTGTGTGGGTAGTAGTATTGGTAACATAGGGGGTCTTACGGAAGTTTGTGATGATACATTTTTAGATATTACATTTAATCGTCCAGACCCATCAGCTGTCATTAATGCTACTTCTGGAAACTATTACGGTTATGCTCGAATTCAAGTAAAGGCTTCAGGAAATGGTGTGATAAAGGATATAATTGTACAAGAGACAGGTCAAATATCAATTCAAAATGGTCAATAATTATTTAAATAAAAATAAAGGATTTTCATTAATTGAAATTATGGTTTCTTTAGCAGTTTTTAGTATTGTGGTTTTGGTAGCAGCGGGTGCATTGCTTTCAATTATTAGCGGAGCTAAAAAAACTCAAGCTCTTAAATCAGTTATTAATAATCTCAATTTTGCTATGGAAGATATGTCAAGAAATTTGAGAATAGGTAAAGATTATGTAGTAGACCCGGATGGAAAGGGTGTTGCATTTAGTAATGGTTATGAATCCGTGACATCAAAATATATATTTAATGAAGCTCAAAATAGAATTGAATTTGAAAAAGTGAAAGGAGCTTCTATAGCTATCCCCATCACTGCTCCGGAAGTGAAAATTACCAATGTTGAGTTTGTTTCGACAGGTACTACTCCGGGAGATAGTTTGCAACCTAAAATTTTTATGATAATTCAAGGTTACGCGGGGCTTGATAAGCTGAAAAATCAAACAAATTTTAATTTACAAACAACAATAACTCAGAGAGCTTTAGATTTTTAATATGAAAGGATTTACACTTATAGAAACATTAGTAGCCGTTGCGATAATGATGTTGGCTGTCACAGGTCCTCTTACTATTGCTCATAGAGGTGTGCAATCTGCACTTTATGCTAAAGACCAAGTTACAGCATATTATTTAGCTCAAGATGCTGTTGAGTATATTAGAAGTGTAAGAGATGGTAATTTTTTAGCATCAAAATCTTGGCTTGAAGAACTTGATTTGTGTTTAAATACAGATTGTATGATTGATACTATTGCAGGCACAAAAAGTAATTCTGGAGAATTACTTTATAATAGCAGTAATGGTCAGTATGGTTATGGTAATGGAGGAATTAAATCTGGTTTTACTCGTACTATTAATATTGATGATACAGTAGAAAATAATGCGATGATAGAGGTTAAAATTTCTTGGAATACTAGTTTATTTACACAAACATTTACTATACAAGAAAATATGATGGATATTTTTGCACCGACACCATGATTTATAAAAATAACACACAGAAAAATAGAGGGTATACGTTACTATTTTCAGTACTTGTATCAAGTTTGTTGTTAACTATTGGTCTAGCAATTCTTACTATTAGTAAAAAAGAACTTTTACTTTCTTCAGCTGGTAGGGAATCACAATTTGCTTTTTATGCTGCTGATACTGGAGTGGAATGTGCTATGTATTATGATATTGGTGCAAAAGGAGGAGAATTTTCTAGTAAAGCAATTTCAGCACCATCAGATATTAAATGTAATAATCAGAATATTGCTGTAACTAGAATTGATGGAAAATCTCCTCCGACTGGATCGGGTGCAGATCTTATGATTAGATTTATTTTTGATATTCCGCTTGACCGTGATGGAAGTGAAAGTTCACCATGTGCTTCTGTAACTGTTGATAAATTATATAGTGGTATTCCGCTTTTAAAAACAGTTATTCAATCAAGGGGGTATAATACAGGTTGTGGGGTTAAAAATGACCCAAAAAAATTAGAAAGAGGATTGAGAGTTTCTTATTAATATTACTGATATGATTTCGAAGGATAATACAGAAAGACTTGCTAAACTTAAAAAGACGATTGATCACCATCGGTATCTTTATCACACTCTTGATAAACCAGAAATTTCTGATGAGGCCTACGACTCGCTTGTTCTTGAGTTGGAATCTAAAAACGGTCCCACTTCACGTGTTGGAGGAGAAACTTTGGAAGAATTTGTAAAAGTCACACACCAAATGAGGCAGTGGTCTTATGATGACGTTTTTAATTTTGAAGATTTACAAAAATGGGAACAAAAGATTCAAAATTTCATAAAAAAAGCAGGATTTCAAAATGAAAAAATTGAGTATTGTTGTGAATTAAAAATTGATGGATTGAAAATAATTTTGACATACACTGACGGTCATCTGACTCGCGGAGCAACACGCGGTAATGGTACGGTAGGGGAAGATGTTACTAATAATATTAGAACAGTAGAGAGTATCCCGCTAAAATTAAAAGAAAATACCTCTATCGTAGTTGTGGGTGAAGTATGGATAGGAAAGAAAGATTTAGAAAAAATAAATAAAATTCGTATTAAACAAAATGAAATACCTTTTGCAAACACTCGTAATCTAGCTGCGGGGTCGGTGCGTCAACTTGACCCGAAAATAGCTTCTTCTAGAAAACTCAATACATTTATATATGATATAGATTCGTTAAATAAAAAAATGCCAGATACTCAATCTGAAGAACTGACTCTTTTGCGAGAATTGGAATTTAGTGTCAATTCAGAATTTAAAATATTTGATAGTATTATGGGGATTGAAAGTTTTTATCAAAATTGGGTAAAAAAAAGACATAATTTGGACTATGAACTTGATGGAATTGTAATAAAAATTAATTCACGCAAAATACAGTCGGCTTTAGGGTATACGGGCAAATCTCCGAGATGGGGAGTGGCTTATAAATTTCCGGCGGAACAGGTTACGACCGTTGTTGAGGATATTGTTCTTCAGGTTGGACGCACAGGAGTGATTACGCCGGTGGCACACTTACGTCCAGTTTCTGTTGCTGGTTCTGTAGTATCTAGAGCCACTCTTCATAATGAAGATGAAATAAAACGATTAGATATTCGCATTGGCGATACCGTGATTTTACAAAAAGCTGGTGATGTTATTCCAGATATCGTTAATGTAATGAAAGAAATGCGAACTGGAAAAGAAAAATCTTTCATTTTTCCAAAAAAAGTTGAAGTATGTGGAGGAGACGGTAGTATTGAACGTATCCCCGGAGAATCGGCTTGGCGTTGTGTTTATAAAAATTCATATGAACAGATTAAGAGAAAATTTTACTATTTTGTTTCAAAAAAATGTTTCAATATGGATGGTTTAGGTCCAAAGATAATAGACGCACTTTTAGAAAATAACTTGATTTCTTCTTTTGATGATATTTTTACTTTAAAAAAAGGTGACTTACTAACTTTACCGCGTTTTGCAGAAAAATCAGTTGATAATCTTCTGGAATCCATTGAAAAATCTAAAAAAACAACATTACCTCGTTTGATTACAGCTCTCTCTATTCCACAAGTTGGTGAGGAAACAGCGAATGATTTAGCTAAACATTTTAAAACTTTTGAAGCTCTTGAAAAAGCTAATTTTGAAGAATTGGAATTGATAAATGGAGTGGGACCGATTGTAGCGAAATCAATAGTCATTTGGTTTTCTGATAAAGAAAATATAAAATTGATAAAAAATTTATTAAAATATATTGAACTTGAAAAAATAAGTATCAGCGGGACTTTACCGCTTTCAGGAAAGACCTTTGTATTTACAGGGACACTTTCAAAAATGAGTCGCGATGAAGCAAAAGAAAAAATCCGCTCTCTCGGTGGAGAGATTTCAAGCTCTGTTTCAGTCAATACTAATTTCGTAGTTGCGGGCGAAAATCCCGGCTCAAAAGTAGAAAAAGCCCGTGCTCTTAATGTATCAATTATTAACGAAGAACAGTTTTTGAATCTGTAGGAGCCTGGCTCCTACAAGTAAAAATCCCCCCACAATATGCGACTGTGAAGGGTTTTAACTTTATTCTCGCATAGCGAGGATTGTTTGATACTCTGACTGAATCGCTTCTTCTACTATTTTTTGAAACTCTTTTTCTGTTAAATAACGATTAAGGACAATGATGGCGATCCGAGTCCGAGACTTTCTATGTGTATAAAGAAACTTTTTTTTCCCGTAATAGGAGCTTTTAATTTGAAAAAAAAGTTTTCCTACATCGGTATTAATGACTACATCAATACCATGACAATCTTCTTCTTTGTTTGCTAGTTGAACCGAATGAATCCATGGTAGATTTGCAGACAATACTGCGTTTACCACTCTTTCTTCGTTACGATGTCCTCGTTGTAATTCCAGTTGATTGATTATTTGTCCAACTTTCACATTTCTCACCTCCTTTCTATTTCATACGCTAACATTAGTTAATTTTATTGTCAATAATAGAATAAAAACAGAAATTGAATTATAATAAGCCATTATGATAATCATTAATTGGAGTAGCTGTTCTTTATCTAGCTATAAAATTAGTTGGTATTTAATATTATGACTCAAAAAGATGCTCTAGATATTTTAAAAATGGGACATAATGTTTACTTAACTGGTTCAGCGGGAAGTGGGAAAACTTATGTTTTGAATCAATATATTAAATATTTAAAAACTCACGATGTTGGTGTCGGTGTTACAGCTTCAACAGGTATCGCTGCTACTCATATGAACGGAACAACTATTCATTCATGGACGGGTATTGGTATCAAAGATTTTCTTTCTGATTATGATATTGACCACATTGAACAGAAACAATACCTCTGGAACCATTTTAAAAAAACAAATGTTTTGATTATCGATGAGATTTCAATGCTTGAAGCCACTCGATTGGATATGGTAGAAAGGGTTTGTCGGTTATTTAAAAGAAATAATGAACCGTTTGGTGGTATGCAAGTTGTTCTTTGTGGAGATTTTTTTCAGTTACCACCTATTTCAAGAAATCAAAATTCAGAGTCAGCACATAATTCAAAAGCTTGGAAAAATTCTGATATAAGAATTTGTTACTTACACGAACAGCATCGTCAATCTGATGATGATTTTACTAAGTTTTTGAATCACATTCGAGCTGGAAAAGTCACAGATGAATTAAAAAAACTATTGGAATCAAGAATGAATGTGAAGCTTGATATGGCGACAAAACTTTATACTCACAATGCCGATGTTGATTCAATTAATGATGAAGAATTAAATAAATTAGATGGTGAGATAGAAACATATACTATGACCAGTAGAGGTTCGGCGAATTTAGTGGAAAGTATTAAAAAAAGTTGTTTAGCACCAGAAAAATTACGTCTGAAAAAAGGAGCCAGTGTGATGTTTGTTAAAAATAATTATGAATTGGATTATGTTAATGGGACCTTGGGTAAAATAGTAGATTTTAAAAATAATATGCCGATAGTAAAAACACTTTCTGGTCGGAAAATTATTGTTGAGAGAGAAACTTGGACCATAGAAGAAGATGGTAAAATTAAGGCGGGAATTGAACAAATTCCATTACGTTTAGCTTGGGCTATTACGGTTCATAAAAGTCAGGGAATGAGTTTGGATAGAGCTGAAATTGATCTTTCAAAATCATTTGTGGCAGGGCAGGGATACGTAGCCCTTTCACGAGTACGAACATTAGCGGGTTTAAAATTAATTGGTTTTAATGATGTAGCTCTCATGATAGATAAAAATGCTCTTGCTTTTGATAGAATTCTTAAAGAAAATTCAATGAAATCTAGAAATTATATAGATTCATTTTCTGCTGGAGAAAAGAAAGATGTACATAAGGCCTTTATTACAAAAGCTAGTGGAACAAAAAAATATGTCTAAAGATAAATATACAGCAACGTGGGTATCGCATTCCTCGATGGGAGATTTTTTGAAGTGTCCTCGCGCTTATTATCTACACAATGTTTATAAAAATCCGAATACTGGTAGAAAAATAAATATAATAAATCCTTCTTTAGCGCTCGGAATAGCTGTCCATGAAGTTTTGGAAAATTTGAGTAATTTTAGTGCTGAAGAAAGAATGAAACATTGTAATTTAGAAAAATTGGAAGAAGCTTGGAAAAAAGTTTCTGGTAAAATGGGTGGATTTAAAAATAAAAAGGAAGAATTATTAGTAAAAGATAAAGCTAGAGAAATGATAAAAAGGGTTATGAATAATCCCGGTATTCTTATCAAAAAAACCGTAAAAATAAAACAGGAATTGCCTAGCTATTTTTTATCGGAAGACCAAAATATTATTTTATGTGGCAAAATAGATTGGTTATCGTATGTTCCAGATGACAATAGTGTTCATGTTCTTGATTTCAAAACTGGAAAAAACGATGAAAGTGAAGATTCACTTCAATTGCCTATTTATCAATTACTTTTAAAAAATTTACAGAAAAGAAAGGTTAGTGGAGCGAGTTACTGGTATTTAGATCGTGATAACGAACCGATTTCTGTAAAATTACCTTCAGTGGAAGATTCGTATAATCGTGTTATTGAAATTGCTTCAAAACTAAAGTCATCTCGTGATTCAAAAACTTTATTTTGTCAGAAAGGAAATGAAGGTTGCTTTTTTTGTAAACCTTTTGAAAAAATTATTGCTGGAGATGCGTATTATGTTGGGGTTGGTGGATATAATCAAGATTTGTATATGATATAATTAAAAAATATGGAATTTTTGCGTCTTATTTTAGAACATGGCGGATATTGGATTGTTTTTGTGGTATCTGTACTTGAGGCTACTCCCGTCGTAGGTTCTTTTATTCCTGGTCATACTATTGTATTTTTTTCTGGATTTTTAGCGAAACTTGGAATACTAAAATTATTACCACTGATGTTTTTTGTTTCACTGGGGGCTATTTGTGGGGATATTATTGGTTATAAACTTGGTAAGAAATATGGTTATTCGTTTTTAGAAAAATACGGACATCGTTTTTTTATAAAAAAGAATTATATTGAAAAAATAAAAGAAATTATGCATATGCATAGTGGTAAAGCCCTTATTTTAAGTAGGTTTAATCCAATCGCTAGACCGTTTACTCCTTATTTAGCTGGTGCTGGAGGAGTCCATATCAAAAAATTTTGGATATTTAATATTCTAGGAGGTATTAGTTGGGCTGTCTCATCTATAATCATTGGGTATGTATTTGGAGCTAGCTATGAGATTGTCTCAAGATATGTTGGTCGATTTATTTTTATCGCTATTGTATTATCTATTTTAATTATATGGGGTTATAAATACATAAATAATCGTAGACATATTTTTGCTAGATATCATCTTTTTACTCTTGGAATTAACATCGCTTCTTTGTATGTTTTCTTTAAAATGCTTGATGATAGTTTTAGTGAGAAGTCTGTTTTTGCTCAATTAGATGTCTGGTTTAATTTAAAAATGACGGTAATTCAAACACCATTTTTGACAGAAATGATGTTTTTTGTAACCAATTATTTTTCACCTTTAAATATTACAATTTTCACTATTATTATAGTTGCGGTATTAGCATATAAAAAAATATGGGATAATTTTTTTCTTTTTATTTCATCAATCGGAGCCAGTGCAGTGATGGTTACTTTCGTTAAATATTTAGTTGAAAGAACCCGTCCTGAAAATGCCTTGTATCTTGATACAGGATATAGTTTTCCTTCAGGACATGCTGTTTTTTCGATAGTGTTTTTCTGTCTATTATTTTACATTTTACAATCTCACACAAAACGTAAGTTTGCTAGAGAGATTATAGGCCTTGTTTCTATATTTTCATTTCTTATAATTGGTTTTAGTAGGGTCTACCTGAATGTACACTGGTTTAGTGATGTTATTGGGGGTTTTTCATTAGGACTTTTTATAGTGTCTGGTCTTATACTTGCAAGAAAGATTATCTATGATAATGTGTACCAATAAATGGTAGATATAAAAGAAGGCAACAAAATAACAGATAGTGACAAGATCTACGAGGTGGGCTATTTTTTAGTTCCTTCTATTCCAGAAAATAAGGCTTTGGAAGAAATGGAAATTATTCATTCTATAGTAACAAAAGAGGGTGGAGTTATTATCTCTAGCGATACTCCAAAATTACAACCTCTTGCTTATAATATAAACAAACACGATGAGGGTTATTTTGGTTGGGTTAAATTTGAAATTCAATCTTCTTTAATTGATTCTATTAAAAAAGCTCTTGATTCTCAAAGTAATATTTTAAGGTATCTTCTTATTTCTACAGTTAAAGAAAGCACTCTTGCTTCGCAAAAGCCTATAGTGGTAGTTGAAAAAGATGAAGATAAAAAACTTATTTCTGTCGAAGAAATTGATATGAAAATTGATGCAATGGTGAAAGAAGTATAATATAATTAATTTTATGTATTTAAACAAAGTATTATTATATGGAAATATTACTCGTGACCCTGAGGTTCGAGCTCTTCCATCTGGTATTAAAGTCACTTCTTTTAGTATCGCTACTAATCGTGTCTGGAAAGATAAAAATGGAGCAAAACAAGAATCTACAGATTTTCATAATATTGTTTTATTTGGTAGACAAGCAGAAACTGCTGCACAGTACTTGAAAAAAGGAGCAGGAGTGTTTGTGGAAGGTAGAATTCAAAATAGAAGTTGGCAAGATAAAGAAGGTCAAAAGAAATATAGGACAGAAGTAGTGGCAGAAAGATTTCAGTTTGGTCCAAAATCTGGTGGTACTGGATCACCAGCTATGGCTACACCATCGTCAGCTGTAGATGCACCAGCTGAGGGGGCTATAGAGTATCCAGAAGAGGAAATTAATCCAGAAGATATACCATTTTAATTAAAATTTTATGACTACTATGAAACAATGCTATTTTTCGCAAAATAATATAAAACACGTTGATTATAAAGATGTTGATATTCTTAAAAAGTTTTTGAATCCACATGGACGAATGCTTTCTAGAAAAAAAACAGGTCTAAGTGCTCATTTTCAAAGAAAACTTTCCATTGCTGTAAAACAAGCTAGGTTTATTGGGCTTCTTCCTTTTGTGTCTAGATAACTTTTCTGAGTTATCCACTTTTATATTTTTTATATATATATAGTTTAGATGTATACTAAATATTGTCTTAGAAGGTTTTTAATTATTAATAGTTTTTAATTTGTTCATTGTATGAAAAAATTTTTATCAAACGCAAAGTTTTCTACAGTAGTACTTTCTGTAGTCGTAGGAGTACTTCTGGTTACAGCTTCACTTTCAGCTGCTACTACTATCAGCACTAACATTACTACTGCGGGGACACTTTCAGTAACTGGTGCAACTACTTTGAGTTCAACTTTGGCTGTTGCGGGTGCAACAACTCACAGTTCAACTGTTGCTATTGGTTCAAGTGGAACAGCACTTACACAAGTTCTAAAAGGTACTTGTACGTTAAAAGCTGATCAATCTATTATAGCAACTTCAACGGGTAGTGCTTGGTGCGCAATCTCAAATGTTACATCAGGAGATATAGTATTTATTACTCTTGCAACCACAACGACTAGTGGAGTAGGTGGTATAGGAGCACAGTTTATTGTGCAGGGAGCACAAGCTTCAACAACAGCTACAGGTATTGTTGATGTTACACTTCTTAATTTGACTGGTGCAGACAGAATTCCTTCATCAGTTTTAACTTTTGGCTCTTCAACTAACTATCTTATTATTCGTTAAATTATTCCTATGTCTAAATATTATCAATTAAGAATAGGTATAGGGGTTATCTTGCTATTTCCAGTGATGGTGTTTGCTGGTTCGTATAATGATGTTAGTTTGACCACAGATGCTACCATTAGTCTTAGTAGTACATCTCTAGCCGTAAGTGGTTCGTCAGATGCTGTAGATAGCATTACTGTGGATACAGACCATTTTTCAGTAACTCTCGATGCTGGTTCTACCCTTACCGTTAGGTCTGGAAATAGATATCAACTTAATACCGATTCTTCAAGTTTGTATGTAACAGAAGAATGTACCGATACTTATTCTGGCCTTGTACTTTCTTCACCTACTGGTGGAGCAACAGCTACCGTTACAGTTACACCAGATGCTAATGTCAATTGTAGTTTTTCTTCAGGAACTTCTGGTTCAGGTAGTAGTAGTAGAGGTGGGGGAGGTGGAGGTTCAACCGTAGCCTATGTAGCTCCAGTTGTCGTACCAGTAATACCCGTTGTTACTTCAACAGTTTCTTCAAAACTTACATCTGTTCAAATTTCTGCAATCATAGGATTACTCCAGTCATTTGGAGCTGAAGCAACGACAATAGCAAATGTCCAAGCATCGCTTATGGGTACTGGTGCTTCAATGACAATAAGCGTTCCGTCGTCAGCGAATTTTACTCGACATTTATCTAAAGGAATATCTGGTGATGATGTAAAAACATTACAGGTTATATTAAACTCGGATAGTGACACTCGTATTGCTCAAACAGGAGTTGGTTCAATTGGTAATGAAACAGATTTCTTCGGTTCTCTTACGGAAGATGCTGTAGGAAGATTTCAAGTCAAATACGGTGTAGCTAATCCTGGAGATCCCGGATATGGTACTGTCGGTCCAAAGACTAGAGCAAAGCTTAATGAATTAAAGTAGATTAGATTCTTTCTCTGTATTCTGCAGTTTCGGTATTGATTCGGATAATGTCCCCTTCGTTTACAAACAAGGGGACATTTATCGTTGCTCCTGTTTCTAAAGTAACAATTTTTAGTCCTCCAGTAACGGTATTTCCTTTGACAGAAGGAGCAGCTTCTGTAACTTTTAAATCAACAGTGATAGGGAATTTGAAACCAATAAATTGTTCTTTAAAGGTAAGCATATCTACTACAGAATTAGCTTTCAAAAATTTGCCCTGAGGACCCGTTTTCTCATTTGTAACTTTAAATCTTTTGCTTGGATTATCATTTTCGCAAAACCAGTATTCTCCGCGATTTTGATATAAAAATTTTACTGGTCGTTTTTCGATTTCCGCTTCTTCTATTTTTTCTGATTGATGATATGAGTGTTCAGTTACTTTACCAGTCATCAGATTTTTTAATTTGGTGGCGTTTACCGGTTTTCTTTGTTGTTTTCTAAAAACATGCGAAGAAATAACCTCATATGGTTGCCCATCAAGAATGATGTATTTTCTCTCAACTACTTCACTATATTCAAGCAATGCCATAATGAAAGCATTTTATACTATAAAAGTTATTGTGTATACCCCATAGGTCTTGCCTATGGGGTGGTATAATTAGTTGCATAGTTATGCACAGTTATGCTAGTGTACCTATTTACCTGCAAGGTATAATATAAAATATATGGAAAATCAAAAAATAGGGCTTATATTCGAGGGAGATACAAATATTTCACCAAGTGAAAGAGTTAGAGTGGAAAACGAATTGAGAAAAATTGGTAAAATGTTGACTTTTAAGTTTTTAAAAAATGAGAATGGTTGGATGGCTGAATGTAATGAAATTGATGGAGTGATTGCTGGAGGGACAAATACTAATCCTACTGATTCAGAAATAAAATCTCAGATTAGAGAATCTATATATGCTGCTTTTAGTGTAGAGATTGAAGAAACTCCATTTTTTTCTTTTCAAGAATTCAAACAACAAGAAACTCCTGCAATAGCTTAAATATAAATTTTCATGTCTAATGATATAAAGCGGAAAGATTTATATATTAGACTTGGAAATATAAAAAGGGTTGAGGAATGGATGAAAGCTGGTGAAAAACTTGGTTTGCGAGTTTGTCGTGGGTCAAAACATCCGTCAACTATTAGAAATCCAAATATGCCTGATGATGACGGTAAAGCAAGTCTTATTACTGTAGTGCCAAATAATTTACACAAAAATATGAATGAAAGTATATTTAAATCTTTGTTAAGATTGAGTGGTAAATCAGAGGATGAAATCTGGAGATCTGTAGGATTTTTAAAATGACAAAATGGCGTTTGGAAGAAGGGGGATAAGAAAACAAAAAAGCCCTCAAAATGAGAGCTGTTTTGATGTACTCACTTTCGGCTTATGAAATTCATTTAGCCGAACAAACCTTGCGATTCATGAGTACTTGTATATATTAACATTTGGTAGTAATAAAGGCAAGGTTTCTTGATTTTATAATACATTTCTGTATACTGTTCTTTATGCTTACAATAAATTATGAGACGAGGGATAAAACTCAAAAATTGGAAACACTTAGAAAAAACGGTAAAATACCCGCTGTGTTTTATGGTAGAAAAGAAAAATCTACTCCCATTACTTTATCTTCCGTTGATTTCTTGAAAATATGGAAAAAAGCTGGTGAATCATCAATAGTAGAACTTAAAGGAGTTTCTGATAGTCACGAATCTCTTATTAAGGAAGTTGATGTTCATCCAGTTACTAGTGTACCAAGACATGTTGATTTTTATGTGGTTGAAAAAGGTAAAAAACTTGAAATAAAAGTACCTATTAATTTTATCGGAGTATCTCCAGCAGTAAAAGATTTGGAAGGTATTTTGGTTAAAGTACTCCACGAGATTGAAATTGAAGCTTTGCCGAAAGATTTACCTAGAGAAATAAATGTTGATATATCTAAACTTGAAACACTTGAAAGTCAGATTTTGGCTAAAGATATTATATTACCTGATGGGGTAGAACTTAAGATATCTCCAGAAGAAGTGGTCGCCCTTATTGATATAGCTAAAGAAGAAGTGGTAGAAGAAACTGTACCTATAGATATGTCTGCTATTGAAGTTGAAAAGAAAGGTAAAGAAGCTAAAGAGGGTGAAGCTCCAGTAGAGGGTGAAGAAAAAGAAACTAAAGAGGGAAAATAAAAGTGCTATAATATCTAGATGTATCGTATATTAATTACGCTTGTTATATTATTTTCTGCAACTTTTGCTTACGCACAAGAAACTTGCCCTACCAACGGACAACCTTTAACGGCGGAACAACGAGTTATATGTCAAAAGGAGCTTGATAGAGTAAATATTGAAATAGCCCAACAGGATGCTATATTAAATAATCAAAAAAATCAGAGTGCGTCACTTTCTCGTGATATTGCCATATTGAACGCTAAAATTGAAAAAGCGAAGTTAGATATTAGAGCAAAAACAATTATTATACAGGGATTATCAAAAGATATTACCAAAAAACAAACAGTTATTGTCAGTCTTTCTGATAAAATTATTAAAGAACAAGAATCACTTGCACAACTTCTACGAAAAACAAATGAAATAGAGTCATATTCTTTGCCAGAGATGCTTTTGTCTCAAGATGACATCTCATCTTTTTTTCTTGATTTGGATAATTTCGATTCGGTAAAACAAAGTTTGAAAAATTCTTTTGAAGAACTGAGACAAGCTAAAGATGAAACAAAAACTCAAAAACAAGGTTTAGAAGTTAAAAGAAATTCAGAAACAGATGCACAGACAGCAATTCAGGCGAATAAGCGGGCTATTGAAAAGAACCAAACTGAAGTTAATAGATTGTTAAGTTTTAGTAAAACTCAAGAGAAAAGTTATCAGGCCTTATTAGATGATAAAGCTAGACGTGCATCAGAAATAAGAAGTGCATTATTCGCTTTGCGAGATAGTTCAGCTATTCCTTTTGCTAAAGCTTTTGAATACGCGACGATAGCTTCTCAGCAAACTGGTGTTCGTCCTGCATTTCTTTTGGCTATTTTGACCCAAGAATCTAATTTGGGTAAGAATGTTGGTTCTTGTTTGGTAACAAATTTTGATACAGGAGCGGGAATTCGTGTTACCTCTAATTCGGCAGTAAAAAATGTAATGAAACCTACTAGAGATATCGGACCATTTAGAGAGATAACCTCAGAATTAGGTATTGATCCATTACAAACTAAAGTATCATGCCCACTCTCTATCGGTTACGGAGGAGCGATGGGGCCAGCACAATTTATTCCTTCCACCTGGCAATCTGTCAAATCTAGACTTGCTAGTATGCTTAAAGTTAGTACACCAAACCCTTGGGAACCTCGTGATGCTTTTATGGCATCAGCAATGTATCTTTCTGACTTAGGGGCGGATGTTCAAACATATAGTGCCGAAAGAAATTCCGCTTGTAAGTATTATTCTGGTTCAAGTTGCGGAGCAAAAAAAGGTAATACTTTTTATGGAAATAGTGTAATGGCTCTTGCGACGAATATTCAAGAAAATATGATTAACTTGATTCAGAATAATTAGTAGTGTAGAGTATATCTTATGAAAAAAGACACACATCCAGAGTATTTCCCAAAGGCAGTGTTTTCCTGTGCCTGTGGCAAAAAGATGCATATTGGCTCTACTAAAGAAAAGGTAGAGGTGGAAATTTGTAGTAGCTGTCATCCGTACTATACGGGAAATGATAAGGTTCTTGACTCGGCAGGAAGAGTGGATAAATTCAAAAAAAGAGCTTCTAAAAAGAAGAAATAATACTTCAGCGAAAGTGTTTTTTGAAAGGTCCTCGGATCTCCTCCTTCTAGTCGGCCAGACCTTTAAAAAACACTTTCGCTTCCGTGTTTTCCCTACTTTTTAAAGGAGGGATTAAGGGAGGATTTTATGAACCTAGATGAATTTAAAAAAAATCATAAGACCAGTTATCTCGCAGAAACATACGAGCGTCTTTTGGCTGAAGAAAAAGATTTAAAAGAAATGGAGATAAGTGATGTTTCTTTTCGTGGATTAGTTGATGAAGATTTAAAAAATATTGTTATTCAAAAAGAAGCACTTGAAAAGCAAATGCGAGAAATTGCAGAAGTGGTCAAAACTGCTGAAGAAATGCCTACAGAGCTCATTCTTGAAGTTCGTGCTGGTGCGGGTGGGGATGAAGCTTCTTTGTTTGCTGAAGAACTAGCAACAATGTATAAAAAATATGCTGAAAAATGTGGGTGGAAGTTTAAAACATTGGAGGAATCAAAAAGTGCGTCTGGAGGATACAAAGAAGCTTCATTTGAGATTTCTGGTAAAAATGCTTTTACTAAATTGCGATACGAGACTGGAGTCCACCGTGTTCAAAGAGTTCCTGCAACTGAAAAAATGGGTAGAGTACATACTTCAACTGCTTCGGTGGCTATTTTACCAATTCGCAAAAAAAATTTAATGGAAATAAAACCAACGGATATTGAAATGGAATTTTCACGTTCTGGAGGGGCTGGTGGACAAAATGTCAACAAGGTAGAAACCGCAGTGCGTTTAATTCATAAACCAACTGGTATTGATGTTCGTTCAACATCAGAACGAAGTCAAGCTAAAAATCGCGATAAAGCGATGAGTATTCTTATCGCAAAACTTGAAGCACAAAAAGAGGAAGAAGACGCAAAAAAATTCTCTGCAGAACGAAAAGGACAAATCGGCACAGGTGATCGTTCAGAAAAAATTAGAACTTATAACATATTACAAGATAGAATTACGGACCATCGTATCAAAGAATCTTGGCATAATATTGAAAAAATTATGGCCGGCGACCTTGACCCGATTATTGATTCTATAACTAACTCAATAGAGTAAAGTATGCTATAATACATAGTAATATGGCTAAAGAAGGTGAAAATAAGGGCATCATTGCTCGTAATATAACTACTGAAATGCGAGAGTCGTATCTTGACTACGCAATGTCGGTTATTACTGCTAGAGCATTACCCGATATTAGAGATGGTTTAAAACCCGTTCATAGAAGAATTTTGTTCTCAATGAATGAAATGAGTTTGACTGCTGGTGGACGATTTAGAAAATCAGCGGCGGTAGTGGGAGATGTACTCGGAAAATACCATCCTCACGGAGATGTTGCTGTTTATGATTCTATGGTCAAAATGGCTCAAGAGTTCTCTTTTAGATACCCTTTGATTATTGGTCAAGGAAATTTTGGTTCTATTGATGGAGATGCAGCGGCGGCAATGCGTTATACCGAAGCTAAAATGTCTCGTCTGTCTTCTGAAATTCTTCGAGATTTGGAAAAAGAAACCGTTGACTGGAGACCTAATTATGACGGTACAAGAAAAGAACCGGAAGTTCTTCCAGCATCTGTTCCAAATCTTTTGTTGAATGGAACTTTGGGTATCGCGGTTGGAATGGCGACTAATGTCCCTCCTCATAATCTCAGGGAAGTCGTTAATGCCACTGTTCATCTTATAGATAATAAAGATGCTACGACAGAAGATTTACTTCAATTTATAAAAGGACCAGATTTTCCAACAGGAGGACTTGTTTATAGTGAAAAAGATATGCATCACGCTTATGCTACTGGTCGTGGAGGGGTTGTTTGTCGTGGTGAAGCAGAAGTAGTAGAAGATAAAAAAGGAACATTTCAAATTATAATCACTTCAATTCCATACAGAGTGAACAAGGCGGAGTTGATAGAAAAAATTGCAGGTTTAGTACGCGATAAACAACTTGAAGGTATCAAAGGACTCCGTGATGAATCCGCTAAAGATATTAGAATTGCTATTGATTTAAAACAAGGTGCTCATCCTCAAAAAGTTTTAAATTATATTTATAAACATACACAGTTGGAAGAAGCTTTTCATTTTAATGTGGTAGCACTGGTTAATGGTATTCCTCAGACATTGTCTCTAAAATCAATGCTTGAAGAATTTATTTTACATAGAGCTAATGTAGTAAGAAGACGAACAAAGTTTGATTTAAACAAAGCGGAAGAACGAGAGCATATTTTAATTGGTTTAAAGAAAGCTCTTGACCATATTGATAAAATTATTTCACTTATTAGAAAATCAAAAGATGTTTCTGAAGCTCATACCGCTTTAATGAAAGAATTTAAATTTTCTGATAAACAAGCTACAGCTATTCTTGAAATGCGACTTCAAAAACTTGCCGGTCTTGAAAGAAAGAAAATTGAAGATGAATTGAAGGAAATGCAAGAATTAATAGCAAAACTCAAAGAGATTTTGGGAAGTAATAAAAAAATACAGGAGATTATAAAATCAGAACTACAAGAAATCGGTCAAAAGTATGGAGATGACAGGAAAACAAAAGTCATAAAAAGTGGAGTAAAAACAATTTCGGATGAAGATTTAATTCCAGATGTTGAGAGTGTGTTGGTTTATACTTCTGGAGGATATATTAAAAGAACTGACCCTGAAGAATATCGTAAACAAAGACGTGGTGGGGTTGGAGTTGTTGACCTTGATACGAAAGAAGAAGATTTTGTGACAAAGTTTATTACGGCTTCTACTCATAATGACCTACTATTTTTTACTGATAAAGGTAAGGCCTATCAAATAAAAATGTATGATGTTCCTGAAGGAAAACGCGCCACAAAAGGTAAATCAATTATGAATTTTCTTTCTCTAAATGAAGATGAAAAAGTAACATCTATTTTACCTATGCCTAAAGAAACTAAAGCTACTGCTGAGTTATCTCTTATTATGGTTACAAAAAATGGTGTCGCTAAAAGAGTGGCTGCGAAAAGTTTTCATGATGTACGAAGAAGTGGTTTGATTGCCATTACTTTAAAAGATGATGATGAATTAGTGTCAGTGTCTTTTTGTGGTAAAGGAGATAGTGTGATGCTTGCTACTAGTCAAGGACAAGCTATTAGATTTAAAGAATCGGATGTTAGAGAAATGGGACGGGGAGCTTCTGGAGTGACAGGAATGAAACTTGATAAAGATGATTTCATCATTAGTGCTGATATTGTTAAAAATAATGTAAAAGAAGCACATCTGCTTGTTATTAGTGGAAATGGTTATGGAAAAAAAACAGATGTTGGAGAATATAAAATTCAAAAAAGAGCCGGTTCTGGAATTATCACAATGAAAGTCACTCCAAAAACAGGAAAGCTTATCGGAGCAAAGGTAGTTACAGAAGAACATGAAGAACTAGTAGCCATTTCAAAAAAGAGTCAAGTCATTCGTGTAGATATTAAAGAAATTCCATCACTCGGTAGACAAACTCAAGGTGTTCGTATTATGAAACTTCGCGAAGGGGATTCCATTGCTTCAATGATTTGTTTGTAAGACATTAAAAAATAAATGAAAGTTTTTTATTTCCACCCCGATATTAAATTGTTTTTCAATTCTCTAGAGGATATGGTAAGTGCAAAAGTTTCTAGCACTATAAAACTTTTATCTATTGAAGAATACCATTTATCAATGCCATATAGTAAAAAGATTGAAAAGAATCTTTATGAACTAAGAATTTCAAGTTTTCAAAATATTAGAATTTTCTACACTTTTTATGAAGATCAGATAGTTTTACTGCATGCTATTAATAAAAAAACTCAAAAGTTAAAACTCAAAGATTTGAGTACCACCCGAAATCGCTTAAAACTCTTGCATTCTTGATACCATATATGGTATCATATAAATATGAAAACTAAAGATAATATAAAACTTATTCCCTTTGACGAGATTCATAAAGATCTTATGAAAAAGCCTGGATTTAAAAAGGCTTATGAAGATCTTGAATTCGAATTCAGTATTATTAGAGCTATTATTAAAGCACGAGGAAAACAGGGTTTGACTCAAAGAGAACTTGCAGAACGTATTGGTATTGCACAATCGGTATTAGCTCGTTTTGAAGCTGGACGGGCAAATCCTACATTATCTTTTTTGAAGAAAGTTGTAGGTGGTTTAGGATTAAAAATGGCAATATTTTAGTTTTTTGTGGGATAATTTAGATATATTAATTTATAAAGTAATAAAAAAATTATGCAAAAAAGATATTGGTTAAGGGGAGGGATTGTAGGTTTAATAGCTAGTATTTTTGTTGTATTGGTTACTTCTAGTATTTGTTCTGATTTTTATAGAATTGGTCCTGCATATCCTACAGATCAACCTGTTTGTTATTCACTTATTGTAAATGGAATATGGCAGGAAATTGCAATATTAGTTTTTTTGTTGGGATTAGTCATCGGCTGGATTTACGGAAAAGATAAAAATAGGAATATTCCTAATTCTTAAAATCCTCCCCCTGCCTGCACAGGCAGGCTAGACCCCCTTTATTAAGGGGGCAAAATGCAGGGGGTTGTTTTTATTTTATGCTATAATTACCACATGTTTTTTAGTGACCCAGAAAAAAATGTTACTCAATTTAAAATAGGACACGGGATGCAAGTGGCTGACCTGGGTGCTGGGAGTGGTTTTTACACAATTGAATCAGCTAGAAAAGTTGGAGGAGCGGGCAAAGTTTATGCTATAGAAGTACAAAAAGATTTATTAGAAAAATTAAAAACCAACGCAGTTCACGAACATCTTTTTAATGTAGAAGTGATTTTAGGAGATGTTGAAAACATAGGAGGTACTCGCTTGAGAGATGGTTCAATTGACAAAGCTATTGCTTCTAATATTCTTTTTCAGGTTGAACATAAAGATAATTTTTGTTTGGAAATAAAGCGTATTCTTAAACCGGGAGGAAAAGTTTTGATTGTTGATTGGTCAGACAAAAGTCCACTTGGTCCAAAAACACTTGTTCCAGAAGCAATTACAAAATCATTATTTGAAAAAGCTGGTTTTGATTTTGATTCATCAATATCAGCTGGGGAACATCATTATGGGCTAATATTTAATAAACACAATGTCTAATTTTCAAATTGTATTAACTGGTATTTTCATTTTTTTCATAATAATAGGTGTGGTTGTTTTTGCTAGTCTAAAAGGTAATAGTTCGCAGGATGTTCCGACTATCGTGTTGTGGGGAACTATAAAAGAGGATCTTTTTAATAAATTTCTTACTGATTTTAATTTAGAACAAGCTACTCCTCTAAATATTTCATATGTACAAAAGCGACCAGACACTTTTCATCAAGAGTTTGTGGAAGCATTGGCTACAGGAAAGGGTCCAGATGCTATAATTTTGCCCCAGGACTTGATTCTTAAAGAAAAAGATAAACTGATAGCTATCCCTTATACTTCCTTTTCTCAGAGGGATTTTAAGAATACCTTTATTCAAGAAGCAGAGTTGTATTTGACTGATAATGGTATTTTAGCTATCCCATTTGCCCTTGACCCATTAGTGATGTATTGGAACAGAGACACTTTATCTGGAGCTGGTTTTGCTCGTTATCCAAGTACTTGGGATGAAGTAACAACACTTTCTAAAAAAGTGACAAATAAAGATAATGCTAAAAATATAAGTCAAAGTGGGTTAGCTTTTGGAGAGTTTAGAAATGTCACTCATGCTAAAGAAATAATACTATCCCTTCTTATGCAGGCAGGGAATTCAGTAATTGGACTTTCATCAAAATCCGCGGAGTCGACACTTGATTTTTATACTCAATTTTCTAATCCGACCAAAGAAACATATTCTTGGAACAGGGCTTTACCTCAATCAAAAAATTTCTTTATTTCTGGAGACCTCGCTTTATATTTTGGTTTTGCTAGTGAAATTACAGATATCAGAACAAAAAATCCTCAGCTTAATTTTGATGTAGCCCCTATGCCTCAATCAAAAAATGCTCAAATTAAAGCCACGTTTGGTACGATATTGGGTTTTGCTTTTCCTCGCAGTTCTCCCAATTTCAACACGGCATATAGCGTACTCTCTATTTTATCTGGACAATCAGCTTTATTAAAATGGACAGAATTAACTTACTTACCTCCAGTTAGAAGAGATATGCTCACGGTAAAACCTGCCGACCCTTATCTTTCTATATTTTATGATTCAGCACTTATAGCTAAAGGATGGCTTGACCCTTCGGCTAATGATACATCCATGATTTTTCAAAGCATGGTTGAAAATATTGTCAGTGGAAAGGAGATAATTAGTGAGGCCATTACACGGGGTTCAAATCAAATTAATAATCTTATTACACAATAATTTTATGTTTACTTTAATTTTATACGTCCTAGGCCCTGGTTTTGCCCCGTTCGGCGATGGAGGATTGATCCCTTGTGATACAGATTGTGGTTTTAATGACCTCATTAATGGGATAAACGGCCTTATTCAGTTTATAATTTACTTGGCGGTTCCACTTGCTACTGTATCCTTTGCTTATGCTGGATTTTTATATATGACAGCATCAGGAGATACTGGAAAATTAGCTCAAGCTCATAAAATTTTTAGAATAGTCGTCGTAGGACTTATTCTAATGTTTTCTGCTTGGCTTATTGTGCATACTATCACTGGGGCACTTTTAAAAGAACCAGAAAAATACTATAATATAGAGAAACAATGATTGAAAACCCTCTTCAAGTAAAAACGATTAGTGAACTTATTAATTCAATACTAGGTTTGGTTCTTCAAATTGGTTTGCCTGTGGCAGTAGTATTTATTATATACTCTGGTTTTCTTTTTGTGACTGCTCGAGGCGATCCAAAAAAACTGACAGATGCAAAGAGTACATTTTTATGGACAGTGGTCGGCACTGCCGTGCTTTTAGGAGCTTCAGTGATCGCTGGAGTAATAGATGCTACAATTAAACAAATTAAAGGTTAATTATAAAAAATATGAATAATGTCGCCACACCACAACTTAGTACTCTCAAAGATGTCATGTGTCTCGTAAATACCTATCTTGGTTATACCATCCCACTTCTTTTTTCTGTGGCTTTAGTGGTATTTATTTTTGGTATTGTTAAATATATTTTTGTGCAGGAAAAAAAAGAGGAAGCACGAAGTCTTATTTTGTGGGGTATTATCGGTCTTTTTGTCATGTTTTCTGTGTGGGGTTTGGTTAATGTTCTTGTGAAGACATTTGGTTTTAATAATCAATTACCCGGAGTAACTCCAGGGAGTCAGAGTGGTGTATCGGCTTGTGGAGGTAATTTTACTCAAACAGGTGGTGTTGATAGTCCAAGTTCTGTACTTAATCAAACAGGTGGTGTTAATAGTCCTGACAATTTAGGTGGCTACAAACTTGACCTTCAAGATACTTTTTATAGACCTTAGTATCCACACCTCGCTATTGTTATATAATTAGGTGTTGGTATAATGAAAATAAGTAATTTATTAATTATTAGTAATCAATCTCGCCAAGGCGGGATAAATAAAAATGAAAAAAATAATCACGGCAGTTTCTTTGTTTGTTTTACCTATCATAGCTTTCGCTCAACAGGTAGTACCTACCTATAGTCGTGTTCTTGATGCAAATAGTTTATTTGGAAAGGTTAATACTATTCTTAACGCCATTATTCCTATACTTATTTCTGTTGCAGTAGTTTGGCTTATATACGCAATCGTAAAATATGTAGTTGCAGGTAATGAAGATGATAAAGAAGTTGGTAAGAGCCATATAAAATGGGGAGTGATAGGTTTGTTTGTTATTCTTTCCATTTGGGGATTGGTAAATATCTTAGTTCAAACATTTGGTTTGAATAATATTGTTGACCAAAATCAAATTCCTAATGTATTAAGAATTAATCAAACTATTTAGTGTCTAAAGAAAATCCAGCTATTACTCAAGTTTTAACAAAAATTGCTGACTACATAGTCAATCCGGCAATTGGCTTGATGTTTGCTTTAGCTCTCATTTTCTTTCTTTATGGTGTTTTTGAGTATTTTGTAAAATCAAATGACCCGACTGCTAGGGTGACAGGTAGTCAGCATATTCTCTGGGGACTTGTTGGTATGGTTATTATGTTTGGTGCTTATGGGATAATTAATATAATTAAAGGAACTATCGGGGTATAAATCCCGCCAAGGCGGGATAAATAAAAGGCGTCGCTTTGTGCGACACCTTTTTGTTTTTCTTTATTTTTGTCCAACTATGAGTGTTTTTGCATCTTGCGGTAATCCTTCATACCTGACCGTTGAAGATGCTGTGGATTTATTAAGAATCATTGCTTTTTCAAAAGCATTTTCAAAGGTTATAGTGGCAATGTTGTTTACTTTAGATGCCTCTACTAAAGCTTTAGCTGTCTCCTCGAGAGCAAGCGCCAGTTGCTTGGTTGCCAATGCTTTTTGTGCCTCAACATCACGATCAGCATCGTAAAGGTCCGGTATACCAGTCCAAATACCACATTCCTTTTTCCAGTCGTTTATTTTTTTTTCATTAAATAAAAGTTCGAACGCCTTATGGAGTTCTTCAAATCCTTTGTTTGGATTTTTATTTTTTCCTCCAATAATTTCGTCATCACTTCTAGTGGTAATATAACCATTCAGAAACGCTTTTATTTTTGATCTTAATTGAGTTTCTACATTTTTTTGATGAAAAGAAGTGAAGTTTATCAAGTAACCTTTAAGTGGTTGTAAGCGTATTATCCATTTTATTTTAATGGTTACTCCGTTGATGGTTGGGTATATTTCGCATGGGTTATTTTCTACAAGTATTTTTTTCCTCATATCAATTTTTTCGTAGAATTTTTCCCAAAAGAATTTACAACACCATCCTGATGAGAGTTCGTGTTGCATATTAAAGAGTGGGTCAAAAATAACCCAACCCTCGTTGTTTCCAACAGACACGACGAAGTGTTTGAATGTCTTGCTAAAGACAATGAGCCAGATTATGGCACCGATTATTGCCCCTCCAACGGAGGGGATGATTAAAGTAGCTAAAGATACCGTGATGACAAAGGACAGAATCCATATCATTAAGTTTGTTAGTAGTCTCATGTTTACCTTTCTATTTCAAAGAGTAGTATATAGTTATGTGTGTGTCAATAAAAGGGTAGACATCAAAAATAAATGTCTACCCTTTGTTTTTTAAGTTTTTCCCTTCATTGGTACAATGAATGATTGGATTCCACCTGGTAATCCTGAAACATCCAAATCAATACTCTCAGCTTTTCTTGTCTCGTGTTCTGTTTGGGCGATTTTTAATGCCTCCTTATATGTTAGTGTTGGTTTACCTTTAACTTTAGAACTCTCTACTAGAAAATCAGCTGCTTCTTTAAGAGCTTCTACTTTTCCTTTAGTTGCTCGTGTTTTTTGCGATTCTGCATCGCGGTCTACATCAAACACCTCTGGTTTGCCAGTCCAAATGCCATAATCTTTTTCTATCTGGTGGAGATTTTGTCCATTAAATAAATTTTCAAAATCGTTTCGTAGAGTATGAAATCCGGGCACTGACCTTTTTTTTATACCACCAATCACTTCATTATCACTACGTTGATTTATGTATGCATTGAGAAATGCAGTGACTCGAGCACGGACCTGCGTTTGAGCATCTTCTGGTTTAAATCTCACAAAATTGACTAAATGGCCAATATTTGGAGAAATTACCACAATCCATTTTACTTCAAGCAAGAATCCATTGGCTGTCGGATAGTTTTCTCCGTCTAAATGTTTCATTGTAAAGATATCCTTGCGAGTATCTATGGTTTTGTATATACTCTCCCATGGCAATTTCATACTCAACCCACCTGAAATTTCAGAAAGATGATTGAACATGGGATCAAATAACACAACTCCCGTATTACCTTCGGTAAGTACGAACCACCACTTTCGTGTTGCAAACAGTATAAGTATCAATACAACGATGCTAATCACAGGACTGGCGGTTGGCCAGAGGATGTGATTTTCGAGCGCTAACAATAGGATAAGAGTAAAAGCCCATATCACTAGATTTGTAATAACTTTCATAGGTAAATTTTAAGGTTTCAAGGATCAAAGTGTTTATCGATCTCTTTATATAATACAGTATATCTGTAAAAAAGTCAATAAAAAAAGGGAGAGACCGAAGTCAATCCCTTTCGTGAGCTCATAGCAATGAGCGAAGATCTATTTCTCGTAGAACCGTAGCCTTATCTTAAAAGGGAAGGTTGTCTGCGAGACGAACTTAATTTTTTTGCCTGTCTGGAATGCCGTAGCTGTTCCAGTGTAGGTGAAGCCGTCTACATAGACGATCATCTTGCTTCCCTCAGTTTGATCCCAACGAACATTTTGTTCGTCAGGAACCTCAAACTCATAGAATGATCCGCAATTTGCAAGTTCATGGATTTCTACATTCACAGGTTGCTTTTCAACTTGCTGTGAATTGGTTGTTGTTGTCGATGGAGCAGTAGTATTGGTGGTATTGCTACCATTTGCTCTTTGTCCATCTACAGTTTGTGTCGCAATTTGTGTTATATGAATTCCCCCGGCAACATTTGTAGAAATCAATTCAGCGAGAACTTTGGGGTCCACAATGTAGTAAGTTGTTCCATTGCTACCGGTGGAAGGTGCTGGTAATGGACTTTGTCCAGCTTGCACTTCTAATACTTTTGGCAGTGCCGAAGTTCCCTTGTTTTTCATCCAAGGTAACAGGAAGTAGAAGAAGCAGAACGCCAACAGGAGAATCAAGATGCTCAAACCTATCTCCTGTTTGTATGTTTTTACTAAATTTGCCGGGGGTGATGACTGTTGTCCTTGTGATCCTGTTTGTTGAGGGATATTTACTGGCGTCGGTGGCAGTGGAGGAGGAGTTGCCACCTGTTTCGATGTTTTTACTTTCATTTTTTTTCCTTCTGTTGGTATGTTTATGTCAAAAATCTGCTTCTCTTATATACTATCACATATACTAAATAAAGTCAAGCCAGTTCGTGAGAACTGGCTTGGTTTCCACCTCATCGGTGGATGTTATTGAACTGCGGAAAAAATCTCTTTTGGCAGAAATGGTTTTGACAAGAAGCAGTTAGCTCCTACCGTCAAAGCCATTTCTTCGCAAATCGTCCCAGACATCATGATGATTTTTCCTTGAAAACCGAGTTGATGACGTATCTTTGCGACGAGTTTACACCCGTCGCCCTCTACAGGCATCGCATCGTCTGTTAAAACAACATCAATGTCTTTGTTATTTTGAAACACTTCCAATCCTTTTTCCGCGTTTTCAGCGGTCAGGATTTCATGTCCAATGGCTTTTAGAAGTTCTGAAAGGATATTCAAGATAGGCCCGTCATCTTCTACGATTAGAATTTTTTTCATAATGTGCTTTCTACTACTGATGATACAGTATCACATATATAAAAATAAGTCAATTCATTTCGCTTATATTTTTTCTAATCGTAAAATAAATCTCAAGAAAAGCGAATAGCAAGCTAAGAACAAGCGGTCCCAGTAGGAATCCAAGAGGCCCGAAAAATCCAATACCACCCAGGATAGAAAGAAGAATAAGAAATGGATGGAGCCGCATTCCTCGTTCAATAAGCTTTGGCCCCAAAAAGTTATCAACGAGCCCCACTGCCGTCATCCCCCAAAGAAGAAGACCGCCCGCGGAAAGCGTCGCTCCGCTGAAGTATAGGTAGAGAATTGCTGGAAGGAGTACCAGTGCTGTTCCAATGCCGGGGATTAACGCGGTTATTGTCGCAATACTACCCCAAAGCACCGCATTGGGAATTCCGAAAATGGCAAACCCGATTGCGGTTAATGTTCCTTGGACAAGTGCCACTACAAGATTTCCCCTGATGACCGAGTTAATTGCCAAGGAAAGTTTATTAAAAATTGTTTCATCGTGGATATCTTGCAAGGGGCTTAAAGTGACGACGACTCTTTTCAGTTTGTGGCCATCCTTAAACAAGTAATACAGAGTGACGAGGAATATAAAAACACTCAACATTGCTTGCACAATATTCGCAAAGAGCGGACCAAGATGTTGGAGCAACAAACTTAATCCCTGTTTTAAGTACTGACTAACATCAAAAGAGGTCTCTACCGGCACAGGAGAAAATCTGGTGAGGTTCTGTAAGTATTCGCCTATACTGCGAGAAAGATCAGTTGCGTCGCTGTTTTGTGCAAGAGAAGAGTAGATTCCCGATGCTTCCTGAAAAATCTGTATGCCTAAAAACGCGAGGGGTACAACAACGACGACGAGAACGGAGAGAGTGGCGAGGAGTGCCGCCAGACCCCTTTTTTCTCGCGTTACAGTGAGTATTTTTTTGTGCAATGGTCCAAAAACGGTCGCAAAAACTATTGCTAATATAAACGCATAGAAAAATGGCTTAAAAATGAAAAAGGCAAGAACAAAAATTCCTGAAAGTAGAATAAGTAAAAAATAAAGTTCTGATTTTTGGTGGTTCATGTTATTTTTTCTTCCAAAATTTAAATTTATCAAATTATCAATATTCTTAATTCCGAACAAGTTACTTCTGGTGCCGGGGAGAGGACTCGAACCTCCATGGATTACTCCGCTTGCTCCTAAGGCAAGTGCGTCTGCCATTTCGCCACCCCGGCATATATTTTTTAACTGGTGGTCACAAGTATTTTTTCTGACGAAAAAATCTCGCGACCCCAGCTCGTGGTTTTTGCCTTTCGCTTCGCTCAAACAAAAACATCACTGCGCTTCGCACAGACTTTAAAAAAATATAAAGCAGTTTATATTTTTTTAAAGTCTGTGCGCCCACATGGATTCGAACCATGGACCCACCGCTTAAGAGGCGGTTGCTCTACCAACTGAGCTATAGGCGCAATTTATAACATCTATTAGAGCAACAACATAAAATGTAACAGATTTTTAAAGGAATATCAAATTGATTTTCAAAAAGAAAAGGCGCACAAGGATTTGTAAATCCAAGTGCGCCCTCTGTGTTTAATCAACCAAACCTAACCTTTTCCTTCTCCACAGCAGTAGTCCCCGAAGGTCTGCTGTTGCTTCCCAAATGTCGGCCAGTCAATCACAATGTCGTAGACACCCGCTTCCGGAACGGAAACCTCAGCCAATGCTCCCTGGGTAATCGAAAAATATACCCAGGTATTTGTGTCGGCACGCCGAATCCAAAAACCATTCGCGACTTCGTCTTGGACTTCTGCATAGAAGGCGAGCATTTTGGGCTCGGTGAACCGAACCTGCACGAGTGGCGACACGCCATTTTTCAGCGACCGCGCACTCTGCGCGTCTGTCATATTTATCATGACGGTATTCTGGTCCGTCGGGATAATAACAATTTCTTCCATTCTCGCCGATGCTGTCAATTTTGCTTGACGAATTTCTTCGCGCTCTCCCGTGAGAGCGTTGTAAACTGCTCGGCTTGACTGACCATCGTTGCCGTAACTTGTGGCCATGACCTGAACATTTTTTTGTCCCGCCCAGTAGCGGTTGAACAAAAATACTCCAGGAGCAATCTGTTCCAACCATTCCGTTTGCACTGTTTGTCCACGATGGTCTAAAAACGCAACTTCAGCGTCATTAGCACCGGGAATGATAAGTGGCAACTGCCCGTTCGGATAAACCGACACAAGGAATGGCGGTTCCGGCAAAGAATAGGTTCCATTCTTTTCAATCAGATTAAACCCTGTCCCGCCATTGAAAAGATCAATCTCCTGCTTTTCGTACTCATTTCCCACGACACCGCGGAATGCGACTGAAAGTGATATCCAGTCCTTCGGATTTCGTGTTTTGAAATTAAACTCCGCCAAACTGGCGATGTTTAGAATTTCTGCGAAATCCGCCTGACCTTCAAGCGACGGCGTGTACGGCTTGTTGAAACTGGTGACCGTGCTTTCATCATGCATGAACCCTTGAGAATTCACCCAAACCGAAACGCTTGTCACCATCCGTTTCGCGTTGGCGATAAGCATTTCCGGCGAATCAATCGGCAAGGTCGGCGGAAGTTGATCCGCGGCCTGCGCGAATGTCACTGGGATGATAAGAAGTCCGATAAGTACTGCAATTAACTTTTTCATTCTATTTTTTTCTTTCTTGATTTTCTGTTTGTTTTCCGTATTTATTCTGCAACCGCTTTAACACCCGTAAGGTGGAAGCGATACACTTTCTCTGTTTTCGCAACAGGCGAGACAGAGGAGCTAGTTTTGTTGATGGATTGAGGTTGGTGAGTAGGAGTCTCAGTGAGTTTTGGGAGCAAAGCTCCCAAAAGCACAACTAGAACCCCTCCGATGAGAAGACATTTCTTCATAGTTAGTTTTTTGGTTGATGACAAGGAACTCTATTACCATTCTCTAGTATACACCCATCTTGACTTTGTGTCAAGTGTATTAGATTATTATGCTTTTTTCTATTTTGGTGCCCGAGGTGGGAATCGAACCCACATCCCTTACGAGACACGATTTTAAGTCGTGCGTGTATACCAGTTCCACCACTCGGGCTTGGCTAAAACAATTCGTCTTTCGGACGAATTATTCGCCCGAACAATTTGCTAGCAAATTGTTTTAGGGAGGCCATGGCGAGAATCGAACTCGCGTATAGCAGTTTTGCAGACTGCTGACTTACCACTTGTCTACATGGCCATATTTCTCTTTCAACGATCCTTTCAATATATTATCAAAATTCTACAATCTTGCTATCTCGTCAATTTTTTGTCGATTTTTTTCACCACCATCTATGGCAAAATCAAAAAAGGGAATTCGTTGCATTCGTGAATTATTTTTAACATATTCTCTAAATTCACTTCTTTTTCTTTTTGTAAAATCTAAAGCTGCTTTTTCTTTTGTTTCTGGAAGGACAGTAAAAAAGATAGTCATTCGTTTACTATCTTTGCTTATCATAATATCCGTGACTGTGATAAGCGAGAGGTGATTTGATTCTCGTTGAAGAAACTTTGAGGCAAGTTCATGAATTTGAGCTTTTATTTTTAGTCCTTTGATGTCTTTCATAATTATTTTTCAATTATCTTAAAGGCCTCAATTTTATCTCCGGGCATAATTTCTATTTTAGATTCAATCATTGTTCCAAATTCAAATCCTTCTTTCACTTCTGAAACTCTTAATTTTTGAGATTGAAGTTCTCGTATTTTACCTATTGCGATTTCCGTTTCTCTTCTTATTATTTTAACTTCTGAACCTACATTAAGTATGCCTGTTTGTACTTTTCCACCTAGTATTTGTTTATCTTTATTTTTACTAAATACTCTTATGATTTTAGCGGTACCAGTAGTTTCTTCAGTTTTAATTTTAGGTGTTCTTCCTAAAGCAATTTTTTCAACATATTCATTTATTTTATAAATTACTTTAAATATTTCTATACTCACTCCCAATCTTTCTGCTAGAGTTCTAGCTTTTGAATCAACCGACACATTAAATCCTATTATGATTATATCTTTCATACCATCCGCAATTTTTATATCATTTTCAGTAATATCACCTATGCCTTCTTGAATTATTTTAATCGCAACCCGTTCAAGTTTTATTTTGTTAAGTTCATGTTTAACTCCTTCCATACTACCAGTAACATCTGTTTTTATAATTATGGGAATGATTATTCTGTTTGGCTCGCCGAATCCCTCGGTGGAGGTGGTTACTTTTTTTGATGATATTTCAGAAATTTTATTTTTTTCTGCCAAATTTTCAGCTTCCTTTTTTGTTTTACAAGTTACGAATGATGAACCAACTTCGGGAACTTTATTAAATCCTAATATTTTGACTGGACTTGAAAATGTCGCTTCCTTTATTTTTTTACCTTGGAAATCTTCAATATTTCTTATTGGAGAAAAAGTATCACCGATTACTATGTACATTCCAGTTTTAATTGTGCCATTTTTTATGAGAAGGGTGGCGGATACTCCTTTTTTGTTATCAAGGTTAGCTTCTATAACAAAACCTTCTGCTGGTTTATTTGGTTCTGCTTTTAATTCTTCCATTTCTGCGACAAGAAGTATGGTATCAAGAAGCTCTGGAATTCCATCACCTGTAATGGCTGATATTGGAACATACGGGATGTCTCCTCCATAACCTTCAAGATATATTTCGTTCTCGGCTAAGTTTTGTTTTATTCTTTCCACATTGGCTTCTGGTTTGTCAATTTTATTTATAGCTACAATATATGGAAGTTCAGCACTTTTGATACATTGTAATGCTTCAAGTGTTTGAGTTTTGACTCCATCTTCCGCTGACACAACTAAAATAGCTAAATCAGCAACATTTGCTCCTCTAGTTCTAATTCCACAAAATGCTTCATGTCCGGGGGTGTCTAAAAAGGTGATTTTTTTACTTGCTTGTGTTACTTCATAAGCTCCTAAGTGTTGCGTAATACCTCCTGCTTCACCAGATGTTGTATTTGATTTTCTTATGTAATCAAGTAAGGTGGATTTTCCATGATCAATATGTCCCATTATGACGACAATTGGAGGACGCGAAATACCAATATTATTTTGAGCTGAAGATGTTTTTTCCATAGTTTATTGTAATTTTTTTACAGCTTCTGAAATAGCGTCTAATTCTTCTTTAGAAAGTTCAAATTCAGATTTATGAGCAATCAATGGTTTAGAAAAGACACTTACTCTGTCTCTAGAATAAATACTAGAAAAGACAACTCCATTTCCTTCTTGATTTATCAAAGCTGTTGCAAAACTTTGATTACTTCCGTCACCTGTACCTTTGAATGGATTAAAACGAACAGTATGAATACCTTGTGTACTTTTCCGCACTCTTTTTTCTACTGTTCGTAGATATTCTTCTAATTCAATTCTAAACTTAGCTACATCTTTTAAATTATTATCTATGTGTACCAAGGAGTCTCCTATGTTTTTTGAGCCAGTTCCAAGTAGAAGTTTATTTATTTTAAGTTGTAGATAAATTAACCAAAAAGCTAGTGTTATCAACAGGATGATGAGGGATATGAGGATTATCCCCACATGATTAGTGATTGTGTCTATAAGATGCATCATATAAATAAATAGTATATCATAATAAGTAATGAAAAGGATATATTTAGACAATGCATCCATTACTCCCACCAGAAAGGAAGTTTTGAAGGAAATGGTAAAGTATTATGGATATGAATATGGAAATCCTTCATCAATTCATACTGAAGGGGTAAATGCTAAAAAAGCTCTAGAAGAAGCAAAAAAATCTTTGGCTTTTTCCATTAACGCTCATTCCGATGAGATAATTTTTACGAGTAATGGAACAGAAGCTAATAATTTAGCTATTTTAGGTATGAAATTGGAAGGAAAGCACGCTATCACTTCAACTATAGAACATTCGTCAGTTCTTAGAGTATTTAAAGAATTAGAAAAAAGAGGATTAAGCGTTACGTATGTAAATGTTGATGAAAACGGAATTATTGATTTGAAAGAATTAAAAGATAGTCTTAAAAAAGAAACTGTCTTGATATCTATAATGCTTGTCAATAATGAAATCGGAACAATACAGCCAATTTCAGAAATCGCACACATAATTCGTAAAAGTGGTTTATCAATTTTATTTCACACTGATGCTTCTCAAGCATTACTATATTTAGATATTAATATAGATAAATTAGGTGTAGATATGCTTTCTATGGACGGTCATAAAGTTTATGGTCCAAAAGGAATTGGAGCGCTTTACATAAAAAGAAGAACGATAATGGAAAAAGAATTGAAATTGGGTACAGAAAATCTGCCAGCAGTAAAAGGTTTTGTAAAAGCTGTTGAATTAGCAAAAAATGAACAACAAAAAGAAGTAACACGACTTTGCGAATTGCGAGATTATTGTATTCAAAAATTAGAAAAAGAATGTGGAGCAAAGTTAAATGGAGACAGAAAAAAAAGAATAGCTAATAATATCAATATTTCTATTTCTAATATTGATACAGAATTTTTAACTTTACAACTTGATGCTGAAGGTATTGCAGTTTCCACAAAAAGCTCTTGTTTGAAGGATGAAAACGAATCTTACGTTTTGAAAGCGATAGGGAATAGTAATCCTAAAAATGCGATTAGGATTACTTTAGGTAGAGACACAACTAAGAAAAACATTGACAAACTTGTCAAAGTGGTTAAAAAGCATGTATAATAGATATTAAAATTAATTATGGAACATCTTACTAAACATCAAATCGTACTCGTAGCTTTATTGGTGGCTTTTGTCACTTCTATTACTACTGGGATTGTGACAGTTTCTCTTGTGGATCAGAGTACCCCAAGTGTACCTCAGGTAGTCAATCGAGTAGTTGAAAGGACTATTGAAAAGGTAGTACCTAATACACAAAGTGCCGCTGTAGTTACAAAAGAAACAATTGTTGTACGTTCGGAGGACCAAGCCATTGAGGCCATAAATAAAAACTCTGATAGTGTGGTTCGTATCTATTCCACAAATTCAACCACTTCTTCTACTACACCTGATAGTTTTTTAGGTCTCGGTGTTTTTGTTACTAAAGATGGAAAAATTATTGCAGATAAAGATGTTGTGTCAGCTCAAGGAAATTATGTAGCTCTTGTTTCTGGAGGAAAAAATTATCCGCTTCAATTACAAAAAACTTCTGATGAAGGTCTTGCTCTATTTAGTATTACGTCAACAGGACCGTTTGTTCCTGTTATTCTTTCTAAAATTCCAGCACATCTTGGTCAAAGTGTACTTTCACTAGGTGGTAAAATAACTATGAATGTCGCTATGGGTATTGTTTCTGAAGTAATCGGAGATGATAATGCGACAACTACTGATAAAACTGCGTCAGCAATCAAAACAGATATTGATAGTCGTTCTTCTTTAAATGGAAGCCCACTCATTAATCTTTCTGGTGAAGTTGTTGGATTAAAAATTACAAAACTTAATTCAGATAATGAAATCAAAAGTTTCTATCTCCCTTCAGCTATTATTGCAAATTTATTGACAGATAGTATAAATAAGTAGTACAATTTAATTAAATATGCCACCATTTAGCCATTTTACTACAAAAGCAAAAGAGGCCGTACGAAAAGCTCATGAGCTGGCGATAGAACGTGGTCAAAATCATGTTAATCCCATTCATTTACTCACAGCTCTCATTCTTCAAGAGGAGAGTATGGTGGCGTCAATTTTGGACCGATTAGAAGTAGATACAATGCTTTTGACTGATTCACTCATTGAAAGTTTAGATGCTCCGGAAGGAGGTAATACTCTTTCACCGTCATATCAAATTTATTTAACTCCAGATTTAGCTCAAGTTATTGAAGGTGGAGCAAAAGTTGCTCTAGCCCTTAAAGATGAATTCATTTCTACTGAACATTTATTTTTAGCTATGTTTGATATTCCGAGCTCAGCAAGAGAAATTCTTAATCGTTTTAGAATAGAAAGAACAGCTGTGTTGAATGTTGTGCAAGAATTAAAAAATACTAAAGTTACGGATGTTGGTCAGCCAAAAAAATTTAGAGCACTAGCAAAATACGCTAGAAGTTTAACAAAATTAGCGAGAGAAAATAAACTTGATCCAGTCATTGGTAGAGATAATGAAATTTCTAGAATTATTCAAATTCTTTCTCGTCGTACAAAAAATAATCCTATTTTAATAGGTGAAGCTGGTGTCGGTAAAACAGCTATTGTGGAAGGTTTGGCTATTCGTGTTGCTATGGGTGATGTACCAGAATCACTTCGTGATAAAGAACTTATTTCACTTGATCTAGGTTCTTTAATTGCTGGTACAAAGTATCGTGGAGAATTTGAAGAAAGATTAAAAAATATTTTAAAAGAAGTGGAACGTTCTGAAGGAAAAGTTATTCTTTTTATAGATGAAATTCATACTATTGTTGGAGCAGGTGCTGCAGAAGGTTCTATGGATGCTTCAAATATGTTGAAACCAGCTTTATCCAAAGGTGAATTAAGAGCTATCGGAGCTACAACACTTCGTGAGTATCAAAAACATATTGAAAAAGATCCAGCATTAACTCGTCGTTTTCAACCTGTTTATGTTAATGAACCAACAGATACTGATGCTATCGCTATTCTTCGTGGACTTAAAGAAAAATATGAACTTTTTCACGGAGTGAGAATTACTGATGATGCTATTATTTCTGCTGTCAATTTGGCATCAAGATATATCACGGATAGATTTTTACCAGATAAAGTCGTGGATTTAATAGATGAAGCAGCATCTGGTTTAAAAATATCTTTAGAAAATATGCCTCCTATTCTAGAAGAAACTCGTAGAAAAGTTATGCGTTTGGAAATTGAAAAAGAAGCTCTCAAAAAAGAGACAACCCTGCCTACGCAGGCAAACAAAAATGCTAAAGCGCGAATTAAAAAAATTGAGCAAGAAATCGGTGATTTGAAAGAAAAAACTAGTGAACTTGAATTGAAGTGGAAAAATGAAAAGGAAATGTTGATGGGTATCAAAAAAGATAAAAAAGATTTAGAAACTTTGCGACTAGAAGCTGAAGGTGCTGAATCACGGGCTGATTTAGGTAAAGCAGCAGAGATAAGATATGGAAAAATCCCGACTTTAGAAAAAGAACTTGATAATAAATCAAAGAGATTGAAAAAACTTCAATCATCAAGACGAATTTTGAAAGAAGAAATTACAGAGCAGGATATTGCGGAAGTCGTAGCTAGATGGACTGGCATTCCTGTGTCTAGAATGCTTGAAGAGGAAGCACAAAAACTAAATCGTATGGACAAGGAAATCAAAAAACGGATTATTGGACAGGATGAAGCCGTCAGAAAAATAGCTGATACGGTTAAAAGGTCTAGAGCGGGAATATCTGATCCTAATCGACCTATTGGTTCGTTTATATTTTTAGGTCCAACAGGAGTTGGAAAAACTGAACTTACGAAAGCTTTGGCAGAATTTATGTTTGATGATGAAAAAGCTCTTGTTCGTGTTGATATGTCGGAATATATGGAAAAACATTCCGTTTCAAAACTTATCGGTGCACCACCAGGATATGTTGGTCATGATGAGGGTGGAGGATTAACTGAAATAATCAGACGCAGACCTTATGCGGTAATTCTTTTTGATGAAATTGAAAAAGCTCATCCGGAAGTTTTTAATGTTCTTCTTCAAGTTCTTGATAATGGGCGATTGACTGATTCAAAAGGACGAACAGTTAATTTTAAGAATACTGTCATAATAATGACCTCAAATGTCGGTGCTCAATACATTGAACGAATGCAGAAAATTGGTTTTACTACCTCCGACGCTACAAAAGTGGATGATTATGTTGGAATGAAAGATAAAGTTTTGAGTAATCTTAAAGACCATTTTCGTCCGGAGTTTTTGAATCGTCTAGATGATATTATTGTTTTTGATGTGCTTTCTTCTAAAGCTATTGAAGATATTGTTAAAATTCAAGTTGAGCTCGTAAAAGAACGTCTGAAAGTGAAAGAAATTACTCTCGAAATTTCAGAAGAAGTTTTATCTTATTTAACTAAAGAGGGATATAATCCGCAATACGGTGCACGACCACTAAAAAGAATTATTCAAAATAAAATTCTTACACCTGTAGCTAATATGATTATTTCTCAAAATGTTTTGAAAGGTGGGGTTATAAGTATCTACATAAAAAATGGTGAATTTGCTTTTGACATAAAAAAAGGTAGAAGAAATGGAACTTTTTTTGAGAAGAGGGAATTGGAAGTAACTTCTGTCTAGTGGATTTTTGAGTTTTTTATGATATTCTATATGTTATGCGCCGGTCGGATAGCGGCTATTCCAGGAGACTGTAAATCTCCGGCCTTCGGGCATCGTTGGTTCGAGTCCAACCCGGCGCACAATTAGTCACTACATAGGAGTTTCCTATGTAGTGACTTTTCGTCGCAATTGTTGTGGAATGTGAGCCATAATGTCATAGGGGATTGCACTGTTTATTCTAGCAATATTTTCAATTGAATTTTTATCTCCAGGGTTTGAACTGATGATGGTAACAGGTGTTTTGAATTTTGCATTAGGAACATTGGTAATATCAATTGCGGTTATATTCATACTGATATTTCCTACAATGGGACAAAATATATTATCTATTTTTAAAAAACCTTTATTAGAAAGTCGTCTATCAATTCCTTCATAATATCCAGCGGGAATAATAGCAATTTTCATTTTTTCTTTAGCTTCATATGTGCAGTTGTAACCTATTTTTTGATCTTTTTCTATTATCTTTGTTCCACTTATTATTGATTTCATTTCTAAAACTGGCTTAAGGTCTAATTTACCATTTGGATCCACACCATAAAGTCCAATACCAAGTCGCAAAACATTTGCATCTATTTCATTTATATATAAAGCACCGCTGGTTGCTGAAATATGTCGATATTTTATCATTGGAAATTCCTGTATAACTTGTTTTACTAATTTATTCCATTCATTAATCTGAATTTTAGTGAAGTCTAGATCTTTACCGTCTGCGTCTGCAAAATGAGAACAAACCCCATCAATAATAATATTTTTATTTGTATTTATTAGTTCGTGTGCTTCACTAATTTGATTAGAGATTATTCCTTGTCTATGCATTCCGGTATCAATTTTTATATGAAAATGAGTGGGTTTCGTGACTAACGCCACTATTTCTTGTAACTGTTCAAATCCCGTAATAACAAAAGTGGTGTTAGGAAGTTTATTATAAATAATGTTTTCAATCGCTGTGTAGCCAATAATCAGAATTGACGATTGTATTCTTTCATTACGGAGAATCATAGCTTCATGATAGGAGTCAACAACAATAAAAGGGATATTTTCTCTATCTATTATTTTGGCAATAATTTTTAGGTCATGACCGTAAGCATTACTTTTTAGTACCGGAGCAATTTTTACTTCAGAATTTATTTTTTGAAAAGTATGTAAGTTATGAAGCATTCGTCCTTTGGAAATAGTAATTTCTACAAGTGGAGTGTAGTGAAATTGTAATGCTCGTAAATAGCGTATGAGTCTTTTGACCATAATGTAATGATATCATATAGTATAAGACAAATGCGATATTGTTTTTTAAATAATGTAATTATGCCTACAGAAGAGGCCAAAGTATCAATTGAAGATATCGGCCTTTTGCGTGGTTATGGTATTTATGCAGGAATTACAACTGCAAATAGCAAACCATTTAGATTAGATGACCATTTTGATCAATTTGAAAAATCTGCAAAAACACTTAATTTAAAAATTCCTTATTCTAGAAAAAAAATTGCTGAAGTTTTAGAAGAACTTATTAAAAAACATAATTTTAAACGTACTAATTTTAGACTTATTTTGACTGGTGGTAAAACAGAAAAAGGTGTTTGTTATCATAAAGAAAAGCCAACATTTTATATTCTCGCTGAAGAATGGAAATCTCTTCCTAAAAAAATATATACAGAAGGAGCATCACTTGTTACTTTTGAGCACCAAAGATTATTGCCAGAAATTAAAACCATTAATTACATTAGAGCTATTTCTCTTCAGGATTATCGAGAAAAACATAACGCTATTGAAGTACTTTTTACTTCTAAAGATAAGGTTCTTGAAGCTTCAATGAGTAATTTTTTTATGTTTAAAAGTGATAAACTTATAACATCCAAAGAAAGTATTTTTCAAGGTATTACACGAAAAGTTATACTTGAGTTGGCTCAAAAACATTTCAAAATTGAGGAAAGATTGGTGAGTGTGAAAGAAGTCACAAATGCTGATGAGATTTTTATTACTGGCAGTTTTAAAGATATTGTGCCTATTATTAGTATTGATAATAAAAAAATCGGCTCTAGTTCAGTTGGTGTTGGTACTAAAAAAATGATGAAACTATTCAATGACTATACAAAATCTTTTTAAAAACAAAAAAATTACAGTGATGGGTTTAGGACTTCTTGGGCGAGGGATTAATGACGTTAAATTTTTAGCAGAATGTGGAGCTGATTTAATTGTCACTGACTTAAAAACTGAAGAACAACTAGTTGAAAGCTTGATTCTTTTGTCGTCTTATAAAAATATAAAGTTTACATTAGGTGAACACCGCTTAGAAGACTTTAAGAATAGAGATATGATAATTAAATCAGCTGGAGTGCCTATGGATTCAATGTATATTGAAGAAGCTAGAAAAAACAATATACCTATAGAAATGAGTACCTCTCTTTTTGCTAGACTGACTCCAGCAATGATTGTTGGTATTACAGGTACTCGTGGTAAATCTACAGTGACACATCTTCTTTATGAAATTTTAAAAACAGCATTTCCAGATAAAAATATTTTTTTAGGAGGTAATGTTAAAGGAGTGGCAACTTTACCATTTATTAAAGAAGCTCAAGAAAGAGATATTGCAGTTTTGGAATTGGATTCATGGCAATTACAAGGATTTGGTGAAATAAAGATAAGTCCACATATTTCAGTGTTTACCACTTTTTTCCCAGATCATTTAAATTACTATAAAAATAATCTTGATATATACCTTGCAGATAAAGCTAACATTTTTATAAATCAAAAATCCGAAGATTTTTTAATTATTGGCAGTCAAGCCTCTGAGATTGTTTTGAAAAAATATAAAGACAAAATCAAGTCAAAAATAATTATTCCAGATATTACTTCGTTTCTTGAAATAAAATCGAAACTTTTAGGAGAACATAATAAATATAATATCGCGTTAGCTATTAGCGTCGCTGACATACTTAAAGTACCAAAAAATATAATAAAAAAAGTTGTTGAAGATTTTGTGGGTGTATCGGGACGACTTGAACTCATAAACTCTATTAATGGGGTAAATATATATAATGACACTACAGCTACTACTCCTGAAGCAACGATTGCAGGAATTAAAGCGCTTGATAAAAATATTATTCTCATAATGGGAGGAGCTGATAAAAATCTCAATATGAATAATTTGATTGAAACTATTCCTAAACATTGTAAAGCAATTTTTGTACTTCCGGGAACTGGAACAAATAGGATTAAAAATGAATTAAAGACATTTCAAAATACCAGAGTGGTTTTTGTAAAAACATTAGAAGAAGCAGTACAAAAATCTATAAATATGGCTCAATCTGGCGATAATATTTTATTGAGCCCCGCTTTTGCTTCTTTTGGCATGTTTAAAAATGAATTTGATAGGGGAGAGAAATTTGTGAAATGTATTGTGTTTTAAGATTATATAAGTTATAGTTAAAAAACATTAAATTTAAACAATATGTCTCAAGAACGACTCATAAAAATGGTCTGTAAGGATTGTAAGAGGATGAATTACATGACTAGTAAAAATAAGAAAAAAGTGGAACGAAAAATTGAACTAAAGAAGTTTTGTAATTGGTGTAAGAAAAACACTATTCATAAAGAAGCTAAAAAATAACAATTAATGAAGATTGCCTTTATACATAATGAAAAAAAACTTGGTACAGGCGCACATTACATAAACGACTTGATGTCTCTTAAGTTAAAAGGTTCTGGTTTGGATATTAAAAATTTTTATCCAAAAACATCTCTCGTTGATACACCTGTACATTTAGGCGGTCTCAAAAGTATTTTATTTTTTTATTCATTACTTGAACGTCGAAGAGAAATTTTAAAATTCAATGTTATTCAAGGTACTACTTATACACCTTTACCTTTTTTAGCCTATCCAGTTCCTGTAGTTAGTCATTTTGGTTCTACTACAAGAGGATTTTTGAATTCAACTCCGATGGCTAATAAATTAGAAAATGGATGTAAAAAAATTTGGTATAGATTAAAAAAAGATGGTGTTATAAGTGAATTAAATATAAAAACACGTAGACCGATGCGTGATATTGCTGATATAGAGGAATATGTAGCATCTCGTGCGACTGCAGTTGTGGCTACATCTGAAAATGTGCGTACTGAATTACTTACATCTGGTGTTAAAAAAGAAAAAATTCAGCTTATTCATAATGCTATAGAAGATTATTGGCTTGAACCATCGGGGCAAGATTTCGCACCAGAACCAAGTTTGGTTTTTCTCGGACGTCTTGGTGGGGATGCTTTTACTTTAAAACTTAAAGGGTTAGATCGTCTTATTAATTTTTATCAACATTTTCCAAATGTTCCAAAAATTACTTTTTGTATGACGAAAAATCAAAAACTGACGACATGGCTTCATACAAAAATTTCTCATAGTACGGTATTTTCTAACACTGGAAAGGATAAACTACCAGAGTTGATTAGACCACTTCGTGGAAGTATTTTATTTATTCCATCACGTTACGAAGGTTTTTCTTTAAGTTTGATAGAAGGAATGTCTCAAGGGTTAGTACCTATCGTGTATCCAATTGGTGTCGCTCCAGAAATTATAAAAAATGGTGAGAATGGTTTTTTGGTTACTTCTCAAGCAGAAGCAATTGAAAAAGCAGGACAGATACTTAAAGATAAAAATCTTCGTGAGAGTTTGTCTATTGGAGCTATGGAAACCTCTAAACAATTTTCAAGTAATATTATTGCGAAAAAACTTATAGAACTTTATAAATCAATCATGCCTGACCCCAGTAGATTTCACGGCGGGCGATGAGGGAATCGAACCCCCGACCGACGTTTTGGAGACGTCTATTATACCACTTAACTAATCGCCCTTTTACACAATAAGATAATATCATCTTTCTCCTCAATTTTAAACCACTTAATCCTTTTATCTTTTTTAAACCACGTCATTTGACGTTTTGCATAATGCCAAATTTCTGTCTGAAGTTTGGTTATCATTTCTTCTTTAGTTATCTTTTTTTGTAAATAATAGGCAAGATAACGATATTCAAGACCTAACTCTTCCATTCTTTTCCACGATAGTCCTTTGCCCGTTGGTGGGTTATGAAGTTTTTCTGCTTCCTCAATCATTCCGACTTTTATCCTAGATATCAATCTTTTATTAATATTTTCCTTTAATTTTTCTGGGGAAGTCTCAATACCTATTTGTAATGTGTCAAAACTCAAACACTCGGTGTTTGAGTTTTGAGGAACTTTACCGATAGATTGGATTATTTCTAAAGCCCGAATAAGGCGAATTTTATTTTTAGAATCAATTGAAGAAGCACGAACAGGGTCTAACTTTTCAAGTTTTTCAAAAAGTGTTTCTGTAGAATATTTAGAAAGTTTTTCTCGAAGTTTTTTATTTGGTGGGACAGGAGGAAAAGAAAGATTGTTTACAATAGAGCTGATATAAAATCCAGTACCACCACAAATAATCGGGAGATGTCCTCTAGATAAAATTTCTTCTATTTTTTGTTTAGCGAGTTTTTGGTATTTTGTTATATCAAAACGATTTTTTGGATTTTCTACATCAAGCATATGATGAACAACCCCGTCCATTTCTTTTTGAGTAATTTTTCCAGTACCAATATCAAGTCCTTTATAGACCTGACGAGAATCAGCAGAAATAACTTCACATGCCTGCGCATGCAGGCCATTTAGTTTTTTTGCTAATTCCACGGCGAGTGTCGATTTTCCTGAAGCTGTAGGACCGAGTATTACTAGGAGTTTCTGCATAATTTGTAAAGATGTTCTAACTTAAATCTTGGCCTTACTAATACTTTTTTCCAAAAACAATGCTGTTCCGACCGATATTATGATAACTATAATATATACTGAAAACAAAACAATCAATTCATATTCTGGTGAATAATTCATTAAAAAAGAAAAATACCAAGATGAAAGCGCGATTGCTCCTATAAGAAAAAATGGCTTTTTTAGAGATTTAAGAGGGGAATAGCGATGTTCTTCTGTTATTTCATTAAATGGAATCATTGCTAAAAATGGCGCAAAAATTATCATTAAAACAGCATTACTAATCGCGACCATAAAAAGGGCAATAGTTTGAGCTAAAAATGGGCCAGAAAAAGCTAGTGTTTTAGCAGAGACAATATAAAAGGCAAACTGACTTATCAAAGTAAGAGCAAGACCGAACCATACCAATTCTGAAATTCCTTTAAGTATTTGTGATTCGCTTTCATTAATATCTAAATCGTGTAAAAATTTGAAGAAAAGAAACAAAGTTGCTGTAGCCCCACCTATTCCAAGTATGAATCCCAAAGAGTGAATCGCTTGGATAATAATTATTATATCAGCCAAAAAAGCTACTACGAAATCAACACTTGCAAGAGAAACAATAAAAATTCCGATAGAGAGTGTTGCGGAAAGAAGACACCAAATGCACCATTGACGCAAAAGAAATCCTTGTACAAACAAAAGATACAAAGAAAAAAGAAACGCAGTGGCGGTAAACATTACTAATCCAGACAAAAAAAACTTAGAAAATAAAAAAGGAGCGAAAATTAAAATGATATAAGTGATAAAAATAATAGAGTAATAAAACATTCCCCAATATTCTAGTGGCACGCCTAAAAATTTAGAGTATCGGCTGGTTATGACGGCATTGCAGTTCGAACCGATTGGGCAAACAAGTTGTCTATGATTTTTTTTTGTGTGGTAAATATATAGTGTTACACCAAGCCCTCCAGCTGCCGCAAAAGTGATAAAAGCGTAAAATCCTATTGCTTGAGGCCAAATAACTGCAAAAAAGAAACCACTGATTCCCAAAATTAGAAGAAAAAAGTATAAAAAAATGTTTGGCTGTACGAAGCGCATTATTTTTTAATTATATCATAAAATCCACCGTTGGTGCCGGGAGAGAGAATCGAACTCTCATGGATCACTCCGCACGATTTTGAGTCGTGTGCGTCTACCAATTCCGCCATCCCGGCAATGAATATAATATACAACATACTTGAGTTTTCAGCTATCATAAATTAGTATGTTATAATATTTCTATGACATCTCAATTTTATGGGGACTCAATATTTTGGATTGAAGTGGAGAAAGTAAAACCTAATCCATATCAACCACGTCGAGAATTTGATGAAGCTCGACTTAAAGATTTATCGGAGTCAATTCGCATGTATGGAATTCTCCAACCTCTCGTTGTAACTAGAAAAGAATTTGCTAAAGAAGATGGCGGACTTGCAGTTGAATATGAGCTTATTTCAGGTGAAAGACGACTACGTGGAGCAAAACTAGCAGGATTGATACAAGTACCAGCTATTATTAGAAATGGCGAGGAAGATGCTAGGGTTAAATTAGAACTTGCTATTATTGAAAATTTACAAAGAGAAGATTTAAATGCAGTTGACCGCGCTAGAGCATTTGAACAACTTGTTAAAGAGTTTAATATGAAGCATCTGCAGATTGCAGAAAAAATGGGTAAAAGTAGGGAATATGTTTCAAATTCAATTAGAATACTTGCATTACCTGAGGATATTATAGTTGCTCTTTCTGAAGGAAAAATTTCTGAGGGACACACAAGACCGTTGCTTATGTTAAATGACCGTCCAGAAGAAAGAGGAACTCTTTTTAAAGAAATTTTATTTAAAAAACTTTCTGTTAGAGAGTCCGAAAATATAGCAAGAAGAATTGCCGTTGAAAAAACACGAAAAAAAGAAACTTTTTTAAATCCAGAAACCATTGAACTAGAAACGAAATTATCGGAATCATTGGGCACTAGAGTGCATATTGAAAAAAGGGAAGTGGGAGGCAAAATTACTATTGATTTCTTTTCAATTAATGATTTGAGAGTTATTTTAGATTTAGTGAATTCAAATAAATTAAAACCGAAGACGGAAATGATGGAACGATTTATTACTGAAGGCGAAAAACCGATAGACGATCGTCCTAAAGAGGAAATAATAATAGAAGAAAATAAAGAAGAAGACCTTTATTCAGTCAAAAATTTTATAGTTTAGTATACTAAAATAAACTTTCCACTACTGCTTTAACATCAGCTCCATCAGCTTTACCTTTCAATTCTTTCATTATTACCGACATGAGAATACCAGTTTTTGTTTTGTCAGTTACTCCTAGTTCTGTTTTTTTAGCTTCAGCAATTTTTTTAATATCTTCTTGATTCATCATTGCGGGTAGATATGTTTCAAGTATCGCTAATTCAGCTTTTTCATCATTAACTAAATCATCGCGTCCACCTTTGGTAAATTGTTCAATAGAATCTTTTCGTTGTTTAACTAAACGTCTTATCACCGCTAGAGTTTCGTCATCTTTCAATTCAACGTCAGTGGTTTTTTTGGCTATAAGTTCTGTTTGTAATCCAGCAGCAAGGTTGCGTAGAGCATTTAGTCTAATCGCATCTCTAGCACGCATGGCGTCTTTTATTTGGTTTTTTATATCATTATAAAGAGACATGTTTATATTATAGCATATTCTGATATAATTGTGTCTGTGGATACAATTACTTTCTTTATTATCATTCTTTTTATTGTTAATCTGGTATTAGTCTATCTGCTTTTTAGTCGTGGAAAAAAAGAATTACCTAAACAAGATGATACCGGTTTTAAACTTATTCTTCAACAAGTAAATGATTTAGCCAGAACTGTTGATACTAAAATGGGTCAAACAGCTCGTGATATGGGTGATGCTGTTCATCGACAATTTTCAGAATCACAAAAACTGATAAAAGAAGTCACTCAAGGTTTGACAAAACTTGATGAAACAAATCGCCAAGTGGTTTCTTTTGCTGACCAGTTGCAAAATTTGCAAGATATTTTGAAGAATCCGAAACAACGAGGGATTTTAGGTGAATATTATTTAGAAACATTATTAAAAAATGTTTTGCCTCCGGGTAGCTATCAAATGCAATATCCATTTACTGATGGAACAATTGTAGACGCAGTAGTTTTTGTTAAAGAAAAAATTATTCCTATTGATTCAAAATTTTCTCTTGAGAATTATAATAGATTAGTTGAAGAAAAAGATCCAACAGAACGAGAGCGATTGGAAAAAGCTTTTAAAAACGATTTAAAAGGGCGAATTGATGAAACGGCAAAATATGTAAAACCAGCAGAAGGTACTATGGATTTTGCTTTTATGTTTATTCCGCACGAAGCAATTTATTATGATTTATTGGTCGCTCAAGTAGGGGGAGTAAAAATAAATACTCGTGATTTAATTGAGTATGCATTTAAAGAAAAACATGTCCTTATTGTTTCGCCAACTTCTTTTCTGGCTTTTTTGCAAACAGTTCTTCAAGGTCTTAAAGCTCTTCAGATTGAAGAAACGGCAAAAGATATTATTGTTAGAGTAGAACAACTAGGTAAACACTTGAAAAGTTTTGAAGATTATCATAAAAAATTAGGCACTTCACTGGGAACAGTCGTTAGTCATTTTAATAATTCAAACAAAGAATTTAAAAAAATAGACAAAGATGTATTACGTATAACGGGAATCTCACAAGAAATGGAGACAATAGCTATTGATAAACCAGATATTGAAGAATAGTTAGTTAAAAATAAGAAGAAGATATTTATCTAGTTCTCTTTGATCGGTATTATAAAAAGTCATATGTTCGCGTTCTAATTTTTGTGCAAGATCAACACCAACAAATCGCCAATGCCATGGTTCAAATTCATAGTATGTATTTTTTTCTGGATAAGAAAGGATAAAGCCATATTTATAAGCATTATTAAGAAGCCAGTCATAGGCCTCTGTTTTCTCAAAATTATTAAAACTTGAACCGACTTCTGGGGTGGTAAAATCTATTGTGGTACCAAGTTGGTGTTCAGAATATCCCTGATCAGCAGAAAATTGATTTGCTGTGCCTGCACCGTAAATAAAATTGTAACTTTTCTTTAAAGAAGATTGTTTTCCAAATGAACGATAGGCAGAAATAACTTTGAGTTCTATTTTATCGTTTTTAGCTGATTGTAGAAGTTTTAATAAAAAAGGGTAGGCACTAGCGTGAAATTGTAATCTAGCTTCTTCGTTTAAAAGAAATTCTGGGGTTATTGTGGCTAGTGTAGATGGAGAGTAGTGTTCATTTAGAAAAAAGACCTTTGAATATTTTTCTATTAATTGTGGGTCAGTTTTTGAAAGTTTATCAAGAGAACCGACAGTTCCAGCAATATTTCCTATTTGTGCATCATAAGAACTGGTCTTACTTTGGACGACATCGCTCAGAGTTTTATTGTCATTTTTTACACCGATTACTCCGTCTTCTAGTGATTTTATTCTGACTTCAAATTCTGTTGTCGTAGAGGCTATTTTTTTATTATTATCGTCTATTTTGATAATAAGGGAGTAATATTGGTATTCACTACCACCTGCTATAATCGCTATAATTATAGCTATTATGGCGATTTTTTTATTTTCTTTGGTTTTATATTTTGTAAAATTAAAATTCATACGGGCAATTGTAGCATATGTTATACTTTTTTAATGCAATTGATTATTGATACTCTTAAAAATACCGGCACACTTCATCACGCCTATTGTATTGAAGGGAATAGGGACGATATTCTTAAGGAATTACACAGATTTCTTGAGGAAGATTTTCAAATTAAATTATTTGGCAATCCAGACCTTTGGGTTCGCCAGTATGACACATTGACTATTGATGATAGTAGGGAAATAAAAGAATTTCATCTTTCTAAATCATTTGATGAATCTAGTAAAAAAATTTTCATAATTTCCACTAATTTTATTACTCGCGAAGCTCAAAATGCTCTCTTAAAGATTTTTGAGGAACCATTTTCGGGAAATCATTTTTTTATAATAACTCCGTCATCAGAAATATTTATGCCTACATTGCGTTCACGACTAATGTTTTCTCCTTTTTTGTCTACTTTAAAAATAAATGATAATGCTAAAAAGTTTATAAAATTAGCTATTTCAGAACGGTTAGCAATGACAAAATTGATTGTTGAAAAAATGGATGCTATTGAATTTATCAATGGTATTGAAAGAGAGCTTGTCGCTAAAAAAGATTTTCGCCATATTGAAGAAATCATCAAGTTTAAAAATTATCTATCAGACAGGGCTCCCTCAGTCAAAATGATTTTAGAACACGTAGCATTAATTGTTTGATAGTTAAACGCTTGACAATAAAACTGGGTATGCTATACTTTATAGTGGAATCGGATATATCGTTTCGCGGGTCCCGGTTGATCTATTGAAATTCAATAGGTATTAACAGCGATAGTTCTTGTATAATTAGTGGAATTATGTGCAAGAATGAAAGTATGAATTCCAATTACAACAATTAAGTCCTGAGTATGACTTACTTCCCGGCGGTTGTCGGCAGAAAAAACTACTTATGGAACATCGGTTCCATTAAAACCTAACACCTTCGAGTTTCGACTCGGAGGTGTTTTTTCTTGACATATTTTTTGTATTTGCTAATATAATAAGTATTATGGCTTCGGCCTCCGAGAAACCCCGCTTTTGCGGGGTTTCGATTTTATAGGCTATAAATCCAAATGTGATATAATACTCTCATGTACGATTTTTCAAAATTTAAACAAAAAATAAAAGAGATTGAGGAATGGTTGAAAAAGGAATTTTCTGGAATAAGAACTGGGCGAGCAAATCCGTCGCTTCTTGATGGTATTTTTGTAGAATCATATGGTTCAAAAACACCAATAAATCAAGTAGCAAATGTTTCTGTTGAGGACTCTAGAAGCATACGCATTACGCCTTGGGACTCATCTATGTCAAAAGAAATTGAAAGAGCTATCGGTATGGCTAATTTGGGTGTTGCTGTAGCTCTTGATGATAAAGGTGTGAGAGTTTCTTTTCCAGAATTAACTGCCGAACGAAGAGAACAGATAGTAAAAATTGCTAAAGAAAGATTAGAACAAGCTAAAGTTTCTATAAGAATACAGCGTGATACAGTAGTGAGAGATATTCAGATGAAAGAGAAAGAAAAGGACATGGGAAAAGATGACGCACTTCGTTTTAAGAACGAATTGCAAAAGAATGTAGATGGAGCAAATAAAATGTTGGAAGAATTATTCGCAAAAAAGGAAAAAGAAATTTTGAATTAATATGTCTATAATAATATTTTTAATCATTTTGGCAGCGCTTATTTTAGTGCATGAATTCGGCCATTTTATAGTTGCTAAAAAATCTGGAATTAGAGTTGATGAATTTGGTTTAGGTTTTCCGCCTAGAATTTGGAGTAAAAAATATGGAGAAACGACTTATTCTTTAAACTGGATTCCTTTCGGAGGGTTCGTAAAAATTTTTGGTGAAAATCCAGATGCTGAATCAACGACTGGTCCAGATAGTAGTAGAAGTTTTGTGAATAAAAACAGAATGATTCAAGCTTCAGTTTTAATAGCTGGAATTGCTTTTAATCTTCTTTTTGCGTGGATTCTCATTTCTTTTTCTTTTATGACAGGTATTTTGGCTTCATCTTCTGATTATGCTAAATACGGAGATAATTTTGTCAATCCACATACTGCTGTAATCGGAGTGAATAAAGACACACCGGCGGATATAGTGGGAATAAAAGCTGGAGATGCTATCGTTTCAATTCAAGATGATGTGACAAAAGATGAAATTCGCGGGATGGCGGTGAATGTTGAAGCCATTCAAGGATTTATTTCATCTCATACTAATAAAAATTTGATTTTAACATTAGAAAGAAATGGGGAGACAATCAAAAAAACTGTTATGCCGAAAAACGGGATTGTGGAAGGTAGGGTAGCTATAGGTATTGCTATGGATGATGTAGGAACTTTACACTTGCCGTTACAGACGGCTGTTTGGGAAGGAGCTCGTTTAACTGGGCATATGATAGTTGGTGTGAGTATGGGTTTAGGTAATTTTATTTACCAGATCTTTACTGGTAGTGCTAATTTCTCATCAATATCTGGTCCTGTGGGAATTGTTGGTCTAGTTGGTGATGCCACAAAACTCGGTTTTTCTTATCTTTTGAGTTTTACTGCAATTATTTCAATTAATCTGGCTATTATAAATTTGATTCCTTTTCCTGCGCTTGATGGGGGACGACTCCTGTTTGTGCTTATAGAAGCAATACGTAGAAAAGAAATTCCGCCACAAATCGCTAATTTACTCAATATGATTGGCTTTGCTTTGCTTATCTTACTTATGATAGTCGTTACTTATAGAGATATTTTGAAATTGGTGCAATAAGTGTATAATACACCTATGTTGCAGTCTAAATTATTTACAAAAACTAGAAAGGAAGCGCCTAAAGACGAGGTGGCTTTAAATGCTCAGTTATTAATAAGAGCCGGTTATATTCATAAAGAAATGGCTGGGGTCTATTCTTTTTTACCACTTGGTTTGAGAGTGATGAATAAAATAAGTAATATTATTCGCCACGAAATGAATGCTATTGGTGGGCAAGAAATTTTTTTAACGGTTTTACAAGATAAAAATCTTTGGGAAAAAACAGATAGATGGGATGATGGAAAAGTGGATAATTGGTTCAAAACAAAACTTAAAAATGGAACTGAAATCGGACTTGGTTCCACTCACGAAGAAGAATTGACAGCATTGATGCGGGACTATATTCGTTCGTGGAGAGATTTGCCTGTTTACACATATCAAATTCAAACAAAATTTAGAAATGAAGCAAGAGCTAAAAGTGGGATAATGCGAGGTAGAGAGTTTTTGATGAAGGATTTATATTCATTTTCAAAAGATGAAAAGTCTCATGCGGAATTTTATGAAAAAGCCAAACAGGCGTATGTGAATATTTTTAACAGAATGGGTATCGGTGAAAAAACATACATTACACATGCTTCTGGTGGAATATTTTCGAAATATTCTCATGAGTTCCAGACAACAACATCAGCTGGAGAAGACATTATTCATATTTGTGAAAAATGTCATATTGCCGTTAATGCTGAAATAAAAGGTGAAGAGATAGCTTGTCCGATATGTACTAATAAAGATTTGAAACAAGATAAAGCGGTGGAAGTTGGAAATATATTTAATTTGGGTACAAGATTTTCAGAAGCGTTGGACCTTACTTATCAAGATGAAAATGGAGAGAAAAAAGTAGTGGTGATGGGGTGTTATGGTATTGGATTGGGAAGAGTTATGGGGACTATTGTGGAAGTTTTTGCTGATGAGGCGGGAATAGTTTGGCCTGAAGAAGTGGCGCCTTACAGAGTACATCTAGTGTCTATAGGTAATGATAAAGAAATTGTCAAAAAATATGTTGATCAACTTTACTCTAAACTTTTAGAGCATAATATTGAAGTTTTATATGATGATAGAGATGTTAGGCCTGGCGAAAAATTTGCTGATTCAGATCTTATTGGAATACCTTGGAGAATAGTAGTAAGTGAAAAATTAATGTCGGAAAAAATGATTGAAATGAAAAATCGTAAAACAGGAGAGGTAAAAAAAATGGATGAAAAGGAAATGCTAAAATGTTTAAAAATCTGAAAAAAAAATTCTTTTCGTTGGTGTCCAATGAAATAGGTATAGATTTAGGGACAGCCAATACTTTGGTGTATTTGCGTGGACATGGTGTGGTTATAAATGAACCATCTGTTGTAGCTGTGAATCAAAAAACTGGTCGTGTTGTGGCCGTCGGAACTCAAGCTAAGGAAATGTTGGGACGTACTCCTCCACATATTGTCGCTGTGCGTCCTCTAGTTGATGGAGTAATTTCTGATTTTGAAGTGACGGAGGAATTGATTTCTTATTTGGTTAAAAAAGCTGAAACATATTCAAAAAAAATACTTGGACCAAAGGTTGTGGTAGGTGTGCCTTCTGGAGTGACTAATGTGGAAATTCGTGCTGTGCGTGATGCTACGAAAAACGCCGGAGCCAGAGAAGTTTATATTGTGGAAGAACCGATGGCAGGTGCAATTGGGATAAGATTACCTGTGGACGAACCAGTTGGCAATATGATTATAGATATCGGTGGAGGCACGACCGATATTGCTGTAATTTCTTTGGGAGGAATTGTTAGTTCTAAAAATTTAAGAATTGCTGGCGATAAATTGAATCAAGACGTTATTTCTTACATAAGAAATGAATTTAAGATTTTAATAGGAGAAAAAACTGCTGAAAATATAAAAATCAAAATCGGCTCTGTGCTTCCCGGAGAAGAATCTAGTGAAATTGAAGTTAGGGGAAGGGATCTCATTACTGGATTACCTCGCGAAGTCGTTATTACTGATTCTGATGTCCGAGAAGCAATGTCTCAGTCGATTGATATGCTTGTTGAATCAGTGAAGGAAGTTTTGGAAACAACTCCACCAGAAATTTTGGGAGATGTGATGCGGAGAGGTATTTATCTTGTTGGTGGAGGGGCTCTCATAAAAGGTATTGATGAACTGATAAAAGATTTTTTAAAAATTCCAGTGTATATCGTTGAAGACCCTCTTACAGCAATAGCTAGAGGAACAGGAATTATACTTGAGGATATGAACAAATATGGTGATATGCTTATAGCTAATGAAGACGAATTACCTCCTAAAAAGTAATAATAGAGAAAATAAAAAAACATTTCGCATTATTGTCATTGCGATAATTATTTTCGTAATTATTTTTTTAATTCACATAATTTTTCCAAAATTATTTTCTATTCTATTTAACACAGTAGGTAGGCTATTGTGGAAAACTGAAAATGTTTTAGTTCATGAAGGTTATGGAACAACTGGGTATTTTATGTCTAAACGTTTACTTCTTCAAGAAAATAATAGTTTGAAAATGGAGAATGAATTTCTTAAAAATGAAAATTTAAAATTAAGTGTTTTGGAATACGAAAATGAAGAATTTAAAAAAATATTAGGTAGAATTAATGAAAATAAAAAAATGATTATCGCTTCAGTGCTTCAAAGACCTCCCGTAACATTTTATGATAATATTATTGTAGATGCTGGGGTCAATGAAGATGTAGAAAACGGAGATAAGGTGGTTGTTGGCGGAAGTGATATTATTGGCGAGGTTGAAGAAGTGTTAGGTAAAACATCTAAGGTTAAATTATATTCTACAAGTGAACAAAAAACAGATGTTTTGATAGGGACTAGTACCATCCAAGCGGTTGCCATTGGTCGAGGTGGTGGTAATTTTGAAGTTATCATTCCAAGGTCTATTAAGATTTTACCGGGAGAATTTGTTTTTTTACCAAGTATAAATCAACAGATTTTTGGTATCGTAGAAGATACCATAACAGACCCGACTAAAGCTTTTAACAGAGTTCTTTTTAGAAGTCCATATAACATATCTTCAATAAAATGGGTGGAAATTATAAAACCATAAAAAATATTCGCTGGATTGTAGTTGTTTTTATTTTGTTGTCAGTATTTTTGTTTCCTTGGTGGTTTTATGTGTCATTATCATTGATTGCCTTATTTTATTTTGATAATTTTTATGAAATTATTTTAATAGGTTTAGCTATTGATTCTTTGTACACCGTAGAACTTCGTAATACTTTTATAGCATTGTTACTTTTTGTGGTTTCAATTTATCTTAAGAAGAGTTTGGTATTTTTTAAAAAATAAATGATAAGACATATTAAAAACAAACCAATAGAACCAGATGAAATTTTCATTGATTCACATAATTTACCAGATTTTGATACGAATCAGTTTGAAGGTAGATTAGAAAAGGCAATATCTAGAAGAAGTATTATTTTTTTAGGAGTTTTCTTTTTGATTGTCAGCATTATTTATACATCAAAAATTTGGGCACTTCAGATTAATAAAGGAGAAATTTATGCTCAACGTGGAGAAAATAATAGATTAAGAAATACAGTTGTTTTTTCAGAAAGGGGGATTATTTATGATCGAAATAAAGTAGAACTTGCTTGGAACGAACGAGGGGAAGATAAAAGTTTTTCTTCAAGACGTTATATAGAAAATTCTGGCGTGGCTCATCTTGTTGGTTATGCAAAGTATCCTTCAAAAGATAATTACGGTTTTTACTATAGAGAAGATTTTGAAGGTATAGATGGTGTTGAAAAAGCTTATGATGAAAAACTGAAAGGAGAAAATGGTGTCAGAATTGTAGAAATAAATGCACTTGGTAAAATTCAATCTCAAAATATTATGACTCCTCCCAAGGATGGCGAAAATACTATACTTGCAGTTGATTCAAAATTAAACAGCAAAATATATGAAATAATGAAGAATTTTTCTGAAACATATGGATTCGTTGGTGGAGCATCAACCATTATGGATGTTAATACAGGAGAATTATTAGCGATGGTGAGCTATCCAGAATATAGTTCACAGGTATTAGCAGAAGGAGATGATTCTGAAAAAATAAAAGAATATATAAATAATAAAAACAAACCTTTTTTAAATAGGATTATTCATGGTGCATATACACCGGGGTCTATTATAAAACCAGTGATGGCTATCGGTGTTTTAAATGAAAAAATTATAGACCCTAATAAAAAGATTTTAAGTACTGGTTCTATTTCTTTGCCTAATCCATATGACTCAACAAAATTTTCTATTTTTAAAGATTGGAAAGCACTTGGGTGGGTTGACTTAAGAGAGGCAATTGCTTTTTCATCTGACGTTTATTTTTACACTGTTGGAGGAGGTTTTGAAGACCAAAAAGGGATTGGTATTTCAAACATTGATAAATATTCAGAGCTTTTTGGATTTGGAGAGAAAACCAACATAAATTTACAAGGAGAAATAAATCGTCCTATTCCAACTCCTGAATGGAAAGCTTTTAATTTTTCGGGTGATCCGTGGCGTGTGGGAGATACTTATAATACAGTTATCGGACAATATGGTTATCAACTTACTCCCATTCAAGCTGTGAGAGCTATCTCAGCAATCGCTAATTATGGAAAACTATTAACTCCTAAACTTTTACTTGGAGAGAATCAACTTTCTGGAGATATTCGTGATGTCAAAATTCCAAAAGAATATTTTGATATTGTTCATGAGGGAATGAGAATGGCTGTTACAATTGGAACGGGACAAGGTCTTAATATACAAGCTGTTGATATTGCTACAAAGACAGGAACTGCTCAGGTTGGTCTTTCAAATGCTTATGTTAACTCTTGGGCTGTTGGTTTTTTCCCTTATGAAAATCCTCATTATGCTTTTGTCATTATGATGGAACGTGGCCCAGCCTATAATGATGTAGGTGCTACATCAGTGGCTCGTCAAATGTTTGATTGGATGGTAGAAAACACACCAGAGTATTTAAAATGATATAATCATCTTTATGACTTCTGAAAACTTTGAAGAACAATATAAGCGACTTAATAAAAAACAAAAAGAAGCTGTCGATTCAATTGAAGGGCCAGTGATGGTTATTGCTGGACCTGGTACTGGCAAAACAACTATTCTCACTCTGCGTATTGCTAACATTTTACAAAAAACTGATACACCAGCGTCAGGTATTTTAGCACTGACATTTACTGAAGCGGGAGTAAAAGCGATGAGAATGAAACTTCGGGATATTATTGGAACCAGAGCTAACGAAGTAAGAATCCACACTTTTCATGGGTTTGCATCTTCTGTCATTAATGAATTTCGTGATCATTTTACCCATTTAGATCGTTTTAAACAATTAACAGATATTGAGGCGGAAAATATAATTAGAACTTTATTGAAAAGTGATAAAATGAGTGATTTACGGCCATTTGGTAATCCAGATTTTTATATTCAAAAAATAATTGGTGCTATAAGTGATTCAAAACGAGAATCTTATACACCGGATATGGTTCGTAAACATGCGGAAGATGAAATAGAAAAAATAAAAGCCGGTGAAGATTCTTATTCTACTAGAGGTAAAAGTAAAGGTGAACTAAAGGCAGAATCAAAGAAAAAAATAGAGAAATGTGAGCGGACATTTATTTTTGCCGATATTTATAAAGCTTATGAAAATAAAAAAAGAGTAGATAAAGTTATGGATTTTGATGACCTTATATATGAGCTTGTTATTGCCTTAAAACATGATGAACTTCTTTTGCGAATGTTGCAGGAAAAGTTTTTGTATATGTTAATTGACGAACATCAAGATACTAATAATTCTCAAAATGAATTAATAAAACTTCTGGCTGATTTTTTTGATGTACCAAATGTATTTATAGTAGGTGATGAGAAACAGGCAATTTATCGTTTTCAAGGAGCTTCAGTGGATAATTTTTTGAAATTTGAAAATACGTGGAAAGAAATGAAAATTATTCGTCTTGAAGAAAATTATCGTTCTCATCAGAGTATATTAGATGCTAGTTTTTCAATGATTGAAAATAATTATATTGATGGAGAACATCAAAATTTGAGAGTAAAACTTTCTGCTAAAAGTGATGAATTTTTAAAACCTGTTGATGTTGTCTCAGCGGAAGATACGGAAACAATTGAAAAATATCTAGTTGATGAACTTAAGAAATTAACATTTAAAAAAAATATCAACACGGCAGTTATTACAAAAACCAATCGTGACCTTGAAAGGATTTTACATTTATGTGAAGCGAATAATATTTCAGTGTCGTCTGAAAGAAGTATAGATATTTTTAATCATCCTGTTGGGATTTTATTTTTTGATTTAATTGAATTTATTTGTGACCCAACAAAAACTGATTTGTTAGCTAAAACTTTAGTCTCGGGTTTGTGGGGCTTGTCCTTTGATGATTCAGTATCAATTATAAAGTTACTAAAATCTACCGAAGATATTAAACTTGATAACAAAATTCCAATTCTTAAAACTATTAAAAAAGAAATTACTGATGATAATCCGCTAGAGTTTATTATAAATTTAGCAGAGTTAACAGGTCTGAATAAGATTATCGCTAAAGAACCATCTTATGTGGAAGTATGGCGAGGGATTACGACTTTGTCTGAAAATATAATTCATCAAGGAAACATACAAGACCCTAAAAAACTTATGGACTATCTTATTGCTTATAAAGTTTCTGCTGAAAATAAAAGTGTCAAAATTAGTGTTGGAACTCCAGATTTACCGATTAGAGTTATGACAGCTCATGCTAGTAAGGGATTAGAATTTGATTATGTTTTTATTCCTTATGTCACCGAAGAATCATGGATTGGTAAAAATTGGGGAAGTTATTTTGTGCTTCCAGAAACAAGAGTTATGAATGATGTGAGAGATGTTCGGCGACTTTTTTATGTTGCTTTAACGAGGGCTCGTTCGCATGTTGTTATTCTTTTTGGAGCCAGTGATCATGGAGAATCCCTTATTCCGTTAAGGTTTATTGACGAGTTAGACCCAAAACATATTTCTAAAATTAATCTACCTCGCATTATGGAAAAAAAAGATATTTTGATAAAAAATAGACAATTAAATAATTCTGCTAAAAAAACTATAGATTATGCAAAATCAATTCTTCAAGAATCTGGACTTTCTGTTACGGCTCTCAATCATTTTTTAGATTGTCCGAGTAAATTTCTTTATCAAAGTATTTTAAAAATTCCTCAAGCTCCATCTCCTTTAGCTGAAAAAGGGAATTCTATGCATAAAGCAATATCGTTGATATGGAATTCTAAAAAAAGAGATATTGAAGATCTTGAGAAGATTATGAAGACGACTGTTAGTAATTATTTTATAGAATCTTTACTTTCATTATCTGAAAAAGAAACGGTCAAAAAAGAATTGTTTGAAGATATTCCAATAATTGCAAAGGAATTACAATCTCATTTTGCTCAAAAAGGAACAATTTTTTCAGAAATATGGAGCGAAACTATATTTGAAGAGGCTGTTCTTCACGGTAAACTTGATGCAGTTGTAGACGATGGAAAAGAAGTGTTTGTTTTTGATTATAAGACGAAACAGGTGATGTCTGAAAATGAAATAAAAGGAGAAACAAAAAATAGTAATGGTGATTATTTTCGACAGTTGGTATTTTATCGGCTTTTACTTGAAAATGATTCAAGATTTCTAGATAAGAAAATCATACCTTCATTGGTTTTTGTAATTCCAGATTCAAAAGGTAGATGTCCGATCATAACCCTTTCTGTAGAAAATTCAGATATTGAAAAACTCAAAACAGAAATCAAATCTCTTTTTGATGCTGTTAATTCTGGTTCTATTATCACCACTTTCTGCAACAACAAAAAATGTGAATGGTGTCAGTTGAAATCATTGACAAATATTTAATTGTTATTTATACTAAATAGTGGATTGTTCAGGAAAGTTTTTTAAAATAATGAAGTATCGCCTCGTCAAGGAAGGCGGGAGTTGCCAGGAAGCGGCTTTGCGATGGGACCGACCCCCATTATTCTCTGAAAGTAACTGAACAGAGGAAGGTAAAAATGAACATTAACATACGTGGTATTCGAGTGGATAAACTTCTGGTGGCAGATGTATTACCAGTCCTTCCAGTTTTTTTTTCCTCATGGAGATGGAAAGGACAAAAGGATGATCTAAATGAGAACATTAAGGCGATGCACATAGCGGAAATATCTCTTTTTATCTCAGTTGGTTTTTCTGCTGTCGTGACACTTTCGATATATTTGTTTTTTTATGGTCTCATCAGCGAAAACGGTTTCATGTGGATCATTTCTGTTGGTATCATAATCATTTCAATATCTCTCCTTTTTGGTTTAATAGCCAGTCTAATTAATATTGGCTTATTGATTCAATTCACCAATGTAGTGAATCGGCTGGATTACTTACTGCAACAGTGTGGTATTAATCGTGGAATTGCTGAATTACCACCAGGGCGTGAGAGTATGACGGTTAAGATTAGTAATCTTCTTCAAGCAAATGTTCTAGTAATTAGACGACGGGAAATTGAAGATATGGAGGATCTGGCTGACTCCTTGCGTGTTAATTTAAGAGTTATCTCAAAAATTTTACGCGAGAACTTTGACCTTCCTATTGCTCCCTTCGGACCAATGTTTGAAGAAGCGGACAAAATAATCCGCGCAGAAAAATCGGAAGTAATCTAGTCGTTCTTTTTGAATCAAAAAGGTTCGCGTATCACACGCGAACCTTTTATCTTTTTATTTTTTATATATTTGTTTTCACTTTTTTTAATCTTATCCACATACACTAACTACATGCGGTCGTGTATAGTTAGTGGATGGGGAATTTGGAAAAAGAATCTAAAAAACGGACTAGAAGAAGTAATATTCAGAAAGTTGTCTTGCAAAGTGTCGCGATGGCTGGCCTTTTGAGTGTTGCACTTCTTGCACCAAATGCGTTACAGGTGTTAAAAATGTTTGGATATAAACCAAACAGAAGAGATAAAGAAATATTATTGCGTTCAAGATCCCGTTTAATAAAACAGGGTTTTCTTAAATATGAAAATGATTTTATTACACTCACAGATAAAGGGAAAGAAAAACTTTATCATTTACAAACTAAAGATTCTATCGTAGTTCCAAAGAAGTGGGACAAAAAATGGCGAATTGTTATTTTTGATATTAAAGAATATAGAAGAGTGTTGAGAGATAAATTGAGGCTTACTCTTATTTCAATAGGATTTAAATGTCTTCAACGCAGTGTTTGGGTTTTTCCTTATGATTGTGAAGATTTTATTACTCTTTTAAAAGCTGATTTTAAAATTGGAAAAGATATATTATATATAATAGCTGACACAATTGAGAATGACAAAAAACTTAAAGAATATTTTGGTCTCCACTAACTATGTGCGGTCGTTGCAAGTTAGTGGAACAAAATTTTATTTTTTTAAATATTTTAATTGTTTAATTACTACCTGCTAGTATCGCGTCAATTAATTGCTTGACCGATTCATAAGGTTGAGCGCCGTTGATAGGTACTTTGTTACCTTTTTTATCTATTACCACGCTGTATGGTGTGCCTGTTTCTGGAATAGAACCAATACCCACACGAATACCATCTTGATAATTTTTTTGGATTTTTTCATCATACTTTTCACTATTAAAACAGATATTAAATTTTTCAACATCAAGTCCTATGTTTTTTGCGATTATCGGTAATTGAAGAGGGTCAAGTTGATTGTTTGATGGAGTAATAGAAAAAATATTATCAACATATTGCCAAAATTTTTCATTACCACCTTGTTCGTAAGCACATTCAGATGCCAAAGCTTCTTTTTGAGCTTTTGGATGTATAGAAAGAGGGAAGTGTCTATAGACCCAAGCGACTTTTCCGCTTTTTCCATATTCATTCATAATTTTTTGCATCGTCAAATGAAATGATTTACAAAATGGACATTCTAAATCTGAAAATTCCACAATTACAATTGGAGCATCAGGTGTTCCCCGAATATGGTCGTTCTCAGTTACAGGGTCTATATTTATTGAAGAACTTTTTATTGCAGATGTACTTTGCGATATTATTTTTTCTACAGGCATTCCTTTGGTGTAGATAACAGCTCCTCCTATAATAATTCCAGCAATTAAAATTGCACTCGGAATAGTAATTAAATTATTTTCTTTTTCCATTTATATATTCTTAAATAATATTCACATATTATATCATAGATAAAAGGCAGTAAGAGATACTGCCTTTTACGGCACTTTTTCAAATTCGAAGAATGAACAACAGTCATCAGTTTTTTCTGGGAGTAAATCAGTAGAATCATACTTTACTGTTATACTTCCACTAACGACATTATATCCGTTTGGTGATAGGATAGTTCCAATTCTACCAACATCGATTTCTTGTTCTCCTTCTCCTTCGATTCGCTTAACCCTTAGTCCGATAGCCCGTGCCTCATTTTTATTTAATGGCATAAGCTGTTTCCTTTCTATAATGAATAGTAAACAATAATAGCTAAAAAGGCAATGTAAAGGTCATAGCACTAGCGGTTTTGTCATGCCAGTTATTTGTATCTAATTTTATCTCAAAATCTTTTTGACCTTCTCGACATTTGACAGAATTATTTTTGACCGCGTATTCGTAGAGTTCTTTTGTGATTTTTACATCTTCAAGACAGTATTTTCTTATGTTATCTATTTCTCCATTTTTCCACCAAGTTATTGCTTCAAGTCCATGTCCTATTTTACCTTTATTAAAAGTGCCGAGAGCTACAGAATCAAGTTTAACTCGTCGTCCAAAAGAATTTTTTATTTCTTTTAGTAAGTCCAAACTTTTTATTTTAGTTAAATCTCCTGGATAATATTTATTAAGTAGTGGAATGTCAAAATGATCACTGTTATAACCGATTAACATATCAGCTTTTTCTAAAATTGGCCAAAGTCGTGTTAATTCGTTCTCTAGAAAGGAGTCATATTTATCCGTTGTGTAATCATATATTCCTACCAATGAAATAGAAAGGTCGGCTGGGTCACTCGAACCTGCTTCCTGAAAAGTGTTTTGTGTTTCTATATCAAATACGATTTTATTCATTTTATTCAAGCGGTTGGTAAATTGTGGGTAATTAAAAAATCTTTGATAGTCACATCTCCCATACCAAAACCAACTGTCGGTATCGGTTCTACTCCAAACATTTCTAAAAGATTATCATAACGTCCGCCACCAAAAAGCGAACGACGATTTTCTGGATTGGTATCAAAAACCTCAAAAACCATTCCAGTATAATAATCAAAACCACGCACAATGTTTGCGTCAAACTCTGCATTTGTTATTCCTTTTTCTTTTAGAGATTTTAATAATGTGTCAGTAGCAGATGCCCACAACTTTTTTTTATCTTCAGGTACTCCTTCTTTATCCCACTGACGATATGAAGCAAGAATATCTTCTTGACTCATTCCTTGTGCTGATAGTGCTGTTTCCATCGCAAACCTATTATTTATTTTAATAACAAAATCAATTTCTTTTGCTCCAAATTCTTTCATAATCGCATGCGATAGAGAAATTATTTCCACTTCGGCATTGATAGGGTCATTATCTACAATACCCATAAGGTCGCAGTTTAGTTGCCAGTGTTCTCGCTTGCGACCGCGTTGAGGACGTTCATAACGAAAAACATTTGGAATAGAATACCAACGTAATGGAAACTTTAGAGATTTTCGTTGTGTTGCAACCATTCGTGCAAGTGTCGGTGTCATTTCTGGACGAAGTGCAACCTCTCGGTCTCCCTTATCTTTGAAAACATACATTTGGTCGTTTACTATCTCATCATTTCCTTTACTTCTATAGAGGTCTGCATATTCAAGAATAGAAGCAGTGTACTCTTTATACTCAAATTTTTCTGATACTTTTCTCCAAGTATTAAAAATATAATTTTGCACCGCCATATCTTCAGGATAGAAATCCCTAACACCTTTGTATGGTTCCGTGCTTAATTTGTTGATATTCATGATAATAAATTATAGCATAGTATTATATATGTTAAATGTCCTTAATTTACACAAAGAAATTGGGGAAACACCGCTTGAGTGTATCAATAGATTCAAGAAGGAAAATCCAGAATATGAAAATGTCAAAATGAGCTATGCTGGACGACTTGACCCGGTGGCAGAAGGGGTACTTTTGGTTTTGGTTGGTGAGGAAAATAAAAATAGAAAAATCTATTTGAATTATAAAAAAGAATATGTTTTTGAAATACTTTTTGGAATCAGAACAGACACTTATGATATTTTAGGTAAAATTATTGATGACAAAGATGTGCAATATGATTTTGAACAAATTAAACCAAATATCAAAAAACTATTATTGGAACTAAAGGGAATAATTTTACAAAAATATCCTCCGTATTCTTCTAAAACTGTAAATGGTAAATCGCTTTTTCAGTGGTCCCGTGAAGGAAAAATAAATGAAATAAAAATACCAGAGAGGGAAGTGGAAATCTATAAAATCTCATTAATATCTTTTTCTAAAGTAACTAAAGAAAAATTGAAGAACCTTATTTTGCAAAAAATTTCTTTAGTCAAAGGAGATTTTAGACAAAAAGAGATCATTAAACTATGGAATAAATTTTTTGAAAATACCAAGAGAGAATATTTTGATGTCGCGGAAGTTAAAGTTTTTTGTTCAAGTGGGACATATGTTCGCAGTATTGCGAATTCTTTGGGAGAAAAAATAAAAGTTCCATCGCTAGCTCTAAAAATAGTCCGTACAAAACTTGAATAATCACTATTTTTCTTGTATTCTTTGAGATGCATTGCCGGATCGGCTAATGGTAGGCCACATCCCTCTGGAGGATGTTATCTTGGTTCGAATCCAAGTCCGGCAACAAATTCTACCCCATAGGTCTTGCCTATGGGGTCACAGATTTGACTATATAGTAATCTTCATGTAAATATTACAGCAGAGTATGTCAGACCTATTCTGATATATAGAATGCGATGTAAATTCGTATTCAAAATTGACAAAGGATTATGCAAGCAAAAGAGTATCTCCATATGAGTCTTCTCAATTTGGCAAAGATCAAGTTCGGTGCTTTCAGATTGAAATTGCACGAGAAAAATCCGACGGCACCACTGTCGCCGATTTATCTCAACATCAGAGAATTGCCAGAATGGCTCTACGCTTTAGCTGGAGATATTCTGCATGACCTTGTTGTTCAGGAAAGAATTACTGACTTCGATTATGTCATTGGTATCCCCAACGCCGGCGAGCCGATTGGTAAAGCGTTTGCCAAAGCTGTAAGTAAACCTCATTTGCGTATCCAAAAGGTTGAGAATGAGGAAGGTCGTCATATCACTTCCACAATTTTAGATCCTTTTGAAAAAGGTAAAAAAGTTGTGTTGATTGACGACCTCATCACCAAAGCCGATACCAAACGCGAAGCCATCAAATCAGTCGAAGCGAATGGATTGGAAGTAGTCGCCACCCTCGTTTTGTACGATCGGGAACAAGGTGGGCTTATTGAGTTAAATAAAGATCGAATGGTTATCGCTGTCGCCAAGCTCAGCGAAACATTGGAGTTCTTTGTCGGTAAGAAAAAAATCACTTCAGAAACGAGAGATGAGGTGATGAAATACATCATTGCATAATGCAGTGAAAAAACATCTTCACAAAATTGCGGAATAAATTCCGCAATTTTTTATTTCAAAAATATTTAATTTTCTTTTTTAAAAAATAAAAAAGTTATACACAGTTTTTTATTTTTTGGTATTGTTTTTATTTTACACATACATCATAATGATAATAGTCAATGTAATATTTTTTTGTCGAAAAATTATTATATACTTTTTATTAAAAATAATATTTTTTGTCAGTCACTCCAATATTATGAAAAAGAAAAAGAAAGCAGTAAAGAAAACAAAAAAAACAGCTAAGAAGAAAACTTCAAAGCGACGACGATAGTAAATAAAAACTCCCGAAAGGGAGTTTTTATTTTGGTGAATAAGATTTATACTGTTTTATATGAAATATAATTCAATATTTTTTGTAATTTTAATTTTGGGAAGTTTTTTGGCATTTTTTATGCTTGGACATAACCCTTTGATTGATAATGATGAAGCATTTTATGCACAAGTGGTTAAGGAAAGTGTCCAAAATGGAAATTATATTACTCTAACTCAGAGTGGAAATAATTGGTTTGATAAGCCACCCTTGATATTTTGGATGGATACAGTACTTGTAAAGATTTTTGGTTTTAGTGAATTTATTTTGCGTTTCCCTTCTTCATTATTGTTGATTTTTTGCCTTATTTTAGTTTATGGATGTGCTTATGAAATAACAGGTAAAAAGCGTGTAGCCATTCTTTCAATGTTGATATTGTTGACTACCGGATTGTTTTTAGAAGCAGGACGACAATTACGATTAGATGTTCCAGTAACGGCATTTATTTTGTTTTCATTTTATTCTTTTTTGAGAGGTCTGAGACAACCACGTTGGTTTATGGGAATTGGTGTTGGAATAGGTTTAGGGATTATGACAAAAAGCGTTATCGGATTTTTTTCCATCCCAGCTATCATTCTCTGTAGTTTATTTTTTAAAAAATGGAATTATTTACGAGATAGAAATTTTTATTTTGGTTTATTACTCGGTGGAATTATTGGATTACCGTGGCACATTTATGAATGGTTAAAATATCCGATTGAATTTTCAAACCTTTATATAATGAAATTTATTTTTGTTAGAATTCAGGAAAATATTTTAGGAGGTGTTTCTACTAACGCTGTTTATGTAATGAATCTCATCAATTATTATGAGCCGTGGTTTATTATTTTTTTCGTGTGTCTGATTGGAATATTTATTGCTATGAAAAAATATAAGCAAATGTTTCGTGTTCATCTTTTGTTTCTATCAATTATAATTTGTCTTTCATTTGTATTTTTTATTTCAAGTACAAAATTACTTTATTATTTTATTCCAATTTATCCTTTCGTTGCTATTTTTATTGCGTTATCATTTGATTCATTTCTTTCTTTTGTTGAAAAGTTTTATCTGAAACATAAAGATTTTGTTATTTTTACTTATTCTCTAATCTTTATTTTTTCCTTTATCGTAACAATTTATATTTCTTTTGGTTTCGGTAATAATTATTTTGCTCAAAGCTTAAATTTAGCTCAACAAGAAAAAAGTATGGGAGAAATTATGAATAAAAATTCCACATCAACGCCAATTTATATCCATATGCACGCTTACTGGGATACTATTGCTTACTATAGTGGTGGTAGAAGACCTCAAGCTTATGACGAAAAAATTACCTCTCGTCCATTCTATTTGATTTTACCTAGTCAATTAAAATTACAGGCCAAAATTTTGTATGAAGGAAACGATCTTTCTTTGTATTTAGTGCAATAATATTGTCATATATCAAAAAATAAGGTATTATTTTTATTCTATGTCTAAAGAAGAAGTCATCCTAAGATTTGACAAAGTTTCCTTTGAATATGGTCCAAATAAACCCATTTTAGATGAGGTTACTTTTAGTGTACGTAAAGGAAGTAAAATAACTTTTATGGGACAAAATGGTGCCGGAAAAAGCACTATTTTTAAACTTATTACAGGAAAAGTTAAACCTGAGTCTGGCAATATTAATATAGCTCAAGGATTTTCTGTAGCACTCACATCGCAAGTGATGCCTAGAGATTTACTTGATAAAAACTTGCTCGAATTTTTTGCATTAAGTTTTTCTGAAAAAAAATATGATATTGAGCCACGAATTAACGCCATTCTTGAAGTTGTGAATCTTGAAGTTCCTTTGGATAGAATTGTAGGGTCATTTTCTGGGGGACAACAGGCTAGACTTTTACTAGCCTCGGCATTAATTCAAGATCCTGATTTATTACTTCTTGATGAACCTACAAATAATCTTGATAAGGCGGGAATTGAACATCTTACGCAATTTCTTATTGATTATAAAAAAACGGTGATTGTGATTTCTCACGATTCAGATTTTTTGAATTCTTTTACACATGGAGTGCTATATTTAGATGTGTATAATCATAAGGTTGAACAATATGTCGGTAATTATTTTGATGTGGTCAAAGATATTTCGGCACGAATTGATAAAGAAAATAGAAAAAACGCATTACTTGCAAAAGAAATTCAAGAGAATAAAGATAAGGCGAACTTTTTCGCTAATAAAGGAGGGCAGATGCGTCTCGTTGCTAAACGTATGCGTGAAAAAGCGATAGAAATGGAAGAGGAAAAGGTGGATGTAAGAAAAGAAGATAAGACAATTAAACCATTTAATATATCAGTTCAACCAGATTTAGGTGGGGTTATTGTTGATATTAAATCTTTTAAGGTCATAAAAAATCATAAGCCAACAATAAGAAAAACTAGTATTTCTTTAAGAAAAAATCAGCATTTACTTATCAAAGGACCAAATGGTATTGGTAAAAGTACTCTTCTTGAAGCACTGGCAAAAGGAAAGTCAGATGGTGCTATTATCTCGGATGGTATACGCGTCGGATATTATCGTCAAGATTTTTCAACACTTAATTTTGAAGATACTGTTTATCAATCATTAGTTGATGTTTTAAAAAGTACTGAAGGAAGGATTATTGAACAAGAATTTCGGGCGGTTGCAGCAAATTTTTTAATAACTTCCGAAATGATTAATACCAAAATTGGTGCATTATCTGAGGGGCAAAAAGGTCTTGTTGCTTTTGCTCGTCTCGTTCTCCAAAAACCAGGACTTCTTATTTTAGATGAACCAACTAATCATATTAATTTTCGTCATTTGCCTATTATCGCTGAAGCACTCAATACCTATCAAGGTGCAATGATTTTGGTCTCCCATGTTCCAGAATTTGTCGCTCAAATCCGTATTGATGAAATTTTAGATTTGGAGAAGTAGAGTAAAAAAGAGTATAATACCTCTATGGCTTCTAATACCGTAGAGCAAATAAAACAGCGACTTTCTATTGTCGATGTTGTTGAATCATATATAAAACTTGAGCGGGCGGGGGCGAATTTGAAAGGAAAATGTCCTTTTCATAATGAGAAAACTCCTAGTTTTTTTGTATCGCCTGAACGGGGAAGTTATTATTGTTTCGGATGTGGAGCAAAAGGTGATATTTTTGAATTCGTGCAGAATTTTGAAGGGTTGGATTTTATGGGGGCTTTGAAAATGTTGGCAGGACGGGCGGGTGTGGAAATTATTCATGAAAATCCACAGGTTAAAACAGAAAAAGAACGGCTTTATAATATTATGGAAGAAGCATGTAAGTTTTTTGAAAGTTTATTAAATATTTATCCAGATGCAAAAAAATATCTTCAAAATCGCGGATTAGTAGATAAAACCATAAAAGAATTTAGAATTGGTTTTATTCCAGATGAATGGCGTAAATTACACACCCACTTGAGAAGTAAGGGATATAGCGATAATGATATTGAAAAAGTGGGACTGACTAAAAAAACAGAAAAAGGCCCGCCTGCGCAGGCAGGCCATTATGATCGTTTTCGGGGCAGAATTATGTTTCCTATTATGGATAGTGGGGGAAGAGTAATTGCTTTTTCTGGTAGGATTTTAGTTGATGACGACAAATCAGCTAAATATTTAAATAGTCCAGACACTGAACTTTTTAATAAGAGCAATGTTCTTTATGGAATTGATAAGGCAAAAAGTCATATTAGAAAATTAAATTTTTCAATCTTAGTGGAAGGGCAAATGGACCTTATTATGTCTCATCAAGCTGGTTATAAAAATACCGTTGCGGTTTCGGGTACGGCATTAACTGATTCGTTAATGACGAGAGAAAATGCTGTAAATAATCTTGGAATTATCAATCGACTTTCTCATAATATGATTTTGGCTTTTGATGCTGATAACGCTGGACTTAATGCCACCGAACGGTCAGCTATCATCGGACTTTCTTTGGGAATGGATATTAAAATTGCTACTGTTCCATCAGGAAAAGACCCCGCTGATTTTATACTAGCTAATCCAACTGAATGGAAAGATGTTATCAAAAATTCAAAAAATATTATTGATTTTAATATAGATAGGATTGTGAAAGAAACAGCTGACCAATTAAAAATAACAAAAGGAATAAAAGAAAAAGTACTTCCACTCGTTGCAGTTTTATCAAGTAATATGGAACAATCACATTTTGTGAAAACGATTCATAATAAAACTGGGATTAGCGAAGATGCTATTTGGGAAGATTTGAAAAAAATACCGAAAATGATAGCCCCGCCCGCTCAAGCGGGCGGGGCAGATAATCGCCCCAAAAATTCTATACATAGGAAACTCCTAGGTATAATTTTTTGGCAGGAAAAGATGAAAGAGCCAACATTGGACATAAAAGAAATTAAAAATAAAATAATTTCTTTGCTTGGAAAAGATTTTTTTGAAAATATAAAAATATTGGAGACAGAAAAAAACGAAATGATATTTCAAGCCGAAATAACTTATTCAAATCAAAAAAATCTTACAAAAGAAATTGAGGAACTTTTGTGTAATTTTGAATTGGAACATTTAAAACAATTATTTGGTAAAAAAATGTTTGAACTTGCTTCGGCAGAAAAGAAAAAAGATTCTGAACAAGCACTAAAAATTCTTGAGGAATGTCAAGAGTTATCATCTCGTATTGAATTATTGAAGAAAAGATAGTATAGTATTACTTACATATGAAGAAATCTAAAAAAAGGGTTCCAAAAAAAAAGGTCAAAGTTATCAAAAAAAAGAAAAATAAGGCTAAGATTAGGCCTAAAAAAGCAGTTTTAAGTAAAGCTAAAGAGTTTAGTGTAAAATCAGAAAAATTACTTGAGAAAGGAAAAGAGAGGGGATTTGTTACTTATGATGAGATTTTAAGAGATTTTCCAACGATTGAAGAAAATATAAATGGTCTTGATGATCTCTATAATAAATTAGCAGAAGCTGGAGTAGATATTCTTGAAGGTGGTGGTATTTTAGATATAGAACCTGAGGAACCCGTTTCTAAAAAGTATAGTTATGGTAAAAGTGATTCAGCATATGATTCTATTCAAATGTATTTAAAGGAAATCGGACAATATCCGCTTGTTCCGGCTTCGGTTGAAAAAGATTTAGCAAAAAGAATTCAAAAAGGAGAAGAAGAAGCAAAAAATTTACTGGCACGTGCAAACCTTCGTCTCGTTGTTTCTATTGCTAAAAAATATGTTGGACGAAGTCCAGATTTAACTTTACTTGATTTAATTCAAGAAGGAAATCTCGGTCTTTTTAAAGCTGTTGATAAATTTGATTGGACTAAAGGATACAAATTTTCAACTTATGCTACTTGGTGGATTAGACAAGCTATTACTAGAGCTTTGGCTGACCAATCAAGAACTATTCGTGTGCCGGTGCATATGGTTGAGACAATTGCAAAATACAAACAAGTGGTGCGACGACTTAGTCAAGATTTAGGACGAGAACCATTAGCGGAAGAAATCGCTACGGAAATGGGACTTGATGTTGAAAAAATTTATAATATTGAGAAAATAGATCAGGATACAGTTTCTTTGGAAAGTCCTGTTGGTGATGACGGTGAAGACAAATCAACACTCGGTGATTTCCTTTCAGATGATAAAATTCTTTCTCCAGACCAGGATTCTTCTCGTAGAATTTTAGGTGATCAGGTCAAGGATATTTTAGGAGATTTATCTTTGAAGGAGAGAAAAATTCTTGAAATGAGACATGGATTGGTTGATGGTATTACTCATACTCTTGAAGAGGTGGGAAAAGAATTTGGGGTTACTCGAGAAAGAATTCGTCAAATTGAAGCCAAAGCACATGATAAAATCCGCGAACACGAAAATATTAACCGATTAAGGAATTATTAAATAAAAGAATATTATGACAAAAGTGGAGGCGGAATTGGCGAAAGGTAGGAATATTTCTATCATTGATTTAGTTCAAAATCTCATTGAACACGCTTACGAAATAAACGCTTCAGATGTACACATTGACCCAGTAGAAGAAGAAATTTTGGTTCGATTGCGAATTGACGGTGTTTTAATTTCTTCTTTTACTCTTCCAAAAATAATTCATTCAGAAATTATTTCAAGAATAAAAGTTTTAGCTGGACTTAGAACCGACGTTCACCACACTCCGCAAGATGGAAGATTTAGAATAGACACCATTACTGGTGGTTTTCTTGATATAAGAATTTCAGTTATGCCGACTTATTATGGTGAGAATGCAGTATTTCGTATTTTAGCTAAAAAGGTTGAAAATTTTACACTAGAAAATTTAGGAATGAGGGATATTGATGTAACAACAATAACTAAAGCTATTCATAAACCGAACGGAATGATTTTAGTAACTGGTCCGACAGGTTCTGGAAAAACAACTACACTTTATACGCTTATACAAATGTTAAACAAAAGTGATAGATGTTTGATGACGATTGAAGATCCGATAGAATATTCAATTAAAGGAATAAAACAAATACAGATAAATTCAGAAACAGGATTATCTTTTGCTAAAGGTTTACGAGCGATGTTGCGACAAGATCCAAATATAATTATGGTTGGAGAAATTCGTGATGAAGAAACTGCACGTATTGCTGTGAATATTTCGCTTACTGGTCACTTGCTCCTTTCAACACTTCACACAAACGATTCAGCTTCCACATTACCTCGTCTTCTTGATATGAAAATTGACGCCTATTTGATTGCTTCTACTGTTAGTGTTGTTGTTGCACAAAGATTAGTTCGTAGAATATGTGAGCATTGTATTCACGATAGAAAAATAACGGAAATTGATAAACAAAAACTCAAGGAAATTTTATCAAAACCAAAGATTACAAAAATAAAAAAATTATATTTCGGAAAGGGTTGTGATAAATGTGCAAATACGGGTTTTAGAGGAAGAATCGGCGTATACGAAGTAATGCAAATTGATAATAAAATAAAAGATGCCATTGTTCGTAAATCTTCAGCTCGCGAAATTAAAAATCTTGCTATAAAAAATGGAATGCAAACGATGTTGGAAGATGGTTTATCAAAAGCTTTTCAAGGATTAACTACAGTGGAAGAAGTTTTAAGAATAATTCATGAATAAAGAAGATAAAATAAATTTTGTCCAACGCCTAGCTTTTCTTCTTAATTCGGGGATTACTCTTCAAGAAAGTTTGCGTATGCTCCAGTCTCAGGCATTGAAGAAAAATAAAATAATTTTGAAAAAATTGTTAGATGATGTTTCTAAAGGACTTTCACTCTCTAAAGGTTTTACTAATTTAGGTGTATGGAATTCTTTTGCTATACACATTGTTAAAGTTGGGGAAATGAGTGGAACATTAAATTCTAATCTTCAATATTTAGCAGAAGAACTTAAGAAACGACATGCCTTAAGACGAAAAATACAAACAGCTCTCATCTATCCGTTTTTTATCTTAATTTCAGCTTTAGCTGTTGGTTTAATGATGTCTGTTTATCTTTTTCCTAAGATATTACCTGTTTTTAAAAGTATTAATGGAGAATTACCTTTTTCTACTAAAATTTTAATTTTTACTAGTGATCTAGTGAGTCATTATTGGATTATTATTTTATTTTTTGTGCTTTTTATACCAACTATCATTTGGTTTTTATGTAAAAAATATTATCGTGTTAGATTTTTATTTTACTCTTTTTTTCTTTATATCCCATTAATTTCTCAAATAATTAAATACGCTATGATAGCAAATATATGTAGAACTCTAGGACTTTTACAAAAAAGCGGGATAACTTTGAGTGAGTCGTTAGCAGTTACAGGTTTAACTTTGTCTAATCCGATTTATAAAGAAAAACTAATTGAAGTGTCAGAAGCTGTTTCTCGTGGTGAAAAAATTTCTACTCATTTTGCACTATATCCAAAAATATTTTTTCCAATGGTTTCTGATATGACAGCCATAGGTGAAAGAGCTGGAAATTTATCAGATGTTTTTTTGTATATTTCTGAATATTATGAAAAAGAAGTAGATGAAATTACTAAAAATTTATCAAGTTCCATTGAACCAATACTTATGATTATCATAGGTTTAAGTGTTGGTTTTATTGCAGTTGCTGTGATTTCGCCGATCTATGCTATTACCCAAAATTTACATCAATAATATGCGTGGATTTTCTCTTATTGAAGTACTCATCTCTCTTTCTGTTTTATCTGTAATCGGAAGTATTGGTTTAGTCGCTACTATAAGTTCATATAATCGTTATGAATTTAATAAAGAAAAAGTTTTGTTTATAAATTCTATTCAGGAATCACGAAGTCAATCACTTAATAATATTGATAATGTTTCTCATGGCGTTTTTGATAGGGTCAGTGCTAATGTTTCTTCTACGACTGAAGTTATTTTTTCAAAAAATGGTCGTTCAGAAATTATGACAATCTACTCAAATGGAAAAATACAATAAAGGTTCTATAACTCTAGAGATTTTAATCGCTTTTTCGGTATTAATTATTTCTTTTGGTGCATTAATAAATCTCTATTATGTTACCGATAAGACTATGGCTGATATGAAAAATAGTGTTGAAATTGATTCAGAAACGGAAGAATTTTTGGAAAATACTATAGTACAAGGAAGGATAGATTTTAATTCTATTATTGCAAATGATATTGATGATATTACTAAAGATGTAAATAAAGATGATTTTACTATTCGTGTTATTGATTGGCGAAATGCTCGAGGATATAAAAATTGTTCATTTAATGACGATTGGTCTAATCTAAAAATTGTTGGTGAAATCACTTTGGATACCAGCACAACAACCGATATTGTTGCTACGGATGTGATCAATCAAGGAAGCTATGCTTATGTGACAGCTGATTCTGCCGTTCAAAATAAAGAAGATTTTTTTATTGTTGATGTTTCGAATCCTCAAAATCCGGATATTATTTCAAAAATAGATACTGGTCCTGGGTTAGTAGCTTTGGCTGTGGCTGGTGATTATGCTTATGTTGGCAATTCAAGTACAAATGCTCAATTACAAATTATAAATATTAAAGACCCGTATAATCCATTTATTGTTTCTTCTTATAAATTACCCGGGACTTATAGCGGTCTATATGCTAATAGTATTTTTTATTCAAAGAAAAAAGTTTATCTAGGTACTCCAAAAAGTTCAATAAGTGAGCTCCATATTATTAATGTCTCAGATGTCTATAATCCAACTGAAATAGGGAATTGGGAAGCGAACACAACTATAAATGCTATGAATGTAAAAGGAAATATTTTGTATGAAGCTAGTCCGAATAATGAAGAATTAAAGGTTCTGGATATAAGCGATTTTTCAAATATCACACAAGTAAGTGGTTTTAGCGAGGCAAACAATTCTGGTAAGAGTATCTATTCTGTAGGGACGACGACATATCTAGGGCATACAACTGGAGGAGATTTTTTTGTTTTAGATACTTCCAGCACCACTCCACAAAAACTTGGTTCGTATCGTATCGGTTCAAGTATAAACGATATTGTTGGCGATAAAAATCTAGCATTTTTGGTTACCACAAACAAAAAACTGCAAGTTCTTTCTGTTTTAAATCCAGCTTCAATTTCTCTAGTTTCTAGTTTAGATTTTTCTTCAAAAGCTGTAGCTATTGATTGCGATGAAGATGTTGTTTATATAGCATTTGAAGATAATAATGCCTTAAAAATTATCACACCACAATGAAAAAAGGATTTACCTTAATAGAAACCATTATTTATATCGGACTACTATCTGTACTTTTGATTGGTTTAGTAAATTCATCTTATACATTGCTTTCAAATTTTAATCGTCACGATAACGATATTTTTGCTATTCAAGAGGGCGATTTCATAATAGGTAAAATCAGATATCTTTTACTTGGTGCAGATGTTGTTTATATCCCTGTATTGAATGCCACTTCTACAACATTAAGTTTAAAAAATAATGGTATAACATATGATATTGATGCCAAAATTTTTGCTAGTGATTTAATAGAAGTGAAAGATTTTGTGGTTGAACACGGAAAGAGTGGAAACGCTCCGGCATGGGTAAAAGTTTCTTTTAGTATCAATAAAATAAATTTTAGTGTAATTAGATATACAAGGCTATGAAAAAAGGATTTGCGACATTGATTGTTGTGATTATAGTATCCGCCATATTGTTGGCGGTCAGTGTAGGCTCGGTTCTTTCATTATTCACTTTACGAACCGAAAGAATGCAATCCAGAGACAAATTTCAAAGCAGGTATTTTGCTGAAACCTGTCTGGAATACGGTTTTCTTCATATTATTCAGGATTCGCATTATTCTATAAGTTCTCCAGAAGTTATTTCAATTCCTAATGGTTCTTGTTCAATAACGAGCATTACAGAAAGTGGTAATAGTCGCATCATCACGGCAACGTCGGTTGTATCCAGAAGTTTTACGACCTTTACCGCCACTTTGGATATTTCAGATATAAATAATCCAACTATTACCAATTTTCAAGAAATATGAGATAATGTTTTTATGAAAAATAATAAGCAAGACGGTTTTACTCTTATTGAGATTTTGGTGGTTATAGGTATTATTGCCATACTTGCTGGAGTAGTACTTGTAGCCATCAATCCATCTCGGCAATTTAAAATCGCTAGGGATTCTCAAAGAACTAGTCATGTAACAACTATATTAAATGCTATTGGACAAAATATGTCGGAAAATAGAGGATTATTTAAATGCAGTGGAACGGTCACGACAATCCCAGCAACATCTACCATAATGAAATCATCTGGTGGTTTTGATATCGCTCCTTGTTTAGTACCTACTTATATTGCTTCAATGCCGTTTGACCCTAGTGCTTCTGGTGCACACTTTACTTCGGTGAATGACTACGATACTCAATATTCTATAGCAATAGATGTGAATGACCGTATTACCATCACTGCCCCATCAACAGAAATTGAAATCCTAGTGATTTCAGTGACGAGGTAATACATAGGAAACTCCTATGTATAAAAAAGCCCTCGCGCAAGCGCGAGGGTAAACGAGAGCGAATTTGTCAGCATCAGTATTCGTCTCTCCACTCATTCGGTAATCCGAATTTTTCTATGAGTTGACGGATAGTTCCGTCTGGTGTTGTGAGATTTTCAAGCACTACATCTAGTGCTTTACCCCAATAAAGGATACATGGTTTCCATTCATTTTCGTTATTTTGATGACCTGGAATAACCCTATTAATCACCGTTACAGTTGCTTGATTTTGTTCTAAATCTACTTTACTTTTAAGGTCACCAGCTTTCCTTGTGATTATTACAATTTCTGTAATACATTTGTTTCTCAGTTCATAATCTTCTTTTTGCGGTATTCTAGCAACTGAGAGTACGAGTTCTTCCTTCCAGACTTCTCTAAGACGTTGAGCTTTCACTTCAGTTGTTTTCGTCTTTACTGAAGCTGTTATTTCGTCCATAGGTTCTGGCTTTCCCTTCACCACTTCATATTCATACCACCTTTTAACTATCGCAAATTCTTCAAACAATGTTGTGAGATAGTCAGGAAATTTCCTGTTGCTTTTATGGCTTCTCGTCATAAAATCAAGATTAGTTTGTGCATTTTTGACGAGTTTGGTAATCTCTAATTTTCTTACATTATCACGATTTGTTTTTTCTAGCACTTTCCGTTTTTCTTTTTCAAGAGCAAGGCGTGTATGTTCTTTTTTTTGTTCTACTACGATACGAGCCGTTTCTGTGAATAGAGTATCCATTTGATGTATGTACATGTAAAGACCTTTCTTTTGTTCTAGTATCTTTTTACTCTTTATTGCGGAAAAAATCAAGTAAAAAATATGTTATAATTTCTCATATGAAACTTTTAAAGGTTGATAAACCGTTTCTTTTTTCGGTGTTGATTTTGGTGATTTTTGGATTTTTTATTTTTACTTCTGCATCATTAGGAATATTGGCTAGAGATAATTCTAAGTTTGACAATATATCCAATACTCAACTCATAGCTCTCGGATTAGGACTTCTGGGACTTTTTCTTTGTGCAAAAGTAATCCCACATAAATTTTGGAGAAGATATGCTTTTTACATATTTTTATCCACAATTTTACTTAACCTTTTACTTTTTATTCCAAAACTAGGATTTGAACATGGAGGAGCCACAAGATGGATTACAATCGGTTCTTTTACAATTCAACCATCAGAATTTTTGAAATTTGGATTTATTCTTTATTTTTCAACGTGGCTTGCTAGTGTTAAAGATAATGTAACTAAATTTAAATTTGGTCTTTTGCCTTTTATAGTTATTGCTATTATTTTATGCCCTATACTTATTGCTCAATCTGATACAAAAACATTTGTTATTATTGCTTTTTCTGGTTTAGCTATGCTTTTTTCTGCTGGAGCTAAATGGAGGGATATTGGCGTCATTGCTTGTATGGGATTATTATTTGTTGGAGCTGTTGCACTCGTAAGACCTTATGCGATGGAAAGAATTAAGACTTTTATCAATCCCGCCAGTGACCCTCTAAACTCAGGGTATCAAATTCAACAATCTCTGATCGCTATTGGTTCTGGTGGGATGTTTGGAAGGGGATTCGGACAGAGTGTTCAAAAATTTAATTATTTACCAGAACCAGTCGGTGATTCTATCTTTGCCGTTTATGCTGAAGAGTGGGGATTTGTTGGATCTGTTGCATTAATTTTCTTATTTCTTTTTTTTGTTATTCGTGGTTTTAAAATCGCTACTAGGTCGGGAGATCTTTTCGGCAGTTTTTTCATAGTAGGAATAGTAGTTCTGATTGTCGTTGAATCATTTATGAATATTGCGTCAATGATAGGTATTATTCCACTTTCTGGTATTCCTTTACTTTTTGTAAGTCATGGTGGTACGGCTTTAGTAACAGTTTTAGCAGAGGTAGGCATTATCCTCAACATCTCTAGATATCATAAAAAAAATAGCATATAATAAGATTATGAAAATAGTACTTACAGGTGGAGGTACAGGCGGACATTTTTATCCGATTATTGCTGTTGTTGAGGGAATTCATCAAATTGCTAAAGAAGATAGAATTCTTGAACCTGAGATTTTTTATATGGGACCAACTCCCTACGATAGTAGAGCACTTTTTGATAATAATATTACTTTTATAAAAGTATCTGCAGGAAAAATAAGACGATATTTTTCTATTTTAAATTTTTTTGATTTATTTAAAACTGCTTGGGGGATTGTGGAAGCAATGATTTCTTTATTCAATATTTATCCAGATGTTGTATTTAGTAAAGGAGGATACGCTAGTTTTCCTATAGTTTTTTCAGCTCGTTTTTTACGTATTCCAGTTATCATTCATGAATCAGACAGTGAACCGGGAAGAGTTAATTTGTGGGCAGGTAAGTTTGCTAAAAAAATTGCCGTGTCATATCCAGAAGTAGCCCATTTTTTTCCAAAAGATAAAGTAGCTCATACCGGTAATCCAATAAGAAGAGAAATATCTATTCCTTTAAGTAACGGTGCTCATGAATTTTTAAAACTTGATCCAAATATACCGACTATCCTTATTTTAGGAGGTTCACAAGGTTCACAAATCATCAATGATACGATAATAGATGCTTTACCTCAACTACTTACTTCATATCAGATAATTCATCAAACAGGTAAAAATAATTTTGTTGAAGTAAGGGATACTGCTCAGCTTGTGATGAAAGATAGTATTTATGCTTCACGCTATAAACCATTTGACCATTTAAATCCTCTAGCGATGAGAATGTCTGCTGGTGTTGCGGACATTATAATTTCTAGAGCTGGTTCTACTATTTTTGAAATTGCTCAATGGGGGGTTCCTTCAATTATTATTCCTATTCCAGAAAGTATAAGTCACGACCAAATTAAAAATGCTTTTAATTATGCTCGTTCAGGTGCTTGTGTGGTAATGGAAGAAAATAATTTGAGTGCTAATGTTTTAATTTCAGAAATAAATCATTTAATGAAAAATCCAGCTATTCGCGAAAAAATGAAAATCTCCGCTAAAAAATTCGCTCAACCAGATGCTTCTACTAAAATCGCCCGAGCGATTTTGAACATCGCTCTTTCTCATGAGAGTTAAATCTTAAATATATTTTTTAGTGCATTATCAACTTTTGTCATAATTGACGATTCTAGATTTCCAATTTCACCAAGAATTATTGTCTTTTGAAGTGTAGCAATTTTTGAAATTTTAATTGTAGAATTTATTTTGAAACCATTATTCTTTGTTGCTATTACTGGAATATCATGAATTATAGATTTTTTATTTTTAATTGACGATATGAAAGCTACTATACAATCTTCTCCATCTTTTTGATTATGTAAAACAAGTGCTGGGCGAACTTTATTTCCTGACAAATCTGTAAATGGAAAAGGAGTAAGTATTATTGTACCTTTAGACATACTTTTTACGAAGATCGGCTACTGAATAAATTTCTGGTTCATCAGCTAAAAAATCAAAACTTCCTGAATTGGCGTTTACATTAGTGATGTCATTAAGTTCTTTATTATATGTGTTTGGAAATTTAATAAGTAATGCATCAATAGAATTACGACGACCAATACCAAAAACTTCACCTGAGTATTTTACTCGATTAATCATATTACCAATATTTTTGCGAGCTGTGGTTGTTGTAACGACTTTCATAATGTACATATTGTACAAAATTGATAAATATATGCAACATTGACAATGTAACTATTATGTATTTAATATATTATATTAGTTTGACACTATAACAGTTCCTTTCATTGAAGGATGGATACTACAAATATATGGATAAGTTCCTGGTTCGTTGAACACCGTATCAAAACTTTCACCTTGAGCTAATGTTTTTGATTGCTCACCATTTTCAAATGTAACATCGTGAGGGGCACTGTCTAAATTCGTCCACACAACTTTATCTCCAACTTTAATGTTTACCTGTGAAGGACTGAAAGCGAAGCTTTTTATGTTTACAGTAGCTGAAGCATCTTGAATATTTAAGACAGGTGATGGAGTTCGTATAAAAAACCATATTGCACAAATAACAATTAAAACAAAAATAGTAATTAGTATTTTTTTCATATAGGTCATTATAACATATCTTTACTATTAAATAACTTTGAGATAAGGTAATGTCAGAATGGAAATGAACATTTAAAACGATCAACAAACGGAGATCCTATGATCACATTATCAAACGGACATGCGTTCAAATACATGGTTGCAAGCGGCGCTCTTGCCTTTGATGGCAAGGGCTGGCCTTGGGAACGGCCACTGGTGTGGCTCGGTCTCATCAAGCCCGAACTCTTCACTGTAGTCATCAAATCTCTGACGCGCAACCCGCGTATCGGAAACCTACGATGGTGGAAGCCTTGGACCTGCGTTCGCCTGATTCCAGGCGGAGCGGTCAATAAAGTTGGGCTCACTAATCCTGGTGTCGAGTGGTGGTGCCGAGAAGTCGGTCCCAAACTCGATTTCAAAAAGTTCCCAACAGCCGGATCAATTTTCGGCGATGAAAAGGAACTGGTGGAAATGGCGGAGATGCTCAATCGCTTCGATATCGTTGCGCTTGAAGTCAACGTCTCGTGTCCGAATACTGGCCATGCAATCGAACAGGCAGAAATGGTGGTGAATAGTGTGAAGGCGGTCAAACGCGCTTCGCGTCACCCCGTAATCGTCAAAGTCTCGGCTGATCAGGACTATCTCACTATTGCACGCGGACTTGTCGGAATCGCGGAAGCGGTTTCCCTCAACAGCGTGCCGTGGAAGACGGTCTTTACTAACAGCGGGCAGACCCCTTTAGCGAAGCTCGAAAAACAAGTCGGTGGTGGAGGCGGAGGCGTCTCCGGCAAACCGGCACAGAAACACAACTGGGCGGCAGTCGAAGCTCTCGCTAAACAAGGATCGCTTCCTGTGATCGGTCCAAGTATCATGGAATTCGAAGACATGGAAAAGCTTAGGAGGCTCGGCGCGAAAGCGATCGGCTTCGGTGCAATTCATCTGCGGACTCCGTGGAAACCCACATCGTTTATCAAAAAGGAAAACTCATGAAAGAAAACTCGGTAACAATACCTCGATGGTTTGACCGTCATCTTCACCTTCGAAGTGGTGATATGCTCAAGACCGTTCTTCCGTGTACACTCAAACAGCATGCAACGGGGGCGATTATCATGCCAAACCTTGCTGACCCGGTAACGACGATTGAAAAAGCGAAAGATTACCGTAAAGAGATCGAACAAGTTATGACGAGTTTACGCTTCAATACTAATGCTCCGAAAGGACAAGAATGGTATTGGAAGAAGGATTACGACTTCGTGCCTTGCATGACGCTGTATCTGACGGATCATATCGATCCTGAAGAAGTCGTGCGCGGTTTCGAAGAAGGTGTTTGGCGAGCGGTGAAGCTCTACATGGCCAATCAAAAAGGCCAGGGTGGCACCACTGGCTCGGCGCACGGCGTGAAGAATCTTCTTGGTCGCTATCCGGTGTTCGAGGTGATGGAGAAACACAAAATCCCATTGCTTGGACACTTCGAAGCAGTCGAGGAAGATGTCGACGAATTCGATCGCGAGAGCGTTTCCGTGGACCGCGACCTCAAGCCCATCCTCAAGTCCTTTCCAGGATTGCCGGTGGTCTTCGAACATCTCACCGATGGACGAGCGGCCGACTTCGTCGCAGAAGTCGATCACGATATCCATGCGACTGTGACTGCTCATCATCTGATGATTAATCGCAACGCCATGTTCTGGGGTGGGATGAATCCTGGCCACTACTGCAAGCCTGTGCCGAAGCGCGAAACGCATCGTGCAAAAGTCCGGCAGTATGTGACTTCGGGTAATCGTCGCTTCGGAGCAGGAACGGATTCCGCTCCTCACGATGAAAGTGCAAAGTCTCGCTGCTATGGCTGTGCGGCTGGCATCTTCACCGCTCCCTCGGCCGTTGAGCTCTACACGATGACCTTCGACCAGGACAACGCACTCGAACATCTCGGTCCGTTCCTTTCCGAAAACTTCCTCGCGCTTTATGGCATGGAAGTGAGCTCGGAGATGATGACGATCGAACGCGGGGCGCTTGTCGTTCCGCAGAAAGTCGGAGAAGTCCAAGTCTTCAAAGGAGGAACTGAGCTTCTATGGAAACTTGTTGGTTGAGACGAAACTAGAACACACAAATCACAAAACCAAACACCGAGTGTTTGGTTTTTTTAATTCTTTTTAATTCGCGATAACAATAAGATAACCACAATGATATCAAAAATTAATATCAGACCAAACCCATCATGAGAAATACCCCAATAATTTAAATTACTAATCCAAGAATAAAATACTATAACAGCATCTATCACAAAAAGTGACATAATGAATTTTGTCCAAACAATCCTACTTTTTCTTAAGGTTTCAAAATCTAAAATTGCAAGAAATCCTGTACCGATAACTGCTAAATAACTTACCCACATTGCAATATTTACTCCATTAATAATTAAATCTAAATCAAAAACAACTCTCAAAAAATGCATAATCGCGACAGATGTAAGAAGTGCCGAAGTAGCAATGATCGTATTTTCTTGTTTATTTGTACTCATAAAAAATAGATTAAATAATAATTTATAATTATAGCATATTTTGAGATTTCTAAACTATTTGTCTAAATAGTAGCTATTTGTCAATAAGGGGTATATGCTCTGAATATGAAGAAAATCCATCAAATAGGCATAATTACTGTAGTACTATTAATATTATGGGTTAGTCCAGTATCAGCGCATAGAAGCCCAGATGACTGTTCTGGTAGCGGTTTAGGTATAAATTTATCCACAAATAGCCCCCAAGCCTATATAGGGGATATTATTTCTTATAGTTTAGATATTTTTAACGGTACAGGCATTGGACCAGTGGTTTGTGATGCGACTGATATTCAAGCTTCTATTACTACACCAGATGGTCAAAATCATTCTGTTTCGCTCACACGAACATCTCTTTCAAATGGTCAACTAGACTTCTATTCCAATATTGTTACTTATGTAGCACGAACTGAAGATGTCAAAACTGACGGTACTTTGACGGCCACTGCAGATAATATTGGAACAATTCATCAAAATGATACTGATAGTCAAGGGGGAGGTAATCAAGGTGTTAATGTGACAATCATTACTTCTCCTGTAGTAATTCCTCCACCGCCAACTCCACCTTCTTCTCCACCAACACTTAATTCTAGTGGAAGTAGACATCATCCACTTTATACCCCTCCACCAGTTATAACTGTAACAGTAGCTAGTGTTACTCCTCCTACAATTATCCCTCTCCCTTCCTTTCCTATTACTGGTAGAACTATAGATATATATGGAATTATAAATGGTATTCTTATTGTAATTTTAATTGTATGTTTAGGAAAATTATACTTCGTTTAATATTTTTGATTTTGTATACTGGGATTATTATCAATCTAACCATTGTATACATGCCTAGCCCAGTTCGAATTGTGCATATTATTGAAAAAGATATCTATCCCGTGTATTTAAGTATTCCTTCTATCGGCATCAAAACTACGGTGGAATCTATGAGTGTTGCAGAAGACGGTACAATGGAGGTGCCATCTCGAACAAATATTGTTTCGTGGTATAAACTCGGTGCTAGACCCGGTACTATAGGCAATGCTGTTATTGCTGGACATTATGATAATATGTTTGGTTTGCCTGCAGTTTTTTATAAACTTAATAAACTAAAAATAGGAGATGAAGTAATTATTGAAAATAACGACAAAAGTATTATACGGTTCAAAGTTGTAAAAAGTACTTCGTACAATTCAAAGGTTATTAGCGATGAAGTATTTGGGCCTACTACGGCTTATCGCCTCAATCTAATTACTTGTGATGGTAAATGGAATCCACAGAATGGAAGTTATCCTAACCGACTTGTAGTATTTACAGAAAAAGAGGTATAATTAACTATTATTAATTAACTAAAAAATACTATGATGTATGGAATATATAACACTTATGGTTGGGGATATCATATAGTCGGAGGACTGATGATGATTGTTTTTTGGGCTCTTTTCATTTCTCTTATTGTTTGGATCGTTAGAGAAATCTCTGGTAAACATTCTAAACATCCACATCACCACGCAATTGAAATCTTAAAAGAGAGATATGCAAAAAGCGAAATTAGTAAGGAAGAATTTGAAGAAAAGAAAAAGGATTTAAGTTAATGAAAAAAGAAACATATAAAATTGGCGGGATGCATTGTGCGAGTTGTGTCGCGACTATTGAGAAAGTGCTATCCAAAACCGCAGGCGTGCATTCGGCTTCAGTCAATTTTGCTTCCGAGTCGGCCTTGGTTGAATTTGACGAAAATGTCATTTCTGAATCCGATTTGGAAAAAGCGGTTGATGGAGCGGGGTATAAACTCATAGCTAAAAAAGAAGAAATAAAAATGCCTGGTATGGATATGAGTGCTCCGCACGACCATATGAAAATGATGGAAGAAGAAAAGGTGGATGTATTGAAACGCAAACTCATCATCGGGGGCATCCTTTCTGTGTTTATATTTTTAGGTAGTTTTGCTAACCTGTTTTCTTTTGTTCCAAAAATTCTAAATAGTAGCTGGGTACTTCTTTTACTTGCAACACCTGTGCAGTTTTGGGTTGGCTCACAATTTTATAGTGGGTTAAAGATGATGGTAAAATATCGTACTGCCGATATGAATACCTTGGTAGCCGTGGGTACACTGTCTGCGTATTTTTATAGTGTGGCGGTAACCGTTTTTCCGGCTTTTTTTGCAAAAGGGGGAATAACGCCAGCGCTTTATTTTGATACTTCAGCGATAATTATCGTTTTGATTCTTCTGGGAAAATATTTTGAAATTTTGATGAAAGGTAGAGCTTCGGACGCTATTAAAAAGCTTATTGGTTTACAACCTAAGACTGCGAAGGTCTTAAAGAACGGAAAAGAAATTGAAATAGCTATTTCAGAAGTGCAAGTAGGAGACTTTATAGTCGTTCGTCCAGGAGAAAAGATTCCAGTTGATGGAGAAATAACAGAAGGGGAGTCGGAAATTGATGAATCTATGGTGACTGGGGAGTCAATGCCTGTTCATAAGATTATAGGAAGTAAGGTTGTTGGAAGTACTATTAATTTATCTGGTACATTTATTTTTAGAGCTACAAAAATCGGAAAAGACACAGTGCTCTCGCAAATAATTAAAATGGTGGAAGAAGCTCAAGGTTCCAAGGCACCCATCCAGCGACTCGCTGACCTTATCTCTTCTTATTTTGTGCCAGCGGTGTTTGTAATCGCTATTTTGACTTTCGTGGTTTGGTTTTTCTTTGGACCGGCTCCCGCTCTTTCTTTTGCTTTGATTAATTTCGTTGCCGTTCTTATCATCGCTTGTCCGTGTGCATTGGGATTAGCAACTCCTATGGCCATCATGGTTTCTTCTGGTAGTGCGGCTAGTCGAGGGATCTTGATTAAAGATGCATCTTCACTTGAAATTGCAAACAAGATTGACACTATTGTGCTTGATAAAACAGGAACCCTTACTGAAGGAAAACCTCGATTAACTAATATTTTGGCTTTTGATGGCGATGATAAACAGGAAATCTTAAATTTCGCGGTATCGCTCGAACAGCGGTCAGAACATCCTTTAGCGAAAGCGATTTTACAGTATGCCGCTAGTTTGGACCAGAAATCATCACATCCACTTGATAAGGCGATTATAGATGAGGCGAAAAAAGAAAAAATAGATTTATACAAACTTGAAGATTTCAAAGCAATTTCAGGAAAGGGTTTGCGCGGTTTTCTATACATTGAAGGGAAAAAAACCGAGGCTTACTTGGGGAATAGAGCCCTTATGCTCGATATAGAACTTGATATATCGTCATTTGATAACCAAATTCAAAAACTTGAAAGTGAGGGTAAGACAGTAATGATTCTTGTGGTTAATAAAAAGATTAAAGGAGCACTTGCTGTTGCTGATGTGCTTAAAGACGAGTCAATAAAAGCGGTAAAAGTTTTGAAAGAAAATGGTGTGATTGTCTGGATGCTTACTGGGGATAACGATCGAACCGCTCGCGCTATCGCTCATCAAGTGGGGATAGAAAATGTGATGAGTGAGGTGATGCCTGATAAAAAAACAGAAAAGATACGCGAGCTTCAGGGACAAGGAAAAATTGTGGCAATGGTAGGTGATGGTATTAATGATGCACCAGCTTTGACACAAGCTAATATTGGCATTGCTATGGGTGAAGGTACAGATATTGCAATGGAGTCAGCAAACATCACTTTGATGAGAGGGGATTTAATGCTTATTCCTGAAACAATAAAAATTTCTAAAAGAACAATGCGAATAATAAAGCAGAATCTTTTTTGGGCATTTTTCTATAATGTCGCTTTTATACCTGTTGCAGCTGGAGCACTTTTTCCATTTTTTGGAATCCTACTTAATCCAATTTTTGCTGGAGCGGCTATGGCTTTTAGTAGTATCAGTGTCGTCGCTAATTCATTGCGATTGAAGAAATTATAAAACTGTGAAATATTTTATCTCATTATTGTTTTTGATAAGTTTTATCGGAGTAGCTGTTTTTGGCTTTGCTTTGATGACTCACTGGTCTGATGGACGCATGTCTGTAGATTGTCCACTTTCTACTATGGGTAAATCACTTTGTACGCAAATATTCACATATAACACATTTTTCAATACTCTTATTAATGTAAATATAATAATTTTTGCTATTTCTATACCCACTTTTGTCTTTTTTGTTTTTTTAATTTCTATATATTCTTCATTTTTATATAGTTCTCCATTTGTTAGTTCTTATAATAGAAAAATAACTCGCTGGCTCTCCCTCTTTGAAAATAGTCCATCTTACTTATAGTAGTAAATGTTTTACCTTTATTAGTAATTTCTAATTATTAATTTGTAATTATTTTCAAAATGAAACCACAAACAGTTATCGCTACTATTCTTGCTTGTTTTGTTTTTATAGGTCTTCTTGTCTGGGGTTATTCTAACAGCAATAAATTGCCAAGTTCATCTTCAAATGTTTCTAAAAGCCTTATTACTACTACAGAAACAATTTATGATTTTGGTAATATTTCTATGAAAAATGGAAATGTTACTAAAGAGTTTACCGTGACTAATCCGACTAATGAAGATATCACCATTAGCACAGTGTTGACTTCTTGTATGTGTACAACTGCGTTTATTATTGGACCAGATGGAAGTACTAAGGGTCCATTTAGTATGGCTGGTATGGGTTATGTTCCCCCTGCAAATGAAATTATCAAAACTGGTGAAAGTCGTATTATTCGCGTTGTTTATGACCCAAATGCTCATGGTCCAGCGGGTGTAGGTCAGATTGATAGAGTTGTTATTTTAACTGATAAAAACGGTGGAGAACTTCAACTTGAAATCAAGGCCATAGTTACTCCTTAAATATTATGAAAAAAAATATCATCAGCATAGTAGTAGTGCTTGTAGTAATTCTGGGAATTGTAGTCTTAAAATATAGCTCTAATTTTTCTACCTTTCTTTGGAATGTAAGTGATCAAGGTGTATGGCTTTTACCGCTGGTCTTTTTTTCTGCACTTCTTGATAGTGTTCATCCTTGTTCTTTTTCTATTCTACTCATTACTATTGCATTTTTGTTTGGCTTACAGTTGACGCGTAAGAAAATTCTTCAAATTGGCGGTCTATATATTGCTGGTATTTTCTTTGCTTATTTCACTATAGGCATCGGTCTCTTAAAAGTACTTCATATTTTCAACACTCCCCATTTTATGGGTAAGCTCGGTGCAAGTATGTTGATTATTTTTGGATTACTTAATTTACTTAATGCTCTCTTTCCTAAGTTTCCTATTAAGCTCAAAATCCCTGATGTGGCACATCGTTCTATTGGTAAACTCATTAATATCGTATCACTTCCGTCTGCTTTTTTTCTTGGTTTACTTGTCGGCCTTTGTCAATTTCCGTGTATGGGAGGTCCGTATTTAATGGTCATTGGATTACTTCATGATTATTCTACATATTTTAGTGGTTTTGGTTATCTTATTCTCTATAACATCATTCTTATCACTCCACTTATAGCAACTCTTTGGATTGCTTCTAATCCAGCTTTTATTGAAAAAGTTAAAGAATGGAAACACGCGAATATGAAAGATGTGCACCTATGGGTAGGTATCGCTATGGTTATTATTGGTATTTTAGTTTTATTCATTTAATTTATTAATATGAAAACATTTGAAGAGTTTATGACGAAAATTGAATTAGCTAAAAAAGAAGGTGGTGTTGACCTATCAATTACTGAGGATTTAAGTTTGGCGGTGATGAATCTGATTTCGCTTGAAGAACATTTCTTTTTTACTTCTATGAAAACTGGTAAGGATGAATACCTAGATACATCTGATGAGATAAGAAAGATGCGTAAAGAACTATTAATTAAACTTATACCGAACCACGAAGGAGAAACATGGTGTGCTTCAAAACATCTCCTTTCTACCACAATGCGATTTATTGAGGTTGGAAATAAATTGCATTCCGAAGGAAAAAAGAAAGAAGCCAAAGAAATGTTTAATGATGCTTATAAGATTTATTCTATTTTTTGGGCGTTAAAGATTAAATTGGTGAATGTTAAACAAATTAATAAAATATCTAAAGACACCAATCGGCTTGAGGATTTAGTCGCCAAGCTAGCTGATTGTTGTAAAGAATAAAAATATATGGAAAAAGAAATAAAAAAAGTACCGCTAGCTATAGTTGTTGCGGGAATTATTATTGGTGGAGCAATGTTTTATAAAGGTACAGATAATATTCAAAATATTCAAACTAAAGAAGAAATCATAGAAGGGTGGGGTGATCTTACTGAAAAAATGATAAGTGTTGGAGTGATTGATCCAGATAGATTTGATATTACATATAATCATTCCATTCTCAACTTGCTTTGGGCACTTGGTCTTGCTAGTAAAAATCCAATTTTAGAATCTGGCGAGATGATGGATAAAAGATATGGAGGAGCACAAAATTTTGCTTCTACAGCTGGTTGGACAATAGCCCATGGTAATCCGATGGATCATTATAGTCGTCATAAGTTTTTTAATTTAACACCGGAACAACAAGCATTAGTAGATAAAATGTCATTAGGTATATACCGACCATGTTGTGGAAATTCTACTCATTTTCCTGATTGTAATCATGGTATGGCTATGTTGGGACTTCTTGAATTAATGGCGTCACAAGATATGAGTGAAAAAGATATGTGGAAAAATGCTTTAACGATGAATTCAAATTGGTTTCCAGATAATTACGCAGTAATAAAAACTTATATGAAAAATAAAGGTGTTGAATGGAAAAATGTAAATCCACAAGAAATTCTTGGCGCAAATTATTCTAGTGCTCAAGGATACGCTAAAATTGTATCTCAAGTCACACAACCGCAACTTCGTCAGAGTTCAGGTAGTTGCAGTGTGTAAAACTTATTCTTTTTTGATAGCTATAAGGGCTAGAACTAGAATATAAACAATATGCTCATCAATAATAGGATTGTTTATTGGGAAAAGCAAAGCTAGATACATAAGTGCCATCATTAAAATTCCAGCAAGACATCCTAATTTTATAAATCTGTTGAAAATGAGAGCAAGACCAACAAAAAGAAGACCAAGCATAAATAACCAATCAACTAAAACTACACCGGCTAGATTATGAAATATTTCAACGAATGGACCTTTTGATGCAAATTTCAAAAAACCATAAGTTGGTGATATTCCGTTAATCCATGCCTTATCTGCGGTAGTAGCAAAACCTAAACCAAAGACCTTATCAAAAAATGCCCAAAGAAAAGTAAAACTCATAACCAAACGAAGTAAGAACATAACAATTTTTTCTATTTTCATATATTTTATTTATGTTATTTGAATTTACTAAATTATACCATAAAAAAACCTACTCGTTAGATTGACTTTCGGTTTTATAAAAATTACTGCTTGAACTTAGAAGCAATTTTCGCAAGCTCTTCGTTAGTTGAGGGTTTATAATCATGGGAAGAGATGTATCCTTCGTAGATTTCAAAATACTTGTCCACATTGGATTTCATCGACTTCCACTCTCCCATATCTTTTGTACCATGCATTGGGAAAAGTTTGGCATGGATATGGTCAACTCCGAATCCTTCAAAGATCATGCCGGTTCTTCCGACATCATCAAGTTTAGAATCAATCAACTTTCCGACTTTCTTTGTTACAAGAATAAGGTCGGTTAAAACCTGATCAGGAAGATCGAATGCATAGCTCGGATAGTGCTCTTTGGTTATGACAACTGAAAAACCTTCCGTGTTGGGGTTGCGGGAAAGAAAAGCTAAATGCTTTTCATCCTCCCATATTTTGTAGCAAGGCAGTTCGCCACTTACGATTTTACAAAAAACACAATTTTCCATGCCAAAAATATACCATATTTAAATATAAAATTCTATAGCAGGTTCGAATGTCCTAGATATTTTATCTGCTCCCGTATGTTGGACGAAGCTCGCTCGTATCACTTGCACTTATTTACCAAAAGTATTAAGATATGAACTGGAGATTACTTTTAAGGTAACTTCCAGTAATAAAGTGGACAAAAAACCAACAAAAGGTGAATATTTAGAGGTATTATTAAGATCGTCAAAAACAATCTTTTCCACAAAAGATGTGGCTTTATTATGGAGTGAAGAGAAAAAATCAACTGTCAGTGGAAGATTAAACAAGTATGTCGTGGCTGGAAAGTTAATTCGAGTGCATCGTGGCTTTTATGCAAAGGATAAAAACTATAATCGATTTGAATTAGCAACTAGAATCTATACTCCTGCCTATATTAGTTTTGAAACTGTCTTAACAAGAGAGGGTATAAATTTTCAATATTACGGAAATATTTTCGTTTCTTCTTATGTTAATCGAGAAATTATAGTTAGAGAACAAAAAATTACTTTTGTTCGGATGAAGGATTATGTTTTAAGTAATACTTTAGGTATTGAACATAAAGATGGTTATGCAATTGCTACACGAGAGCGTGCTTTTTTGGATAGAATATATGTAAGCAAGGATTATCATTTTGACAACTTAACTAATTTGAATTGGGATAAAGTATTTGAGATATTACCGATTTATCACAATAAAAGAATGGTTAAAAAAGTCAATGAATATTATAAAACTATATGACATTAGATTATTCAAAACATAAAAATATTATGCTTCAGATTTTGAAAGATATTTATTCAGATATTTCTCTCGCGTCATATCTTGGTTTCAAGGGTGGTACAGCGGCTATGATGTTTTATGATTTACCAAGAAATTCTGTAGATTTGGATTTTGATTTATTAGATGAAACTAAAGAAACCGAAGTTTTTGAAAAGATAAACGAGATTATAAGTAATTATGGAAAAATTACAGATTCATACATACAGAAATCTAATTTAAGAAATGTTATTTCTTACGATCCCAAAGCTCAGAATATAAAAGTCGAAGTAAGTCGCAGACAATTTGGGTCAAAATATGAGGTGAAAACTTTACTTGGTATTTCAATGCTTGTAATGGTCCAAGAGGATATGTTTGCGCATAAGCTTATGGCTATGTATGAAAGGATTGGAAAAACAAGCCGAGATATTTTTGATATTCATTATTTTGCCAAAAATAACTGGCCGATCAATCGTCAGATTGTTGAAGAGAGGTCGGGTATGTCTTTTAAGGATGCTTTAGTAAAGTGCGTTGAGATGTTAGAAAAAATGGACAACAAGCATATCTTGGATGGTCTTGGAGAGTTATTGACTGATCCACAAAAAGATTCAGCACGAGCAAAATTAAAATTCGATACAATTTTTTTGTTAAAAATCATGCAAGATAATGAAGATTTAAATAAATGATTATATATTATGTACAGAAAAGGCGTTTCAGCACTTATTATTAATAAAGACAAAGAGTTTCTTTTAGTGAATTTAGAATCTTTTGAAGATAGGTATTTTGCAATTCCTGGTGGCGGAGTTGAACAAGAAGAAACTTTAGAAAATGCAGTATATCGAGAGATACATGAAGAGTTGAGTATAGAAAAAAAATCTCTTCAGTTTGTGGGTCAGAGTAGTAATCCAATAAAGTTCAAATTTAAGGTTATTAAAATGAATCGCGACGGTCAGAACTATGAAGGATCAAAAAGATACTTTTTTGGTTTCCGTTTTGTTGGTGATGACAATGAAATTAAACCAAAAGATGGTGAGGTGAGAGCTTATAAGTGGGTACCCTTTATGCAATTAAAAGATTATTTGCTTTTTGATGGACAACTAAAAGATACTCAGAAAAAAATAAAAGAAATTTTTATTGACTTTTAAATGTTGGGTAAATAACAAGCAAGGGTTTGTATAACTTCCGATGCTGGAGGAAATTTTTTGGAATAAAGCATAGTCTTGAGGTAATTGATACGAGTAAAAAGTGCAACACTTTCTTTATTTCTAGAGTTGATATTATATCTTTTTATTGATTTTGTCAACTGCTCCACATGGTGGAAGAAGTTAGGGTGTGTTTATAGAGAAAAATCTACTGCTGACTGTACAATTATTTCTATTGTATTAAATAGTTTAATATCTGTATGAGTCTGATTTATTGCTAGAGGGATTTCAGTACAGCCCATAACGATCGCTTCGACTCCTTGTTTTAGATAATCTCGAGCGACATCTTTTAAAAGAATGATATCATCTGCTTTTTGATTACCACCCATTACATGTTCTATCACTCTATTTAATATTTTCTGCTGATCTTTATTTGGAGAAATGACCTGAATTCCGTCTTTCTTAAAATTATTTTGATATAGACCGGAGTTACTTGTGCTTTCTGAGGCAAATAACCCGATCTTCTTATAGCCAAACTTCATAACTTTATTTTTTGTCACCTCGATGATATTTAGGATAGGAATTTTGACAGCTTTTTGCATTTTATTGAAAAGAATATGAACGGTATTACAACCAATTATTATCAGATCACAACCTGCCGATTCTAACTTTTTAACCCCATCTATGAGTTGGCTCTCAACCAATTTCTCATTAGCAATTCCTTTTTCATCAAAACCTTCCAAGGGTAAGCTGTAAATAATAACGGGCGGATAATCAATATCCTGAATTGCACCATATTTCTGTTGAGAATACTTAATAATCTCCATATACAGATTAGCTGAGGCTCCTGGTCCCATTCCTCCAAGCACCCCGATTGTTTTATTTTTCATGTTTTTAATTTAAATACCTTTATAAATAGAGTATCTTTTTTTTAATTTAGCAGCCCAATATCTGTCACCATAAGACCAATGCCACTATTCGGTTGGATAATTTATGAATCCAGCTGTAGACATTATTTTCACCAGTAATTTTCTATTTTTTATGGCCATTGATGATATCTTATTAGAATCAGTTCTGGTTTTTTCCAAACGAGTATCTTGTCCAATTCTTGTCCCCATATCTAACTGTTTATCATTTGGTCCAATTATTGATATATCAACAGCTCCGCCGGTTGAATGTGGTGGAACAATGTCTAAAGGAGCAACAAATTTACTCACTTCATCTTTTAGTTTGTCTAAACTCCAGTTGGGATTATTTTTTCTCATTTTATTAAACGTTCTCTGATAAGCTTTTTTCTGAATCATTAACGACCTGTAGCCACTTCTTATTCTTAGTCTATATTGATCTGGAAGCAATTCTTGGGCAATTTTTAACATTTTTGCAACACTGATTCTTACCTTTGAAGATTGTTTAATGAATTTCTCACCCTCATCTTTGATGTATTTAGGAATTTTGATTACCACTTTTGGAACAAAATCATTTATATAAACTAAAGGTTCACCGTTATCTTTTATCGGTATTTTAACTAATTTTGAATCAGGAATTATTTTTAGGTTTTTGCTCATGCTAGTTTTTGGTTAATATGATAATAAAATAGCGACCTTCAGGCCGCTTTAGAAAGTTCATAATACGCTAGGAGAAAATTACAAACACTCAAAAGTAGCCTGAATAATTCGGCTACCTCTACGATTCCATGTGTTTATAACACTAAATTTCATAGATAAAGTTTATCATTTTACATCTAAAAATGTCAAGCTATATAATAAAATAATTCCGCCAACTCTTGGTCTGATGATTGTTCAGATGAAAGATATGTTTTTGTTCGAAAACCCTCTTTTTGAACATATTCTTCCATTAAAGGGATGTAATGACGAAATCTCTCTGGTGGCATTCCAGCAGGAGTGATTAAAGCGACTGTATCACCGATAACCAACTTGGCTAGTTTTTGCATTGTAAAATTCCTTTCTACGGGTTTGATTGATGTTTTTTGTCCTAATTTTCAATGAGTAAATCTATAACAAAAAGTACCACAAATATTTTAGATGAGCAAGCTTAAAATTTTGATCCAGGTTTTAAAATAGTTTTCCTATTTTGTTCGATGATATAAACATTCGCTGGTCCTATCACTATTTTAGATTTTTCTGTAATAAAAAGTCCAGCTTTTTCAGGTATCGCTACTATTTTATTTAAACCATATTTATTCGTATAATCTTTTATCATCGTATCTAACGACTCTGAATAATGACACCAAATATCATAATCTTTTACTAAATTCATTGCTGAATAATCAGTTAAACCAACATTATTTTCATCTGCAGATAATGCTGGTATGATGGTTTTTGCCATTATTATTGCACCAGCACTTCCGCCATAAATTGGAACATCTTTTTTGGCTAATCTTTTCAATATTTCGAATGTACCAAATTCTTTTAATTCTTTAAGTAATTTGAAAGTGTTACCACCTCCTATATAGACACCTGAGAATTGTTCAAAATCTTTCTCTTGTTTTTTCTTTAAATCATCTTCAATCCACATTACAATATTCTTTACCCCTAAGGGGCTTAATATATCACGAAGCCAATTTATACAACCGGAGTATGGATACTTGTTAGTATTTATAGCTATTGGAATATATAAAAGAGGTTTAGATAAATCTAAATTAGCAACAAAATTTTTGTCTAGCTCTGTCGAATCTTCTTTTCTTCCTCCACCCCCTAAAAATAATTTCATATGTGTGTAGTGCTATTCTAATTCTAATATCAAAATCATACCACAGGTTCAAACGCCCTACCTAGATGGTATAAAATAACCCCTATACTTTGGTATTATTTTCTGCAGCTCCGCATGGTGGAAGAAGTTAGAGCGGGTGTGTAAGGGGTTATAGCACTTACATTATGGTTTGATAATTTGTGAGTACCAGTTGTATGTGTACATATATATTACTTATCAATACCTGCTTCCTTACTAATTAATTTCCAGTGTTTCTTTAAGTCCTTCGCCAATAACTGAATTTCTTCACGACCAATTTTCGCTTTTTGTTCATATTCTTCCGCTATAGAGTCAATGATTTGATGAAATATGGGTTCGCTTATATCACGAGCTTCTTCGAGTTTTTCTACAACATCAGCTTTCATTTTTATTGCCCATACCTTCATTTGTTTCTGGTGTTTTTTACCTTTTGGACCGAGGAAGAAATATGCAGCAGCTATACCAGCAATACTTGCACCGAGGATACCTAATTCCATTGCAGTGGAATTTATTTTTGTTGTTTTCTTTTGCATTGTTTTAAAAAGTTATTAATTATTAATGATTTCGTTTTTTTCGAGATGGGGGAAAGAAAAGTCGAAAAACTATGTTGTCTTCCAAACGTTCCTTAAGCTCTACGACGAACGCTTCCGACCCCTTAAAATCATTCTTAAGTTCTTCTGAAAGCAGATAGAGATTCTTTCCAGCTTTGATAAAATAAAAAAGGATAATGGAAACTAAAATCGTCAATATAACTGTTGCCACAGAAGATATAAAAAAGAAAATATCTAATTTTATTAATGATTCCATATATCCATTGTATCATAGTTAATATCTAAATGATTTCTGAGCTCCAACTTTTTGATGAAATCACTACCTAACGTGGTCCCCACTGCCATCGAGGTTTTTCTCCTTTCTTAATCTGCAACGTAGCCTTTCATTCCGACATTATATCACGACAAGATACAAGTCTTAAACATTGAACTTGAAGAACACACAAAAGCAGATTATGACTATCAAAACACTGTAGCATCAGTGATTTCAGTTGCTCGCCGTGCTAAGTCAATCTTTGAAAGTTCTAAACCACACGAGAAAAAAGTATTTTTGAATTATTTAATTCAGAACCTTTCTGTAAACGGAAAAAAGCTATATTTTACAATAGCTTCTCCATATAATTTGGTACTAGATTTAGCTAGTAAACCTACTTGGCTCCGCATGTTGAACGAAGTTAGAGCCTATTGTAATTAAATTTACTGCATATTCTATGGTAATATTAATTTTAATATGACATCTGGAGAAAATAATTATGCTTTTATAGACAGTCAAAATCTTTATCTTGGTATAAAAAATCAAGGGTGGAAAATTGATTTTACTAAATTCAGAATATATCTGAAAGATAAATATAAAATTGAAAAAGCATATATCTTTATAGGTTATGTGGAAGGTAATCAGCAAATGTATAAAAAGCTTCAAGAAGATGGATACATTGTTATTTTTAAACCAACTTTAATATATAAAGATAACTCCACGAAAGGAAATTGTGATGCAGAGCTTGTTCTCCATTCTATGATTGAATATCCTCATTACAACAAAGCCGTTATTGTATCTGGAGATGGTGATTTTTACTGTTTAGCAGAGTATCTTAGAGATAATAAAAAACTTCAAGCAGTAGTAATACCAGATCATAAAAGATATTCGGCTTTACTTAAAAAAATCAATACAAATTCAGAAAAATATCTTATATTTCTTAATGAAGTTAAAAGCAAGATAGAATACACACATATAAAGAAAAAGGCCCTGTAAGGACTAGCCTCACAGGAGCTTTTTCGTGGTGATATTTACATCATAACATAAGAGTTACAAATAATGCAAGGGAATCATCTTGATTAACTCCGCATGTTGGACGAGATTAGAATTATTAGTTGATCTGTTATTGAAAAGGAAATGAGGATGTTTAGTTTTGTATAAAAAAACTACCCCAACAAAGTGCCATCGTGGCAGTCTTTGAGGGGCAGTGATAGGTTAATTTATACCAGTAAGTCTGGTGAAGAATGCATCTTGTAGACACTTGATGTATTCGTCAACATCAGGGACGTCTATATTTCCGGAAAAATTTAGTTTCCCTGATGCTTGTGCCAACATGCAACCAAGGGCTAAATTTGGAGCTTCATCTTCTTGACTTAAGATAAATGAAGCATAGAAATAGTCCTCTCCAGTTTTGAGCTTATTTTTATCGAATAAATCCATTACAGCCATAAATCTATTGAAGTGGTCTGAAACTGTACCCAGGAGAACACTCTTTTTCAGAATATCTTCAAGGTCAAGTTTTGGATTGCTGTAATGTTTTTTACGTCGTATGTCAGCAACCTCTTCCTCATACATCGTACGCAGTTGATTTGTTATCGGGTTCATAAGAAAAATAGCTAACTACCAAAAAATATGTCAAAAAACTACTATTATGTTATCTAATCATAGTTAAATATACTTGTCAACTGCTCCGGCGGTTGGATTCGAACCAACGACCAATCGCTTACACATGATTTAAATCCTATTGTCTGCTCCGGCGGCAGGGATCGAACCTGCGACCAATCGCTTAACAGGCGACTGCTCTACCGCTGAGCTACACCGGAGCACACAATACGATTTTTAAAATTATAAAAACAGGTGCCGTCAAAAGTATTTTTTTGATAAAAAATATTTCGACCCTGCCTCGCGCCGTCACGCTCCGGCCTTGCAGAAGCTCCAAGTATTCGCTTCTTCACTCTACCGCTGCGCCACGCCGGAATATTTGTATCATAGCATTTTTGGTAAAAAAGTGAAATAATTCATTTATGTATATAAAACTTCGAGTGGTTACTAACGCTAAAAAAGAGAAAATTAATAAGATTTCTGAAGACCATTTTGAAATATGGATTAGAGAAAAAGCGGAAAGAAATATGGCGAACAGGCGAGTTGTTGAGGTAATGAAGAAGTATTTTAAAACCGGTAAAATAAGAATAGTAAGCGGACATCATAGTCCAAGTAAAATTATAAGTGTAGGGGATTGAGATGTGCTATAATGTAAATATGAACATCACTATCAAAACAAAAAATATTACCCTCACAACAGCAATTGAAGAATATGTTCGTAAGCATTTTGGTGCACTTGAAAAATTTATAAAAAAAGAAAGTGATGATATGGTTTGTGCTGTTGAAGTAGGTAGAACTACTCGTCATCATAAACATGGAGATATTTTTAGAGCGGAAGTTAATATCTACGTTAAACCGAAAAGTTTTTATGCTTCGTCAGAAAATGAGGATCTCTACACTGCAATTGATATTGTTAAAAAAGAGATAGAAAGGGAAATTGTATCTGTGAAAAAGAAAACGATTAAAACTTCTAGAAAAATCGGTGCTAAAATTAAAAAAAGTATTAAAAATATTTAATAAATATGGATATTATTCAAAAAAGATTTAGTCCGAATATTTCAATTTTTATGTTGTTAGGTTTAGTTCTTATCTCTACTGGAATCTGGTATGTGGCGTACAGAGCAGATGTCATTGGTACAGCGTGGGTAAATTATCAAGGAATGAGCGTAGAAGATTATTGATTTTTAATAAATTCTTCATAATCCATTTCTTTTTTTCCTTCAGGAATGATTCGTCTGATTTTTAGTGTGTTTTCTTTGTAGTCGGCAGATTTTATGATAATTCTTTTTTCGTTGATAAAAAAATAAGTTCCAGGCCAATTTTTGTATGCTTGAATTTTGAGGTAATTTTTATAGGACTCATCATTAAAGTTTATTAATCCATCTTCCTTTTTTATTTTTTTAGTAAATGTGGCTTTTGAATGATCTTGTTCTACTAGTTTGATTTCTCCAGAAATCCATTTTGGGAGTATATTAATTAGTAGTTCAGCACCTTTTTGGATAATTTTTTTAGCTAATTCATCTGAAGTTGGTGGCCAATTTTCAATGGTTACTTTATCTTTTGTTACAATCGGTCCATGGTCCATTTTTTCGTCCATGAGAATTATACTAACGCCTGTTTCCTTGTCGTCGTTAAGAATTGCCATTTCTACAGGTGAAGCTCCTCGATATTTTGGTAATAATGAACCGTGAATATTTAATGCGCCGTATTTTGGTATATCTAAAATATTTTGAGGAATAATTTTACCGTAAGCAACTACTATAAACAGGTCACAAGAGGCGGAAATTAATTTATTAGCAAATTCAGAATCCAATTTTTCTGGTTGTAATATAGGAATATTATGTTCAAACGCCCAAACTTTGGCTGGTGGTGGAGTTATTATTAGTTTTCTTCCTTGAGGTTTATCTGGTTGAGTGATAATAACACGAGGCGTGAAGCCTAAAGCATGAAGCGTATCAAGTGCCCACACTGCTCTATCTGGTGTTCCAAAAAAGGCAAAATTAATTGGTTTTTTCATTATTTTTCTTTTGGATTAATTTCTTCTATATCTTTAGCGTTATCTGTAAAGAGTATCCCGTTTAAATGGTCTGTTTCGTGTTGAAATATTTGTGCTAAAATTCCAGAAGCACCTCTTTCAAACAAATTTCCATTTTCATCGTAGGCTTTGATTGTCGCTTTTATGGATCGTGATATTTTTCCATAAAGCCATCGTACAGATAGACAACCTTCTTCAACGGTTTCTTTTTTACGAGAAAGTTTTGAAATTTCAGGGTTTATAAAAATTAAATCTTTTTCGATGTCTTTATATTTTTCATCAGCCTGTTTTAGTATCAAACCAGATACTACAAAAATTCTCAAAGACACGCCGATTTGAGGTGCTGCTATAGCTACCCCATCTTTTTGAGAAGCTAAAGCTTCTTTCATATTTTTTATAATATTTTGAATTTTTATAGATGAAATATCATTAATAGGCACTGCCTTGGCAATTTTTCTTAAAATAGGGTTATTTTGTTGAACAATTTCTACCATATGGATATATTATAGCAAATTATCTGGGTCTACCTTAATCGCTACGTATTGAGGTAGGGAATAGAGCTTTTCTAGAAGTTCTGAGTCAGGCCATTTGTTTCTAGGAATTTTAATAAGAGAATGGAGGACAGATTTATTTTTGACTGTTTTAGTGAAGGCCTGAAATATATCAATAGTAAAAGGTAAAAGAATATTTTTAACATTTTCCATTTCTTTTATTATTTTATTTTTTTCGCCCTCAATTGTTATTTTAATAAGAATTGAAAATGGTGGGTAATCAAAGGATTTTCTATCAATTATTTCTTTTCTATAAAAATCTATTAAATTTCCTTTCAAAGCATATTCCAAAACTTTTTCGTCAGGATTTCTAGTTTGAATGATGAATGTTTGAGAAGTGATGTTTCTTATTTTTAATAAAGTGTATAGAATTTTTTCATGTATTTTGAAATCGGGAATAGAAAAAAGAGAATCAATAGATATAATAGCGGAGTTTTCAATTTTTTCATTTAAATAGGACAAAGCCATTTCTGTGCCAACAAGAATACTACCGGGGGAATTATAAAACGATTGAATTGTTTTGGTTAGTTGTTTTTCTGTTTTTATAGAATCAGAATCAATACGAAATATTTTTATATCTGGAAATCGTTGCTTGATTTTTTCTTCCACAAGTTCAATCCCAATACCAATTGTCGCTAATTTCCAGCTTCCACAAACTTTACATACCTCATCTGCACTCCGTTTTTTTCCACAATGATGACATGAAAAATAGTTTTCTGCATCATTATTAGTTTTTGAACTATGAAGAATGACGGGGGAGTCACAATTGTCACACATCACAATATTTTGACAATCAGCGCATAAAGCACTCGGTGCTATTCCTCGTCTTACAGCAAAAATAAATAAGCGATGACTGTTGGCTTTATTATTTTTTATGAGTTCTTCTATTTCTTCACCAGCTATTTTGAAAATACCTTTTTTGGTTTTGTATTTTCGCATGTCTACTAAAGTTTCTTCTGAATTAAAAAGAGAACGAAATTTGAATGGTGTGGCTTTTAAAATCTCACCTTCTTCTTCTCTCCACAATGTTTCAATTCTCAAAAGAATATCCCCAAATATAATTTGCGCTCCTATTTTTTCGGCATATTTTTCCATAAAATATCTAATGTCAAAATAGGGGCGTATCAATGTTTTATAGTTTTTAGCGTTTTCCTTTTCCACGATGATAGTACCAATATCATTTCTCGGTATTGCTATAAAACTAGGTGTGCTGATTATGAGTGTGGGGTGTTTTTCTTCAATTATTTTTTTCCACAGAGAAATTATTTCTTTTTTCTTTAATTTACTATGTAGAACAAAAGTATAATCTTCAATTCCTTTTTCTAATTTTTTTAGGGATTTTTTAGCATCTTCAATTGTGGGAACACAAAAAAATACTGATTTTTTCTTAGCAAATTGTTGACGTATATGACTTCTGTAACTCGCAAACCGCTCATCGTCATCTCCTTGCATAGCATATTTTTCTGAAAGATTTTTAGAGGTTGTTGTTGGAATGGGTAACCGACTTTCTTTTTCTTCATTTTCAAGTATGATTTTGGAAATTAATGAATTCAAAATACTTCCAGAGTTTGATGCAAAATATTTTGCAGTATCATATGATGCTTCTATAAACTCTGGAGATAAAAGATTTCTGATTTTTACTACATTAGCTTTTCTAGTTACAAAATCAGCATTTTTAATTTCAGATTTTACATTTGCCACATCTTTTATATCAACAACAAGAGCACTAATTTTTTTATTTCGCAATGGTGCTTCAACAATATCTCCTATTTTTATCTCTGCACCGGTAAAATATGAAAGTGTTTCTTTTCCGATTCCGCGAGAAATAGGAATGACTTTAATTATGTTCATGATATTATCTCAATCTTCGCGCCGATGGCGTTTAGGCGGTTAGCAAGGTCTTCATAACCGCGATTGATGTTGTAAACATTTCTTAAAATAGAAATGCCTTCAGCCCCTAACATTCCGATTAAAAGAAGCACGGCTGGACGCAGAGCTGGTGGACAGATAGCTTCGGTCGCTTTTAGTTTTGTTGGTCCTGTAACATAAAAACGATGCGGGTCAGCAAGAATGGTATCTGCGCCAAGCTTGTCTAATTCTTTATAATAAATAGCTCGTTTTTCGTAAACCCAGTCGTGGATAAATGTCTGACCTTTGGCTTGAGTTCCGATTATTGCAAAAAATGGAAGGTTATCAATATTCAATCCCGGATAAGGTCGTGATTCTATTTTTTCTTCAAGAGCTGTTAGTTTTGATGAAAAAGTTTTGATATCAACAAGATTTGTTTCTTCATTATTTGCTTTGTATTTTTTCAGAATTTTATATTTGAAACCCATTTTTTCAAGTTTTAATAATTCAATTTCTAAAAAATCAATCGGACATCTTCTAATTATGATTGATGATTTTGTGACAATTGCTGTGGCTATAAAAAACATTGATTCTATAGGGTCTTCACTTATGGAATAGGAAATTGGAGTATCAATTTCTGGTTTACCTTCAATGGTTAATGTCGTCGTGCCTATACCATCAATTTTTACTCCAAGTGAACGAAGAAAAAAACATAAATCTTGCACCATATAATTTGCTGAAGCGAATTTTATAGTTGTTTTTCCGGGAATTCGCGAAGCTGTCATGATTGTATTTTCCGTAACCGTATCACCTGATTCATACATCACAACATCATTTGCTTGTAATTTTTTTGAAGTGATTTGGTATGTTTTTTGTTTGGTTACAATATTTACCCCCAATTTTTCTAAAGCAAAAAAATGTGGTTTGACGGTTCGTGAACCAAGTTTACATCCACCAGCCTGTGGTAATTCAAATTTTTTAAAAAGATGGATAAGAGGACCGATGAGCATGATGATACTTCTAGTTTTTATAGCGGCCTCAATATTTAGATTTTTGAGATTTATATTTTTAGGATTTATTTCTACATCATTACCAATCCATCTTGCTTGTGCTCCAATACTATTAAGTACTTCCATAATTCTATTGACTTCCTCAATACGAGGCATATTTTTTAAAACGGTTTTATTTTTATTCAGAATAGAAGCACAAAGAAGCCCAACGCCAGCATTTTTTGAGCTTTTGGTGGTTACTTCACCTGAAAGTTTATGACCACCTTCAATTTTGAGATTTAATGCACTTGTGTCATTATCAATTTTCATTTGCATACTATAGCATATACCGTATTATATAAGGAATATGTCTCTATTTTCTAAAAAATTAGGAATTGATTTGGGTACTGCTAATACTTTGGTTTTTTTGCCTGGGAAGGGAATTGTGTTGAATGAACCGTCAGTCGTGGCTGTTTCGGAACAAGATAATAGAATTATTGCTGTTGGTATTGAAGCAAAAAATATGATAGGTAAGACACCTGAAAGTATTATTGCTTATCGTCCAATGAAGGACGGAGTGATTGCTGATTATCGAGTTACTGAGGCAATGTTAAGGTATTTTATTGATAAAGCTATGGGTAAATGGAATATTTGGAAACCTGAAGTGATGGTTTCGGTACCTGCTGGAGTAACTTCTACTGAAAGACGAGCAGTTATTGAAGCAGCCATAAAAGCCGGTGCTAAAAATGCCTATGTAGTTAAAGAACCGATTTTAGCAGCTATTGGTGCTGGAATTCCAATTCAAGAGGCGGTTGGACATATGATTGTTGATATAGGTGGAGGTACGACAGATGTAGCAGTGATATCACTTGGAGGAATTGTTTCTTCAACCTCAGTGAAATGTGCTGGAAATAGGATTGATTACGCTATCGCTGATTATATTAAAAAGACCTTTAATTTAGCTATAGGGGATAAAATGGCGGAAGATATAAAAATTAAAATTGGCTCGGCTGTACCTATTGAAGATGAACTTTCAATGATAGTGAAGGGTAGGGATTTTATTTCTGGATTGCCTCGTGGAGCAGAGATAAAAACAAACGAAATAGTAAAAGCTATAAGTAAAGAATTACGAGAAATGTTGAAAGCTATTAAAGATGTTTTGCAAGAAACTCCGCCAGAACTTGCTTCGGACATAATAGATATTGGTATTACGATGACAGGTGGTTCATCTATGCTTCGTAATTTTCCAGAACTTGTTTATCGTAGAACTGGCGTTAAGGCGGTTTTGGCAGAGGACGCTTTATTTTGTGTAGCAAAAGGTACAGGTATTGCTCTTGAACATCTTGATACTTATAAAAAAAGTATCCTTGCAAAAAGATAGTGGATATGATATCATCAACAGTAGTCCTGTGGGTTTAGCTGGTTCTTACTTTAGACACCCCGGTGGTGTTGCAACTCTGTTTAGCCCTTAGTTCAATAGATAGTTGATGAGTTGTGAGTAAGAGTTCGCGAAGCGGGTCGTTGTGCAACGACCCGCTTTTTTTTATAGTTATTAAAAAACTTGCTTTTTGTAGCACTTTGTATAGAATGAAAGCATATGGAATTTGCGATAATAGAAACAGGAGGTAAGCAATACAAGGTCGCTGTAGGAAATACTCTCAAGATTGAGAAAATCCCCGGTGATGTAAAGGAAGGTGATAAAATCACTTTTGATAAGGTACTTCTTGTTGATAATGGTAAAGATACTACTATTGGTACTCCTTTTATTGAAAATGCAAAAGTAACTGCTACTCTTATTGAAATCGGTAGATTACCGAAAGTAACTGTTATCAAATACAAACAAAAATCTCGTTATTTCAAAAAAAACGGCCACCGTCAACCTTTTTTCAAAGTTAAAATTGAGTCGTTTAGTTAAGCTCTATTTTTTAAAGCATTTTTGATGGTATCGGAATCGGAATACTCTAGTTCTGTGCCTGTGGAAAGCCCTCGGCCGAGAATAGATATTTTGATTGAATGTTTTTCGGTGATGGAAGAGAGAATAGATTTTAAATAATCAGTTGTATTTTCGCCTTCGGAGTTAGCGTTTAGAGCTAAAATTATTTCTTTTAATGAACCATCTAAAATACCTATTCTTTTTATTAATTCCCGTGAACGTACTCTCATTTCTGGGTTTTTATCAAGAATAGGTACTGTTCCGCCAAGCACAAAATATTTTCCGTTGAAAGAATGACTTTTTTCGATAGTTTCCATATCAACATCTCTACTTACAATCATCATGATGGAATTATCACGATTGACACTTTTGCAGATATTACAAATAGGTAAATCATTTTTATCTTTGGTATAAAATCTAAAACATTCTTCACAAATGCGAATTGATTGTTTAAGTTCAGTTATATTTTTGGTCAGTGATTCCAAATAACTTTTATTTTTTGTAAGTAAAAAGAAAGCAAATCTTTTGGCTTGTCTGGGACCGATACCTGGGAATTCACTGAAATATTCAATAAGTTTATTGATAGAATCCATATTTTTTTAAAATCCTCCTTCTTTATCAAAATCTTTGAAATCTGTTTTTTCTACACTAAGGAAAGTCGTTTTCTTTTCATCAAAATATAGTTCTACTTTTCCAGTAGGACCATTTCTGTGTTTTTCGATAAGAATTTCGGCAATATTTGGTCTTTCAGAATTTTCATTATATTTATCTTCACGATGTATAAACATTACCACATCCGCATCTTGTTCAATAGAACCAGAATCTCGCAAGTCCGATAGGCGAGGTCTACCTCCACGTTGTTCAACGGCTCGAGAAAGTTGAGAAAGGGCTAAAACGGGGATATCTAATTCTCTGGCTAGATTTTTAAGAGAGCGAGATATTTCTGTCACTTGCTGAACAAGATTGTCGGAATGTCGTGCTTGAGTTGGGACCATTAATTGTAAATAATCAACGATAATTAGACCTAATCCTTTTTCACTTTTAAGACGTCGTGCGACAGAACGCATTTTTAAAATGTTATTTCCGGGTTGATCATCAATATAAATCGGTGCTTTTGATAATTTATCCATTGCATCACGAATATGTTTGAAATCTGTCTCAATTGAAAGATTCTGTCCAGTTCGTAGTTTCCAAGAATCAACCTGTGATTCTGCGGCAAGCATTCTATCTACTAATTGTTGGGAGCTCATTTCAAGAGAAAATATTCCTACTGGCACATTATGATTTGTGGCTGATTTTCGAGCAATATCAAGAGCTAGAGATGTTTTTCCCATAGAAGGTCGAGCAGCTAGAATAATGAGGTCGGATTTTTGCAGACCAGCAAGTTTTAGGTCTAATTCTTTGAAACCAGTTGAAACACCTCTCATTTCATCTTTAGATTTGTGAAGAGTGTCAAGTCTATCCCATGCTTCAACTAGAGTATCTTTAAGTTCAATAAACTTATGAATACCGGAATAATTTGTCACTTCGAAAATTCTTTTTTCCGCTTTTTCCAAAAGTTCTTCAAGTTCTCCTGCTTCATCAAAACCTAACTCTCCAATATATTCCGAAGCATTAATTAGACTCCGCATCATATATTTTTTTTGAACAATTTCGGCATAATGGTTTGCGTTTGTAGAAGAGGGGACAAAACCTGCAATTTCTGTGAGATACGACATTCCGCCAATTGCGTCTAATAAACCCTTTTCTTTAAGTCGTGAAGAAAGAGAAAGTAAATCAATAGGAGAACTCTTGCTTTGTAAATCAAGCATTGTTTGCCAGATGAGTCGGTGTTTTTCTGCATAAAAAGATTCTCCACGAATAATATCAACTACATCGTGCATTGCTTCAGGTCTTAACATAATAGAACCAAGAGCTGCTTTTTCAGCATCAATATTTTGTGGAGGAATTCTTAAACTCCTAGGTTGAATGGTTTTGGTGTTCATTGAGGGAATTGTAGCATAATGAAAAATTCCGCATCAATTGAAAACGGTTATAAGATGTGTCTAATTTGGGGATAAAAAATTAAAGTTAAAGCGCATCTTTGCAGATGCGCTTCTTGAGGTTTCAGTTTAGAGATTAGATGCCTTTGACAGCTTCAGTGAGTGAATCACGATCTTCGGCAAATTTGATTTTTTTTGCCTTCTCGAACAGGACGTAGAACTCTTCGGGCAAGCCGCCGTGATACTGAGCGATGGCCACCATCTTCTGGATGATGATCATGAGGGCCCTTGCTCTTTTGGCGTCGTCCGGCGTTTCCATGATGCCATGAGTCCGAAGCTCTTCCTCGAACCTCATGCGACCTTCGCGGGTGTCCGAGAGATAATAGATGGAGACTCGCGTCTTCCCACCTTGAGCGTCAGTGATTCCTTCGATCTCCCAGATCGTCGCCGCCGGATTTCGTCTTCGTGCGGAAGTAATCTGAACTTTGAAATCATTCGCATCGTGGGTGTGAACCCACTGAGGCGTGTGAAATTCTAACATCCGCTTTCCCATGTCAGTATCGAATAAGGAAAACATAAGATCGATCTTTGACGGCCCGTTGTTGATTACGAATTCTTCGTTTTTGAATGTCATACAACACTCCTTTCAATGTACTTGTGCGTTAGTAGAGGAACGCACTTACCTCCTTATTCCTCACCTTTCGGTGCAAGGAACGACTTAGCCATACGACTAAGAATCTACCCCTTATTATACACCATAAGATAGTTTTATGTCAAGCGAAATTAATAATATGGCTTAAGATAAGGGTATATCTTTGACTTTATACCCTCTAGCTTCTATTTCACTCCTTAGGGCGTCGGATTTTTTGAAATCTTTAGCTTTGCGGGCATTTTCTCTTTCTTCAATCAAAAACTTGATTTCTTCTGGTATCTCTTCATTATTATCAGGAATTTTTAGGTCTTTTAATTTTAATCCGAATACTTCGTCAAATTTTAATAGAGTAGCTTTTTTGTTTTCGTTTGAAATATTTTTATCTTTAATCAATTCCCAAGCCAGAGCTACTGCCTTAGGCATATCCAAATCGTTATTTATGAAGTCAATAAATTTATTATTGTAATCTATATCAATTTCACCACTTTTTTCTCCAAATGCCATAAAATAATTACAAAAGTTTATTAATGCGGTTTGAGATGCTGAAACTGCTTCAAAAGTAAAATTAATTTGTGTTCGATAATGTGCAGTAAGAAGCCAATAACGATATGCGAGGGGTGATATTTTTTCTTCAATTAACTCTTTTAATTTTAGAAAATTACCTTTTGATTTCGCCATTTTGTCACTTTGAACATTCATCATTCCTCCATGAAGCCAATAGTTTACAAAGGTTTTTCTAGTTGCTGATTCTGACTGAGCGATTTCATTTGTGTGATGAGGAAAAATCAAATCACTTCCACCAGCGTGGATATCAAGCGTGTCTCCTAGTGATTTTATAGCCATAGCTGAGCATTCAATATGCCAACCAGGGCGACCGCGCCCGAAGGGCGCGGTCCACACTGCATCTCCGTCATTTTCTTTATAAAACTTCCATAAAGCAAAATCACGAGGGTTTTCTTTATCATACTCATCATTTTCTATTCTTTCTTGAGTCGGTTTATCTAATTTTAATCTAGCTAGTAATCCGTAGTTTTTACAATTTGAAATTTTAAAATAGATTCCGTCACTCGCTTCGTATGCTGAACCATTTTTAATTAGTGTTGATATAAGTTCTATAATTTCTGACATATGTGCTCTGGCAGAAAGTATTTTTTGTGGTTTAATAATATTGAGTTTTTCAATATCTTCAAAAAAAAGCTTTTCATATTTTTCTGTTAGTTCAGTGAGTGTTATTTTTTCTTCGATACTTTTACGGATTGTTTTATCATCAACATCTGTAATATTCATCACTTGTTCTACTTTATACTCATTATATTCAAATATTCTTCTGATAATGTCATAAAAAACCATAGTTCTGAGATTTCCTATGTGTGCAATATCGTAAACTGTTGGTCCACAATTATAAATACCAACCTTTCCTTCATTGAGAGGTTTAAATTCTTCTTTTTCTCCAGACAATGTGTTGTGAAGTTTGATGACCATAATAGAAAATATTATAGCATATGATATAATATTTTTACTTATGAATAATAAATATTTGAAATATGTTTCGTCAGTAGTGGTGGCGATGGTGATTTTAGGTTTGGTATTTATGGCCGGTGCTTATGCTGGTTCTAAAAACCGAATAAATGTTGCAAATATAAATTCTGTAGACCTTTCTCCATTCTGGAAAGAATGGTCAATTTTAACTGAAAAATATGTTTCTTCAAAACCAATTCCAAATGATCAAGAGAGAATTTGGGGTGCTATGCAAGGACTAGCTAGCTCAATGGGTGACCCTTATACAGTTTTTTTTCCTCCTAAAGAATCAAAAATATTTGAAAGTGATATCGCTGGGAATTTTGAAGGAGTTGGAATGGAGATTGCTCTGAAAGACCAAATATTAACAGTAGTCGCTCCTTTGAAAGGTAGTCCTGCCGAAAAGGCTGGAATTAAGGTGGGAGATAAAATTGTTAAAATAAATGCTACCAGTACAATTGACATGTCTACGGATAATGCGGTTAGTTTCATTAGAGGTAAAAAGGGGACTATAGTAACTCTTAATGTCTTTCGTGAAGGTATAAAAGCACCGTTTGATGTCAAAATAACTAGAGATACTATTGATTTACCAACTATTGACACCGAATTAAGAAAAGATGGTGTTTTTGTAATTAAATTATATAGTTTTTCTGCTAATTCTCCTGACCTGTTTAGAAATGCATTGAGACAATTTTATGAATCAGGTTCCCAAAAACTGATTTTAGATCTTCGTAGTAATCCAGGAGGTTATCTTGAAGCATCGGTGGACATGGCGAGTTGGTTTTTACCAAGTGGAAAAATTGTTGTGACTGAAGATTTTGGTAAAAACGGTGATGATAAAATATACAGAAGTAGGGGATATAATGTTTTTTCTAATTTACATTTTATTATTTTAGTTGATGGAGGTTCGGCTTCAGCATCAGAGATTTTGGCAGGTGCATTACAAGAACATGGTATTGTCAAGTTAGTTGGTACGAAAACCTTTGGTAAAGGTTCTGTTCAAGAACTTGTTCCTATAACTTCAGATACGTCTCTTAAAGTAACAGTCGCAAGGTGGCTTACTCCAAAAGGTAATTCCATTTCTGAAGGAGGTTTAAAGCCGGATTATGAAGTTAAAATATCTCAGACTGATATAGATAAGAAAATTGACCCACAAATGAATAAGGCTTTAGAGTTGCTAAAGAATTATTGAAATGATAAGGTTTATTGTGTATGAAAATAATTTTACTAAAAGACACACCTAAAGTAGGTAAAAAATATGATGTTAAAGATATCTCTGATGGATATGCTTTAAATCTTCTTATACCTAAGGGTTTTGCTGAAATCGCTACAGAAAAGGCTGTAAAAAGGGTTTCAGTAGAAAAAGCAAAGGAAGATATAGAGAAAAAAATTCAAGAAGACTTGCTTTTGAAGAATCTTAACGATATGAATGGTATTGTTATAGAAATGGCTGGAAAAGCCAATGAGAAAGGCCATCTTTTTGCTGGGATTCATAGTGCCGAAATTGCTCCAGAGATTACCAAACAAACTCGACTTATCATTTCTCCAGAATTCATCAAATTAGATAAACCAATAAAAGAAGTGGGTGAACATGAAATTACAGTTCAAGTGCAAGATAAAACAGTAAAATTCAAACTCAAAATTACAGCGATTGATTAGTATTTGTGTTATTATACTGGTATGAAAGTCATTACCAGATTTCCACCTAGTCCTACCGGTTTTTTGCATATTGGACGGGCAAGAACATTTCTTTTTAACTACCTTTTTACAAAACAAAATAAAGGTAAAATAGTTTTTAGATTTGAAGATACAGATAAAGAACGATCAAAGAAGGAGTATGAAAAAAATATGCTTGATTGTTTAGAATGGTTGGGGATTAGTTATGATGATGGTCCATTTTGGCAATCACAACGTAATGATATATATAAAACATATTTGAAGAAACTCATTGATGAAGACAAAGCTTATTTTTCAAAGGAAGAAGTAGAGGAAGGGAAAAGAAATGAGGTTATTCGTTTTAAAAATTCAAATAAAAAAATAAAATTTACAGATTTAATCCGAGGTGACATAGAGTTTGATACAACAGAGCTTGGTGATTTTGTTATTGCAAAATCTTTGGAGGAACCAATTTATCATTTAGCAGTTGTTATTGATGATTTTGAAATGGGTATTACTCATATTATTCGTGGAGAAGATGGCATTTCTAACACTCCCAGACAAATTCTTATACAACAAGCGATAGGTGCTCCGACGCCTATTTATGCTCATTTACCACTTATTCTTGCTCCTGATAAATCTAAACTTTCAGGTAGGCACGGTGCAGTGAGTGTTGATGATTACAGAGAAAAGGGTTATCTCCCCGAAGCAATTATTAATTATCTTGCCTTTCTCGGATGGAACCCCGGAACGACAAAAGAAATATTTAGTATAGACGAACTTATTGCACAATTTGATCTAGCTAAAGTGCAAAAAAGTGGAGCGATTTTTAATATTGAAAAACTTAATTGGATTAATAAAGAATATCTAAAAAAGTTAGACAAAAAAATAGTATTTAAAGAAATTAAAAAAAGAATAGAGAAAAAATATGTTGTATCAGATGAATATTTGGAAAAGTTATTAATGATTATTTTCGACCGTATCAATGTTTATTCTGACATAGACACAATGATAGAAGCGGGGGAGTTGGATTACTTTTTTAATGAACCAGAATATACAAAAGATAAATTATTTTGGAAGAATGAAAATGATTCTAAAAAAACTGTCATTCACTTAGAAAAAGTAATTGATTCTATAAATAAAATAGGGAATTGGAGTGTTGATGATATTAAAAATCAAATAATGTCTTATGCCGAAAAAGAAGGGAAGGGGGGTGTTCTTTGGCCTGTTCGCTATGCCCTATCGGGAAAAGATAAATCACCAGACCCTTTTTCTTTGATATATATTTTAGGAAAAGAAGAAGTAATCTTAAGAATTTCAAAAGCAATTCATGTTTTATCATAAATGGAAAATATTAACTATAGTTTTATTAGCATTTATTTTATTTTTTGGAAATAATGTTTATGCCGACAAAGCGGAAGAACTCAGACAAAAAATAGATGAGCAGAATGTTTTACTTAATCAACTTAAACAAGAAATTGCTCAGTATCAAGACCAAGTTGATGTAATATCAAATCAAGCCAATACTCTGAAGGGTACAGTTGATGGATTAGAAATAACTAGAAAGAAATTATCAAAAGATATTCAAATTACGCAAAATAAGATACAAACAGCTAATATCGTTATAGAGCAATTAAAACTTGATATAGGAGATAAGAGTAATCGTATTGAAGAAGATATTAAAATTATAAGTAAAACTTTTTATAAAATAAATGTTGAGGAGTCTAAATCGCTCATTGAGACACTTATTGAATTTGGAGATCTGGGGGAGTTTTGGAACGAATTAGAAAAATTAACTCGTTTCCAATCAACTATCAGGGAAACCATAAAAGACTTAGAAGATACAAAAATTCAACTTGAACAAAATAAGATAAAAACAGAAAAAAATAAAGTTCAATTATTGAGCTTTAGTAATCAACTTAAAGGACAGACAAAATCAGTAGAAGATATAAAAAAAGAGAAAGCTGACTTATTGGCTCAAACAAAAAATCAAGAAGCTAATTATAAAAAAATACTTGATAATAAGAAAGCCCTTGCGAAAGCTTTTGAAGATGATTTAGCTAATTTGGAACAGGAATTAAGGATTACAATTGACCCTAATAGTATACCAAAAGCCGGAGCTGGAGTTTTACAATGGCCTCTTGATAATGTTCACATTACTCAATATTTTGGTAACACTAATTTCGCAACTCAAAATCCTCAAGCTTACAATGGAAAAGGGCATAATGGTATTGATTTACGAGCAACTACAGGTACTCCAGTTAGAACTGTTTTATCTGGAACAATTGTAGAAATAGGTGATACTGGTATATTACCAAACTGTTATTCATATGGTAGATGGATTCTTGTTAAGCATAACAATGGTCTTTCAACGGTGTATGCACATCTTTCATCTCAATTAGTCAGTGCGGGGCAAGAAGTAAAAACAGGTGATATTATCGCTTACAGTGGTTATAGTGGCTACGTACTTCCACCAGGACCTTCTGGAGCGCATTTGCACTTTAGTGTTTACGCGACTCAAGGTATACAAGTGTCACCATTGGTTAATAGTATAAATTGCAAAAACATACGTATTCCGGTGGCAACTCAAAAAGCGTATCTTAATCCACTTTCTTATTTATAAAAATAAATATATAATCACTATTGTATGAACTATAAAAAAGGACTTATTAAAATGGTTGTTGTTATAGTAATTGCACTTCTTATATTGAGTTATTATGGTTTTGATATTGAAAAAACAATTAAGAATCCATTGACTCAGAAGAATTGGGATTTTTTAAAAACATCAGTTGTACATATTTGGGATATATCAGTTGATCTAATTCATAAGATAACTATAAAATCGTTATAGGGTCGTCAAAGAAGTATTGTGCGACGTTAGTATATAAAATAAAAACAGCTGTTCCCTATCGGAAAGCTGTTTTTATTTTTTTCTTTACATTTTATTTCTTTGCTAGATCTTTAGAATATTTACCCCAACATTTTTGAGATGAATTCCATGGAGATGTTCCACTTTTATCATAGATTAACTTTGCATATTCAAGATTTCCGTCAACTGAGTGAATATTTAGGTCAAGTTTTTGAGATTGATCTAAATGGTAATACTCATTAATCTGCATTACCCCAACATCAGACCTGTTAACTTTACCTCGTATCACTTTTCCGTTCTTATCGAATTGTGTGAATCTTGATTCACATTTTGCAATTTCTGCAAGAATTGGTATGTCTTTGAAGTATTCTCTTGTATATCGTTCTAGATTAGAATTAGTAATCTCCTGTTTAATTAACGTAATTGTTGCTGAATTCTCAATCGCTTGTGGTGAACCATAAAGCGCTGAGAAAAGCATCAGTGCGCTTGTTGTTATTTCTATCATAAATAAAAAGTGAGGTTTATATAGTGTTACCTACTTCACCTCACTCGTATGTACATGGTAGCATTTCTTAAACTAAATGTCAATAGATGTGATGTATAAAAATCCTAAAATATCCTTATTTTACAACGTTAATTGGTACTTTATGGTGTAGTAAAATTGACAGGCGACCTAATCCAAAGGATGCAAATGCAGTTAAAACGATAATTATTGAAATAAATACCTTAGGAGATTTGCATTTTTCAATGATTTCTTTTATACTCATAGAATAATCATTATAACATTATATGGCAACTAAAAAAGCGGCTGGCGCAACTAAAAATGGTAGAGATTCAGGTCCTCAATATCTAGGTATTAAGGTTACTACAGGTGAAATAGCCCAAACAGGTGATGTTTTGGTGCGACAAAGAGGTACTGTTATTATGCCTGGTAGAAATGTTGGGTTAGGTAAGGACCATACTCTTTTTGCTTTAAAAGAAGGTAAGGTAGAGTATAAAAATAAAAGAAAGATTAATTTTGATAGTTCAAGATCTGTCAGAAAGATTGTTCATGTAGCATAAGTAAATATGATAATACTTGGTATTGAAACAAGTTGCGACGAAACGGCACTTGCTTTGTTAGAGATAATTAAAAAAGATAGTAAGACTTATTTTAAAGTATTAGGTGACGTAATACATTCTCAAGTCTCTATCCACAAACAATACGGTGGTGTTGTTCCTATGATAGCAAAAAGAGAACATGCAAAAAATCTTAAACCTCTATTGGAAAAACTTATTTACTCTCCTATTACCTCGAAAAAACCAGATATAGATGCTATAGCTGTAACGTATGGTCCTGGGTTAGAACCAGCCTTGTGGGTTGGAATTGATTTTGCAAAAAAATTAGGTGAATTATGGAATATTCCAGTAATCCCAACAAATCATATGGAAGGTCATATAGTGGCCTCTCTAGTTCCTTCAGAAATGGTTCATCAAGAGAGCTTTATGCTTCATGGTATACAATTTCCCGCTATTGCCTTACTTATTAGTGGAGGCCACACAGAACTTATTTTGATTGAGAATTGGATGAAATATAAAATTATAGGACAGACACGAGATGATGCTGTTGGGGAGGCTTTTGATAAGGTTGCTAGACTTATCGGATTACCCTATCCTGGCGGGCCACAGATATCAAAAATAGCTAAAGAGGATCGTTTTAAAAGAGAAACAGCTGAGAAGTGGAATCTTCCAAGACCAATGATGTATTCAAAAGATTATGATTTTTCTTTTTCTGGTTTAAAAACAGCAGTTCTTTATACTGTTAATAAGATTGATAAAGTAGTTAATTTAGAATGGAAAGAGGAAATTGCTAGAGAATTTGAAGATGCAGTTGTAGACGTTCTTGTTTATAAAACAAATAAAGCGGTGGACGAATTTGACGCAAAAACCTTAATTGTAGGTGGGGGTGTTATAGCTAATGACAAAATCAGGGAAGCTCTAAGTAAATTAAGTGAAGAAAAGAAAATTAATTCACTATTCCCTACCTCACAACTTTCTACAGATAACGCATTAATGATCGCCTTAGCTGGCTATTTTAATATTGACAATAGAATTTTAGATAAAAACTTTAAAGCAATAGGAAATCTTAAATTGGCTTACTAAGGTCATCGTCTTTACCTGTCATCATTAGGTAAACTACAATCGCTAGAAGAATTAGAAGTATCACGAGAGCAAATGGTGACGAGAATATATTTCGTAATATACTACCTGACGTAGAACTTGTGCTGATAATATTAGCATCATTAGTGTCGGTCGAAGTACTTAATGCATTGTCATTAAGTATTACAATATTTTTATCAACATTATTCTTGATTTCAGTTTTAATTTCAGTATTAGTATTTTTTTCAGCAATTTTACTTGGAAAAAGAATAGATTTTTCCCAATTTGTGTAAGCTATTTTTTCCCCACAGTATAATTCGTTGATTTTATTCTTTGTAGTTATAAATACATAACCAGTTGGTGATGTTATTCCCCATGGAGCTAAGATACTATCTTTGTACTTCATTTGAAATCGCTCTACAGCTTGTTTTGTTTCCATTCGGAATATGCCATTTGTTGATAACTTTTCGTTTTCGTGAGAGTTAAGAAATAATTGTAATTTTAAAATATCATCACTTGCAACTTCAGAACCGAATGAAAGATAATTTTGAATGTAATTACATCCTGGTTCGCTAGTTGTTACTTGTGCAGATACAATCTGATAACTGATAATAAATAACGTAAGTGCCATAAAGGCGATATTGGAATATTTTTTCATATTATAGTTAATCTAATACTTCTGATTTTTAAGTCAATATTTTATTTATTTTAATATAAAGGACACTAAAGGACAGAGTAAAGGACAAAACTATATTAGTAAATATCTAAAGGTCTTTATAAAGGACATTACCTTGTAATAGGTATCTCTACATAAAACATATGTTAGACAATGTAAATAGCTTTTATATATTTTATCTTTCTGTTATTATGTATACACAATGAATAAAACTATTCCAGAAAAGTTGTTAAAACCATATGATTCAGAATTGACTGAAGATGTTATTTATAAATGTTGGATGGATAGTGGTTTTTTTAATCCAGATAAATGTATTGAAGCTGGTATTATAGACAAAAATGCAGAATCGTTTTCTATTGTTTTACCTCCACCAAATGTTACAGGGGTGTTACATATGGGTAGTGCTTTTATGGTTGTAATTGAAGATATAATGGTTCGTTATGCAAGGATGAATGGTAAAAAAACACTTTGGATTCCTGGTACAGACCATGCAGCTATCGCCACACAGTCAAAAGTGGAAAGTGAAATATATAAGAAAGAAAATAAACGTAGACATGATATTGGACGAGAGGAATTACTTAAACGAATTAATGTTTTTGCTCAAGAAAGCCACGATACTATTATAAATCAGTTGAAAAAACTTGGGGCATCACTCGATTGGAGTCGAGAAGCGTATACGTTGGATGATAAAAGAAATCTAGCTGTGAAAACTGCATTTAAGAAAATGTATGATGACGGTATTATTTATAGGAAATATAGAGTTGTTAATTGGGATCCTAAAGGGCAAACCACTATTTCTGATGATGAAATTGTTTATAAAGAAAATAAAACAAAACTTTATACGTTCAAGTATTGGAAGGACTTCCCTATCTCCATCGCTACGACTCGTC
>JANLHG010000001.1 GCA_024654575.1 Patescibacteria group bacterium | reverse complement strand
TATTTTCTACTTCTTTTTCTCCTACAATCTCAGCGACTAATTGAAATCCCTTACCAACTAAATATTCTTCAACTATCTTTTGCTGTTTTTCGTCGAGTAGATTAAACTGTTGGATAAATACATATTTTAGTTCAGGATTTAAAGAACTAATAAGAACAGGTACTATTTTCAATAATTCACCTGTAGCAAAATATTGTTCTTTGATGGGCTTACCGGATAATAACAATTCACCATTTTCGTTTATTTCAAGATTATCGAATGGTAGTTTTTTGGATCGGATATAATCAATTCTGTTCTTTATTATTTCGGATTGTTTTTTTTTGTTATTGTTGAGTTCTGTTAATTTCTGCGTGTGCTTCTGTTTTTGTTGTAGATAATTCTGGTAGGTAATGTTTTTGTTATTATTTTGAGTAGCTTCTTTAATTTCGTTGTCTATTTGTTCCATGTTTCTTAATTTTTCTGGTTGAGGCAAGGAAGCGATATATTTCTGTCCAGTATTTACTTTATTTTTTAATTTATCTATTTTTTGTTTTATTTCTTCTTCTTGTCTTATCAACTCGTTTAGTTCTAGTTCGCATAGTTTCAATTTTTCTTTATTTCGTGTGATATTTTGTTCCAAAGATGTCTGATTTGTATTGAAGCGAACCATATTATTTTTAGTTTCAATTAAAGATTCTATGTCAACTTCATCAACTGGCAATACTTCTTCCACCGTTCCGATACTTTTCAATTCCCGATTAATATAAGTATGTTCCGACATGAGGGATTCTAATTCAGTATCAAATTTGCTCGTATCGATTCCTAGCATCTCTGCTTGTTTTTTACTGTCTAACGAAAGAAAGGATCGTGGCGATATGAGGAACACATTGAATAGATCGTTAAGCCATTCCTGATTCAATATTAAGCCTTTATCTAATGATTCAAAACTTACAGAAGTACCATCCTTTGTTAATTTTCTTGTTACTTTGATTTTTGTTCCTTTTGTTTCGTCAACCAATACCATTTCACCTTTAGCAGATGCGCCATTTTCGCCGATAAACCTGAATCGTTCCGCAACGAAAGGATTATTACCTTTGCTGCTTTTTTCTGCTATTCCCTGAAATAAGAACCAAATTGCATCTAATCCAAGTGTGGTTTTACCTGCTCCATTATTACCGATCAAGTAGGTAATATTTTTGTCAAACGAAACTTCTATGTGTGAATATTTTGCAAAGTTTTCCAGCTTGATACTTTTAATTTTCATTGGATATATCCTCAAAAATTACTGGTAATTTTGATTTAAATTCTATTAATATCATATTCGCTATTTCTCTCATCTGTGGATGAGCCGCAGGCATCTATTTTAGCTGGTAACTTAAACGATACATTGCTTCCAGACACGAAAATTATAAAACATATACTTTCAAGCCTGCCTATCGAATCATATCGTTTTATAATGTCTTTAGCGCCATGCGCAACTAATTTGTTTTCAATGTGACAGATTGAACGTTCTATCGGCACGGCTGATGTATAATTTTTGATCATGTTTAATAATTGTTTTTAAGTTATGAAGAAATCAACCTGGCGGAGAAGGAATTAGACCCCGCCAGGCTCATCCTGCTTGATGTTGGTTTTTTTGTACTGTCTTTTAGGAAACAACCAGCAAACCTAATCATAATAAACATTCAGGTATTTCATCGAATTTGTGCTTATTATAAGCCTTAATAGTATCTACAGCCTCTCGATACTTTAGGTAGTTTTGATTTTCTACCTCACAAAGTATATTTAATTTCTTGATTATTATTTCTATTTCTTTTTTTGTTGTAGTAGGTTTATTCATTTATAAGTTTCTCTTCATTTTATAAAATTGTATTCCCCAATGGATCAATCTCTGTCTGCATTGATCTCTGCTTCCACAATATACATGCACTCTGTGTTTGACCTGAAATGATACGATAGTTCCATAAATTGAATTAGCACTAATATTTGAATAGGTAGTTTCTGGGCATAATAGTTCTTCTTCGGTACATTCAATAACCAATCCGGCAAATTCTAACGTACTTAAAAATTTAATTGTTTTTTCGAACCTTTCCCTACCTTTACCTATACTTCCATAAAAATCAGATTGACTTTTTCTTTCTATTCTTATCTTATCTTCAAATCCTTTGATTGAATAATCTGCACCTGATATTCCTAAGCATTGTTTCAATGAATTTATATTCAGATCATTAAAAGTGTAAGGTAGTTGCTCTCTCGTATCATATACGATACAGAATCCATCAGGTATTTCTGGTATGTAATGAAATTTAGTTGTTAATGTTTTATTCGACTCGTGTCGTTTCGATCTAATGATTGTCAACCTTAAAAATTCTTTCTATTTTGTTAATAAAATCATAGTAGTTAGTTTTTATACCTAAAGTAGTAACGACTGTTCCGTTTATTCGTTTGTTTATAATAATGTCAACTTCGTCATAATATTCATAGGAATTAAAAGTGATCTGTATCTCACTTAAAAGTTTTTCATTTCCGTCTTCTTCTGCGATACTTAAAGTATCGTCGTGTGAATATATCATGTTCGGTTTATAATTATTCGTTAAAATGTTCCTGGCAGGTACAAGAACAAACCTGCCAGGACTCCCAAGAAAACATGACGGTTTTACGAGGATATACCGACAAACCTATTATGACCAGTTGGAATCATTCGATGTAGACGATGCAGGAGCAGTCGTAGCACCAGAACTATTATTATGGCTGTACCATTCAGTAATCTCATTAAATTCCGGATTTCTTTCTTGCAGCTTAACATTGATACCGACCATTACGCCCTTCATTGCCAATCTAACCGCAGTGATAAAACCCTGTTTCACACCTGTGGGTTTTCCATCTTTTTTATCGAGGAAGTTATCGTCGTCCCATTCGAGATGATCTGACTTCTGATCGTAGGGAAACTTGCTTGGGTATTGTTCGGATAATTTCTTCGCAATACCGGACTTGTCCAAATATGTTAAAAAATTTACAATTCCTTTTATGTGTCCAAAATTAGTGGACAACAAAACTGAATTGTTTGATGCTTCGGGATTAGAAGGATCACGAAAAACAGTATTGTATTGAAGCGGCTTACCCTGTTTTGTTGTCTTATCCTCAGCCATCTCTAAGCTTTCTGGTGTGACAATATGTTTTCCTTCTGGCATCCTGTCGAAACCAACCGGAGCTTTTCCTTCTTTGTCTGATTTTACTATAGCCATTTCAACCTCTTTCTTTCTTGTAAAAAATAAAACAAAATATAATGTATGATTCTAAAATTTCTATAATTTACATGGCTCACTCCTTTCTTGATTTTATTAATTCATTTCAGTCCATAAATAATAAATACTCAGAAATTTTAGTTTTCAATTCTTCGATTTCTTGATAAAGTCTATGAGCGTAATATTCCAAATTGCATAATTTTAGAAGTATTAACACGCATAAGATACAAACAAGCCAGACAAGAACTATTAAAGATATAAGCAGGCAGATCATAATTTATTTTTTTACTTTTAAAGTTATCTTTTGTTTATTTCTCCATATCTCCGGCATGTCTTTTTTTCTTAGATAGGCATGAGATACATACGCAATAATATTTTCT
>JANLHG010000023.1 GCA_024654575.1 Patescibacteria group bacterium | reverse complement strand
ATGGACGTCGGTTACTTAGAAGTTCTATAATTTTATTTCGATGATTAAATTCGAAAATGTCAGCAAACAATTCCCATTTGGTAATAAAGCATTAGATGGCATAACTTTTAATATTGAAAAGGGTGAGTTCTTATATTTGGTTGGTCCATCTGGTGCTGGCAAAACCACTATTTTAAAATTAATCTTAAAACAAACAAATCCAACAAATGGGAATATTACTATAAATGAAACACCTCTAAACTTCGAAGATAATAAGCAAACAGAGATTTTGAGAAGAAATATTGGAGTTGTTTTTCAAGATTTTAAAATACTTAACGATAAAAATATTTTTGAGAATGCTGCTTTAGGTTTAAAAATTCTTGGCATCAGTCATAAAAAAATAATCAAAGAAGTAAACGAAGCTTTAAAACTTGTTGGGATTCTTGATAAAAAATATATGTTTCCTGCGCAATTGTCTGCCGGTGAACTTCAAAGGACCGCAATAGCACGCGCAATTGTTGGAGATAGAGATATTATATTGGCTGACGAACCTACTGGAAATCTTGACCCAACAACTTCATGGGAGATTATGAAAATATTTAAAAAGTTAGAAAAGGATAAAACTATTATTTTTGCGACTCACAATACAGATATTGTAAATAGCTATCGAAAAAGAGTTATTACTGTAAAAGGCGGTAAAATGATTAAAGACGAAAAAAAAGGAGGCTACGATCTATGACCCCACTTCGTCACGATTTTATCGTGACTTCGTTAGTGGTCATGCCAATCGAAACTAATATGAATATACAAATTAAAAGTTATAGTGAAGTGGCATGAAGGATATAATCACATCAATTAGAAGAACTCCGTATCAATCACTAACGTCATTTTTGATTTTATTTTTTACTTTATTTTTAAGTTTGTTCTTTTTTAACATGACTTCATTTTTTAACGGAATTCTTTCATATGTTGAAACACGACCTCAAGTAACAGTTTATTTTCAAGACAAAGTAGAAGAATCTGATATTTTTAAAATAAGAGACCAGGTAAGTGCAACAGGTAAAACAACCTCTATTAAATACGTTTCTAAAGATGAAGCTCTACAAATATATAAAGATCTAAATAAAAATAATCCCCTACTTCTTGAGATGGTTACAGCTGAAATATTACCTGCATCACTTGAAGTTTACGCAACAAAGCCAGAATACCTATCACAGATTGCAGAATTTCTTAAAAAACAAAATGGGATTGATGAAGTTGTTTTTCAAAAAAATATTGTTGATAAACTTGTTGGATTAACTACAGTGCTACGAAGAATATCTGTTTTTGTACTTTTTTTCTTGTTAATTATTTCAGTTATAGTTTTAATGACAACTACAGCTTTTAAGATTGCTCTTAAAAAAGACGAGATTGAGCTTATGACATTACTTGGGGCAAGTAAGTCGTATGTAAGGAAGCCCTTTATTTTAGAAGGAGTTTTTTTTGGAGTAGCAAGTGGAACTCTTGCATTTTTATTTTTCTATTTAATATTTTTATATTTCAATACATTTTTTAAATCTTATCTTGCTGGAATTCCAACACTCCCATTTTATAATTTAGGAGGTATAAATATTTATGTTTGGCCACCAAGTCTTAACTTTGTTTTATTGTCTTACTTTGCTGTAATACTTTTTGGTGCAGGAATAGGATTTGTTGGAAATTATATTTCAACAACAAAATACATTAAATGAATGAAAATATTAAAAAATCTACTTATTATTCTTCTTTCCTTTATCTCAATTCTCTTTTTAGTTCACAATAACGTTAATAGTCAAGTTTGCGGAGATTTAAATCAAGAAGAATGTATCCGGAAATATACTCAAAAAAGAGACGATGAAACATCTAAAAAAAATACACTTTCGGCTGAAATCGATTATATGGATACTCAAATATACTTAACTACATTAAGAATTCAACAAACAGAGCAACAAATCGCAGATACTGAAGCTGAAATTGAAACTTTGGGTGGAAGAATTGAAGGAGTAAATAGCTCTTTAGATTATCTTACAAAGCTTTTGTTTAATAAAATCAAAGAAGGATATAAAAGAAGAGATGTACCCTTATTTAATATATTTCTTGATTCAGATAGTGCATCAACCTTACTTAACCAATTAAAATATAC
>JANLHG010000013.1 GCA_024654575.1 Patescibacteria group bacterium | reverse complement strand
AGCTATGTTTTTAGTTCGAATGTGTTTTATCAACCTGGAACTTTTCGTCTTCAATAACCCCTATAGGACTTCCAAAGCGGTTTTTTTATAACTTACGGGGAGCGTGGGTTTATACTGAGCGTTTATCCTAAGTTCATCGAAAGAAAGTCGAAGTAACGATGTTGGAACTTTTTTAACTTCAATAAAGTAATATTTTATCTTGTTCTTCTATTTTTTGGATTTACTTTAGTTTTACGTTTCGCTATTTTTTCAGATTTAGCCACAGCTTCTCTTATTAGTGGTTCTACAAAACCTAGAACCGCTCCTCCTAATAAGACAAATAAACCATTATTTTTACTACTTTCTACTGACTGAGAGATATTTAAATTGTAATCTGGTTCTGGTTTACTAACCATATATTAATATAACTTTTAAATAATAAATATTATTATATCAAAAAGCTTTGAACCCCGGGGGTTACTTTTAAGTTACTTTACTATTTATCGGTATTAAGGCAAAGATCTGTTGTCATGGAAAAGCATCATTTTGTTTAAAACTTTTTCAAAGCGAGTATATTTTATGGGTGTTGGTAAAGTGCTACTATTTTTGTAATCGATAATTTCTTGCTTAACTTTGGACATTTTATCTTCTGCCACCTTAAAAAGTGTGTGCCAAGCCAATAAAGTGAATATGTATGTGAATGAATTATTTAAAATGCGTCCCGCCGGAGTGAGTAGATCAGGTTTTAAAAAATTTAAAGCTTCCTTTCCAACAAGAAAAGTAAGCGCTCCAGCTATCAGTGAATACCCAACGTATTTAGGTATTTCTTTTCTTAAAGTGGCGATTTCTGGTAAATATCTATCTACTGACACAAAAAGATTATATCAAAACATGAAAAAATGGAAGTGGAGAGCGTGGGTTTACACTGAGCGAAGTCGAAGTGACGCTTTGCCCGCCGAAATTTTGATGAAGGAGGGATGTTGGAAATTTTTTTGAGCTATTAAATTGTATTTAAAACTGTTTCAATTCCAGTAATGTCATTAATAATATGTTTTACTTTTAGATCTTGTGCCTCTCTTTTGGATAAATGACCTGTTAGAACAACTACTGGTTCAACTTTAGCATTCTGTGCAGTTAGAACGTCAGTTTTCGCATCACCAATAAACAATGTTTCATCTGGTAAACAGTTTTGATCTTTCATTATTTTTTCTAACATATACGGATGAGGTTTCATTTTGTTTACGTCCTGTATTTCAAAAGTACTAAATATTTGGGCAAATACATCTGGGATATTAAAATGAGGAATTATTCTTTCTTTTAACATTTTTGGGTGGTTTCCAGTTGCAACTGCAAGAATATATTTTTCCTTTAATTTAATCAAAAGTTCATTAATTCCAGTTACTGCTGTTAATGAATCAACAAAGGTATCACCCCAATATTCTTTTTCATACATTTGAACAGCTTTATCAACTAGATCTAAATTATCCTTCAATAATTCTTTTAGTTCTTCTCTATATGGTTTACTCCATTTGGCAAGAATTCGTTTTTTTTCCTCATCAGGTGATAAAAATACACCTACACCATTTATTGCCTTATGATAACAAGCAAAATATCCATCTTTTGCGCCTAGAGTTATAACATCATCCCAATCAAATATGAGTAATTTGATCATTGAAATAATTTTACCAGAATGATAAATAACAATTCACAAATGTTTATGAAGTTTTAAAGGTATTAGTGGAGAGCGTGGGTTTATATTGAGCGAAATCGAAATCAGCTTTGAACCCCATGGGTTACTTTGTGTTGGAACTTTTTTATACTTAAACAATATCAGCTCTTAGATAAAAAATCAGTAGGTATAGCAGAGGCGCAATTTGCGCTATGTACAT
>JANLHG010000007.1 GCA_024654575.1 Patescibacteria group bacterium | reverse complement strand
AAGGGGGAAAGAATGCATTTAATCTCCCTTAATAAAGGGAGAACTTGTGTAATCACAAGGAGGGTTGTTTTAGATTTGGATTCAAGCGGGAGTGGATTTATGCTATAATACTCCCCATGACCGATGACAAACTTCACAATATCCGTCACTCATTAGCTCATCTTTTAGGAGCATCGGTTTTAGAATTATGGCCTGAAGCTAAAAATACTATTGGTCCAGCAGTTGATAATGGTTTTTATTATGACTTTGACGATATAAATCTCAGTGAATCTGAACTACCAAAAATAGAGAAAAAAATGAAAGAGATTTTGAAAAAATGGAACGGTTTTTCTCATCAAGAAGTTTCAGAAAAAGAAGCCAAAGAACATTTTAAAAACAATCCATATAAATTAGAATTGATTGAAGAAATTGTAAAAAGTAAGCAAAAAATCACTCTCTACACATCAGGCGATTTTACAGACCTTTGTCGTGGTGGTCATGTAGAAAATATGAATGAGTTAAAAAATGCTGGCTGGAAATTATCACGCATTGCCGGTGCTTACTGGCGAGGAGATGAAAAAAATAAAATGCTCACCCGTATTTATGGATTAGCTTTTGAAACAAAAGAAAAATTAGAGGAATATGAAAAAATGATGATTGAAGCGGAGAAAAGAGACCATAGGAAATTAGGAAAAGAGCTTGAGATTTTTGATTTTGAAGATGAAATTGGTCCGGGATTGCCACTTTGGCTTCCGAATGGAGGAGCGATGATTGAAGAATTGGAAAAATTGGCTAAAGAAACAGAATTTGAGAATGAATATGTTCGTGTTAAAACACCTCATATTACCAAAGAAGCTTTGTATTTAAGAAGTGGACATTTGCCTTATTACAAAGAAAGTATGTTTCCACCAATGGAATATGAGGGTGGGAAATATTATCTTAAAGCCATGAACTGCCCCCATCATCACAAGATTTTTGGCGTTAGAAAAAGGAGTTATAAGGAATTACCACTTCGCTTGGCGGAATATGGAACCAATTATCGTCACGAAAAATCTGGTGAACTTTTTGGATTGATGAGAGTGCGGTCACTAAATATGAATGACGCCCATATTTATTGCACGAAAGAACAGTTCGCCTCAGAGTTTAAAAAGGTGAATGAGATGTATATGAAATATTTTAAGATTTTTGGCATTGATAAATATGTGATGAGATTTTCTACTCACGACCCCAAAAAACTTGGTGAAAAATATGTTGATGAGTCAAAACTTTGGCTTGAAACAGAAGAAATGGTTAGAAATGTTTTAGTTGAATCAAAGATTCCTTTTGTGGAAATACCAAATGAAGCTGCTTTTTATGGACCAAAAATAGATGTGCAAGTTTGGAGTGCTATAGGTAGGGAATTTACATTAGCAACTAATCAGGTAGATTTTGCTGTGCCTAAAAAGTTCGATTTAACTTATACATCAAAAGATGGAAAGGAAGAAACACCTTTATGTATTCATCGCGCACCTCTCGGTACACACGAAAGATTTATTGGTTTTCTGATTGAACACTACGCTGGTAATTTTCCTTTCTGGCTGGCACCTATTCAAGTCGTTGTTATTCCTGTTTTAGAAAAACATAATGAATCAGCGGAAAAGATTTATAAATTATTACGAAAAGAGGGCATACGGGCAAAGTTGGAAAATGGAGATGAAAATTTTGGTAAGAAAATTCGCTCAGCAAAAAATATGCGAGTACCTTATTTTATAATCATCGGCGACAAAGATATTTCTGCAGGGAAAGTGACTCTTGAATCAAGAGATAAGGGTAATTTAGGACAGATGACAGAAGAGGAGGTATTAAGACTTTCTCGCAAGCATATAGACGAGAGAACCAGCTAGGAAGATTATAATTAATATTGACAGAAATCCCCAAGGAATTTGAGTATTAGTGATAGCACTGTTAGCACAAGTTTTTGTTATAGTATTTTGACCTGAGGTTATAGAGACAGATGAAACTGAGGAGTCACAAGATATATCTGGCGTTGAAACTGATACTGGTGCTTGAACTTTTTTAGTAACATAAACAGTTTTTGGAGTAACGGGAGCAGAATAATAAACAGGGTAATGGACGTACACCGAATTATGACAAGACTGAGTTACAGTTTGATTTCCAGAACGAACAGTTACTGTTGCTGATTTTGTTCCAATATTAGCATAACGTGCAGAAATCCAATTTGAAGATGAATTATTATAGTATAGACCATCATTTCCTGACCAAGAGTAGGTATAATAGTCATTTCCACCTGTAACATTGGCTGTCCAAGTCACATTTTCTCCAAGATTTATACTCGTTATGTTAGCAGAGCAGTACGCTGTGAGTTTACTATAATTATTATAATATGTTGGTTGTGGAAGAGGTGCATAGTAAGTTCTCGTAACGGGATATTGAATGATCGTTTGAGGTGCGGGTTGATAAACAATTGGAGCTGGAAGAGTCTGATAAACTGTCTGCGTAACAGGGTATTGAATTATCGTTTGAGGTGCAGGTTTAATAATCGTTGGTAATGGAAGAGCTTGGTAAGTGGTATTACCAATATTACTATTAGTATTAATATTGTTTGTATTAGTATTAGCGTTATTAGTATTGTTGCTGTTAACAGTGTTATTACTGTTTACATTGTTATAAGTTGAATTAACTGCTTGAACAGTATCACATCCACCAAGGGGTAATCTCGGACCATTACAATCCGTGATATCATCAATAATCTCAAATGGATTTAATATGTAATCCAAAAAACCGGCACTAGCAATAGAAGGAATAGTTATTCCTGCGAAAATTATTGTAAAAACGTATATTTTAAGCCATTTTTTGTAATTTTTTATCATACTTACTATTATATAGCATTATGATAAAAATGTCAAGAATTTCCTGCTTCAATCACATGTTTTACTAATGTGTTTGCATAACCCATTTCGTTGTCGTACCATGCGAGGACTTTAACTAGATTTCCTCCAACAACACGAGTGAAAGACAAATCAGCGATAGATGCATAGGAGTTTCCTATGATATCAGACGATACTAAAGGTTCTTTGGTTGTTGTAAAGATATCTTTCCAACGATTTTCTTTAGAAGCTTTTTCAAGAATAAAATTAATTTCTTCGGTAGTTGTATCTTTTTTTGAAATAAAAGTGATGTCAGCGATTGACCCGACTGCTATAGGAACGCGAATAGATATTCCATCAAATTTATTTTCTAAATTAGTTAAAGCTTTTGTAACAGCAATAGCTGCACCTGTTGAAGATGGTACGATATTTTGTCCGGCTGACCGTCCCTCTCTCAAATCCTTTTTATTTGGTCCGTCAACTAACGATTGACTGGCGGTGTATGCGTGTATGGTATTTAAAAGAGCTTTTTCAACTCCCACTGTTTCATCAAGAATTGCTAGTAAAGGACTTCCGGCGTTTGTAGTGCAAGAAGCATTTGAACTAATGACGCAGGTTTTAAGTTTTTCTTCATTTATGCCCATCAAAATAGTTTCTCCATCTTTTATGGGGGCTGTAATTACTACTTTTTTTGCTCCAGCGGTAATATGGGCTTGAGCTTTTTCACTTGAAGTAAATAATCCTGTTGATTCAACAACCACATCAATAGCTAAATCTTTCCACGGTAATTGTGAGGGGTCTTTTTCACTTAAATATTTTATATTTTTCAAATCGTATGAACTTTTACCGTAGACAGTATCGTATTTTAATAGATATTTTGCATTTTCAATACTACCAAGCTCATTGATTGCTACAATTTCAATCTCTTCTCTTTTTTGAGCAAGCTTAAAAAAAGCTCTACCAATTCTTCCAAAACCATTTATTGCTACTCTCATTTTTTTCATATAAACATTATATCATACTCTAAACTAAATTTTAATTTCTAATTTTCCACCAAGTGTAGTAGAAAGTTTTTTTAAGAACGAAAGCGTTGGATTATAATTCCCAGACTCTAGGCGGGAAATAGCGGATTGTCTCGTGCCAAGTTTTTTGCTAAATCTTTTTGCGACATTTTGCTCTCAATTCGTTTTTTAAGAACAGCTCGAATAATAGCGTATTCTGGCTCTAAATTGTCATAAGATTTCTTAAACTTTGGATCTTTAAGCCATTCTTTTTTTACATCAGAAAACGATAAGGGTTCATATTTTCCAACCTCTTCATCTGAGATATTATATTTTTTCATGTATTAGAAGTATTACATATGTGTGATATTTAAGCAAGTTGTTTTTGTCTTTTTCTTGATAATTCTATATCTCTTTTCGATATTTTGGATTGTTTTTTAAGAACAATATGCAGAATAATCGCTTCTTGTTTTGAAAAAGAGTAAAAAATCCGCATACCAGTTCCAAGACATTACGATATTCATAGTTAAAGTTCTCTAACCTTTTCCACAAGTAAACTTGGTGTTACCCCAGAGGCAAGACCTATGGGGTAGGGGGTTCTTTGTAATTTAGCCATTCTACAATTTCTTTTTCAAAGGTATTTTTAGATGGAAAATAATTAGGAAATTTTGTTTTGTTAAGAATTTTTAATTTTATTCTATCTTCATTTAAATAATCAAAATAGCTTGAATATTGATAATTTCTTAAATATACCATAGCATTTTTTATATTTTTTATACCTACTTTTTTCCACTTCGGTTCAATTAATTTTATTGGATTTAAGTGAATGTAAGAAAATATATATTTCAAATATCTATCAGTGCTCAAGTGTTTAGATTTAAATTTTCCTTCAAATAATCCGCCTGTTCTTTTATATTTTTTGTTGAAATACATTGAATAGGCTGTTGAAACTTTTTGCATGAATTTACTAATTCCATTTTCTGTTTTTTCTTTAATTAGTAAATGAAAGTGGTTTGGCATAAGACAATACGCACCAATAAAAACTATAATTTCTTCGCGATCAAAGTCATAAGTATTTTTTGATATATCTCTGCATGTAATGCTTCTCTTTGAATTACACAGATAAAGTAATTTTATAAGATGATTATAATCCTCTTGATCAAGGAAAATTTCCTGTTTACTATTACCACGATTATAAAGATGATGATATTCATTTATTGCAAAATTTGCTTTTCTTATAGACATTGAATTTATTATACCACCCCAGAGGCAAGACCTATGGGGTTAACTTTAAAGCTCCTTAACCTTTTCCACAAGTAAACTTGGTGTGCCATTTCGAGTGGAAAATTTTCCTTTTACAGCTAAGCATTTTTCTGGTACAAGAATTTTTTTGAATTCTCCATAAATTCTTGGAAATACAACCACTTCTATTGAATCAGTGAAATCAGTGAGTTTTAGAAACATCATAGAATCACCATTTTTAGTTGTGATATTTTTGGCTTCCTCAACAATCCCTGCCACTACGGTAATCATTCCATTTTTTAGTGTTTCTTTGATGTGTTTAATATTTTCTTTTCTTTTTTCTATCACATCTCTGTATTTATCAAGGGGATGCCCAGAAATATAAAGCCCGAGTAATTCTTTTTCCCAAATTAATTTTTCTGCCATAGTAGCTGGTGGGGATTTTGCTAGTGTTAATTTGGATGCAGAAATGAAAAGAGAATCTTGATTATCAGACATCTTATTTTTTTCTTTGCTGTAATGTAAAAGGTCTTCAACATTAGCAAGCATAATTCCTCGTTCATCAAAAGCATCCATTGCTCCAGCTTTAATTAAAGCTTCTAATGATTTTTTATTTAGGTTTCGATCTTTTATTCTTTCCAAAAAATCTGTTAAAGATTTATATTTTCCATTTTTCTTTCTTTCTTCAATTATGGAAGTAGAAATACCTTGTCCGAAGTTTTTGATGGTTACTAATCCAAATCTAATGATACCTTCTTTCGTTACTGTGAATTGACTATAACTTTCATTAATATCTGGTGGTAATACTGGTATCGCCATTCGTTTACATTCTGTAATGATTTCACCTATTTTTTCCACATCACCAGAATCTGCAGTTAAAACTGCGGACATATAAATAGCAGGAAAATTAGCTTTCATATAAGAAGTTTGATAAGCAACGCGACCATAACTTGCGGCGTGGGCTTTGTTAAATCCATAAGCTGCAAATGGCTCTATCAGCTTCCATAATTGGTCGGCTTTTTTCTCTGACATTCCATTTTTTAAAAGTCCTTCATTTAGTTTGCTTTTTTGTGCCTCCATTTCTTGAGGAATTTTTTTACCCATAGCTTTTCTGAGTTTATCAGCTTCAAGCCAAGAATAACCTCCGAGATTAATTGCAATAAGCATCACATCATCTTGATATGTAATAACTCCGTAAGATTCTGAAAGGATATCTTTCATTCTAGGGTCTAAATATTTTATGAGAGAAGAATCATGTTTTCTTTCTATATATTGAGGAATTGATTCCATCGGTCCAGGGCGATAGAGGGCGACCATGGCGTTTATGTCGTGTATACTTGATGGTTTTAGTTCTTTTAAAAATCTAGTCATGCCAGAGCCGTTTAATTGAAATAATCCGATAGTTTCTCCTTTAGCTAACATTTCAAATGTTTTTTTATCATCAAGTGGAATATTTTCTATATCTATTTCTATATCTTTAATCTTTTTTACTCTTTCAACTGCATCCGCTAGAATGGAAAGATTTTTAATACCTAGAAAATCAAATTTCAAAAGACCTGCTTCTTCAACTGAATGCATATCGTATTGAGTGATTATTTTATTTTCACCTTTGGTGTCAAATTGTAGTGGAACATAATCTGTTAGTGGATAAGGAGAAATAACGACTCCAGCGGCGTGTACGGAAATATGCCTAGCACATCCTTCAATTTTTTTCGCCATATCAATAATTTCTTTAGTTTCTTTTTCGTTTTCATACATTTCTTTGAGTTCAGCAACTTCAGCTAAAGCTCTATCAATAGTCATCGGAAAACCTTGAGCTCCCATCGGAATAAGTTTTGAAATTCTATCTGCTACGCTATAGGCGTGTCCCATGGCACGCGCAACATCACGCACAGCACCTCGTGCCATCATTGTTCCAAAGGTACCAATTTGGGCTACTTTATCATGTCCATATTTTTGTTTTGCATATTCAATCATTTCATCTCTACGGTTGTCGGCGTAATCCATATCAATATCAGGAGCAGATGGACGTTCGGGGTTTAGAAATCTTTCAAAAGGTAATTTATATTCAATGGGATTTACATTAGTAATTCCAGCAAGGTAAGTTACAAGTGAACCAGCAACAGAACCGCGAATAGTGGTAAGAATTCCATGTTTGTGAGCATAATTAAGAAGGTCAGATACCACAAGAAAATATGGAGCATAACCTTTATCTTTGATAACTTTAAGTTCATAAGCCACTCTTTCTTCTATTATTTTTGTTTTTTCAATCTTTCTTTTTTCTATCCCCTCATGAACCAATCTTTCTAATTCCTTATCGTAACTTAGTCCACTTTCAACTTTATAATCTGGAAAAACCCATTTACCTAATTCAAGATTGAGGTCGCACATATCAGCAATTTTTATTGTGTTTTCTAATGCTTCTGGTGTTTTTTTAAAAAATTCTTCTGCTTGTTCAGAACTTATAAAAGAAAAATCTCCCTCATTATCATTTCTTATAGAATCATTATTTGATTGGACAAGGGTTAGAGTTTCTCTAGCTTTTTTGTCTTCTGGATTGATATAATAAACATCATGGGTGGCGACAAGGGGGGTATCATTTTCTCTTGCTATCTTTACTATTTTTTCCATTAACAATTCATGACCCTCTATTTCTGGATGATGAGTAACTTCCAAAAAAACATTTTCTTTTCCATAAATACTTTTGTACCAAACTAGTAACTCTTTAGCTTTGTCGGTGTCTAGATTTTTTAATGGAATAATACAAATTAATCCTTCGTGATATTTTTCAATCAGTTCTTTATCTATTCGTGGTTTATAATAAAAACCGTCAAGATTGGCTTCAGTTACTAATTTAATAAGATTTTTATAACCATCAATATTTTTAGCAAGTAGAATAAGTCGAGAACGACGATTATCTAGACCCGCTTGTTTATCTTGTCTTTTTCTCACAGCCACATAGGCGTCAACACCAATGATTGGTTTTATATCTGCTTTTTTGCAGGCTTTGTAGAAATCAATAGCACCGTAAAGATTAGCGTTGTCGGTTAAAGCTAGGGCAGGCATATCATATTTTTTGGCAACTTTAATTAAATCGTCTATTTTTGGTAGAGCGTTAAGCAAGCTATAATGACTATGTGTATGGAGGTGTATAAACTTAGATGACATAATTATGTATTATATCGGAATTGATGAAGTCGGGCGAGGGCCTCTGGCAGGTCCAGTAGCAGTAGGTGTTGTAAAACTCAAACACCGAGTGTTTGAGTTTGGGGAGAAAGGGATCAAGGATTCTAAAAAACTTTCGGCAAAGAATAGGGAATTATGGTATAAAAAAATAAAAGAGGCGAAAAAAAGAGGTGAGCTTGATTTTTTCGTATCATTTGTTAGTTCAAAAATTATTGACGAAAAAGGATTAACTTATGCAATTCAAAAAGCTGTAAATAATTCTCTCAAAAAACTTTCCGCTCATCCAAAAAAAAGTCAAATTTTACTTGATGGTGGATTAAAAGCGCCAAAAGAATTTATTTTTCAAAAAACTATTATAAAAGGAGATGAAAAGGAACCAGTAATCGCCTTAGCTTCAATTGTAGCAAAAGTGACGAGAGATAAATTGATGAAAAAATATACTAAAAAATATCCACAATATAGGTTTGATATTCACAAAGGTTATGGGACCAAAGCTCACTATAAAGAGATCTTCCAAAATCCACTAACACCGATACATAGAAGAAGATTTATTTAATCTGCTCTAAGATTTTCTTAAATGTCTCTGGATGTTCTGTTCCGATTTCAGATAAAATTTTTCGATTAATAGAAATATTTTTCTTTTTTAATTCACCAATGAATTTACTGTAAGACATACCTAATGGATCTAAAATAGCATTAATACGAACATTCCATAATCTACGAAAAGTACCCTTTTTATCTCGTCTATGAGCGAATGCATAGGCACCAGCGTGTGAGATAGCTTCATAAGCTGCTCGCTCTGTATTTCCTCGTCGGAATCTGTAACCCTTTACTTGTTTTAGGGTGTTTCGTCTTGTTTTTAATGCGTTAACCGCTTTTTTTACTCTTGTCATATTATTTTATAATAAATCGTCTAATATCTTTATTCCGCATAGGAAAGGGTACATTAAGTTTCTTTTTTAGCTGACTTCGTCTACTTTCTTTTGAATTAAAATGATTTTGTCCTGGGCTACGCGCCAAAATTTTGCCATTTTTGGTGACTCTAAGTCTTTTAGTATATGATTTGTTTGTTTTCATTTTATTTTTTCTCAATAATTGCCGACAGACCTTTCATACTTTTTTTAGGTTCTTCCGCTACCCTAAATTCTTGAGTAATTAACTTTAAAATTCTAGCCATTCTTTCTTTTAGAAAGTTTATATCCATATATTTGGAACGACCGGGCAAAAAAAGATCAATTTTAACTCTATGTCCTTCAGCTAACCATTCGCTAGCTTTTTTAGCTTTTAATTCAAGATCATGTTCTCCTGTACCAATTTTTACCTGCACATTCTTGATTTCTACTACACGGACTTTGGTTTTGGCCACCTTAGCCTTCTTTTTTTCATCATACTGAAATTTACCATAATCCATTATTTTAGCAACAGGGGGAACGGCATTTGGTGATATTTCTATCAAATCCAAACCTAATTCTTTGGCTTTAGCTAGGGCATCTTGAAAAGAAAGAACTCCCAAGCTAACACCTTCTTCGTTTATAACTCGAAGCTCTGTGGCACGGATTTGTTGATTAATTCTTGTACGTTGTAAGCTCAATGGCTTTATTTATAGCATAGTCAGCTATTTTAGGCAAATTACATTTGTCCTATAGCGGAGGCGATTAAGGCGATGGCTATGACATTAAAAGTAAATGAGATGGGAATAAGTAAAATAGTTCTCATTTTTGAGATGCCCATCATGGCTAAACCGAGTTCATCTGGTAACGGCGAAGCAATAATAATAGCTCCCAACAGAGGTGTTAACCAACGCCAAATTCGTAAATGAAAAAAATGTCTCAAGACTTTATTTTTATTTTTTTTCATAAGATATAAAATGTCGGAAGCTAAGGTGTCTTTCAAATAAAGATAGATAAGAACATCTCCTATTACTGCTCCAATAGCACCAAAAACTGCGACCTGAAGAAGTGATTCGGATTGGACTAAATATCCCAGAACGACACCCGCGGGTGTGATAGTAAAAATTGAAGTAAAAAAAATACCGACGATAACAATACCTAATATTCCAAGATTTGTAGTTGAGTAAGCAACCATATTTAGAGCTCCTGTTTTTACTAGTATAACCGTACAGACAATGCTTAATATAAGAATATAAAAATCTTTCCAGATATGTTTTTTGTGGTATGATGTTGATGTCACAATATTTTTCTTACTGGTTTTATTAATGTTTCTAATAATTTTTCAATAAAAGGTCTTTTTTTCCATTCATCTAACATGAGTTCTTCTGATTTTTCTAAGTCATGAATGAAATGACTTTTTAATTCCGACGCGAATTGTTTATCGGTAGATATTATATTACCTTCAAAGTTATAAAGAAAGCTTAGATTATCTAGATTAAAACTACCTACAGTTGCCCATTCATCGTCAATCACTGCAGTTTTAGTGTGAATCATACTATCTTTATAACGAAAAATTCTAATACCAGATTTTAATATATTTTGAAAATATGATCTTGAACCAAGATCTACAGTTTTATAATTTGATGAATAGGGAATAATTAATCGAACATCCACACCTCGTCTTTTTGCTAATTTAATGATACGAATAAAACGTTTATCTGGTACGAAATACGGTGTTGTCAGATAAATATATTTAGTTGCATTTCGGATTGCGTCAATAAAAGAATAGTAGATAAAACGACGTCTTGGTAATGGGGAGTTTGTAACATAATTAAAACTAGGGTCTGTGGATATGGTTGGGATGTAGTTTTTTGTTTTGTTTTTAAACGCTCTTCGCCACATGTCATTAAAAGAAAGATTCATCTGTTCTACTACTCCATCATCTATTTTGACATGAGTATCTCTCCAATTTTTCATTTCTTCACTTATACAAACCCCTCCTGTAAAAGCGAGACTTTTGTCAATGATAAGGAGTTTTTTGTGGTCGCGAAAAAACCATGAAGTATGATTATGTTTTCCCCAAGGAAGAAGGGTGTTAAAAAAAGCGATTTGGATACCGTCATCACGTAATTTTTTAGGAATGTTTGAATTATATAGACCAAAACTTCCCGCGGTATCACATAATATCCTGACTCGTACTCCTTCTCTGGCTTTTTGACGACAGACATCAAGGAATTTATTTCCTATTTCGTCTGTTCCTAAAATAAATTGTTCAAGATCTATAGATACTTTGGCTTCATTGCAAGCTATTAACATAGCTTCCCACGCTTCAGATGAGTTTAAATAGAAGCGCCAAATTGTTCTGTTCATATTAAATTAGTATAACCGATTATCGCCAAGTAGAAAACCATAGATGGTTGTTTTGTGATTCTGGAGACATAGGAAAACCATAAGTCAGAGGGGAAAAATATAAAAAGGTTATTATAAAAATAATAAGTAAAATAATGTAATAACTATTTTTTACTTTTTTATTTTTAATCGAATCAATAATAAGAGAGATAGCTAGAATTGAAAATACGAGTGATGCGAGATAATAGTAGATGAAAGTTATCCTTGTTAAAATAGCGTAAGGAAAAAAGTTTATGGAATAACTAAAAATAATAAAAATAACAGCTTTTCTTTTTTGTATAAAAAATCTGGTACGAAAAATTATATGCATTAAAAGGATTAAAATTGCTAATGCTCCAAACCAGTAAATAAAAGGATTGCCGTTAGAATAAATTCTTTGGTCGGTGTTTTGCCAATAAAAAATAGGACGTTTCATTAATGGCCATGTATACCATTTGCTAGTGTATGGATGACTGGTAGTGAGATTTTGACTTTCAATCAACATAATTGCATTCAATTCAATAAATTTTTCTGTAAAACCTTTTTGTAAAAAATTTTGACTCATAAAAGCATCACCAGTTCCAGATTTTGTAAGAATATGAAAATGAATCGCAAATGAAGTGATATAAAATAAAACAGGAATAAAGATAAGAATTGCTAAAGTTTTTAACTGAAATTGTTTTTTGTTATGTATGAAAGATAGTATTTCTATGAGTATGCATGTTGCTAAAAAAGAAATTCCGGTCCATTTTATAGAGATAGTTGCACCTAAGAAAAATGCCGACAGAATAAGCCATTTTAAACTTTTCTTATTTCTATATAATAAATAAAATAAAATTGCCGAAAAACCAAAAAATAAAAGCACTCCATCAATGAGTAAAAATTTTGATTGAACCAAAATAGAGTTTTCAAATACCACTGCTATTCCAGTAAAAAAAGCACCGATTGTTGAGATGCCAATTTGTTTTGCTAGGAAATAAATAACTAGAGGTAATAAAAAACCGGCGATTGCTGGTACTATGCGTAAGTATATAAAATTAGGTTCAGTGAAAGTTTCGCCGATTGAAGCAAAATCAAAATTTGGATTAAAATGTCCCCAATATGCTGATAAAGTAGCTAGTAATTTTAGAAATGGCGGATGGAGGTCAAAAAAATAAAAGTGATTTAAATAGTTAGAAACAAATTTTCCATAATGTGTTTCATCAAAGACCACTTGGTTGGGAAAATTTAAAAAAGAAAAGCGAGTAATAAAACTCAATACGGTGATTATTATCGGGTAACCATATTTTTCTCGCATATAGCCATTATGCTACAATTGTTTTATGAATGAAAGTAGAAAATTGCCGATAGTATTCATTTTAATAGCAATTTTTGGATTGTATGGATTTTTTTTGGCACATCCGATTAGTTTAGTCACGGCAGATTTAGGAAGACATATTGAGAACGGTGCAGTACTATTTCAAAATTCATCTGTTTTATCAACGAATTTTTATTCCTATATTAACCCTGATTTTCATATTATAAACCACCATTGGGGAAGTGGATTATTGTTTTTTGTGATGTGGAAATTATTTGGTTTTGTTGGACTTCATTTGTTTTTTATTTTGATAAGTTTTTTAGCGTTTGCTGTATTTTTATTACACGGAAAGTCATATGCTGGGTGGGGAATAGTCGGATTTGTTTCACTTATCGTTATTCCTTTATTGGCGGAACGAACGGAAATAAGACCAGAAATGATAAGTTATTTATTTGCCGGATTATTTTTCTTTTTGTTATCTCGTCGTCTTTTTCTTTGGTTTTTACCGATTATTGGAATAATCTGGGTTAATACTCATATTTATTTTTTACTAGGATTACTTATTATCGGAGCTTTTTTGTTAGAGAGTTTACTTGTAAAAAGGTCACAATTTTTCACATTACTGAAAGTATTTATAGCGACTTTGCTAGCGATGCTTATAAACCCATTTGGTATTAAAGCTTTTACTGAAGCTGTAACTATATTCAATAATTATGGTTACCGTTTAGCAGAAAATCAGTCGGTATGGTTTATGGAGAAAATAATGGCAGACCCTAATTTTTTAATATTTAAAATATTATTTACAATATTAGTTTTGTCATTCGTTATTGCCCTGTGGCGAAATTGGCGAGCGGTACGACTTTCTCATTTTTTTATTGCTTGTGGATTGAGTATTATGGCGTGGTTGGCTATTCGTAATTTGGCTTTATTTGGTTTATTTTTTATCCCACTTGTTTGCTCTAATATCGCGATAATTTTACCTAATTTGCGTGAGAATGAAATATTTTTGCGTATCAGTGCGATGTTGGCGGGTTTCAGTCTGTTGGTCTCTGTTTTATTTACAATTCCACAATATTTTCCATACTGGTATTCATTTGGATTAGGACTTGAAAAAGGTAATGATGCACCAGCTGTATTTTTGAAAGAACAGAATATAAAAGGACCTATTTTTAATAATTATGATATCGGCGGTTATTTAATTTTTTATCTTTATCCAAACGAGAAAGTTTTTGTTGATAATCGTCCAGAAGCTTATCCAGTATCTTTTTTTCAAGATGTTTATATTCCAATGCAGGAAAATGAAGAAATTTGGAATAAAGAATTGGCTCAATATAAGTTTAATTCAATAATCTTTTCATATCATGATGCGACGCCTTGGGCACAGGCATTTCTTTTGGCTCGTATCAAAGATCCTGAATGGGCACCGGTATTTGTTGATGGCAGAGTTTTGATATTTTTGCGTAGAACTTTGGAAAACGAGGCAACCATAAAAAAGTTTGAATTGCCAAAAAATCTTTTCATTCATGCCTAAAAAAATCCTTTCTATAATTGTGCCGACATTTAATGAAGCTAAAACGATTGATTCGGTGTTGGTGCGCTTGTTTTCATTAACAATTCCTGGATATGAGATTGAAATAATTGTTATCAATGACGGTTCAACTGATAATACAAAAGAAATTATTACTCCATATTTTGGTAAAATAAAATATTTTGAGAATGAGAAAAATTTAGGAAAAGGTAAAGCTGTATACATAGGAGTTTCCTATGTAGAGGGGGAGTTGGTTATTATTCAAGATGCTGATTTGGAATACGACCCGGATGAAATTTATAAACTTGTTTCAAAATTAGAAGATGATCCGCAATTAAGTGCCGTTTATGGTTCTCGAAATCTTTCACCAACAAATAGAGGTTATTCGCATTATATTTTGGGAGCGTGGTTTTTGACAAAATTAGTCAATCTTTTTTTGAATGCAAAACTCACAGATGTTTATACTTGTTATAAATTAATTCGTGCTGATATGCTCCGTTCTTTAGATTTACAAAGCGATGGTTTTGAAATTGAAATGGAAATTACCGCCCGCTTGCTCCGCGCGGGCGGACAAATTGCCGAAGTTCCCATTTCTTACCACCCCCGTTCATTCAAAGATGGTAAAAAAATCCGCGCCATGGATGCGATAAAGGGATTACTCACTTTTTTTAAAATTTTGTTATTCAGTGATAGGTATTGACATAGATGTCGAGACAATTCTTGAAATAATTTACTCACATCCGGAATCATTCTTTAATTCATCTGATACACATTCTCGAATTCTTCGTGGAAGCGTCAGAACCCCCTTTGGGGTTTTAACAAAGGTGGAATCAAATGAATTCAAAACAAAGGTGTCTTTCATTGGATTTGCTGGCGATGAACGTACCGGACGGTATGCTATCGTGGTAAATCTTTTGGTGGATTCTGACAGACCAAGATCCGTTTTTATATATACCTTTGAGGTGTCTCTGGGGAGTAACATTGGGTATCATAAGATATTCTGAACCCCACAATTATCAATAAGTTTTTCTTCACAAACCTGTGACCAAGTGATTGGTCACAGGTTTTTTCAAACTATTAAGTTTTGTTTCAAAACCTTTTTGATATTTTTCAATTAAAAATTCCTTTTTGGAACGACGCCATTTTTTGAGTTGGATTTCTCTTTGGTGAGCTTCGAGAATGGTGGGGTATTGTTCTGAAAAGACAATATGGAATTGTGTTGTCCGTTTTGTAAATTTAGCACCGCGATGTTCGTTATGGTACAAAAGTCTTTTTTCTAGGTCTTCAGTAATACCTATGTATAAATCATTGAAATTATTTTTAATCATGTAAACATAATGCATGGCTTTATTATACAGACAGAATGGGAGATGAAGAAAATCACAGCCCCTCGATTCGTGATTACACTCACTTCCTCGATAAACTCGGAACAAGTCGGGGCACTCGACTCAGCTATGACAAAACAACCTTTCTGTGTGAGGTTATCTTTAGGTGGCTTGCCACGAGCGAAGCCTAGGTACTCCGAGGCTGAGTCGAGTGGAAGTGGCGAGAATCGAACTCGCGTGCAATTGATACAATACAGATGTTTCTACAAAGTTTAGGTTACTTTTTGACCTTGCGGTCTTTAAACATATGAAGTTAGAGTAAACAAAATCTTCACATGCCGATTCACCTGCCTGCGCAGGCAGGCTTAAATTTTGGAATTATCAAGTGAACAAATAATTCCTATTCTGAAATATTACACCCTAAATTCGCCAAAGGCGAATCGGGCGATCAATTTGCAAAGCAAATTGATTTAGCCGCCTACTTTATCAGAATTCAAGTAGTAGAATGTCGTTTAGGCGTTAGCGTAAACGAAAGCGAAATCATTTGCTCCATAAAATGGAGAAACGACAGCTTTTCCTAAGGTTTTTGCACTTAGAAGTTTGCATGAGATTTAGGAGTTCATACTGCTCCACTTTGCACATAAGAAAGTTAGTCAATTGTCTATGCCGATCACTCCCCTAAAACATTTTGTAAACAAAATGTTCGGGCGATCAATTTTGTACTCAAAATTGATTTAGCCATAAAACATATTTCTATATTTTCAGCTATTACGCCCTACTTTATTTATATATTCTTGAAGAATCTTTTTCTTTATTCTTGCTCCCCAAAGACTTTTTAAAAATCGCTCTCTATTGAATGCTTCTGCTTTATTAGCGTATTGTTCAGTATGAATGAGTTCTAAAGGCCTTCGATATTTTGTTGCGTTTACATATCCGTCGTTGTGTCGATCCAACCTTTCTTTAATATCAGAAGTACAACCCACGTAGAGTTTTTTATCCTTCAAACTATATAATATATAGACGAAGTAGGACATAATTAAATTGTCAACGATCACTAAACTCTCTTCTAATTTCTCTATCAACTGTCTTTTTTTTCAGGTCTTGCCGTTTGTCGTATTTCTTTTTACCTTTAGCAACACCAATTTCTATTTTTATCCTACCTTTTGCATTATACACCGAAATTGGCACAATTGTCAAACCCTTTGAACTTTCAATATCAGACAGTACAGAGATTTCTTTTTTTGTTAATAATAATCGGCGATGACGATAGGGGTCATAATTTTTGGGAGTGTTAGCTGGTTGGTAAGCAGGAATGTGTGACGATATAATATAGGTCTCTCCTCCGCGAATTGTAATATGGGAGCCTTCTAACGAGCCTAATTTATTTTTAAGCGATTTTACTTCAAAACCCAGAAGCTCAATACCTGCTACGAATTTTTCAATTATTTCGTAGTTTAAAAAGACCTTTTTATTTTGAATTAGCATTTCCATGGATTAAATAGTATCATAATAGCGATATGAGTAAAAAGAAGAAAAATACATCACCTAAGAGAAATTTTCTAAACAGTGTCGTAAGTGCGGTGTTTATTTTTATAATAATAAGTGCCTTATACTCAGTCATTGTTGACAGTAAATCAAAAGAAATTAACATCTCTCTTTCAGAATTAGCACAAGATATGAGTAAGGGTATTGTTTCTGAAATTAGTGTATATGGTGATGATTTGACTATAACCTACACTGATAAAATAATAAAAAAATCTAAAAAAGAAGAAACCACAGCACTTACTGAAACATTTGTTAATTATGGAGTATCGTCAGAAAAACTTAATTCTGTGAAAATTGGTATCCAAGGTCCGGGCGGAGTTTTGTATTGGTTAACTAACCTGGCACCGTTTTTAGTTCCTGTTATTTTTATTTTACTATTTTTCTGGTTTGTAACTCGTCAAGTTAAAGGTGCTGGTATGCAAGCTTTCACATTTGGTCAATCAAAAGCGCGCATTACTTTACCTGATGATAAAAAACAAAGAGTAACTTTTAAAGATGTGGCTGGGGCAAAAGAAGCCAAGCAAGAACTTGCGGAAATTGTGGATTTTCTTAAAAATCCAAAAAAGTTTTTAGATATCGGAGCCCGTATTCCTAAAGGAATAATTTTGATGGGTGCTCCGGGTACAGGAAAAACTTTACTGGCGAGAGCTGTGGCGGGCGAAGCAGGAGTTTCCTTTTTCTCAATTTCAGGTTCGGAATTCGTAGAAATGTTTGTAGGTGTTGGTGCTTCTAGAGTCAGAGATCTTTTTAAATTGGCCAAACAAGCAGCTCCGGCAATTATTTTTGTGGATGAAATTGATGCAGTGGGTAGAGTTCGTGGAACAGGAATGGGTGGAGGAAATGATGAACGTGAACAAACTCTCAATCAGATTCTTGTTGAAATGGATGGTTTTGAACCGAATGAAAAGGTGATTGTTATGGCGGCTACAAACAGACCAGATGTTCTTGACCCAGCTCTTCTTCGTCCGGGACGATTTGATAGACGAGTAACTATTGATTTACCAGACAGAAATGATAGACAGGAAATTTTAAAAATTCACTCAAAAGAAAAACCATTTGGGGAGGATGTTAATCTTGAGGTAATTGCTGAAAGAACTCCTGGTTTTTCTGGAGCAGACCTTTATTCACTTATGAATGAAGGTGCTATTCTGGCAGCTAGAGAAGATAGAAATAAAATCTCTCAATATGACCTAATTCGTTCAATTGAAAAAGTAATGCTTGGTCCAGAAAGGAAAAGTCATATTCTTTCTAAAAAAGAAAAGGAGATTACTGCTTATCACGAAGCTGGACATGCACTGGTTGCATCAGTGCTTCCGTATGCTGATCCGGTTCACAAAATTTCAATCATTTCACGAGGACGAGCAGCTGGTTATACATTGAAGCTTCCACTTGAAGATAGAAAATTACAATCAAAGAGGGAATTTCTGGATGATATTTCAATGTCTTTGGGTGGATATGTTGCTGAAAAAATGATTTTTGGAGACCTGACAACTGGACCATCAAATGACTTACAAGTTGCCACTGCTCTTGCACGAGATATGGTTACAAAATATGGAATGTCAGAAAAAATGGGGCCAGTAGCCCTTGAAGGTGCAGGCGGGAGAACTCTTTTTGGTAAAGGTGTTGAAGATAATGGATATTCGGAAAGAGTTAGTGCTGAAATTGATTCTGAAGTTTCAAAAATTATGAGTGAAGCTCATGATAAAGCACATAAGATTTTGATTGATCATCGAAAAGCTCTTGATGCAATTTCAGCTTATCTTATGGAAAAAGAAACTATTGAAAGAGATGATTATGAAAAGATAATCATTGCGTATGGTATTGTACCTAAGAAAAAGTTGGATATTGAACATCAGGTGTAGTAATATATTGATTATATCCGCCCTTAGCTCAGTTGGTTAGAGCACAGAGCTTATACCTCTGGGGTCCTTGGTTCGAATCCAAGAGGGCGGACAAATTATTGCAAGATTATGATAAAAAATATGAAATCTATAACTTTCACAAACAATATGTCTTCCGATCTTATGCAATGGATGGAAAAATATTCTGCTAGTCAAAAATTAACTAAAAGGGTTGTCTTAGAAAGAGCATTGATTGAATTTCGAAAATCAATTCGCAGAAAAGAGTATGAGGATTCTTTCAAAAAAGCTTCTTTAGATTCTGAAATGAAAAGTATGACTGAAGAAGGTTTGAGAGACTATTTAGAACAATTAACTCGTTTAGAAAAATAAGATAAATAAATTTGACGAAGATTCTGAAATTTTAGCTTTTCAAGTGCGTACAATATCCAAAGAAAGAATGATTAAAAAAATAGGTGAAATCACAAATGAACAACTCAAAGAAATCTTTTACTCTTTAAATGAAGTATTTTATTACTAAATAAAAATTACTCAAAATATGTATTGCAGTATTTCTGTGTTTTGCTATAATAAAGATATGAAAATAGAAAATGCAACAAAAAGATTGACTATTGATCTCACAAAAGAAGAGCATCTCAAACTTAAATTACTTGCGTCTTTTGAGGGTGTAACGATGAAAAGTTATTTGCTTTCAAGATCTCTTCACAACCAAAAATCAAAAAAGGATGAGACAGAATATCTTTTGAAGAGTAAAAAAAATAGAGAAAGAATTATTAAAGGACTTTCTTCTAAAGTTTCAGGTATGGCTTTTGCTTCTATAAAAGATTTAAAATATGCGCTTGGAGTTTAGTAGAGAAGCGAAAGAAGATCTTGAGTATTGGAAGAAAAATGATAAGAAAAAGCTTAATAAAATATTTTTGCTTTTAACTGCAATAGAAATAAGTAATTTCAGGGGTATTGGAAAACCTGAACCATAAAAACATGAACTTACAGGATGCTGGTCGAGAAGAATTGATAAAATACACAGACTAGTCTACAAAATTGAAAAAGGTACAATAAAAGTTATTCAATGTAGATATCATTATTGATCTTTATTCAAAGTGGATTTGATGTTATGATATCCATATCATGAAGTCAATAAATAAAAGTCTTACATTGTTTATGGTGTGGATGGTCGTACTATTTTTAATGGGTAAAACAATAACTAGTCCTTATTATTATCTAGTTATTATTTTACTGTTAATCGCCCTAACCTTTGTAAGTGTGATTAAATTTTCTCGCATTAGCTATCGTTTGATTTCATTAGCTTTTACTTTTGTATTACCAACCATCTTAGTATATTTTTGGTCAATCTATCTATCCCTGAAATACTGGGGAATTCCAATGGTGGATTATCTTGTGTATGAGGTTGCTCTTACATCTTTTATTTTTTTAGTACTATATGTAACTCTAGAATACATATTTAAATATATTAACAGCCAGACAGTGAATGTCGTATTATCCATATTTCTTTTATTGATTTCAATTGCATTAGTATATGTTAATTTTTTAGATTATAAGGTAAAAGAATCTGGTTTTGAGGATTTTGATGATAGTGGCAAAACTATGGTAATGCTCCAAAAAATAAAAAGCAACAACTCGTTATCTGTTGCTCAAAAATTTGAGGCACTTAATCGCACAGTAGATTTTTGTAATCTTATTTATTCGCCTGCAAAACGTTCGAAGTGTTCTTCTGAAATTGAACCAATATTTCAGATTGTAAAATCTATGGTAATGACGAGGAGTTTGTTTGTCAGCGACCCAATGAGTTGTGCGAAACTAGATGGTTATCAACGACGTTTTTGTATGGAATCAACTCTTGCTAATACTGACGATATTTCAATTTGCGATAAATTAAAAGTTGCTGCCGCGAGAACTCAAGCTGTTGAGTGGATTAAAGATGACTGTTTGCGTTTACTTTCACAACCTAAAGGCTCTAGACATTTTTAATTACTCAAAATGAATTTCTTCAGTTTTATGATGAGCGAGATGGGCTTTTATGAGTGGATAGTTTGAGAGAGATTCATTTGAGGTTAGAAGCCGCGCGGCCTCCAGCCGCGCGGCTTCCACCATTTTTATATTTTTAATAGCTTCCATTGCAACATCTGAAAGTCCCCATTGTTTCCTACCGTAAAGCTCTCCTGCACCTCTTTGTGCAAGGTCAAACTCTGCCAGCTCAAAACCATTTTTGGCTTGCCCAAGTGCTTTTAGACGTTTTAGAGTTTTATCACTTTTACTTTCTGCAAAAACATAGCAATATGCTTGATGATTACTACGAATAACTCTTCCACGAAATTGATGAAGTTGAGCAAGTCCAAAACGTTCACCTCCTTCAATAATAATGATTGTGGCATTTGGTACATTAACTCCCACTTCAACCACACTGGTGGCGATAAGAATTTGAATTTTATTTTTCTCAAAATCAATCATTACTTTTTCTTTTTCATCGGTAGTCATTTTGCTATGCATAATAGCTGTTTCGTATTCGGGAAAAATATCTTTTTTTAATCTTTTGGCTTCTTCTATAACAGATTTTACATTTAGAGTTTGCTCCTTATCTGGGTCTGGCTCATTGATACGAGGACAAATGACATAAAGTTGCCTACCATTTTTTAATTCCTCCTTAATTTTTGAGTATGTTTCATCTCTTTTGTGTGGTAAAACAATTTCAGTGATGATAGGTTTTCTGCCTTTTGGCATTTCATCAAGTAAAGTTAAATCCAAGTCGCCATATACAGTCAGAGCTAAAGTGCGGGGAATTGGCGTAGCGGTCATAGATAAAAGATGAGGGGCAAGCGAGTTCTTGTGGGCTAATTTTTGCCTTTGATTGGTTCCGAAACGGTGTTGTTCATCAATAATAACGTAAGCAAGTTTTTTGAATTTTACTGTTTTTTGAATTAATGAGTGAGTTCCTATGAGAATATGTATTTCGCCATTCGCTACCCATTTTAAAAGTTGAGTACGAGAAATATCCGTCCAGCTTTTGGGGTTAATTTTAGAAGGAAATTTTCTACAACCACTACCGGTGATTAAACCGATTTGAATATTAAGATAAGAAAAATATTTTATGAATGATTCAAAATGTTGTTTTGCTAAGATTTCTGTTGGGCACATATAGGCGACTTGTAGTTTATTTGTTACCACTGCGTATGCTGAAACTGCTGCTACAGCAGTTTTACCTGAGCCAACATCTCCATGAAGTAACCGCGACATAGCATGTCCTATCTTAAAATCTTGCAGTATATGTTCTACCGCTTTTCGTTGAGCATTTGTAGCTTCAAAAGGAAAACGTTTTACAAAATCTTCTACTTCATTTTTATCTTTTGAAATAATGAAGGAAGGATTTTTTTGGTAATCTATTTTAGATTGTTGTTTGGCTATCTGTATATAAAAAACTTCTTCAAAAGCAAATCTTTTTCTCGCCGATTGAGCATCTTCACTTCTTAATGGAGCATGAATCCAGATAAGAGCACTTTTTAATGTTGGTAAATTGTACTTTTGAAGTAATTCTTTGGGAATAGAATCAATAAAAGTATCTAATATTCCACTTTTGAAGATTTTTTGAATAGCGTGGTAAATCCAATTTGAAGTAATCCCTCGCGATTCTGGATAGACAGAATATAGGGTATGTTTTTCTCCATTTTTTCCAAAAAGTGAATCACCAACGCCTATTGGTAATTTCCCCACTTTTTCCATTTTAGGATTAGTAAAATACATTTCACCTGATTTTTTTTGCGAAACTTTTCCTTCAATTCGCACAAAACTTTCTTCAGCAAACATTTTTGCAAGATATGGTTGATGGAACCAAATACATTTTACATTTCCAGTATCATCAGTGATTTTTGCTTCACTCATTGGGATTTTTTTTATAAAAGCTTTTGATGTTTTAAGTCCTGATATTTTTCCAAAAACCACCGCTGTTTCTCCTTTAATTAAACTATTAATATTTTTCATTTCTGAGGTGTTACCATATCGTATGGGAAAATGATAGAGCAAATCTTCAATAGTTAAAATGCCGAGTTTTAATAAGGCCTTTTTTTGGATTGGCATTAAGCGGAAATGGTCTACGATGAGGGAATGCGGATTCATTTCCATATTGTATATGAAAAAATAGAAAAAAGTAGTTATTGGCGGTGTTTTTTGATTGATGTTCGAACTTTTTTTGAGCAAAATCCGAATTCCGAATTTTAAAATCCAATCGCTCGGGCGGGCAAAAAGGAAGGGGGTTGGGGGGAAGGAATTTTTGCCCGCCCTCGCTTTCCGATTCCAATTTTTTT
>JANLHG010000006.1 GCA_024654575.1 Patescibacteria group bacterium | reverse complement strand
CTTAATATGGGTGCGGCAAAGGATATTTCCTTCTATCTTCACGGCATCAAGTGGACAGAAATACGGCAAGGCTAATCGTTGTAGCTGTATCGTTCTTTTCACATTTATAATTATTAATAGGTGCAGGACTAGCTTCGTTGAAAGTTCTGCACCTATTTTTTTAGAAATTTTCTTAAAAAAGGGGGATAAACCCGTGTTGACGAAAGAAAAAGTAAAAGAATATTTATATAAAATTGGTGCAAATAGAAGTTGGAGTGTATTGCCTCATGCTTCTGTTTCTTTGGCTGCAAACGGTGCTGGATCAATCGTTATTATTACACCGTCTCGATTTGATTTTTTAGTTAAATCTATATCGGGAAGAAGTACCGGAACATATCTGTTAAATTTTCTTGGTACGGGCAAATCCGAACTGCTTAATAATAAACCATTGCATAATTCTACCGTTATTGGTACGGGTAATCTTCCCTATCCATTACCATTTCCTGTTTTATTACGAAGAAGTGAAAGTTTCGTAATAGACGTTTCCGATCTTTCCGATTCTGCCAATACTATAGAGATTCAACTTCACGGAATCGCATTATATAAAGAAGAAGATACTGTCAGAATCAAACAGAAATATTCTGGTATGATTCCATATTTTTATACCACAGATGCAACATTTACATTAACTACTACCGACCTTACTCAAAATATTTCACTTATTAATTCGCACGATTTTTTATGGACACAATGGACATATTTAGATACAAGCGCGACAAATACTATTGATATTAAATTGCAAGGTACAGACGGAAGAACATTGCATCCGGCTGAACTATACATAGACTTACAAGCGATAGCAGGCGGAGCGCAATATCCGAAGAAATTAGAACATCCCACTCCGTTTTATGGTGGAAATACATTCGCTATTACGGCAAGAGATACGGCTGGTGCGAATACTTTATATCTTACTTTTGGTGGCATAGGTTTATATAAATAGAAAAGAAGGAATAAAAACAAATGGAAAAAAATTTAAAATCAAAGCCAAGATATGAATTTTTCGATTTGCCAAAAGACATTCAAACCGATGAAGAAATCAAAAAGACTATTTATTATAAAGCTTTTAAATTAGCTCTTAATGAAAGTCGGACAAGAAGTAAAATAGAAGTTAAGACCAAAATACCATTTTGGTTTTTTAGTCCCTTGAATACCGCTTCACCTGCTCAACCAATAGTAAGTATTGCTCTAAGTAGTAGTGCTACTATTTTAGAAAATACTTTACCGATAAGGACTACAGGATTAGTAAAATATGTCGGAGTTTCTTTTCTTACTCCAAATGGTGCAAATGATATTGCTTTCAATATTACATTGGATGGACGAATTTTGTCTACACTCTCAAAAATACAATTATATGAAAGTTTTAATTCTGGAAATTTAATTCCAATTGAATTTAGTTTGCCAAATAAAGCAAAACTAACAATTACTGGATATAATAATTCAAGTATTACTGCACATGATGTAAAAATGTGTGTTCTTGGTTATTATTATTATGTGAAAGGAGACTAAGATGAAAAAAATATCGACTTTGATTTTTTTGTTAAATTTGTTATTCGTTTTTCCATTAGATTGTTTTGCTTCTGGTATCGACACTATTTCTATTGTTGAAATAATAAGAACAAAAGCGCAGGGAACTTATATTTCTGGTACTTTCCAAACAAAAAATTTTTCTTTCGTAAAAGGTATTTTGGTTGGGACAGGAAGCACAAACCCTATTACTCATCCAGTTTTAAATATTGATCAATCGAACGATGGTATAGACTGGAATATATTAGGCGGTGTTAATATTACCGGAACTCCGCAAGATGGCAATGGAGTTACTTCTATAATTAATATTGATGAAGTTGTAAAAGGTAAATTTATACGAGTCGTAGTAAATCCAAACAGTAGTACCATTTCTGGTTATAATTTATATGTTTATTTAAGTAAAGCATCGTCTTTAAGTCGTAATACAGTTGGAGATACTAATGCTGTTACGATCACTTCTTCTGTTGGTAATTTTTTAGGAATAGAACCATATAGGAAATATTTATCTATAGTCAATGTGGGGGGGAATGATTGTTATCTTGGTTTTAATTCTGACGTAGGAATTTTGGGGGGTAAATTAGGGATAAGATTAGTTCCTACTGGAAGTGCTACCGGAGGACTAACAAATACTTGGACAAGTAATTTTTCTGGAGGTATTTATACAGGACGATTGTGGGCAAGAACGATAACAGGAACTACTTCTTTGCAGATTAGTGAACATGATTAATATTAAAATAAAATATATTTAAAAAAAGAGAGTTAGGAAAATGTTTACAAAACATATCGAATCATTGTTAATTTTTTGTGCAATTCTATTTTTACCATTATTTCTAGCTGATTCAGTCTACGCAACAGATTTTAATAAAGCACAAACATCGAAATCTGGCATAGTCGATATGTTTGAAGTCTTGCCGGAATATTTACAGGCAGACAGTACGGCAGAAAATAGAGACTTCCATATAAAACGCAACGAAAGATCAATCGGTACTGGGTCGCAATACTATTTCTATTTCGAAGGCGGAACTGTCACCGTATCAATGACAACGAGCGGACTATTGCGCATTGGTAACGCCATGTCTATTGGAACATCTACGGTAGGTATCGGTACAACAACGCCCTCGACTGCGCTAGAAGTGATAGGTACAGTCACTGCGACTGGATTTTCAGGGAATGGGGCCGGACTAACAAATCTAGCCTCGTTCAACGGTGGCAATATTACAGGAACTTTAACGACTACGGGCGGTGCAGGTATTGGAGTAGGCACAACAACACCC
>JANLHG010000002.1 GCA_024654575.1 Patescibacteria group bacterium | reverse complement strand
ATTACTGTTTGGATTAAGATTTGTTTTAGGAAAGCCAGAAACAGTTTTGTCTGCAGTAATACCACAACTAGACATATTACTTGTCGTCCATGTTAGTGTACTTGCTGTATTGTATACAACTGGAGAGGTGGCGGTGAAGGAGTTGATGGTGGCATCACATAAAATTGATGAATTTGTACTATTAGTAATAGAGGAATATCTGTCTCCTCCCGGACCTCTAGCCATAAGTTGATATTGATAAGTTGCACCGGGAGTTAAATTAGCATCCGGACTAACTAAATCTGCCAGATAATTTGTATGTTGAATAACACCCCATCCAGAATTAGTGTTTGAATAAGGTGAACGAGATAAATAATAATCAGTAATAGTACCTCCAGTGCCTTGACCAAATACTAAATTAATTTTTCCGGGATTGGCGTTGCAAGCAGGAGTTGATGGGTCAACAGTTGGAATACCTGGAAGTTCGTTTACTTGCACACCATCATTTCCACTACAAGTTACAGTTCGTGCTAGTGAGCCAAGCGGTGAAGTAATCCCTATTGGTGTAACTGTAACTGTTGCACTGCGTGACCCAGTACTTCCATATTTAACAACATAAGAAGCGGAAGTTGTATTACCAGACACAAGTGTAGCTCCAGTACTACTCCAGCTGTAACTATATGCCTGTCCTGTCGGTCGCACATCAGACGTCCAAGTAACAGTATCTCCGACCAAAACAGAAGATGGTGTTGCTATACAAGTAACATAAGGTCGAAGGTAAACTTGAACTTGATTACTTTGAATAGTTTCGGCAAAAACAGTCGTTCCAAAAGATGCGACTACAGTCAACACACATATTAAAAATTTTCTTCCCATTTTTTCTTTATTATATCACGCTCTTTCCCCAAATTATCAAAAACTGTGAATTAAATCTTCTACAGTTTTACTTCCACACCCTGCAATAAACATATTTTCAGTAAGAAAGTTTTTTTGAACGAAATCAAGAATATCTTTTGTGCTTACACTATTTAAAATTAAAAGATAATCTTCTATATTTCCGCTTTCAGGTGCAATTTCCAATATACCATTGAATTCTACTAGTGCTTCAGATGTTTGAAGTGTAATAAAACAATTTTTAACTATTTTTGATTTCATAAAAGATAATCTATCTTCAGATATACCATTACTTTTTATATCTTGCAGATTTTTATTAACAATTTCTAATACTTCCTTTAATTTTTCTGTTTCACAATCTATTTTTAGAGTAAAAGAAGACCTGTCTTTATAAACACTAGGTAATGCTGTAATACCATAAACCAATCCTTTTTTATAACGCAATTCTTTAATTAAAAGTGATGCTCTACCACCCGCAAGATAACTCGCACAAATATGCTGACAAGCTTTATCATGTAATGTAAGTGCTACTGTTCTAAAACCAATTATTACGCTCACTTGTTTTGATGGGTATACTTCTACATCAAATCTTTTTTCTCTAACTACTGGCAACTGACTTGGATTTTGAGGGACTATTGTATCTATTTCTTTTGATAAGATTTTTTCCAATTCTTGTTCTAATATTTCTGAATTTACATCACCACTTGCGATAATTGCTATATTACTTTTCGTAAAATATTTTTTCTTAAATTCCATCAAGTCATTCATTGTAATTGTTTTTAGTGACTCTTTATCGCCCAAAACTGATTTTGAAATATCTGTTTTTTGAAAAAAAAGACGCTTATACACCACCCATACAAAATCTCTGTGATTTGCGTGTTTATTTATCTGTTCAGATATTATCGCTTTTCGTTCGTTTTCTAAAGATTCAGAATCAAAAAGTGTCTCATTTAATATTTCATTTAATAAATTCATTGCTACAGGTAAATCTTGGGCTTGAGCTATTTCAATATTTATATAAATAAAATCGCTATTTGTTATCAGTGAAAATACACCTCCCACATTTTCAATATATTCAGCTAATAACTCTTTTGATAGAAAATTTTTTGTACCGGCAACCAGCATATGCTCTAAAAAGTGTGCAGTACCTTCCTTGATATCATATCGTGACCCAGCTTGTATCATAACTCTTATATATAAAGGAGACCCTTTTCTTTCAAAAAAATGAAGGGGTATTTCTCCAATATTTATTTTTTTGTATTTAACACCAAGTGATTCTAAGGTGAACATAGGTTTAATTATATATCATATTTTATAAAAAAGATCTGCATTTATAACAATACAGATCTTGATTTTCTTTTTAATACTTTCTATAGTGATCACACTATTGCCAACGTTTCAGCTATTGCCCTAGAAATCGAAAAGTTCGTCAGATTTTCAATCCAGATATATTGACCACTTGGATTGACTTCCAAAAAAACATATTCATCATTAGGGGTTAATATCATATCAATTGCACCGAATGATAGATGACACCTGTTCATGAAGGTAAAGATTTTGGTCTCAATTTCTTTAGGTAATGTCCATGACTCGTGTTTAACTTTATCAAAATCATAGCGTCGCCAATCATTTTTTGTACGTTCACTATCTTGAGAATGAATAGCACAAGTAAATATTTGATTTCCTACTACAGTTACTCTCAATTCAAGTTTTTTTGCAACATATTCTTGAGCCATAATCGGAGCACGGGCAATTGCTTTGATGTGTGCTTTTAAATAATCAGTAGAAACTCGATTAGTGTATATACCTATAGCTCCACCTTCAGGGTTTTGAAATATACGAGAACGAACAGCTTTAACTGCTATAAAACCACCTTTTTCCTCACAAAACTCAATAAGTTTTTGCGGTTCATTAGTGATTATTGTTTTTGGAATGAGAAGACCAGATTCTCGTGCAAATTTCATTTGAAGCATTTTATTGTGCTCAAGAAGGTCTCTTGCATAAAGCGGATGGTTCATCCAAAATATTTCTTTTTCATCGAGACAAGTATAAAGGGACCATAAAGATGCAGAAAATTCATCTTCAATAAACTGCCTTTCAACAGAATCTTGAACATTCTCCACAATAACTTTCTGAGGTCTCCTAAACCAAACGCTTTTAACTGTATCTAAATCTAATTTTTTATCACCTTCATATGCGATAGTACCATCAATCGTATTATCCAAAAAGGTAAGAGTGATACATCCTCCAGACATAACGAACGAATCTATATCAACCCTAAAATAAGATTGATTCATTTGGTCTAGATGTTTAGTTATATATGGCACTGTGATTTCGTCTTTTCCTGTGATAATTAGTATCACTTTTTTAAAGTGCATGAATTTACTCCTTGGCTTTAATTGTTTATTAATTTATAAAGAACTTGAAAGTATACTAATTTAGTTATATGCTTATAAAATCAAATGTCAAATGAAGCTATACGAATAACACTAAATAATCGATTGATACATCTAGCTGTTTGCGGAAAACACAAGAATGCTATAAAAATATTAAGACCTTTGATAAAAAAAACTAGTGATACGGATTTACTACTTAAGCTCGCTTTTATGCTATACCATAATGCCCTTAAACATTTTTGGAAAAAAAATGTTTCAAAAAAGCGCAAAAAAGAAGTAAAACTTCAGATAGATGAAGCAATACATATTTGCAAGAAAATAATTTTAAGAGAAACAAGAAAAAAAATAATTAGCAAAGATATTATTAGTGCTAGAATATTTCTCGGTCAAATCTATACTGCTATTGGAAATAATAAAGATGCAATAAAGATTGCTAAACAAAATTTCAAGGATCAACCAAATGCACTTACAGCCAATAGAATGGCTGATGTTTATTTACGACTTGATAAATATATTGAAGCCGGTAAATGGTACAAAAAATACGCAGAGATAGCAAAAAAAGAAAAAATCCCATCATATTTCATTGCAACCGATATGGCAGTATTTAATTTTACAATTGGTAATGCGGTACTTGGAAAAAAGTTTGCAAATGAAGCACTCACGAATATTCCTAAAAATGAAATCGGTCTATCTCTCAAAAAGATTATAAAAAGTTATCTAAAATAAAAAAGCAGGTTTTCTTGTTTAGAAAAAACCCACCTGATTTTCCACCCTTTTCGGATGTGAAAAAACTAGTCGCTGTTGTAGTCAGCACCATTGCCTTGAGTCGCACCCATATATGTTGAGTCATCGCCACATCGAGGGTTTATCACAACACTCCCCTTGATTTCTTCTCTCATCTGAAACAAGAGGGGTTGTTCTTCAACCACATATCACAGTATGAAAATACAAAACTCAAACACTCGGTGTTTAGTTTTGAGATTTGTGTGTTATAATTTGTTGAAGAGTGGAAATAAAAATAATCATGCAACTCAAAACTATTTATACAAATCGTTCTGGTCAGAAATTAAATATTATTTACTCAGAAGATGACCCTCTTTTGGATATAAAAGATAAAATTCTTCAAGATGTGCATGCTTTCTGTTTTTATGGAGATAAAATGGTTTTAGTAAAACATCCAAAAAGCGGATGGATACCACCGGGTGGTAGAATAGAATCCGGAGAAAGTATTGAAGAAGCCCTAATACGAGAAGTCAAAGAAGAAACCAATATGAGAATTACTCATCAAAAAGTTATAGGTTTTCAAGATATATATGAACCAGAGAAAACTATCAGACAAGTAAGAAGTTTTTGTACAGTTGAACCGTATGGTGATTTTGCGTCAGACCCTGATGGAGATATTACAGAAATAAAACTTATTGACCCAAAGGAATACAAAAAATATTTTGATTGGGGTGAGATTAGCGATAGAATTATGAAACAAGCGATGTTACTTCTTCCCAACTCTCAACCCTTGTAACTTTAGGTAAAAACTGTTTATATTCATCAATTTCTGATTGATCGGGTTGATATAGAAATAAATGAGGCACAGTATTAATCATATGACTCAATACTTCAAGACGATCATCAATAAAATATGTAATGTTGTTGTCACTACAAATTTTATCTTTTTCATGTCTTTCTCTACAAAAGAAAATATTTTCTGGTTTGACTCCTGTTTTTGAATAAAAATTATTATCTTTCAACCAAATTAAAATCTTTTCTTGTGCCCATGGAGTACACTTCGATATTAAAAAAATATTACCATGAAATTTTTCATCATTTAATTTTTTAATAGCGTCAAATGCTCCTTCTGCAACTGGAATAGTGGAATATCGTTCCTCGTGTAAAGTTTTATCGTTTTTATCTGTAAGACGATGATTGATGATAACATTTCCTATATCAATACCGAGAGATTCATTTTTTGTGATCATAATACAAATAATTATACATAAAGTTTAATAAAAATACAGCCTATCGATGGTAAAATCAGATAATCTAGAAAAAACAAAAACCGTGTTATTATTAAATAATGATAACATAAAGTATACATATATCATGAATACTCAATCTTCAAACCAATCTCTTCAGGAAATCATAAATACATTATCAAAAAACGATAATATTGATGCTTTACTTTTGTGCGGTTCGACTGCTACAGAAAAGCAGACGAAAAGTAGTGATTATGATTTAGTTTTGGTGGTTAAAGAAAAACCTGAGAAATTATTATCTCTATTTACATATATAAATGACTTGCCAGCCGATATTTTCTTTTTCACATTATCAAATATTAGAGACATCATTTCAAATAAACAAGTCAAAGAGGGCTGTGAAACATGGTTTCTACGCTGGCTTTCAAAGGGTAAGATATCTTTTGATAAGTCTAGATATCTATCAAAACTACAGAACATGATTTCAGAAATTCAATATCCACCAGATATTTCTGGTGATACGGCTGTTTACAAGATTAATTATAATCTGGTCAACAACATGCGATATTTTGAGTCAAATGACCCGTTATATCATTCAGCTTTAGAAATTCGGCTATTATATTCTATTGTTGAAGCCCTAGTTGGATATTTTTCAATGCACCATATTTACTGGGAAGGCGAAAAGAAAGCCATTCAATATCTGGAAGAGAATGATCCTGAGTATCTTTCTATTTTTCAAAAGGCTACTAGAGCATCTAATTTACATGATAAATTTACAACCTATCTAGATCTTGTAGAGAAATCATTTACTGCCGAATATCCAAAATGGGACAAGAATGTTGCTGTAAGTATTGAGGGCAATTTTGGATCATTTTGGAAAAAGTTATTAAATTGAATCTTCAAAATATATGAAAGCCTTTAACCAACGAGAAACTAAGTCCAACAATCCTATCTTCGCAATATTAACAGATTTCGGTTTTGATTTCTCTGTTGCTTCGATGAAAGCTTTGATATTAAGAAGTTTTCATGGTGCACAGACTTATGAATGAACCAAAATTAAAAATAAAATTAGCTTTTATTATTGGTTTAAAAGAAATAGTCTTGGATGAAATAAGTCAATACCCGAATCTTCATATTATTAATGGAAATGAGAATTCGCTTTATTTAGATTTTGTGCTAGATCTCACTGAAATCAAACATTTAAGAAGCGTGTCTCGGGCATATATCATAGTACAAGATTCTAAATATAACCCACTTTATATTTTCAGTCATAAATCAATCTTAGGTAATCTTATAGAAACGGTCATCAATGAAAATAAAGACAAATTTAAAACTTTTAAAGTAACTTGTGCAGGATCAGATTCTTCAGAAGTTCGCGGTATTGCCGAATACATACAAAAAACATACGGACTGATTGAAAAAGAAGATGCTGACATGAAAATACATATCATAAAACATGATGAAATTTGGGAAATCGGTATTCAAATTACACCAAGACCTCTGTCTCTCAGAGATTATAAGATAAAAAATATGAGTGGTGCAATGGATCCGACGATTGCATATGCAGTAAATTCTTTGTGTGAATTAGAGAATGTAGGTTCTTATTTAAATATTTTTTCTGGAAGTGCGACATTACTTATTGAAGCTGGTCAATATTATTCAAATCTAAAACAACTGATTGGTTTTGATAACAATAAAGAGAATATTACTTTGGCTATACAAAATATAAAGAAAGCTGGATTGATAAAAAAAATACAACTCAAAGAGAAAAATATCTTTGATAAACCCGATTTAGGTAAATTTGATGTAATTACATCTGATTTGCCGTTTGGTATGTCTATATCAAAAAATGAGGATTTAGAAGGTTTATATAAGTGTTTTATTGAATACTCACAGGAAATATTAAATAATGGAGGTAAATTAGTTATCTACACAAGCGAACACGAAATGCTGGAAAAAATCATTCTGAAATCAAAATTTAAAATTATAAAAACATTAGAATTAAAATTTACAACATCGGTAAATGCGTATATTCGTCCGAAAATTTTTGTGTGTAAGTTACAATAATATTGTATAATGATCGTATGTCTATAAACATCTACATTTTATCCGCATCGAAAGATATAAAACTTTATTCAGAGGAGTTGAGGTCAATTGCTGTAGCTACAATTGCTTCTGTTGAGGAATTGTTGCCGATCAAGGATGTTGATATCGTTTTATATGATAATCCAGAAGCGACCATTGATGAAATAGGCGGTATCGGAGGCTTTTCTCCAAATGCAAACTTGATATTTATCTCATTAAATCCACGGCATTCTGATTTCAAGAAAGCTGTTAAAGAAGAACTCACATTTACTTTAGCTCATGAATTACATCACACGATCCGTTGGCAAAAACAAGTTGAAGGCGACACATTACTTGAAGCATTAGTTTTTGAAGGTCTTGCTGATCATTTTGCTCAAGAAGTAACTGGAAGAAAAAAACCATCACTATATTCTAACGCACTAACTCCAGAACAGAAGAAAATCTTTTTAAAAAAAGCATCAGAAGAATGGAATAAGCCAACATACAATCATAATCTGTGGTTCTATGGTTCAAAACCCGATATTATTCCGCGTTGGACAGGATATACATTGGGATATGATCTGGTTGCAACATATTTACTTAAACATCCGGAGACTAGCGCTTCAAAGCTTGCATCTGCTGACGCTTCTTTGTTTTTGAATGTATAAAAATCATATCCTTATTTCTAAAGCAAAGTTTGAGGGGGTTTTACGCAAAACGACTTAGGAGAATAAGAGAAATGACATCGAAACATAATCCGACAAAGTACTTTCTGTAAGTTCAGAAGGTATTTTTTATTTATATATCTTTTCAATTTCTTCTTTAGATAAGTGAAGAAATGGAATTTGAGGGTCGCAGTAATGTC
>JANLHG010000019.1 GCA_024654575.1 Patescibacteria group bacterium | reverse complement strand
CTCTGAGTGGCGTAGCTAACGCGTTAAATGAACCGCCTGGGTAGTACGGCCGCAAGGCTAAAACTCAAAGGAATAGACGGGGACTTGCACAAGCGGTGGATCATGTGGTTTAATTCGATGTTAAACGAAGAACCTTACCAGGGTTTGAAACCCAACTGAATACTTTTGGAAACAGAAGTAGCCGAAAGGCAGTTGGGCAGGTGATGCATGGCCGTCGTCAGTTCGTGGTTTGAATTGTTCCCTTAAGTGGGGTAACGAACGCAACCCTCGTTGCCTGTTATATATGTCAGGCGAGACTGCCCTCGATTTAGTTCATGAAGAAATTCGTGAATTGGATCGAGGGAGGAAGGCGAGGATGACGCCAGGTCAGCATGTCCCTTTGATACCCTGGGCTACACACGTGATACAATGCCCAGTACAACACGACGCAATATCGAAAGATGGAGCAAATCGTTAGAAAAGTGGGCTAAGTTCGGATAGAGGTCTGCAACTCGACCTCTTGAAGCTGGAATCGCTAGTAATCGCAGGTCAGCTATACTGCGGTGAATACGTTCTCAAGTCTTGTACTCACCGCCCGTCAACTCAAGGGAGTTGGGAATACCCGAAATCCGATCTTGTATCGGCCTACGGTAAGCTCAATGACAGGGAGTAAGTCGTAACAAGGCACGGGTAGCGGAAGCTGCTCGTGGATTATTTCAATTTGAACAATGTTTTTATTCTTCGGAATAAAGACTTATTGTGTCGATATCGTGTGTCTCGATCGAGCATATGATGGATGTGGTGGAATCCTAAAACACACTATGACTTTTGGAAAGACAAATATAAAAGCCGCCTATGCGAAAGTTTCGGCGAGCCAAAGAAACGGAACAAAACAAAGAATGATATTCAATAGCCACCCAATGCGGGTGGCTATTGACTTTTTATATAGATAGACAAACATGAGAATATTTCTCTACGCGCCTTTGTGTTTTTAGCTTATCTTTGCTATATTTTTAATACAAAATGTTTTGCGCGCATAGCTCAGTTGGTAGAGCACACCACTGATACTGGTGGGGTCCTAGGTTCGAATCCTAGTGCGCGCACATTAAATGACGTAAGTCATTTTTTAATTGATAATAAAATGATTTTCGATAAAAAAACAAAAATAGTATGTACGATTGGTCCAGCGACAAAAAGTGAAGAACAACTCATAAAACTTTTGGAGGCCGGAATGAACGTAGTAAGAATGAATTTTTCTCATGGTGATTTTGCTGAACATCAGGAGAAGGTAGATAATTTAAAAAAGGCAATAGAAAAGACTGGAATTTCGTGTGCAACACTACAAGATTTATCTGGTCCAAAGTTTAGAATAGGTGATTTTTATCAAGAAAAAGTTGAATTGAAAATAGGAGAATATATTACGCTTACAACTGAAGACATAATCGGAGATGAAAAAAGGGTTTCTGTTAATTATTCAACTCTACATGAAGAAATTTCTGTAGGTAATATTATTATGATTGACGATGGAAAGAAAAAAATTGAAGTTGTTGAAATAAAAGGAAGAGAAATAAAGTGTAAAATATTAATTGGAGGTCTTATTAAAGGAAGAAGAGGTTTAAATCTACCTAATTCGTCTATAAAAATTAGCGCTCTAACTGATAAGGATAAAAAAGATATAGAATTTGGCATAAATAATGATGTTGATATATTCGCCTTTTCTTTTGTAAGAAGACCGAGTGATGTTGAGGAACTTAGAAAAATTCTTAAAAATAAAAAATCGAAAGCTAGAATTATGGCAAAAATAGAGACAGTGGAAGCTGTAGAAAATTTCGATGCTATTCTTGAACTAACTGATATGATAATGGTAGCTAGAGGGGATTTATCTGTTGAATTGGGTCAAGAAAATGTTCCTGTTACTCAAAAAATGATAATTGATAAATGTATTAAAGCAGGTAAACCAGTGGTGACCGCTACACAAATGCTTGAATCAATGATAAAAAATCCTACACCAACTCGAGCAGAAGTGTCTGATGTTGCCAATGCTATCTTTGATGGTACTGACGCTGTTATGCTTTCTGAAGAAACTACTCTTGGTGAATTTCCAATTGAAGCAGTGAAAGTTATGAGTCAGATTGCTGAAAAAGTAGAAAATAGTGAAATATACAAGAGTCGATTTTATGATGCTAAATTATCTAGTAACGATTTATTTTCAAGTCATAGGCTTGTAGATGTGGTAACTAGTGAGGCTGTAGACATAGCACATAAATTAAAGGCAAAAGTTATTGTCGCACTTACTGATACTGGTAGAACAGCCAGAATGATTTCTCGGTATAAACCAATGCAACAAATTCTTTCATTTACAAAAGAAGAAAAAACTTTTAATCAATTATTAATAAGTTATGGTTGCAAACCAGTTTTTATCTCAAAAATGAATACTCTTAATGAAGTAATGCCTATTGTCAGAGAAGTTCTTCTTTCGAAAAAGATTTTTAAAAAAGGTGATAGTGTTGTTATTGTTGCAGGTATACCATTTGGTAAATCGTTAGATACTAATATGGTGTTGGTGGATGTTTTGTAAACTGTGATAAAATTAATGGATGGACAATGAAGAGCGAATATTGCTCATTAAAAAAGCTCCACCAATTAAAATTATTGGAATTATTGGTGATGAGGGAAAAACAACTGTCGCATATATAACATACGGATTACTTAAGGAATTGTATCCTCAAGATAAAGATGACAATATTTCTGTTTTTTTATTAAACGAAGAAAAAAACTGTAATTTATTACTTAAAAAGATAGAACGTGAGGATATTGTCATAATGGAATTTGAAGAAAAAGATATCAAAGAATTTGATGAGTTAGGATTAAATATAGATGTAATTGTTTGTTCTAGTTTTAACGAAAAAAATCATAAAAAAGGGAAGTCTCATATTCAAGAACAAACTTCGCTTATTAAAAGACAGTCATCAAATAATTTTCTTGTTATCGGCGAAGATACTTTTGCTTGTGTAAAAAAATCTGTTCGGTTTGGTATCAAAAGCAAGGTTATTTTTAAACATGCGGAAGATTTACCTAGAGAATGGAATTTTCATCTCAAAGGTTATTTTAATAGAGAAAATATAGCACTAGCTATGGGTGTTGCAGAAATTTTTAAAATACCAGAAGAAATGATGAAAAAAGCTGTTGAAGAAATAAAACCACTTTCTGGAAGATTACAGTATGTTAAAACAATAAAAGGAGTTGAAATATACAATGATTCTTTTGCGAGAACACCTTTAGCAACGTTGTCTGCTCTCCGCACACTCGCACAAAATAAAAATGTGGTTTTAATTATAGGAGGTAATGATAATGATTTTGATGTTTGTTTTTTACTTTCTCATATAAACCAATATTGTTCGGGGGTGGTTTTAATAGCTGGAATAGGCACATCTACATTTCATAAAAATATTTTAAGTATTAATAATATTTCTCATAATTATGCTGATAATATTACCGAAGCGGTAAAAAAAGGAATGGATATGACTAGAGAGGGTGATGTGCTATTATTCAGTCCAGCCTTGGGGTGTCAGTCGGAAATAGAGCGGTCAGAGGAATTTTTAAAATGTATATGATACAGATAGATTTATCAAAAATTAAAAAAGTTTATTTTGTTGGTATTGGTGGAATTGGGATTTCTGCTGTGGCTAAAATGATGTTGCAAAATGGTACGCAAGTTGGAGGGTCTGATATGAGTAAATCTGGAATTACTGATGAATTAGAAAAATCAGGAGCTAAAATAGACATAGGTCAAGATTTTAATTTTATTCCAAAAGAGACAGAACTTATTATCTATACTACTGCTATTGAACAGTATGATCATGAACTGATGGATAAAATAAGAGTATCTGGAATTCCGTCACTTTCTTATCCAGAATCGTTAAATGTTATTTCAAAAAATAAATATACCATTGCGGTTTCTGGTACACACGGGAAAACTACAACAACTGCTATGATCGCTAAAATATTGATAGATGCAGGGAAAGACCCAACAGTTATTGTGGGAAGTTTGATGTCCGATAGTCATTCAAATTTTATTGCTGGTAAAAGTAATATTTTCGTTGTTGAAGCATGTGAATACAAAAGAGCGTTTTTAAATCTTAATCCGAATATTTTAGTTATTACCAATATTGATGCTGACCATCTTGATTATTATAAAGATTTAGATGATATAAAAAGTGCTTTTGCGGAACTTAAAGCGAAATTACCAAAAGATGGTTTTTTGATAGATGATTTTATAGATATACAATTACCTGTCGATTTTAAATTAAAAATACCCGGACGACATAATATAGCTAACGCAAAAGCTGCTTTATCAGTCGCTAGAGCTCTTAATATTCCAGATGAAAAATCTTTAAAATCACTCTCTGAGTTTTCTGGTACTTGGCGTCGTTTTGAATATCGTGGAAAGACTAAAAGTAAAACAGTTGTTTATGATGATTATGGACATCATCCGCATGAAATTGAGGCAACACTCCAAGGTGTTAGAGAATTATATCCATCTCAAAAAATCGTTGTTATATTTCAACCACATTTATACAGTCGCACAGTAGATCATTTTATTGAATTTGGAAAATGTTTTAAACAAGCAAATGATGTTATTTTATTACCTATTTTTCCAGCTAGAGAAAAAGATCCAGGCAATATTAATTCGGAAATGGTTGTAGAAGAAATCAAGAAAAATGGACAGTCAGCCTACTACGGTAAGACTTTTGAGGATGTAATAAAAAAAACTTTAGAATTAGTTGGTAAAAATGATGTAATAATAACTATGGGAGCGGGGGAGACCAATAAAGTCGCGGATGCGTTAGTAAAATAAATATATGTCAACACTTTATATTATTGGAACACCTATAGGAAATTTGGAGGATATAACCATTCGTGCTTTGAGAGTGCTTAAAGAGGTTGATGTTATTTTATGTGAGGATACAAGGGTAACAAAAAGATTACTTGATAAATATGAAATTACAGGTAAACAATTACTAACTTATAATGAAGAACGAAGCGGAGTTAGTTTTGAAAAAATTATTGAATTATTAGAGGACGATAAAAAAATAGCTATGGTTTCTGATGCTGGAACACCTGGAATTTCTGACCCAGGCACTTTACTTGTTGAAGAAGTAAGAAAAAAAAATCCGAAAGTTAAAATAGAATCAGTGCCGGGACCATCGGCACTTACTACAGCACTTTCAATTGCAGGTGTCCCAATTCACGACTTTTCTTTTCTTGGATTTTTACCGCATAAAAAAGGACGAGAAACTTTGTTTAAAGAAATCGCTGTTTCTGAGCGAACAATGATTTTTTATGAGTCACCACATAGAATCTTGAAAGCGTTAGTATCGCTTGAAAAATTTTTAGGGGTTAAACCCTTAAAAAAAGTGACAATAGCCCGGGAACTGACAAAAATTCATGAAGAAGTTAAAAATGGAACTCCTACTGAACTTCTTGAATTTTTTAAAAATAATCCAGAAAAGGTAAGGGGAGAATTTGTGGTGATTGTATAAAACCCGTTATGCGTTCTGTGCATAACGGGTTGTTAATTCGGTCTAAGCCAACCATTTTCATCGTGTGCAGTTTTGAACAAAATTACTCCAGAAATATTCTCACTCTCTTTGATATTAAGACGCATTACTTGATCAAAAGACCATTCTTTCCAAACACCGGACGCTAGTTCTAGAAAAGAACGATTTTTTCTATTCCACGATCCATGTTCTGTTTTTTCTTCGTACCAAGATAGAGTGATAAGCACGATACCTTTTTTACTGGATATTGATTTTATACCACCGCGACAATGAAGTAGTTTACTTTTGAGCTCGACCGTTCCGCTTCTAAAAGCGGTAAGGTTAATTTTTTTGCTCATAGCTTTTCCTCCTTTCTTTTGATCTGGATGAAGTATAACACTATGATATAATAATTGCATGCATAGAAAACAGTCATTATTGATATTAGGAATTTGGGTAATAATTTTACCTTTTTTAGGTTTTCCGAGTTCTTGGAAAACATTTTTGTTTTTTATAACAGGCGTTACTCTTATAATTATCTATATTCGCAATAAACCAGAAGAAATTTCTAAAAGAAGCGAATCGTATGTAGATAATAGAAATAGTGTCGTATCCCCCTTGCAAGATTAGTAATTTGTGCTATTATTAATGTGGGGTCGGTGTTTGTAGAGCTTTGTGATAAAGAGTAGCTGAGACTATTTTTATCTAAAGTTTCTGCGACACCGACCCTTTTTGTTTATGTGGATAAGTACTGTTGACAAATTTTTTTAAAAGAGTATTATTTATATCCAGACCTGCTGTTACAATATTTGGTCTCAGCTTGTGTCGAATGACACTAACCGAATATTATAAAATGCAGGATTGTAATAACAGTTATTATGGCTAAATATAGTCCAAATAAACCGTCGGCCAATGTTCTTAATCTTGCACCCAAAAAACGGGTACGCCTTGCCTACGAAAAGTGGAAGAAAGCATTCGGAGGTGGCGTAGCTGGATGTTCCAGCGTTCCGTCACAAATGACAAAGGAAGTCGCAGAAGACATTGAAATGGGCCGGCCGGTTTTTAATCAGTAGCCATCAGTTCTCATCGCGCGATGAGAGAAGCCCTTGTATCTCGTATGCGGGGGCTTTTTATATTATGGTATAATAATATCAAATGCCTATTCCTCAAGATGATGAAAATAAAATTACATATTTTGCCGAGACAGATTCGCGTAATAAACGAATTCCTTTTGGAATAAAATCAAAAGACAGAACTCGTCATATTTATGTTATTGGAAAAACTGGAATGGGGAAGTCTACTCTGCTTGAAAATATGGCAGTGCAAGATATTCAAAATGGTGAAGGGTTAGCTTTTATTGACCCACATGGAAAAACAGCAGAACTTCTTCTTGAATATGTTCCGGAAAATCGTAAAAAAGATGTGCTCTATTTTGCACCGTTTGATTTGGAACACCCTATTTCTTTTAATGTTTTAGAAAATGTGGATGCTGATAAAAGACATCTTGTCGTATCTGGATTAATGTCTACTTTTAAGAAAATTTGGCAGGACGCTTGGTCCGCTAGAATGGAATATATTCTCAATAATACTCTTTTAGCTCTTTTAGAATATCCAGATGCTACTCTTTTGGGTGTGAATAGAATGTTATCTGATAAAGAATATCGTAAAAAGGTTGTGGAAAATGTGAAAGACCCTTCAGTTAAATCATTTTGGGTAGATGAATTTGCAAAGTATACAGAAAGAATGGCTGCAGAATCAGTACCGGCAATACAAAACAAAGTAGGTCAGTTTACAGCCAACGCTTTAATAAGAAATATGATTGGACAACCACAATCATCTTTTGATATTAGAAAAATTATGGATGAAAAAAAGATTATTATAGTGAATCTTTCTAAAGGAAGAATAGGGGAATCAAACGCTAATCTTTTGGGTGGAATGCTTATTACAAAAATTTATCTTGCTGCTATGAGTCGTGCCGATGTACCAGATAAAATTCTTAAAACTTTACCTAATTTTTATCTTTTTGTGGATGAATTTCAATCATTTGCTAATGAATCATTTGCGGATATTCTTTCTGAAGCAAGAAAATATAAACTGAATTTGACTATGGCACATCAGTATATTGAACAAATGGAAGAAGAAGTGAGGGCAGCGGTTTTTGGAAACGTGGGAACGATGATTATTTTTAGAGTTGGGTCATATGATGCTGAAGTTTTAGAGAAAGAATTTGCACCTCAATTTACAGCTGAAGATATTGTTAACTTGGGTTTTGCTCAAATTTATTTGAAATTAATGATTGATGGTATAAGTTCCCAACCTTTTTCTGCTGTTACTTTACCTCCAATTAAAGAACCAGAAGTTTCAATTAAAGATAATGTTGTAGAAGAATCTAGAGCTCAATTTTCTAAATCTCGCGACTTTGTTGAAGGGGCAATAAAAGATTGGCATCAGCCAGTTACTCCATCGGTGGCTCCGCCAAAACCAAAACCAGTATCTATACCAACGCCTACGCCAATACCAGTACCTGCACCAAAACCAATATCACCACCAAAACAGGAACCTGTAAAACAAGAATTTGCTTCACTAAATAATCTAAAAAGTAATTCCACGATAAATACAGAAAAAGAACCAACTAAAAAAAATGTTGAAGAGTTACGTAAGGCACTATTTTCTGTTATGAAAAAACCACTCGATGATGAAATGCCAAAAGACGTTCTTAAGGAAGTCCCTGAGGATGTTCTTAAAAAAATTCTAAAATGAAAAAGATTTTAATATTTTCTTTAGCTTATTATCCAAATTTTGTGGGTGGAGCAGAAATCGCCGTAAAGGAAATCACTGACCGTCTTGGTAATGATTTTGAGTTTGATATGATTACTCTCAAAATGGATTCCACATCTCTACGTTATGAAAAAGTGGGGAATGTGAATGTTTATAGGGTCGGATTTGGTATCAAAAGTTATTTTAACAAAATTTTTTATATTTTTTTAGCTTTTAGAAAAGCTTGTATTTTAAATTGTAAAAAACAATACGATATTTCTTGGGCTATTATGTCCTATATGGGATTCCCAGCTTTATTTTTTAAATGGAGAACTGGAATACCTTTTGTTTTGACTCTTCAAGAAGGGGATACGATTAAACATATTACTAAACGATGGAGAATTTTGTTTGTAAACTTTTTATACAAAAAGGTTTTTAAAAACGCATCAATTATTCAAACTATTTCAAATTATTTAGCGAATTTCGCACGAGATATGGGGTATCAAGGAGATATTGAAATTATCCCGAATGGAGCAGATGTGAAAAAATTCCTAAAAAATGAAACATGGAGTGTGGAGCGTAAAACAGAAAATGTTATTTTGATTACAGTATCACGATTAGTAGAAAAAAATGCAGTTGGAGATATTATTGACGCTTTAAAATATTTACCAGAAAATGTGACATTAATAATCGCAGGTAGCGGTCCATTAGAAAATAAATTAAAACTTCAAGTTTCTGATTTAACGCTTGATGAACGTGTTCAATTTTTAGGATATGTTCCGCATAAAGAATTACCAAAATACTTACATTATTCCGATATTTTTATTCGCCCATCTCTTTCGGAAGGTATGGGTAATTCTTTTATAGAAGCGATGGTGGCTGGTATTCCAGTGATCGCTACACCAGTCGGAGGTATTATTGATTTTATAAAAGATGGCGAAACTGGACTTTTTTGCGAGGTCAAAAACCCAAAGAGTATAGCTCAAAAAGTGGAAAAATTAATGAAAGATGAAGAATCTCGTAATTACATAGTTAAAAACGCTCAAAAATTAGCACTGGAAAAATATGATTGGAATCTAATTGCTCAAAATATCAAAGATCGTGTGTTTGATATTACCCCATAGGCAAGACCTATGGGGTTACTTCCAAAAAAGGGAAAATTACGCTACAATTTGATGATTATGAAGATACTAATTGTTACAGGTATATATCCACCAGATATCGGTGGGCCAGCACAGTATGCTAAAAATTTGGCTGAAATATGGCGGAAAGATGGAAAAAAGGTTAAGGTGCTGAGTTATAAGATTGAGAAATGGTTACCGATAGGAATTAGACACACCCTTTTCTTTTTTAGAACTCTTTTTTCTCTCAAAGATGTTGATTTTGTTTTTGGTTTAGATACTTTTAGTACAGCTTGGCCTGCACTTTGTGCTGTGAAGGTTTGGGGTAAAAAAATGATTATCCGAACCGGAGGGGATTTTTTATGGGAAGGATATGTTGAACGAACAGGCGATTTAATTCTTTTGAAATATTTTTACTCCCTTTCAAGAGAAAAATGGAATATCAAAGAAAAAATTATTTTTAAATTTATAAAATGGATATTATGTAATGTTGATATATTGATATTTAGTACAGCATGGCAGAGGGATATTTTTGTGCCTGCATATCAGATTGATATAACAAAAACACGGATAGTTGAAAATTATTATGGTGAAAAACTTTTTTCATATGAACCAAAAGAAAAGAATTTTATTGCTGGAGGTCGTTCATTGAAAGGAAAAAATAGTGATAGAGTAAAAATGGCTTTTGAAAAAGCAAAAGTTATTAATTCACAACTTATTTATGATTTTACAACAACATCTCACAATAGATTTATAGAAAAAGTACAAAATTCTTATGCAGTTATTTTGGCTTCTTTAAGTGATATTAGTCCAAATACAATACTTGATGCTATAAGATGTAATAAACCTTTTATTTTAACGATGGAATGTGGGCTTTATGATAAATTGAAAGATATTGCAGTGTTTGTTGATCCAGAAAATATTGATGATATTACTCAAAAAATCATCTGGCTTTCAGATAATAAAAACTACGAAGAACAAAAAAAGAAAATAGAAACATTTAATTTTACTCATTCTTGGGAAGAGATTGGTAGAGAAATAATAAAAATTTATGAACAATCTTAAAATTCTTTCTTTGGGTCTCGATAGAAATCTGGCTGACCAAAATAGTGCAGTTTCTTTTAGAGTCAAAGAGTATTCTCATTTGGTAGAATTTTATAAAATTATTTATCCGAAAAATAAAAATAAATTTTTGGCATTTTGGAAAATATACAAAGAAGCTAAGGAAGAAATTACTAAAAATAATTTTAATGTTATTTCCGTTCAAGATACTTATTATTTAGCTTTGTTGGGTGTATATTTGGCGAAAAAATATTCTGTTGGTATAGAAATACAGGTTCATGGTTTTGAAAAGTATAGAGGTATTAGAAAAATAATCGCTTATTTTGTGTTGCAAAATGCTGATAGTATTCGGGTGGTTAGTAATAGATTGAGGGAAAGGATTAAAAATATGGGAATTGCTGAAAGAAAAATCACAACAGTTTCAATCTACACAGACATTTCTGCTATAAGTCCAAAATTAAAATATGAAATAAATAGAAAATTTATTTTTTTGACTGTTGGTAGATTAGTACCAGTAAAAAATATTGGAATGCAGATTAAAGCTTTCAAAGAAATTGTGAATGAATTTCCAGATAGTGAGTTGTGGGTTGTAGGTGATGGTCCAGAAAAAGATAGATTTGAATTTAATGAAAAAGTTAAGTTTTTTGGAAATCAAGATGATTTAAGTCATTATTACTCTAGTGCAGATGCTTTTTTATTAACCTCTAAAAGTGAAGGTTGGGGATTGGTAATTATTGAAGCTGGGGCTTACGGTTTACCTATTATTATGACTGATGTCGGTTGTGCTGGAGAGGTTGTGATAAACGGAGAAAATGGAATAGTTATTCCAGTTGAAGATAAAAAATCTTTGATTAGAAATATGAAAAGAATTATAGAAGATGAAGACTTGAGAAGAAAATTCGGGACTGCTATTAGGTCAAAAGTATTGTCACTTCCATCGAAAGAGAAAACACTTAGTCTTTATAAAGAAAGTTGGGAACGATGTTTAGATTTTAAAAAGGGTAAAATTATGACTATTGTACATAAATTAACAAAACATTTATTATTTAGATACATTATTTCTGGAGGAACAGCGGCTTTTGTTGATTTAGTTTTATTGTATATTTTTAATACTGTTTTTGATATTCATTATATTTATGCTTCAATAATGGCTTTCATAGTAGCATTTTTTGTTAGTTTCATTTTACAAAAATTTTGGACATTCAAAAATCTTTCTAAAGAAAATATACATAAACAAGTTGTTATGTATCTGGGGTCCTCTCTTTTTGGTTTGAGTTTGAATACTCTACTGATGTATATTTTTGTTGATTATTTTCATTTATTTGTTCTTTTATCACAGATTTTTGCCGGAGGTTTGGTAGCATGTTGTTCTTTTTTTATTTCTAAAAAACTAATTTTTAAATACGATAAAATATGAAAATATTAATCATGACACAGAAAGTTGACATGAATGATGATGTTTTGGGTTTTTTTCATGGATGGTTGAAAGAGTTTTCTAAATATTTTTCAAAAATTACGGTTATTTGTTTGGGTAAAGGAGAGTATGATTTACCACAAAATATCAAGGTTTTTTCTTTGGGCAAAGAAGAAAAAGTTTCTCGTTCTAGATATGTAATAAATTTTTTAAAAATTATTTGGAAAGAAAGAAGTGAATATGATGTAGTTTTTGTTCATATGAATAAGGAGTATGTTTTGTTGGGTTTTTTATTGTGGAAAATTCTTAGAAAAAAGATTTTATTTTGGTATAATCATCCGTTAGCTGATATTTTTGCTCTCAAAGCGTCTTTATTTGCAGATGTTCTTTTATATACTTCACCTCAATCTTATTTTTCTAAAATTAAAAAAGCTATTCAAATGCCTGTTGGAATTGATACTACTCTTTTTAAAAATAATAATGAACAGTGCGATAGGAACTCCATACTTTCTTTGGGACGTATTTCACCGATTAAAAATACTCATTTACTCGTTGAAGCGGTGAATCAGCTTAACAGGGGAGGACTAAAGATAAATACAACTTTTGTTGGTAATGTACTTGAAAAAGATAATGATTATTATGAAAATTTAAAAAATAATTCTCAAGATATTAATTTTGAAAAAGCGATAGCAAATAAGGATAGTGTTGTTGTGTACAATCATAATGCTATTTTTGTTAATATGACTAAAAGTGGAAGTTTTGATAAGACGATATTTGAAGCCATGGCTTGTGAAAGAATTGTGGTTGCAAGTAACGAAGGTTTTAAAAATATAATAAAAGAAGAATATCGTGATATATTAGTTTTTGAAGAGGGGAATTCTGATGATTTGGCTTTAAAAATAAAATCAGCGATTAATTTATCTCCTGAAAAAAGTTTAGATATTGGTAGGTATCTCCGTGAGATTGTCGTTGATAACCATAGTTTATCTATTTTAGCTAAAAAATTATTTTCAATAGTATGATTAAATTACTTATAACTATACCTTGCCATAATGAAGAAATAGTTCTGGAGAAGAATGTATTTACTATTATTGAATATGCTAAAAATAATCTCACTTCTTTTTCTTGGAATATTTTAATAGTAGATAATAATTCAGATGATAAAACTTGGGATATTGCACAAAGTCTGAAACAAAAATATCCATTTATTTTAATTGATCAAATTCCAGAGCCAGGTAGGGGAATTGCTATGAGAAAAGCCTGGGCACGCAAGCCAGATTTTGATGTTTATACTTATATGGATGCTGATTTAGCAACGGATTTGAAAGATTTTTCTTTTATTATTTCTAAAATTGTTGAAGGTTATGATTTAGTTACTGGTTCTAGATATATTAAGTTTGCTAATGCTAAACGCAGTTTCAAACGTAAGTTGCTTTCCAAAGTTTATAATATACTATTGCAAGTTGTTTTGGGAGTAAATTTTAAAGATGCTCAGTGTGGTTTTAAGGCCATGAGCAAGAAAATGGTTCATGAACTTATTCCTCAAACAATAGATAATGGTTGGTTTTGGGATACTGAGTTGATGATTATGGCTTGTCGCGGAGGTTATAAAGTTTTGGAAGTGCCTGTAACTTGGCACGAAGTTCGGGACGAACTTCGTGCCAGCAAGGTTTCCGTTTGGTCTGAAGTTTTAAGAAATCTAAAGAATATTTACAAAATGCGGAAAAAAATATCTTTATGAAAAAAATTGGATTTATCGGACAAGGTTTTATAGGAAAAAGTTATGCAGACGATTTTGAAAAACGTGGTTTTTCTGTTGTTCGTTATGCGATGGAACCAGAATATTTAATAAATAAGGATAAAATAAAAAAATGTGACGTTGTATTTATAGCCGTTCCTACTCCCACTACACCTAAGGGTTTTGATAGTAGTATTGTTAAAAAAGTAATAAAACTCGTCGGAAAGGGTAAAATAGCCTTTATTAAGTCAACTATTTTACCTGGAATGACTGAATTATTACAGAAAAATAATCCAGATATTTTTGTATTTCATTCTCCGGAGTTTCTCGATGAAGTGACGGCAAGTTATGATGCAGAACACCCAAAACGAAATATTATAGGTATTCCTATTTCTAATAAATTATATAATAAGAAAGCAAAAGATATAATTAAAATATTACCAAAATCTCCTTACTCTTGTATTTGTACTTCGCGTGAAGCTGAAATTATAAAATATGGTGGCAATTGTCTTGGTTATACAAAAGTATTGTTTATGAATTTATTATATGATTTTTCACAAAAATTTGATTGTGATTGGAAAGTTATTCGTGATTCTATGTCTGCAGATCCACGTATAGGCAATTTTCATATGGATCCAGTTCATAAAAGTGGTCGTGGAGCAGGGGGGCATTGTTTTATAAAAGATTTTTCAGCTTTTACAAATATTTATGAGGACAAAATGAATGATCCACTAGGTCTTTCTATCCTTAAAAGTCTTGAAAAGAAAAATATAGAACTTTTGAAGAAAAGTAACAAAGATATTGATTTATTGCGCGGAGTATACGGAATGTTGTAGAATAGTGATAATGAAAGAGAAATTACGAAAAAATTGGCTTATTATTGCGATTGTCTTGATATTTTTTCTATCTCGTTTTTTGGCTTTTGGTCAAATGTATCATCAAGATGAATATAAATGGGTGATGATAGTTGACCCATCTTACGGTTTGAATTATGAAAGTGATCACCCTCCACTTGTAGGACTTTTATATCATATTGTAGGTGTTGTTTCTGGATATGACCATTTGCGACTTTTACCTATCGCTGTTAGTTCATTATTATTACTGGGTGTATTTTTTCTTGCATCAAAACTTTATGGTAAAAAAGCGGCTTGGTGGACAGTCGGTATATTATTTATAAGTACTTACAATTTTATTGCTAGTACTCAGGTTGATATTGATGGCGCACTTTTACCTTTAGCTAGTGTGATCGCTATTTATTGTTTTTATAGGATAGATTTTTCTAACATAAGAAATAAAAAGCAACGATTATGGATTATTGCTTTTATAATTTCAATTATTTTTGGTTTTCTTATTAAACTTTCTTTTGCACTTGTTTTAGGTGCATTAATTACAGAATATTGTATTAGAAAAAAACCAAGCAAGAAATTAGTGTTAATTTCGACTGGAATTTTTGTAGGTATAATAGCTATTTTGGCGATTATCGTGTTGATCATGAAGTATGTTTTAAATATTGAACACGCTGTTCGTTTTATTCAAAATGTTACAAAATTTGGTTTTCTAAATTTTTCTTCAAGAGATTATTTTCAAGTGTTATTTTTAGGCACAAAATCTTTAGTATTAGCTTCACCACTTTTACTCGGTCTTTATATTTTAGTTTTTTCATCTCGTGAATATATTCGGCGTTATCGTTTTTGGATTATTTTTCTTTTGTATAATGTACTTTTCTATTTCGTCATTTTTGATTTTACAAATAGAACTATAGAAAGATATATGATGTTCTTGATTATCCCGTCATCTATAATAGCTGGTTCGATTTTAGCAGAAAAATGGAGAATAAGAATTAAGGATTTGTCATTTAGATTCTATGGAGTAGTTTCTTTCTTTGTAATAATTACTTTTATTCCATTTTTATATAGTTATGCGATATTACCTCTTTACCCAAAAAGTTCTTATATAGAAAAACTTAAATCACTTGATTTTGATTTTCTTATTCCGATTACTGGTGGTTCAGGACCAATAGGTTTTTATATGCTAGTGTCTTATGTAGTAGTAGCTTTTATGATTTCTTTGGGAAGTATTTTGACATACAGGTTAATTAAAAAAGAATCACATAAAAAGATTGTTTTAGTTGTTTTTCTACTTTCATCTTTGGCTTATAACTTGGTATTAAATGAAGAATTTTTGTTCGGGAAAATATATGGTAGTGTTAATAAAATAGCTTTTGCTGTGACAAACGAGGTTGTTGGTAATTCAGAAATTGATAAAGTTGTAACATATTACGATATTGCTGGTTATGAATTAAATGATTCCAAAAAATACGCTAGAAGATTTTATGTTGCACCAATGTTTGCTCAAAGTAATGTCGGTAAATTTACTGGGTATTCAGGGTATTATTCGGTGGTGGGCTTTCCGTTAATTGACCCAACATCTATTTATTGGAGATATTTACAATCATGTAAGACAGTATTTCAATCACAGGATAAAAATATAAGAGGTTATATTTTTGATTGTAAAAATGGTGATAAAAACATATTTAACTAGTGAACAAAGATTATTGGATAAAAAAGAATTGGTATTATCATAAATACATACGTTTGTTTGTTGATTTTGTTGTATCACAAGATAAGAAAATTTTTGAGGTTAAATCTAATGACTTAAATTTTAAGCACATAAGTAATAATTTTGACTATGTTGTTGCGTCTGATGTTCTTGGTGGTGTTGCTGATGTGCAAAGATTTTTTGAAAAGGTTTCAGATATTATAGTTGACGACGGACGTGTGGTGATCACTCAGTACAATGCCTTATGGGAACCAATTTTAGCTTTAGCATCAAAATTGAGATTAAGAAGACCAATGTCCGACCAAAATTGGCTTTCTAAACAAGACATTATAAATTTTGCTTATTTAGCTGGATTGGAAGCGGTGAAATCTGGAACCAAAATGCTAATGCCTAAATATATTCCAGTAATATCGGCTTTTTTAAATAGATTTGTTTCTAACATTTTTCCTTTTTCAAGGTTAGGAATTTTTCATTATTTAGTATTCAGAAAAAAAGTAAGTTTATTAAATTTAAAATCACCTTCTATATCTATAATTGTGCCAGCTAGAAATGAAGCCGGTACTATCAAAAAGATAGTAAAAGAATTGCCAAAACTCGGGTCATTTACAGAGATTATATTTATAGAAGGACACTCTACGGATAATACTTTAGAAGAAATAAAAAAATATGCTACTAGTGGAAAAATAAAATATGCGGTTCAAGATGGAAAAGGTAAAGGAGATGCGGTTAGAAAAGGTTTTGATATGGCACAAGGAGATATTTTAGCTATTTATGACGCAGACATGACGGTACCTGTTGAAGAGGTATCGAAGTTTTATGAAGCCATAAGTACAAATAAAGCTGATTTTATAAATGGTTCTAGATTGATATACCCTATGGAAAAAGAGTCAATGAGAATTTTGAATATTTTTGGAAACAAATTTTTTTCATTTGCTTTTAGTTCCATATTTGGTCAACCAATAAAAGATACTCTTTGTGGCACAAAAGTTTTATGGAAAAAAGATTATGAAAATATTAAAAAAAACAGAGCATTTTTTGGTGATTTTGATCCTTTTGGTGATTTTGATTTACTTCTTGGTGCAGTAAAACAAAATTTAAAAATTATTGATATGCCGGTACATTATAAAGAAAGAAAATATGGAGTGACAAATATAAGTAGATGGAAACATGGTTGGCTTTTATTAAAGATGACAATTTTTGCCGCTCGTAAAATAAAATTTATATGAAAGAAATCAAAAATTGGTCTAAATTATTTAAAATACTATTTTTCTCAATTTTTGCCATTTATTTTTCATTATGGATATTTACCGTATATCTTTCAACTATTCAAAAAGAACAAGGAATTAGCCCAATATTGCCTGTTTTAAGAGAAGATAGCCAAGAATATGCTAGTTTATCGGAATCTATAATCTCAGGTAACGGTTTTGTTCTTGATGGAAAAGTAGAAACATTAAGGGCCCCGGGGTACCCCTCATTCTTGGCTGTTTTTAGGCCATTTGGAGGGTATTTTACTATTACTTTCATTCAAATTATTTTAGTATTTTTAATATCAATTTTAATAAAAAAACTCGGTGAATTATTTTTCTCAAAAAAGGTTGGAGAAGTGTCTGCGATAATTTTTTTACTTAATCCAGTCGTAGTTTATTTATCGCTTGTCATTCTTACTGACATTCTATTTTTGTTTCTTTTTTTGCTAGGTTTTTATTTGATTGTTTCTTCTAATAGAATTGTCATGGCTTCTTTGTTGTTTGGTCTAGCTATATATGTTAGACCTATGGGGGTGTTTGCTTTACCTATTTTTTTAGCTCCACTTTTGATTTCAAAACTTTCTATCAGGGACAAATTAAAATCAGTGGTCGTGATGATTTTTATTATTTTTATGATCGTTTTACCGTGGATTGCAAGAAATTATAAATTAACTGGAGTAGCTGATTTCACTTCATTTAAAGCCATTAATTTAGCTTATTATGCAGTTCCTTTATTTTTGTCTCACATCAATCACACTAGTGTTGTTGATGAAAGAATGATTTTAGAAAAGGAGATAAGAATACCTCAAGAAGAATGGAAAAATTTAAGATATTCTAAACAGATTTCAGATGTTGCTCAAAAAGTTATATTAGCTCATCCATTTTCGTATCTTATTTATCATACGGAGTCGTCTATTCCTTTTTTATTTTCTTCTCCAACACAAGAGGTTTTAAATACATACCGTTCTTCTATGAACAAACGAACCGCTTTTGAACCTGGAGCTATATATTATTTGGTTAATAAAGAATGGAAATTATTTTTTAACAATATTACTAAAGATTGGTGGAAAATGGTCGAGAGGATATTTATGCTTTTTGTTTATTCATTGGCGTTGTTTGGGTTTTGGAAGAATAGAAGAAATTTGAATAGCTGGGTGTTTTTACTGATACCTGTTTATTTGATGCTTCTCGCTGGTCCTGCGGGTAATGCTCGTTATGCTATTCAGGCTCTACCTTTTATTCTTATTCTCTTCTCTTATTCTTTTTGGTATATAATTGATTACATCTATGAAACTGATTGATGCTGTAAAACAAAAAAAGAAAGGAAGAATTCGTAAATTAGCTAATTATTTTGGCGAGTATGATTTGATGTTTGAAAAATATAAAAATCGTCAATTACGGTTACTTGAAATAGGAATACAAGGTGGTGGGTCGCTGTATACATGGAAAGAATTTTTTCCACAAGCCAAAATTATCGGTATTGATATTGATGAATCTTGCAAACAATATGAAGGCGAAAATGTAAAAATATATATTGGAAGTCAGGAAGATGGTGATTTTTTGAAGATGGTGGAAAAAAATGAAGGACCATTTGATATCGTAATTGATGATGGTGGTCATACTATGAAGCAACAAATTATAACTTTCAAAACCCTTTTCCCTTTATTAAAAGAAGGTGGTATCTATGTGATAGAAGATTTACATACTTCTTATTGGTATGAATTTGGTGGTAAAAGAGGACGTTCTTATACTGCTATAAGTCTGATTAAGAAAATAATAGATGGAATTCATTTATGGGCAATTCAAAGTCCACGAGCTTCGTTGTTTAATAAGGTAAAAAATAAGATAAAACCATTACAGATAAAACCGTCATTTTATGATAACATTCGAGGAATGTATGTTGCTGACAGTATAGCTTTTATACTTAAAGAGACAATAAAAAAAGACGAGATGATTAAACTTTAAAAAGTGATATAATAGCTAAATATGAATAAAGGTAAAATAGTTATAACTGGGGGATTAGGCTTTATTTTTTCCCACGTTACTGAATATTTCGTTAAAAAAGGATATGAGGTTACGGTTATTGATAATAAATCAGTTGGTAGTCATCCAGAGATTATAGATGATTCTTTTAAGTATATTGATATGCATATAGCTGATCCAGAAATTATTGACGTAATAATGGATGAAAATCCTGATTATGTAATTCATGCCGCCGCCATAAGTGATGTAGATTATTCTATCCGTGAATCATATCGGACATTAAAGAAAAATATATTAGGTAATGTTCATATTTTTGAAGCTTGTAGACATTTACCCAATTTAAAAAAATTTATTTATGTTTCAACAGATGAAGTTTATGGAGAATGTGAATATAAGAAAAAAGAAGATGATATGATTTTTCCCAAAAATCCATATTCTTGTTCAAAAGCAGTAGGGTCTTTATTGCGTATTACTTATGATAATACATATGAACAGTTAAAAAATAAAACAGCGGAAACTAGATTTTGTAATGTATTTGGACCAAGGCAGGATAAAAGAAAAATAATGCCAGCTATTAAAGAATCTATTGAAAATGGATATTCAATACCGCTTCATAATGAAGGAACTGGGTATAGAGAATATATTTATGTAAAAAATATTCCACCAGCGATGGAACTAATTTTAGAAAAAGGTAATCAAACTTATAATGTTACTTTGAATGATGGTTTGACAGTTCATCAATTGATTGAAAAAGCTGAGAGTGTTACTGGGAAAAAAGCCATTACTCATCCAAACAATCGTCCCGGTATGGATATGAAATACCAAATGGATAACACAAGAATTATGGAACTTGGGTGGAAACCTATTTATACTTTTGAAGAAGGATTAAAAGAATATTTATGCGAAAAATAAAATTATTTACACCGTATGTTAGTTGGCGAGCGATATGGAATACTATTCGCGTACTTCGTTGTGGGCAACTCGCCGAGGGTCCACAAGTGAAAAAGTTTGAACAGGAGTTTGCTAGTAAATTTGGATTTGAACGAGTACTTGCGGTGAATTCTGGTACATCTGCTCTTGAACTTGCCTATGAACTTGCTGGTATTAAAGAGGGTGATGAAGTGATTACTCCAGTTCTCACTTGTACAGCTACGAATATTCCACTTATTAGACGTAAAGCGAAAATTATTTTTGCCGATACGGATTATGATTTAAATGTTGATATTGAAGATGTTAAAAGAAAAATTACTCTGAATACAAAAGCTATTGTGTTTGTTCATTATGGGGGAAATAATCGCGGTTTAGAAGAACTTATTCAGATTACTAAAGAAAGAAATATTATTTTAATAGAAGATGCCGCACAGGTTGTAGGTTCTGAATATTGGGGTAAAGCAGATTTTACTTGTGTCTCTCTTCAGGCGATTAAAACTTTAACTAGTGGTGACGGTGGGATACTTATTTGTAAAAATGAAGAATTGCATAATAAAGGTAAGAGATTGCGGTGGTTTGGATATGATAGAGATCAGAAACAAAAGATGGGTGATACAGATCTTTTAGAAGCAGGATATAAATATCATATGAATGATGTAAGTGCGGCAATTGGTTTAGGTAATCTCGCTGTGATTGATAAAATAATTGCTCACAGAAAAGCTTTAATGAAAATCTATAAAAAACATGGTGCTATTGCAGGTGTCTGGTTTTGTTCAATGTTGGTTAAAGATAGAAAAGGACTTATGAAATTTTTGAAAGAGAAGGGTGTTGAAACTGGGGTGCATCATTATAGAAATGACCAGTATACTCTATTTGGCGGAAGACAGGTATTGAAAAAAATGGATGAAATAGAAAATCATTATATGCTTCTACCTTTACATCATAAGGTTAGTTTTGCTGATGCCGAAAGAATTTGCGATTTAATTAAGCAATACGAAAAAATATGAAAAAACTTGCAGTGATAGCAGGGGGATGGCATTTCCCTATACATTTTTTTGAACAAATTGCCAAACAGAAGATTCCTAATGGGTGGGAAGTAGATATGTTCGTTGTTTCTCACAGGGACCCTTCATACGCTATTGAAGAAAAAAAAGAAACTCTTGCTAATTTAGGTTATACTCGTCGTGAACTTTATGACCGCATCATGTATCGCAAAGTTGCTACTGTTGCTGATATGGAAATGTTGGGCTGGAAATATATACTAGAGCCGAATACTATGGGTGATTTTGGAAATACTAATCAATGGTTAGAAAAAAATGATTATAAACAATATGACAAATTACTTATTACTCACGATGACAATTTTATTTTGACTGATAAAATGTTTGAAGATATTTTACCTCAAGAAGATTGGCTCATTTTAACAAACTCAACAGGTAATGCTCAAAGAAGATTGCGTCAGTGGCTTAGGTTATCTAAACCTTTTGGTCTTCGTGGGTCTTTTGAATTTTTTACTAGAGAAATGATGAATAAACTTGGAGGTTCTTTTGATTTATCTAGAACGACACTTACACGAGAAGGTCAATTTACTACCACAATAGATATGACAGAATTGGGTAATTGGAATCAAAACGATAAACCACTTCGTGATTTAATTATAAAAAATAATCTTTTGAGCAAAGTAAAATCACTTTCTCCTTTTTATCGTATGAGCAAATATTGCTTGGAAGGTGAGCGAGGATATATTTTTAAAACCGAGAAAAGTAATATTGCCGAAGAAGAAAAAGGATTAGATATGGTTGAGAAAACATATAGTAAAAAATAATTTATGAAACTTGTTTATTTAGCAAATATCGGCGTTCCGATTGGATGGGCTCACTCCATTCAGGTGGTGAAAATGTGTGAAGCTTTTGCGTCTATAGGTTTTGATGTTGAACTTGTTGTACCAAATCGTTATACAGGAATTGATGAAGACCCCTATGTCTATTATGGTGTGCAAAAAAATTTTAAAATTACAAAGATTCCTTGTATTGATATTGGAAAAGGTAGTGATAAGGCTATTGTTTATTGGTTGAGATTAGTAAGTTTTTTTGTTTTAGCTAAGTTTTATCTTTTTTTTAAAAATGTAGATGTGCTATACACACGAGAGTTATTGTCGTCTCTATTTTTTAATTCATTTGTGCTTGAGCTCCATAATTTACCTAAAGTTGTTAGTAAAAAGTATATTAAAATATGGCGAAAAGCTAAAAAATTAGTAGTTATTACAAATATTTTAAAAAATAAATTAATAGAATCTGGAATTTCAGAAGCAAAGATTTTGGTAGCTCCAGATGGAGTTCCTTTAGAAGCATTTAATATTTCTATTACTAAAGAGGAAGCCAGAAAAAAGCTTAGTTTACCTATTGATAAAACTATCGTTATGTATTCAGGTTCTGATATTCAATGGAAAGGTTTATCAGTTTTAAGAAACATAAGTCAATATTTATCAGAAAATTGTTATGTAGTCTTTGTTGGTAATATAAAAGGAGAAAATAACAGCAAGGAATTTTTTGCAGGTTTTCAACCTTATCTAAAGATTCCTTTATGGTTAAAATCAGCTGATATTTTAATGCTTACAGGAAATCCAAAAGAAGATATTTCAAAATATTACACATCACCGCTTAAAATGTTTGAATATATGGCCAGTGGAAAGCCTATTGTTGCTTCTGATTTACCTTCTTTTAGGGAAATTCTTTCAGAAAAAAATTGTATATTTGTAAAATCAGATGATGAAAAATCTTTTGTTGAAGTTATAAAGAATTTAATTGATAATCCGTTACTTGCGGATAAATTGTCTAAGCAAGCTTTTGAAGATGTAAAAAAATACACATGGGACAAAAGAGCTAAAAAAATATATGATAAAATGGTCTTATGAAAAATGTAATCATTGTTCCGACATATAATGAAAAAGAGAATATCAGACCTCTTATAAAAGATATTTTTAAATATGTACCAGATGTTCATATTTTAGTGATTGATGATAATTCTCCAGACGGTACTGCTTTGGAAGTTAAGAATATTATGATTGAACATAAAAATGTATCGCTTCTTTCCCGTGCTGGTAAAGAGGGTTTAGGTAAGGCCTATTTAAATGCTTTTAGTGAATTATCGAAGGATCCAGATATTGATTACGTGGTGGTTATGGATGCTGATTTTTCTCATAGTCCTTCTTATCTGCCCGAAATGTTTAAAATGGCTCCAAATTATGATGTTGTGGTTGGTTCTAGGTACATTGGTGGCGAAAACTCTGGTACGGAAGGTTGGGAATTATGGAGGAGAGTTTTAAGCAAGTTTGGTAATTTATATTGTAGATTTATTACAGGTATGTCAGTTAAAGATTCTACGGCTGGTTTTATGTTAATCCGCAAGGAATTACTTGATGAAATAAACGCTAAAGATTTTGATGTGTCAGGTTACGCTTTTATGATGGAGTTGAAATATACTTTGTGGAAAAAGGGATCTAGATTTAAAGAAGTGCCTATTATATTTAAAAATAGACGGCAGGGTGAATCAAAGTTATCTAGTCATATTATCGCTGAAGGAATTATAGCGCCATGGAGAATGAGATTTAAAAAATAATATGATTTGTGTAATCTGTAATTCTAACAACATATCTTTTTTTACGAGCAAGAATAATTGCGATATTTTTTGTTGTAATAATTGTAAATTTAAATTTGTTTATCCGATAAAAACAGATACATCATCAATATACTCTGATGATTATTTTCACGGAGCTAAAAAAACTTTTGGTTATATAGATTATGATTCTGATAAGGAGCCGATGATTTCCACTTTTATAAAATACTTAAAAATTATTGAAAAAATAATTCCTAATAAAGGTAAACTGCTTGATATTGGCGCGGCAACGGGTTTCTTTATTAAGATAGCAAAGAATAGAGGTTGGGTCGTTGAAGGGGTGGAATTATCTGATTTTGCCGCAAATAAAGCCAGAAACAAAGGTTTAGATGTAAAAACGGGCACACTTTCTTCTGGTAATTTTTCACCAGAATCATATGATGTGGTTACTATTTTTGATGTTATAGAACATTTTCCTGATCCGATTTCTGAAATACAAATAGCGTCAAGAATTTTGAAAAAAGGAGGAGTTCTTGCTATAAATACTCCAGATACCGGAAGTTTTATGGCAAAAATTTTTGGTAAAAAATGGCATCTTATAGTTCCCCCAGAACATCTTCATTATTTTAATTCTTCCAACCTTTCTACTTTGCTTGAAAAAAAAGGTTTTAAAGTAATTAAAAAAACTAAAATTGGTAAACATTTTACTCCTCAGTATATTTTTAAAATGTTGTATATGTGGCAAAAATTATGGTTATGGAAAAAATTCTCCTTTTTTTTCAGTAAGAAGATGTTTTCAAAAATTTCAATATCAATTAATACTCGTGATAATATATTTATTATTGCTATAAAAAAATGAAAAAAATAATACCATATCTTTCTTTAGTTATATTTCTTATTGCGTTACTGTTTCCTATTTTAGAAGTTTATTTAAGTGTCAATACAGCATGGCAAGGTGTGACACCTGGTTATAATGATAGTGTTTATTATTACTCTAGAATGCACGAGGTTAAAGACGATAATCCATTCATTGGTAATCCTTTTTTACTTGAGCATAATAAAGAATTAGCTCCAGCATTTTTTGTTGCAGATTGGGTAGCTGTCGCTCCTCTTTTTGTGGGATTATCTTTCACTCAAACAGTTGTTTTTGATATGATATTTTGGTCTATTATATTTGTTCTATTTTTGTTTCTTTTTCTAAAACAATTAGGATTAACTAAAGAAATCAGTTCTGTTGTCTCAGTGTTGGTTTATTTCTCTGTTTATTCTCTTATGATGCGAGCTGTGTCAATGCAGATTGTTTTTCCATTTTTTGCTTTTTTCCTTTTCGCTTTTGCTTATTGGCTCAATAAATCTAAAGTTCATAAAAGTGCATTCACTCTAATTTTGGCAACAACTTTTTCTTTTTATATTTATACCTATCTTTGGCAAATAACATCAGTAGTTTTATTTATAAGTGTTATTGCATTTTTTGTGATTGGTCATAAAGTAGAAGCAAAACGTCTTTGTTTGATTATATTTTCTTCATTATTGTTAGCATCACCAGTATTTATATACGGTATAAAACAAGTAGAAAATCCATTTTATTGGGAATCCATGCAACGCATAGGATTGGTAAATACTCATTTACTTGCATCAAACGTTTTTTATTCAGGTTTTTGGGTTTTGGTGATAATGTTTTTCTGGTACATAATAAAACGACAAATAAAAAAAATAAATGATGTTTTATTCAATAATGCTTATTTTTTAGTAGTTGCTTCTGGTTTAGCGATGCTTGTTGCTTCCACTAGTAATCTCATAACTGGTAAAGAATTAGAAAATTCACAACATATAGAGCGTTTTATTATAGTATGGTTCATTGGTTCTCTTGGTACGATATTATTTTATATTTATAAATATAAAGAAAATTTTTATAATTTATCTAAAAAATATAAATTTGTTTTATTGATACTGTTTTTAGTATCGTTGTTTGGAGCAGTAAAATATTTTAATAATTATTTTATTTATTTTTCTGTAACAGACGAATTAAAATCTCAGAGTTTAATTCTTCAAAGATATGCTCCGCCTTTAAATTGGCTTGAAAAAAATGTTAATGAACAATCGGTAGTTTGGACTGATTCCACTTATCTTATTCGTTATGTACCGATTATGACTAAACATTATCTTTTATTTACTCCCGGTACTAGTCATCTACATCTTTTATCCGATAAAGAACTGGAAGAAAGATATCTAGTTTATAGTTATTTTAATGATTTAAGTTTAGAAGATATAAAAGAACGGTATAGAGATTTTGCTGGAGTGGGGAATGCCGTACATCAGTATAAGACATACAACCGAAAAGTAACTTTATGTAAAATTTTGAAATTTGATTTTTGGGGTATAAATTGTGGCGAGTTAACAGATAATGTTTCTTTCAAGGGTGAGGCGTATTTTACTGATTTATATAATTGGTATAGTAATGATATTAAAAATAATATTTCTTTTGAATTAAAAAAATACAATGTTAGTTATGCCGTTAAAGATAAAGAATTTGATTCACCTTTCAGACCAGATACACTTCCACGTTCTATAAAAGTTTACGAAAATGAGGATTTTATTGTATATAAATTAAATTAGTTTTTTCTAAATACAGCGACACTAGCATTAGCTTCTCCTATAGGAATTAAAAAATCCAAAAAAGAAATAAGGTAGAATAAATAAAAGGAAAGAGCTATTAACGAAGGGTATTTTAATGATAGATTAAGGCGTGCCATTATCCGACCAATAGTGAATTCGTAAGGAATATATTTTATTAATTTTATATTATTTTCAGTCGCTAGATTTTCAAGCATTTTTCGGCTATAACCTGGTCGTTCGTGTCCTAAACGACGAAATTCTACTGCGTTACGGACTGAATCGGTTGGTACAGAAATAATAACTAAACCATTTTTTTTAGTAACTCTAGCTAATTCTTTTACAGCTTGAAAATCTTGTTTTAGGTGTTCAATTACTTCTGAACATATAGAAATATTAAATCTATCATCTGGATATTTCATTTCTAAAACTGATCCAATTTGTGGTTTTATGAATCTACCTAATTTTGGAAAATCTCTAGTCATATCAGTCACTTGTTTAATTCTATCAGGGTCAAAATCTATAGATTCAATAGGTAAACCGTATTTTGCTAATTCAAAAGATAATATGCCATAACCACATCCTGCATCCAAAACAGAGGCATTTTTGGGCATTTTTTTAACAATTTGAGAGATAATTCGTACTCTCATTCTTAGTCCGATATGGGGAATACCGACAATCATAAGCCCAATCTTTACAATTGGACTGATAATCATATCGTACTCTTTTTCGTCAGCAGTGCTTAATTTTATTTTACGAAAATTAGATAAAAATGAACCTATGGGCATATGGTTTATTGTTGCATATTTATTGTTGTTTGTGTAGTATTACAATATGAAAGCTGTAATACTTGCTGCTGGAAAAGGTGTCCGTATGGCTCCTCTCACTAATGAAATCCCCAAACCTCTTGTTTTGGTTAGAGGTAAACCTTTTATTGAACATATTATTGATGCATTACATGAAGTAGTGAATGAATTTATTATCGTTATTGGACATAAAGGGGAGCAAATAAAAAATCATCTTAAAAAAAAATATCCACATTATTCTATTACTTATGTTGAACAAGAAAAACCACTAGGTACAGCAGATGCGTTTTTGAAAACTAAACATCTTTTTTCTAATAATAAAGAGCGTTTTTTTATTATCTACGGTGATGCTTTTACCACACAAAAAGAAATAAATCTCTGTCTCAAACACTCACATAGTTGGGTTTGTCATTCCTTTAATTATTCTATTCCTACTGGTGTTGTTAAAATTGATAAAAAAGGAAAAATAATAAAAGTTGCGGAAAAAAGAGGGGGTTCTAAACCACCATTTATTTCTGCTGGTAGTGTAATGCTTGTGAATGATAGTATTTTTAAATATAAACCATGGCTTCATAAAAAAGGAGAATATTATTTAACTTCAATGCTAGGACAATTCTTAAAAGATAATGATGTCTATTCAATACTTGGTATTCCAAATGTTTCTCTTTCAACTGCAGAAGATATCGTCAAGTTTAATGCTTTATGATAGGATGATTTCAGAAAGGAAAAAAGGTCTTTGAATGAAAAAAGAACCAAAGGTATTGCTGATCTACCCACCGACTCAGCTTATGGACATCGAGACACCTCGGCCTGACGGTTCACTTGGACCGCTTTACTTAGCTGGGGCTCTTGAGAATGCGGGATATCAGGTTGATATTCTTGACGCTTCAGTTGGGCCTGAAAGTGCCAATTTGAAGGACACGTTTTACCGAAGTGTGAAGCAGGCCAATGGTCTAGTTCGTATCGGTATGACGACGGAAGACATCCAAGAGTATATTGCTCGCGGAAGTTACAGTGTTGTGGGAGTGAGTTCAAACTTTACTCCACAAAGTAATATTGCACTTGAAATTGCGTCAGCAGTGAAAGCTGTCTCTCGTGATATTCTAGTACTCATGGGCGGAGTAAACGCTCGAAGTTTACCCGAACGACTCTTGAAAACAGGGAATGTTGACGCGATTTGCTCGACTAAAGGAGAGAAAATCATAGTCAATATGATAAGAGCGTGGATAAAAGGTAGTGATATCGCTGAAGTTTCTGGCACCATCACAATGAGGGATGGTAAGGTCATTCGCAGATGTCTTGCCCCGGACGATGTCTATCAAAACTTGGATGAGTTGCCTTTCCCTACGTGGGAGAAGCTACCGTTCAAACACTATGATGGAATTGCCTCAAGTCATGCCGTTCTCTCTATCAAACCTGGCAGGTATGGCCCAATCGACACTTCATCGGGTTGTCCGTTTAAGTGTTGGTATTGCCATATTTCTAAGGAGAAGGATCATGGGGACGAGACTGGCGGTATTGGATCATTACGTCTCAAGTCAGTGGACAGAGTCATGGAAGAGATTCATCGTCTAAAGGATTTAGGCGTTTCGAGACTTTTCTTCGAAGACGATAGTCTTCTGGCCAACAAAGCTCGGGTAATGGACATGTTCACCCGTATGCGCGAAATGGGGTTCTCAATTGGTGCGATTAACGGCGTCAATCTGGTTCATTTACAAAAGAAGGAAGCAGGTCGTCTCGTTATTGATAAAGAATACCTAACACTCTTGCGTGATTGTGGTTTTGATCAGATCGTGTTTCCGGTTGAGTCTGCCAATCAGCGGATTCTCCAGAAATATGCGACCAATAAGCTTAATCACGCTACACTCGACATTTACGAGTTGGTAAAAATCGCGGCGGAACTCAACATTGTTTCGCCGATTAATATGATGATTGGTTTTCCGGACGAAACGGAAGCTGAAATCATGGCTAGTATCGAAATGGGCAAGCGAATCGTCGAAGCCGGCGCCCCGTATTGCACATTCTTCATTCCTATTCCGTTTCCCGGATCAGAGTTGTTTGATTACGCGATCAGAAATGGTCATCTTGATTCTAATTTCAACCCCGACATATTTAACTGGAAGCATGCGGTGTGTAAAAACACCACAGTGGCTCCAGAAAGAATAGTTGAACTCAGGGATTGGGGATGGGATTACGCAAATTCCAAGCAATATATTGCTTCACGGATCGAAGCCAGTGCTGGACATCGCTGGTCAAGTAGTGCAACGAAATTAGTTTCATCTTAATTTTGGTCCAAAAAACACAAGGCGGGGTTGATAAAACCCCGCTTTTTTTATATAATGAGCCGATTATGATATCAGTCATTGTACCCATTTTTAACGAAGAAAAGACCGTTACAGAGCTTTATAAGCGTATTTTTGATGTAATGAGTAGTCAACAAGAATCTTATGAGATTATTTTTGTTAATGATGGTTCAAAGGATAAGACAAGAGAAATTGCTTCAAGGTTTAAATCACTGAGATTAATATCACTTCAAAGAAATTATGGTCAAACAGCTGCGATTGATACTGGAATTTATAGTTCGCGTGGCGATAAAATAGCATTACTTGATGCTGATTTACAAAATGATCCGGCTGAAATAATAACTCTTTTAAAAAAAATGGAAGAAGGATTTGATGTTGTAATCGGTAGACGAGTTGGACGAAAAGATGCTACAAGTAGAATGATTTTTTCCTTTTTTGCTAATTTTTTCGCAAGACTTATACTTGGAGTAAAAATTCACGATTTTGGTTGCGGTTTAAAAGTTTATAGAAGTAAGTTTATAAAAGATTTTCGTTTAAGAGGAGAATCGCAGGTATTTCTTGTTGCGGTGGCTAAAGAACGAGGGGCAAGAATTACAGAAGTACCTGTCACATTTCATTATCGACAAGCTGGAACTTCAAAGATTCGTATTTCAAAGATGATTAAAGGTGTTTTTGATTTTTTGAGTATGGTATTTTTTGTAAAATACTTTTCAAAACCTCTACGTTTTTTTGGTGGTTGGGGTTTGGTTTGTATTATCTTGTCGTTAATATTTTTTGGTTTTTCTGTGGGATTAAGGTTGATGCATATTTTGAATATTACCGAAACACCACTTCCAATTGTCGGCACACTTTTCGCTATTCTGGGTGTTTTACTTTTTATGATAGGACTTTTGGCCGAGATGATGTTACTTATTTATTATGATAACCCTAATCGTTCTCCTTATATGATCGGGAATATCATAGAAAATGAGTAATAATAAAAAAATAAAAATTTTATTGATAGGTGCTGGAAGATTTGGTAGAAAACATCTAAGGGTACTTAAACAGCTTGATAGTGAAAATATAATTTCATTATATGGCGTTGTAGTAAAATCAAAAAAATCAAGAGAACAAATATCTAAAGAGTTTAATGTTCCTGTTTTTACAGAAATTACGGAAACTCTTTTGAGTGAAGTTGATGCGGTTGATATTGTTACACCCATTGATACTCATTTTGAAATTGTAAAAAAATGTTTACCTTTCGTGGATGTTTTTGTAGAAAAACCTCTTGCTTCTAATTATAAAGACTCTGTAAAGCTTTCTCGCTTAGCTAAAAAATATAAAAAAAAGCTTATGGTGGGACATATTTTCCGTTTTCATTCACTTCTTTATTTATTAAAAAAACATATACCAAAATCTAATGTATTGGAAAAAGTAGAGGGATTTTTTGTGAGTCCTATAGAAACTGATACTGGTTTATCTGCTCCGTTAGAATTACTTCATCTTTTTGATATTATTGACGCACTTTACAAAAAAAATCCATCAGCTATATGGTCCAAACAAAATGAAAGAATAACTAATATTGATTTAAGATATGAAAAGGGATTGAATGTTCTATGTAGAATTGGCTGGGAGGGTGATAAAAAAGAGCGTGTACTTAAATTTTATCTAAAGAAAGGTAACATAGATTTTTTTGAAGCAAATTTTGCAAATTGGGAATTAAAAATTGTATTTAAAGATGGTAATCAAAAAATAATAAAAGCCGAAGGGGAAGAACCACTTGTGAAAGAAATTAAGTGTTTTATTGATGTGATGAATGATAAAAAAATAATATTTCCGGACGGAGAAATTGGTGCACGAATTGTCTCAATCGCAGAACGGTCAATCGTAAATCAAACAAAACCAAATATTGCAATTATAGGAGCGGGAATTTTCGGAATGACTACAGCATCTATTCTCGGAGAAAAGTTTAAAGTGACTATTTTTGAGAGACATAAAGATATTTTAACAGAAGCATCATACGCTAACCAGTATCGCCATCATCAAGGTTACCACTATCCTAGAAGTCCAGAAACAATAAAACAAATAAAAGAATCTACGACTGATTTTGAAGAAATGTATGGAAAGGCAATTGTAAACATTCCAAGTTATATAGCAGTGGCATGTGAAGGTTCAAAAATTACAAAAGAGGGGTTTGAAAAAATGTGTCACGATAACAAACTTTATTATAAAGAAGAATATCCCACTGAAGGTTTTTTAAATAAAGATGAAGTAGTTTCTTGTATAAAGACGAATGAAGCAGTTTATGATTATGGTCTTTTGAAAAAAATAATGAAAGAAAAAATAAGAAGTAAAAATATATCATTAAAACTTTCATCTGAAGTAAAAAAAATAAAGATAGCAAAAGATGGAAAAAAAGTGCTAACTTTTAGTTCAAATAGTGGTTATAAAACTGAAGCGTTTGATTATGTAATTAATGCTACTTACGCTAATTACAATACAGTTGTTGATATGCTGGGTTTTTCTAAAAGGGAATTGGAATATAGATTTAAAGAGTTTTCAGTTATCCAAATAAAAGAACAAAAACCTCAAGCTGTTATGGTGGTAGATGGACCATTTACAACTATTGTTCCGTTAGGTAATACTGATTTCTATACTTTTGGTGATGTACCTCTTTCGGTTCATACTTCAAAGAAAATATATTCTGATAAAGATTTTCAAAAATGGAAAAAAAATGTTAAACCTAGGATATTGAAAATGTTGAAACGGTCTTCGCAGTGGTTACCTATTTTAAAACAAGCTACATATGTGAAGTCAATATTTGTGGCTTTAACTATAGATAAATCTTCTAAAAAGAATGATGATAGGGTTACGAGTTTGGTTAATCATGGTTTTGGATGTTTTTCTGTTCTTGAAGGTAAAATTATAACTTCGGTGACTATAGCCAAAAAATTAAAAAAGTTTATACTGTAAAAATATGTCAAAAATTATTATTAGTCGGGTACCTTTTCGTTTGTCTTTAGGTGGAGGTTCTACCGATTTACCATCATATTATGAAAAACATGGAGGGTTTATATTTGGCGTTACAATCAATCTTTATATGGATGTGTTTATAAAAGAACCTCGTTCGGACGACTTTATTCATGTTCATTACAAACATTTTGAATCTGTTTCTGATGTCAAAAATATTAGTCACGAAATAGCTCGGCAAGCACTCATAATGCATGGTATCAAAAATAAAGTGGCCATTTCTTTTAAAGCTGATACTCCTGCAGGTACAGGTTTAGGTTCTTCTGGAGCTTGTGCTGTTGCTGTTATAAAAGGCCTATCAACTTTCTGTGGTAAAAAAATTAGTAATAAAAAAGCATCTGAAAAATCATTTGAATTAACACGTGCCCTTAAATTACCAGATGGGGTACAGGATCCGTATGTATGTTCATTGGGAGGTTTTGTTGTTTTGGATATAGATAAGAAGGGTAACATAAAAATAAAGAAGCCGAAAATAGACTCAAAAGTTATTAAAAAGTTTTTCAAAAATAGTTTATTTTATTACACGGGAGTAGTTCGTGAAAGTAAACATATTCTTGCAGAACAAGATCAGACAAAAATTTTAGAATCAAAACATAAGACAAAAACTATCGGTAAAAAAATTTTAAAATGTTTTATGAAAGGAGATTTGGATAGTTTTGGTAAACTTATGAATGAACACTGGGAAATTAAAAAAACTATGTCTAATAAAATGAGTAGTGACTTATTTGATAAAATATATGAAGAAGCTTGTAAAGCGGGGGCACTTGGAGGAAAAATAATGGGTGCAGGTGGCGGAGGTTATTTTATGTTTTACTGTTCTTCTCCAAAAATTAAAAAAAATGTAAGAAAAGCTCTTAAATCTTTCAAAATGCGTGAAATGGATTTTGAATTAGATAATCAAGGTGCTAGAGTTCACGTAATTAAACCATAAAATTAAAATGTCTGAATTAAAAACAAAAGCGGTATTTTTTGATAGAGATGGAGTTATTTTAAAAACTATTATTCGTAATGGTAAACCAACACCCGCATATAGTAAAAAAGAATTTGATGAAAAAGGGGGATTTTTACCCAATGTTGTTGAAGCTATTGAAACCGTAAAAAAACTTGGATATCTTGCAATCTTGGCAACTAATCAACCAGACATTAAATACGGCAACATCAGTCAAGAAGATTTTGACTATGTGCAATCCAAAGTGGCGAAGTTGCCTTTTGATGATATTTTTATTTGTTTTCATCATCCAAACGAGAATTGTGATTGTCGTAAACCGAAACCGGGAATGCTTTTATCTGCTTCAAGAAAATGGAATATTGACCTTTCTAAATCTTTTTTTCTTGGCGATACTGAAAATGATACGGAAGCGTCAAAATTAGCTGGTTGTAAAAGTATCCTTATGGAAGCTTCTTATAATACTGATTTAGAAGCAGATTATAGAATTAAAAATTTTACAGATAATGAAGGTTTAATTACTATTTTGACAAACTAGATTAAGTATATTATACTGTATTTAGTAAAGTGAGAACAATCAACGAAAGGAATTGCAATGAAAATTGCAACAGATCGAACGATAGAAAGAAAAAAGGTGGTCCACGATGACCAATGGGTTACAGCGACTAAGGTTGATGTGCATTTCAACAACGGCAAGATTATCAAGAACTTCTTGCTTGTCGAAATGAAGGGGAATGGACATGTGCTTGTGAGTGCACGCACAAAGAACGGTAGTTTTCTTTTCGCTCATCAGTGTAAACCCGTTTCTGGTATGAGTATTGAATCAGTGGCGGGTGGGTGCCCTGATGATATCGCACACGAGAATCAGGTTGTTGAAGAGATGGTCGCGGAAATTGGGTATAAACCTAAACGCCTTGTCCGGTTGAATGAATACGGATTTTTTCCTCAAACAGACCGAATTGATAATCGTTGCCATATTTTTCTGGCTTTCGATTGTGAACTGACATCTGAAGTTAAAGAACAGGATGAAAAGCAGGGAGTTGGTATCATTATTCTTACTCCAGAAGAAGTTTGGCAAAAAATAAAATCTGGAGAGATTAAAGATACCGCAACAGTCGCTGGAATCTTCGCCCATTTTCTTTATGAATCTGGAAAATTGATTCTGTGATGTTTCATTTAGGTCATAGTGTCCCGATTCAATCGGGGCATTTTTTATTATAATAATTTGTTGCAAAAATAAATCAAGAGAGTAGAATAGTTTCTATGCCTAATAAGGATTATATTAAGAAGTACTTGACGGATAGTGAGGAGATTTCAAAAAAACTTGAAAAGCAATCTAATGCTATTTCTGCTGTTGTAGACACACTTTTTGATGCTTGGAAAAAAGGGAAATGGGTATTTGTGATAGGTAATGGTGGTTCGGCAGGTACAGCTACACATTTTGTAGGGGATTTGATAAAAACTACTATTGAACATCCACACGAAAAAGGTATTCGTGCCATTGCTCTTGCTGATAACATTCCTATGATAAGTGCTGCTACTAATGATTGGGGTTGGCATGATGCCTATACTGGTGCGTTAAACACTTATTGGACTAAAGGTAGTGTAGTAATTGCTTTTAGTGTACATGGCGGAGCAGGAAAGGATAAAGCTGGAGCTTGGTCTCAAAATCTGATTAAAGCATTACAATTTGCAAAAGATAATGGCGGAAAAGCTATTGGAATTTCTGGTTTTGATGGAGGAGTTATGAAAAAAATGTCAGATATTTCTGTGGTTGTTCCAGCGGACTCTACACCTCTAGTGGAGTCATTTCATGTTGTCTTATTTCATCTTATTACTTTTTGTTTGAAAGAAAAAATAGCTAAAGCAAGTAAAAAATAAAAAATGAAAATATTTATAGATAGTGCTAATTTATTAGAAATAGAAAATGCTTTAAAAAAAGGTTTTATTTCTGGAGTAACTACGAATCCCTCACTTTTAGCTAAAGAGCCAAAAAGTGGATTTGAAAAACACATAAAAAAGATTGTGACGTTGCTTAATAAATATGATAGTAAACTGAGTTTGAGCGTGGAAGTTTTTTCTCGTGATCCAAAAGAAATTATTGAACAAGCAAAACGTTTTAAAAAGATTTTCAAGTATAAGAATTTAAGTATTAAAGTACAAATCGGCTGGAATGAACTTGAAGCTATAAATACTTTGTCAAAAGCGGGTATTTCAGTAAATTGCACAGCTTGTATGAATGTTACTCAGGCACTTTTAGCTACTAATGCAGGTGCTAGATACGTTAGTTTATTTTGGTGCAGAATTAGAGATGGGGCACTTGATAAACCGCAAGATGTGGTTTCAGCTACTCGTAAACTTTTGGATGAAGGAAAATCAAAATCTGAAATTATCGCTGGTTCTATAAGAAGTGTGGAGGATGTTAGAGATGCCTTTATTGCCGGAGCACACATTGTGACAGTTCCACCGAAGTTTTTTATTCCAATGGTGGAACATTTTAAAACTACTGAAGCTGTTGATCAGTTTTTCAAAGATTTTACCGCTTGGCAGAAGTAAATTTATAAAGTGAAAATGTTTCGTAGTCATTATGGACTTGTAAAATAGGTGTGATAGAGGAATCAAGTTTTTTCGTAGTGATTATATAATCTAATTTATATTTTGATAATGCGTTAGAGAAATCTTTTTTTAGGAGCGATTTATATTGCTCTGATACTTTTTTGATAATATTTTCTAACTCAGGATTATCTTTTTTGCCAAAGACATTATCCCAATCAGTAAAAAAATAAGAAGTAACTTCAGTTTTATGCGAGTTTAAATAAGAATCAGTCTCAGACAAGGTTAAACCTTGTTGCCTGAGTTTTATCAGATAACTCCACATAGTTCTTTCTACTGGAATACCACTATTAATATCTAAAGAACGATAAACATTACAATGCGTTACAGCAGGTAGCATTTCATTTATGTATTCGTTTTGTTCATCTACAAGTACTACACAATCTTTTTCGGCATTATTATTAAGCCATGAAAATAATTGACCAACCGGTTGTATGTTTCTAAAATTTTCTATTGAGTTTTTGTAAGTTGGAATATTCCATAAAGCGAATATAAATACTAGAGAAGAGATTCCAATACAAGACATTATATAATATTTTTGATATTTATTGCCAAGAATGTTTCCGCATATTGTTATGACAATAATTACTGAAAAAGGAATTGTATATTGCACAAAATGATATGGCCAGATTGTTAGTCCGGTGATGATTTGTTGATTGAAGGCGATAAAACCAGATACAAGCATAATTCCACAAAACCATATCGTTTCATTTTTGGGTTTTTTCCATATTAAAATAATAAAAATTAAAGTCGCAACAATTAAAACTTTATTTAAAATTGGCGTGTGAAAATGAAGAAGTCCGTTGCGATTAGCTACAGCTAAGGCATTTCCAGCTACACTTTTTAGTGCGTTTAACCAATAAAAGAAATCTATTATTATTGCAATAAGAGCTGATACTGAAAATGCTTTAATCACAGCATAATTACGTTTCCATAAAAATCGCAATGTAAGCAAAAAAAGAATAATCCATGCTAAAGCAAATGAGAAAAAATAACCAGCAGTCAAAGCCAATGTTAAACCAGTCAATATCTCATTAGTTTTGCGATTTTTATTTTCAATTATATTCAATATCAAAATAAGAAAAGAAAACAAAAAAATTGCTCCGACTATGGGATTGACAGGTCTAGTCCAGAGCGATAGGTAAGTATTGTGGTCTGTATCAGTAAAAAGACGCATTAATACAGTTCTAAAATCTACTAAGTCGTAACCAAGAGTCACGAAGATTCCTGCTGTGATAGCTCCTATCTTTTTTATGTTGTTAGGTGAGTCTTTGATTAATTTTGATACAAGTAAATATATGAGAAGAAATAATATTGCTGGAAAAAGAAATTTGGCTAATACAATCGTGTTTAATACTGATAACCCAGTCAGTAAATGTAATATATAATAAGTATATTCACCAGAAGGAGGTACAACTGGAATTATATTTTTATATTCAAAAAAATTTGATGAGCCAATAAAAAAATGTCCATCTGATATTTCTTGGATTCGCGAAGCGTAGCCAAACTCATTATTTAAATAAAGAAAAGGTATTCCCTTATATTCAGTTCCAATACTTTGAACAGCTAAAAGATGTGGTGCGACACTTATACTACCGACAAGTATCGCTAATGAGAGAATTATAATATTCCAACCATTTTTGTTCATACTCTTTTGATTTTAATCTATTAAGTGTATCATATCCTCCTCCTATTAGCTTTTTTTGCAATTGAGAATCGTTAGAAACTTTTACTATTGCTTTAGCTAATTCTTCTGGATTCTGGGGTGGTACAAAAATACAATTTTCTTCGTCAACAAGAAAATCTGTGAGGGCGTCAACCTTACTTGCGATAACAGGTTTGTTCATTTCAAAAGCTTCAAGAGGTACTAATCCAAAACCTTCATAACGAGAAGGTACTACTACGATTGAACTGGTCTCGTATATTTTTTGCAATACATCGTTGCTAAAAAATTTATCTAAATAGACAATTCTTTCTCTAATTCCTAAAGATTCTACTAAATCTTTATACTCATCACTTTCATTGCCAGATGTTGATGTTTTTATAATAAATTTTTCTATTATGTTTTTTGGTATGTAAGGTATGGCTTTTAAAAGCACATCCCACCCTTTTCTTAATTTCATCTGACCAATAAATAACACGATACTACCATTTAAATTCTTTATTTTTTCTAAAACTTCTTTCCCGTACGAGTTAATTGCCGTCCATCTATAATCGTCAACTATATAAGGTAAATAGGTGTTTGGGGGTAATTTTAACTCTTTTGCAATTGGAACGTTGTGTTTTGATACAAAAACAATTGAATTTGCATGGGTAATCGGCCAATGAAATATGTAACTAGATATATAATATTTAAAACGTCTAGGATTTTTTATTGTATTTTTAATAAGCTGAATTACTGTACCAATAACTCTTTGGGTTTGAATAGGATTATTTAATGGGTCATCTCTATCATCTGTTAAATAATGGTCATGTAATAAACCATATTCGGTAAATATGTAGTGTATAAAAAGAACACGAGCAAGAATAGCTGTAATAATACCAAGTCGATTGTTTCTTAAATTGTGTATGTGGATTATTTTTGGTCTTGAAAATATTAATACGTAGAGTAAATTTATAAATCCATAGATTATGTTTTTATAGCGATAAACTTTTATTCCACAAATATTGTCTATGGAATTTTTATTATTTTCTGACCTAGTGATTGCTGTTACTTTCCAACTGTTTTTTGCTAAAAGTCGTCCGCTTACAAACTCTATGAAATTGGTCATTCTATCGTTAAAACCATACGGCGCTACAATTAGTATACTTTTAATCATATTATTTTTCTGCCAAGATATTTATACTATTTGGTATTTTTAATAATTTGAAATCACAAGATTCTAATTTATCTAACGCTAGAGGATTATATTCAGTAATAATTTTCATACGAGAATTATTAGTTAGAAGATTTTGCATACCTATTAATGCTAATAATTCTCCACCTTCTATATCCATTTTAATGACATCTATTTTTATTAAATTATGTTCTTTCATTACTGAATCAAGTGTTGTAGCTTGCACGGTTATTTTTTCTGCAGGTTTATTGGGTTTTATTACACTATGACAACCGGTGCTATTGGCAACATGATAAAAATCTATATTTCCATTTTGGTCAGAAATAGCTTTGTTTATGAGAACAACATTATTAAGATGTTTGGTATTTTTTTTTAAAAAATCAAAATTTACAGGATCCGCTTCAAAGGCAAAAACTCTACCTTTTTTCCCGACAAGTTTTGAAAATAGGCGAGTGTAATATCCAATATGAGCACCTATATCAATTATTGTCATTTCTGGTTTTATGATATTTTTGAATACTTTTACGGTTTCTTTTTCGTACCAACCAAAAAGCATTTCAGATTTCCATCGCCACGTAAATTTGGATGGAAAACTGAATTTAGTCAATTTTGCATAAAAATTGACTATAAACTCAAGTAATCGTTTAATTTGCACCATAAGCGGTATTATACTACAATTATCACTATATGTTTATTTCATATCTTAAACGTACCAATTTACTAGCTTTTTTGAGGTCTTTTAATAAGGGTTTTGGAGAATATAAATTGAAAATAATCGCTCTAGCGGGGACTGGCTTTTTGAGTGCTCTTTTGGAAGGTATTGGTATTAATGCTTTTATTCCTATTTTTGCTCTTGTGACTGGAAATGGAAATCATGGAGATGATTTAATTTCTAGAACTTTAGCACAAGGTTTTAATTATTTTCATATAGAGTTTAGACTAAAATATTTACTTTTTTTGGTAATCGGATTATTTATATTCAAAACTATTGCTGTTATTGTTGGCGATTATCTTTCTATTAAAATTACAGCTGATTACTCGGAAAAAACTCGCCGAAAGGTTTTTAAAAATACAATTGAAGCTAGTTGGCCATATCTTCTCAAGCAACAGCTTGGACATTTAAACACTGCGGTTTTAACTAATGTTGATTATAGCGAACAGCTTTTAAATAACTTCGGAGGGCTTATTGTGGCGATCGCTAGTTTGATTATGTATAGTTTAGTTGCTATAAATATATCATTACCTATTACTATTCTTACTATTTTAGCCGGTTTCTTTTTTATTTTTTTATTTAAACCGCTCTTATCAAGGACTAGAAGAATTGCTAGACAAGCTGAGTCGGTTAATCGTGACATTTCACACCATATAAATGAAAATCTGTTGGGTATGAAGACCGTAAAAGCTATGGCAGTTGATGATGAAGTGATTAAAAAAGGTTTTGCTTATTTCGCTACTATGAAGGTATATAGAATTAAAGCGGCTTTTTTTAAACTCATTCCACCTTCCTTGATGCAACCTTTAGGGCTTATGTTTGTACTTACTATATTTGGTTTTACTTACAGAATGCCGGGATTTAATATCGCCGCTTTGGCAGTAGTTGTCTATATCATTCAGAGAATTTTTATTTATGTTCAAAATTTACAAAGATATTTACATGTGATTAATGATTCTTATCCATATTTTAAGGCAGTTCAAGATTTTAGTGATGATGCAAAAAAAATGCATGAGTATGTTAGTTCAGGAGATAATTTTATTTTTAAAAATGAACTTAGTTTTAAAAATGTTCGTTTTGAATACGGTACATCTGTTTCGGTCTTGAAAGATGTTAGTTTTTCTATAAAAAGAGGAGAGATGGTCGGGCTTATTGGGCCATCTGGTTCTGGAAAAACTACGATTGTTGATTTGTTGTTACGTCTTTTTATTCCAACTGACGGATTAGTTACTGTTGATGGTAAAAATGCTAATGATATTGATTTAATCCAATGGCGTAAAAATATTGGTTATGTACCTCAAGATATTTTTATTATAAATGACACCATCGCAAACAATATTTCTTTTTATGATAAGAAAATTACTAAAGAAGATATTAAAATATCAGCACAACAGGCTTATGTTGATGATTTTATTTCAGAATTACCTGATGGATATGACACGGTAGTGGGAGAACGAGGAGTGACTCTTTCACAAGGACAAAGACAGAGAATTATTATCGCTAGAATATTGGTGCGTAAGCCGTCAATTTTAGTATTAGATGAAGCCACTAGTGCGCTTGATAACGAATCGGAAACTAGAATTCAAAAAGTTATTGAAGATTTAAGAGGGAAGTTGACTGTGATTGTTATTGCTCATCGTTTGTCTACAATAATGAACACCGATAAAATTATTGCACTTGAAGATGGAAAAATAATTGAAGAAGGAACACCTGATCTGCTTCTAAAAAATGCGAACTCTTATTTTCATAAGATGCATAATCTTAAGGCGTAAACCTGTTGACATAAATCTACATCAGGTATATAATAATAAATGTAGTTCTTTGATAAATCTTGTTTCAATCAGAAACAAGTCGCCATCGAGCGTTTTCGATAAAAAACAATAGAAGAAAGATGATGTCGATGAAAAAAAAGTTGAACACATCTGCACTAGTAACTGCAGATAGTCCGAAAGGACAGAGAGCCACCGAAACGTTCCGCGCTCAGTACAACAAGGCGGGACTCAACGACGAAAGTGCACAGATTCTGAACGAGCATCCAGGCTTCGCCGAATATCTCGCAAAAGGTATTAGCCGTTTCTCAGCGAAAGCTCCCGACTATGGTCTGGCACAATCAATTCTCGGTGTGGACTTCATCTCTCCGGAGGAAGTCAGCAAGACTCGCACGAGTATCATCTACACCGATGAACAGATCACGGCACTCGCCGAAAGTCTGCCGTCGGAGGACGTGCTCAAGTGGTGCAAGGACAACGGTTACGCCGTCATGCCTGCTCCGCCCACAGCGATGTCAACGCTCGACGTTCGGGAGGTTCAATCCGCCCACTTCTACTTGAAGACGGGTGGGTGGTATGCAGATCAGAAGTTCGCCCGCGAGAACAAGACGTCCTTCGGTTGGCTCCTGATCAAGAAGACGCCTGTTTTGAACTCGACCAACAAAAACTGGAACGAGCAGAACAAGCTTCTGTCCGCAATCGAGAAAGTGCCGAACATTACCGAGATGTGTTGGTTCATCACGACCTATTTTGAGGTCCGTGGTATCAGACTTTTTGCAAGCATCTACGTTCGGACGTCCAGTCTCGACTCGGGCGGTCACCGCGTCGGCGTCGGCGACTTCGATGCCGAGGGTCTCTACGTCAGCTTCTGGCTCGACGGCTACCGCCATGACAGCATCGGCTTGTCGGCTGCCAGGAAGCAGTGATTCTTGAACTCTTGAGGGCTTGTCTCTCTTGACTTCTTGAGCCTCCGCGCCAATTTTTTGCGGGGCGCGGAGGCTCTGGGGTAAGTGATTCTTAATATGAATATCAAATCTTGTTTAATAAACAAGTACGAACCACGAGGTTCGTCAGACCTCGTGAAAGCTCTGCTTCTCTCGAGGTCTTTCTATTTTATATATAATCAGTTAATATATTTATATCTTGCTAATGTAGGTTAGATTACGGTTTAACCTCGCGAGATATCTCACCTTGAGATATCGCCAGAATACTACTGGTCTACGGATCACGGTAGAGTGCGATTAAGGATAGAGAGAACTTCTTGCTCGTTTCTTGTAGAGGTGTTTGAAAAAACTGCTCCCAAATAAAATTCAGGGATGGGAGGACATAGACCTGCAAAGGTAGTAACCCTCGATTCTCGGTGACATGGATGGGAACGAGCAATATCTCGACTCGGACGGTAACCGCGTCAACGTCGGCAACTTCGATGCCAAGGGTCTCAACATCAACAACTGGAACGACGACAACCGCAATGACAACATCGGCTTGTCGGCTGCCAGGCAGTCATAGCTCTATCCAAGGAAACTCCCACCGATAAAAGTGGGGGTTTCTGTTAATGTTCTTTCGTGAATTTAATCCAACCTCCAAGCATTCTTCCTATCTCGTCGAGGTTTGCCTCGATGATAGTGTATTTCTTAGCGTTAATCGCTTTTATATCCTTCATGAGGCGAACACAGACTCGCAGAAAATTGAGTTTGACACTCGTCTTTTCCAAGATTGGTAATTTATCGGATTTAGACTGCTGGCTTGCAAAAAGAATGCCTTCTAGCACCTCGATTAACAGACTCTCGCATTTTTGCCAGAGCGTATATCGATCTTGCTTGGGTACAGAGAGGCGGAGAGTGTAAAACTCCTTGTACAGATCGTAGGATTTTTTGAAGATTGGTATATCTAGGTCATTCATATATGAAAATTTATAAAGATTTATATTGGTCGATAATTTCTCCACAGACACTCTTTTATGCGTGGGAGGTATTTAAGTCTGATAAGCGGAACAAGCCTGATATCATTGAATTTGAGCTGAATCTTGAACAAAACATTTTTAATTTGTACAGAGATCTGAAAAATGAAATGTACAAGCATGGACCATACAGAGGATTTTGGATTCACGATCCAAAGCTTCGACGAATCCATAAGGCTACAGTACGCGATAGAGTATTCCATCATGCTATATTTTGTGTTTTGTATAAAATATTTGAACCAACCTTCATTAATGATTCGTATTCCTGTCGAATTGGCAAAGGAACTCATAAAGGTATGAAAAAAGTGGCTGATATGATTCGTGTAGTAAGTAAAAACCACATGCATCAATGTTTTGCTTTGAAATGTGATGTACGAAAATTCTTTGATTCTGTTAATCAAGATATCTTGATTACAATTATTGAAAGAAAGATTAAAGACGAAAAAGTTCGATTTCTTATTCGTGAAATTATTTCTAGTTATTTTACCACTTACGAGAGAGAGAGAGAGAGAGAGTACTTCTGTTATCCGAAAAGGTATACCAATTGGTAATTTGACTTCGCAAATTTTTGCTAATATTTATATGAATGAGTTTGATCAATTTATTAAACATATATTAAAAGTTAAACATTATGTTCGATACACTGATGATTTTGTCATCGTATCAAACAATAAGAATTATCTTATAGAATTAATTCCTAAATTGCAATTGTTTTTATTAGAGAAATTAAAATTAACACTTCATCCTAAAAAAGTAATTATAAGAAAACATAATCAAGGTATTGATTTTCTTGGATATGTTATCTTACCAAAACATATAAAACTAAGAACAAAAACAAAACAAAGAATTCCTAAAAATCTAAAAAAAACTGTTTGTCTATATAAAAAAGGAAAAATAAACAAATTAAGTCTTAAATCATCGCTTAATTCTTATTTAGGTGTTTTGTCTCATGCGGATGAGTATGAATTAAGTCAAGAGATACTCAATAAGTTTTGGTTTTGGCTTAAAGAATAGATTAATGTACAAACATATTGACATAAATCTACATTAGGTATATAATAGTAAATGTAGTTCTTTGATAAGAATACCGTAATCTTGAGATCGTATGTTCAAATCCAGTCGCCTTCGAGATAATTTCAAAAAGGCTAACAGAAAAAAGTAGTATATGAAAAATTGGACTCAAGTTCCCGCTGGCGACATCAACGCCGCCAGCCAACGTCTCTGGGTTGCAGTCGGTGAGAACGCCGACGAAGTTGCAACTCGGATCAACACCGACCCTCTGTTCGTGGCGAAC
>JANLHG010000017.1 GCA_024654575.1 Patescibacteria group bacterium | reverse complement strand
CAAACCCAGTCCAATTAAAAGAGATCCAATAATAATATAAAAGAGTGGAATATCAGAAAATACATATGTCCCAAGATTTAATGTTACTAACATCAAGTTATTTTGTGCAAGATACACCATGATTGAACCAACAATTAGAAATAAAATAAGTGTAAGCATTTATTGGGAGTCGACTGTTTGTTCAACCTCATCAGGAGTGACGGGTTTAACAAATTGAATTAATTGCACAATTCCGTAAGCGACAATCCAATAAACTGCCATACCAACTAGTGTAGACCATTCGATTAGTGAACCAGTTGTTGTAGCTGTGCTTATACGAAGTACTCCAAAAAATGGCAAGGCAAAAGGACTACTTAATGAGTAAATAAGGTTGGCAAACCCACTATAGGGATCAGCACCAAAGATTTTAAGTATTATTCGAAATCCTAACAATACTTCTATCACCCCTAAGAAATACCAAACGACTTGATAAGTACGAAATATTGATTTTTTTGTTTCATATATAGCTTGTGGAGGCCCTGTTTTTATCGCTGGTTCTTTAATGACTTTTCTTGTCGTAGTAGTACTTTGAACTTCTTTTTCATCCATGCATTCATTGTATAAGTATTTCCTCTTTTTGTCTACATAATTTAAATAGGTATATAATCATGAAACAAATTTGTAAGTAAATAGAATATTTAAATTATTCTTTTGTTGGAGGAATTTTCTTTATAGGGATTTTAATTTCTTTTTTCTCTTTAACAGGAGTTGGAACTTTTGTAAGTAATTCTAAAATTTTATCAACTTTACGATTAATAGCATCAAGCTGTTCATTATTCTGTGGTCTTGAATCATCTCTTCTTGGTCCTCGATCTTGAAATCTATTAGAATCTCTTCCTCCACCCATTTTTTTAAAACAATCAAAACAATAAACTGGTTTACTACCTGTTGGTTCAAATGGAACTTCACAATTTTTTCCACAATTGCTACAAACTGCGCTATGCATTTCTCTATCCCCGCCACGGTCACCACCAAAACTTCTTCTGCCGAAGTTTCGTCCGCCGCCGCTTCTGTTATCCTTGAAATTTCCCATACAACGCATATTATCATACAATTCGCACAACAACAAGGACCTCTTTTCATTGACAAAAAAATTTTACTATGTTATAAATGCTTTTCGTATTATGAATAAAAATATAAATGAGCAAGCTCTTCATCTTCATAAAAAACTTAGAGGTAAGCTAGAAATACTTTCTAAAGCAAAAATAGAAAACAAACACGACCTTTCTCTTATTTACACACCCGGTGTGGCGGCAGTAGCTACGCATCTTACACTGCATAAAAATTTGACAAGCGAATATACGATAAAAAATAATTTTATTGCTGTAATATCAGATGGATCTGCAGTATTGGGTCTTGGGAATATTGGTCCTGAAGCAGCCCTTCCTGTAATGGAAGGCAAATGTGTTTTATTTAAACATTTTGCAAATATAGATGCTGTTCCCATCGTACTTTCTACACAAAATCCCCAAGAAATAATAAATACAATTAAAGCGATAGCTCCAAGTTTCGGCGGAATAAATCTTGAAGATATAGCAGCTCCTCAATGTTTTTTTATTGAAAAAGAATTAAAATCAAAACTTGATA
>JANLHG010000016.1 GCA_024654575.1 Patescibacteria group bacterium | reverse complement strand
CACGAAGCGCACGGAGGGGAGAATTTTAGAGCCTCCGTGCGCTAAATTAAAAATAGTCACGTAAATAGGAAGGATTCCTTAAAATGATTAAAAACCTACTACTTGCAAAATTAAAAGAATACGGAGAAAGTCTTGTAGCAAAACATGGAGAAAACGATATTGGCATGATCAATAAAATAATTAATGGTTATGTCGAAAAGCTATCTCCAATAAAAAAAAGAATAACAAAAAATATGATCAGACACGTAAAAGCTGATATTGATAATTATGTAAAAAATATAAAACAAAAACATAACGAACCAAATAAGATTATGGATGTTGATTTTACTGTAAAAACAAAACAATAAGATGGTTGATAAATTTGTTTTCGATAAAGAATTTCAAGAAAAGTTAAGCGCTGTAAATGAAGCCGCATACAGATATTTTAAGATAAAAACAGAATATGACGAAGTAGCTGAAAAATTAAATTCACTTTTAAACAAGCAAAGCGAAAACAATAAAGAATTAAATCAATTTTTAAAATAATAATAAAAAAAATGATCGACAGGAGGGGATACATGGACGAAGGAACGAGAGCGATTATAAAAGAAATTACGAGGGAAATATGCGATACTCAATATGAAAAAATCGAGAAAATTACAAAAGAACGCAATGAATATTTAGATGAAAAATTCGCATGTGTAAAAAAACAAATCAAAGGAGTTGAGGACGTAATTAACGAAATAAAAACAGAAAATTGTACAATATGCTTAACTCACGTGACTGAACACAAAGAAAAAGAAAAAAGAATTAACAGAAATGTAACGATTATTTCAACAACTATTCCAACTATGATTTTGCTTGGAAGCTGGATAAAAGGAATGATTATTAGTTGGCTTTGGATGCAGAAACCGCCAGTACCATAATTTTGCAATCAAAAAGTTATTTTGGATTATGTTTATTTTGTTTGGGTGGATTTGCCAGATTAAACCAAAAGACCTTCGGAGGGTTTTGCCTGTCGGGGTAATGAAGCCTGGCGATAATTATTGGGGAATAACGTTGTGTATTATGCAGGTGCAGTCGGCTCTCGCCGACAATCAAATAATTAATATGGAGACATAGGTATGGATAGAATCAGCAAAGCAATCAAGTATATAAATGGTCACATTTCTAAAGAAACATTTGTAAAATCGAAAAATACTATAATCGCAGACATTGTTAAATTTAAAAGAAATCCTGGCATTACCGTGCATGGTTCTAGTCACCAATTTGTAAGGACTTTACAAAATAGGTTTCCGGTAGGATTTTATCCCGATGAATACCTGTTGATTATCAATGCTATTAACGATAAATTAACACAGAAACAAAGAGAACATTGCAGGCGAAATTGAAGCGAAACCCAACATAGGATAATTTTATGAATAGAGAAGAACGACAACTTTACAATTTTATAGATAAGTTTAAGCATCACTTGCAAGATTTTGTGATTTTAAAACCCACGGCGATTTCGTGCTTCAATCACCTCGCAGACCGTATCCTCGATAAGCGATGTGGCTGCTTTGATTTATTTCGTAAAAACATAAAGTCAATGATAAAAGATTCAACACCGATGAATGCACACGGGCAAGAAATATTAGAAAAATTACAAGCGTTTGTTGATAAAGGTAAGAATATAGACGATTTTATTAATTATGTTTATTGGATATATGAGGATTGGTAATGATTAATCGCCTGCGATAGCAGGCTACATGCTGGAACAACCCACGATGTCGCAAGTATGTTTGTTTCGGTACGATCACATTACCCCGAAAGATAAAACCCACAGCCAAAGGCTGAAATTAAAAGAATTTTAAAAGAGTTTGTAGAGATTTTAAAGAGTTTTAAAAGAGTTTTTTGCTAAGGAGATATAGAAAATGCCGACAAAATATAAAATGTTTATTAAATTAGGAGTGGTTGGAATTATAGCGTTTTATTCGTGGAAGAAATACGATAGTGTATCGAGAACATTATCATTAATTCCGGTAGCGGGAAAATTGTTTAAATAGAAAATGCATAAAGAAGAATATAAGAAGTTAAAAGATAGTATAACAAGTAAGAAACCTTTAAATGATATTCAATATACTTATTACATGGGATATATTGATGCAATGTATGATTATGATATTTTGGTATCGAAACAGGCTCAGAATTTATTAAATTTAATTGTGAAATTAAAAAGGAGATAATATGAAGAGAATCGTAATAGGTGTTATAGGTATTGGATTAATTTATTTGTCTGGTTGCGCCAATGTTTATTATAAATCGAAAAATGGTGATGAATTGAGGTATTCTCGATTAGGGTTTCAATCTATTACTGATTTAGAGATGGAGAAAAAAATAGATGGTTCGCTGAGTATGAAATTTAACAAGCAGGCGGGTGGCGAAAATATGGGTGCAATCATAGGGTCTGCTTTATCAACCGCTATGAAAGGAACGAAATAATATGGTAGACGAAATAAAAAAAGACGAAAATCCGTTAGATGATGTGGTAGAACTCAAAGAAAATGGAGAAGATGTGGGAAAAAGTCTAATGTTTGTAGCAGTGGTAAGGCATTTAATGTCTCCATTTCTTATTGTATTTTTCTGTTTTTTTTATGCCGCACTTGCTTTTACTGGATTATATATTGCGTATTGTGGAAAATTAGACCTAAAGGATACTTTTGTTCTTATACTTGGATTTGCTTCTAATACTTTGACCATGATGGTGAGTTATAGATTTGCCAAAGGTTCAGCAATAGATAAGCAAAAACAGTGAAAAACAGATTGAGATTATTAGACTTTTATTAGACTTTTATTAGAGTGGAAAAAATGCTTAAGAAATACTTACCGTTAATAATTACAGGCGGTGTGGTTTATTTTATTGCGCAAAGATATATTTTTGCAAAAGGAAAAGACAAGAACAACCTAATCGATTATTTCAAAAAGTTATTCGGCGATAGAGAGAAACAGATACAGCAGGAGAGTCCTGAAAAATTAATGTATAATGTGAGATAATAATAAGAAAAAGAAAAGAAAAATTAAAAATATTTTATTTTCTATTTGACTTGTTTTAGTATATTTAGTATATTCTCTCTATAATTACTAATGTGTATACACGGAAAAGGATACAATGGAATATGTTAAAAAATTCAAAGGGAGTAAAATATTACACACCAAAAGAGGTTGCAGACATACTCGGTGTAAGCGATAGGTCAGTGTATGCTTATATTAATGATAATGAATTAAAGGCGGTTCAGTACAGAAAGAGAGAAAAACTAATAAGCGAGACCGAACTGGAAAGGTTTGTGTCTAAGCATTGGGGAACAATAGAAGAATAAATAAACAAAAATTAGAGGGTAAATAAAATGAGTATAAACAAAGTCGAGGAAATGGTCGAAACGTATTTGAGTGGAAATATTTCAGATTTTAAGAAATGGTTAAAGACGAGTGCGACAAAACAGGATATTGTTGATACCATTGGCACTTTGGTTAATCATTGGTGGTCAGGAGCAGAAAAAGATTTCATAAAAGTCTATCTTCGTGCGGTAGATACGGTATCTAGGTATTTAAAAGGTTAAAAACCAGGAGAATAACATGAATAAACACGAAAAAATGTATCTCGAAATAGCAAATAACGGAAACGCATTAATTGAATTTTTTAATTTACCGAATCAAGACCCAGTAGCATTGAGCAAAAAACTTTTCAGATTAGAATTTAAAGCACATAGGTTGGCTGAGGATTATTGCAACGGAAAAATAGAAACGAGTGAATGGGAAGGTATTTCGGATAAGATGTTATCAAGCCTTGAAAAAATAATCGGTAAGAAAAATATGAATAAAGTATTTATAAATGGTGATCCTCGTGGATATGCGCTTAAAATTGATGATAAATACAAAGGCAAAATGCATAAGGCTGGCATTGTAAGAGATTTTGGTGGATACGGCATAATCGCTCCTGATTTTAGAGAATAATAAAATGCAAAAAATTTGTAGAAAATATAATTTAGACAGGGATGAGGATGTTATAAAAAATGATGAATTGCAAGACTGGATGTCTATTTCTATGGCTGAAAGGATTGAATATGGATATTCGCTGTGGGCAGATTATTGTTCTATGCATGGAATAAATATTGACAAGGCAAGACTGCAACCCTGTTTTAAAATTATTAAATTAAAGTAAAAAAAATGCATAAAGATTTTAAAGATTTTTTGAATTTATTAAATAAGCATAAAGTAAAATATGTAATAATTGGAGGATATGCTGTAAATTCATATTTCATACCTAGAAATACGAAAGATTTGGATATTTTGGTCGAACCTTCCAACGGCAATGCTATTAAAATAGTAAAAACAATTAATGATTTTGGGTTTGGTTCTATGGGGGTATCGATTGTAGATTTTCTTAATCCTAAATCAATGGTACAGCTAGGACATGCTCCGATACGAATAGATATATTAACATCCACAAAGGGTGCAACATGGGAAACTATATGGAAAAATAAAATAAGAAATTATTTCGGAAATGTAGAAGTTAATATAATCGAAATAGATGATTTGATAAAAGTAAAGATGGCAGTTAAAAGAAAAATGGATTTGATAGATGCAGATAATTTAAAAAAAGTAAGGCATTTGTTTAAAAAATAAATAATCGTTGTGCGATTAATAATAGATAATATATAAACATTTCATGAAAGAATAAATACTATGAAGTCTGTTAATATGAATCAAATTGGCGACGGGAAGCTACCTAATAAATATTGGGTAACAATACATGAAGACTATCACATTATGATAGAACGGGGCACACTCGATTGGATGAGTAGCTATTTAAAAGATTTCAAACCAAAGGGAAAAACCCTACCGCCAGTTACTACTTATAAACATGCCAGAAAAATTGCAAATGAATATTATTTAGGAATAGAAGAGGATGGAATTGTTGTCAATACTGTGTCAATCGAAGATAGATTATCTGGACAATTATATGAACGATCTCAAGTTTTCAATCCAAAAGGTACAAAGAAAATGCATGAACATGAGGAATTTGAAGACACGAGATTTACTAAAGAAAAAATGAAAGAAAAAGGATATATTTTTGAATAAGGAATTATAATTATGAGAAAAAGAAAAAATAGTAGACTTGGCTGCGATGTTGAACTTGGCGGTGTCGGCGATACCATGAAATATGGTACTATTCTCATCGTTGGGGGTGGACTCGCTTACGCCATGTGGAAATTTAATCTGTTTGGCGGGCTAAAGTGGCTTAAAGATGCTTTTCGTGATATTAGGCTTGCGCCGGAGACCATAAGCATATTTGAAGACAACGAATTAAATCAACGAGTATCTAACATAGATAAGATTATTAATATTTTAAAAATAAAAGCAGATAATTTCGGTTCTGAATATGGAAATTTGAATTCTGAATGGCAAAAGCTGAGAGGTGCTACAATTAATGCATTGGGTAAGGAATCATACAGAAAAACATTTTACGAATCAGCCAAAATGAGTTATTTTGGAAGTAAAAGTACAAAAGAAAAAGCTATTCTTGCATTAGATAATTTTAGAACAAAAGCGTTATCAGCATTAAGACAATTACAGACGAAAAAAGGATTTAAGATCAAAAGTGATTGGTCTATTGTTAATGGTTTGAGTTGTTTTCCTTTTTGTTAATGATTAGAAAGAGGCATTAAAATGAAAATCAAAGGAACGTTAGAGGCGATTAGTTCTGAGCGTGATGGTTACGGTAATGTAAGTTGGGGATTGAGATATATCGATCATAAAACTGGTAAAGCCGTGGAAGGTATGGTTTCTGGCGGAGAAAGTAATATTTATGGTATATTACGCAATTGGAATAAAAAAGATGATTGGGATAGGTCTATTCTTTTCAATGTTTTTACTCTGAAAAGACGTGAATTCAGAGAGCTTACTAAAAATTGGGAATATGCTGGATGCACATCAAAGGATTTGGCTAAATTTATCAAAAGCAGATTAAGAAAATAAAACAGGAGAAAAAACGATGAAAAGAATTACAAATAAACATTTGGAAAAGTTGATTGATCGTATTAATATTGTAACAAAAAATCCAACGACTTCTTGGACTAAATTTAAAAATGGTAATATAAAATCAAATATAGGCAATTACTATCTTGATGCTGCTTATGGTGGAGCAGCTTTGCATCAAATGGTAAATGAACAAGGTGGGGTAGCTGATGTTTTCAATTTTGGATACATGACAAAAAGAGATTTATATAATAGATTGAGTGCGCTTTTGAAAGGTTTGGGAAGTTATTAAACAATGAGAAAAAAACTAATTACTGGAAAATCTTTAAAAGACTGCTGAAAACTATGCTAAAAGAGCAGGGTACAAATTGGTCAAAAACTAGCCGAATCTGAATAATATTTATTAAGGTAAAATCATGGAAATCATTTCAAAGCTTAAAAACTGGCTAATTATTCTCCCGATGATCCCCGTCGCAATCGGAGGGGTGTCGAAGGGGATTGATATACTGAAATTTGACATTTTAGGGCTTCCAAAGAATTCAGAAGAAAAATATATCCAACACATGGTTAAGAGTCATTTCGTAGAAGGAGAAGGTTCAAGGTCTACAACGATTGAAATGGAAAGTGGAAATAAAATCATAGTACAGGTATTTAAAGATGGCTGTGTCACAATGAAAAGAATATCAACGGATGGATTGGCGAGCGGATTTAAAATTATCCCTGAACCTGGGAAGGAAAATGATTTAAGCAAAAATGAAAATGGTATTGCTTATGCTGGTACGTCAAAAGTAGATTTGGGAGCGCATCGAAACGATTCTAATTTTAAAGAACACATGGAAAATAATAATGTTGTAAGAGTTTATAATGATGGATGTGTATTGATAGGATATATGGGAAAGTTGGGAAATATTGATCGGTGGGAGTGGATAAAATATAATCATAATAAATGAATATCTTTGATTTAATTATAGAAGAAATAAAACAACGTAATCGATATGCAAACGAACATAAACATCCAAACAGATATGTTCACAATGCGTATATTAGTGGGTTGCAAGAAGCGATTGGGATAATCAAAAAGATCAAAGAAGAATGTAAATGAAATATAAATTACTATCAATTTTGATTGGAGTCGGAGGTTTAATTTTAATATCAAGATATGTCTACGGTTCAGACAAATATCTTGGAATTTTCAAGGTAACAGGATATTGTAATGATAAAGAATGTACAGGAAAAAGTCCAGGTGATAAAGGGTACGGAATCACAAAATCAGGTAAAGTAGCGAAGTGGGGAATGGTAGCTACTGATTCAAAAGTAATTCCACTGGGTACTAAATTAAAAATAGAAGGGTTTGATACAATATTTGTCAGCGAAGATATAGGCGGAGTGATCAGAAAAAATAAAATAGATATATGGTTTTCTTCTCATCAAGATGCTTTGGATTTTGGAAGACAGAAAAGAAAGGTTTGGACAGTTAAACAAAATTGATATTTAATAATGTTGAATTAATTTTTTTAAGAAAAATAATATGAAGTACAACAAAAGAATTGATAAAGAATTTGAAGAAAAATTAACAGAATTGGTTGGTAAATATATTTTACATTCTAACGTACCTGAATATTTGTTAGGAAAAAAGGTTAATGTTGATATAAATAAAATTCATCAAAAAATAACTATTTATTATGGTAGGATTCCAAAAATTGAAAAAAAACTAACGAAGGAGATGTAGGCATGGGAACTAGAGCTTCTTTTTGGATAAATGATCCACGAAATTTAACGGAAAGAATATGGTTGGGGTGCAAAGCGCATGATGGGCATCCAGAAAATTTTAAAGAATTTGGAAAAATATTAAATCCAGTAAATTTTATCAAGGCTATTAATAAAATTAAAAATTTAGATAATAATGACTTTGCTAATCCTGTCACTGGTGGTTGGCCATTTCCCTGGGATGATGATATATTTATGAATGATTATACTTATGCATTTTTTAAGAACAAAGTGTATATATCTTTTGGTCATTACGGTTTTACCACATTTTTAGATTATATGAAAAACCGCAAAAGATATTGGAATACGCACAAAAGAGATGATATATCATTGGTAAGTATTCCCGCACCGATAAAATATGATTCGTCTCAACCAGATTCAATATTACTTCTACAAAAAATTGGGGAAGACAAAAAAGAAAGGTTTGGATAGTTAGAAG
>JANLHG010000014.1 GCA_024654575.1 Patescibacteria group bacterium | reverse complement strand
ACTACCCAGGCGGTTCATTTAACGCGTTAGCTACGCCACTCAGAGGGTCGATACTCCGAATAGCTAATGAACATCGTTTAGGGCGTGGACTACTGGGGTATCTAATCCCATTCGCTACCCACGCTTTCGTGTTTCAGTGTCAGGAATGCTCCAGTCTCTTGCCTTCGCTTTTGGTGTTCCCCTAGATATCAACGCATTTCACCGCTACACCTAGAGTTCCAGAGACCCCTCGCATCCTCAAGTTGTGCCGTTTCTTTTGCATGCCCCCGGTTAAGCCGAAGAATTTAACAAAAGACTAACACAACCACCTACACACCCTTTACGCCCAATGATTCCGGATAACGCTTGAGGCACTCGTATTACCGCTGCTGCTGGCACGAGTTTAGCAACCTCTTATTCATCGGGTACTATCAATAAACTTTCTCCCCGATAAAAGATCTTTACGTCCCGAAGGACTTCATCAATCACGCGGCGTCGCTCCGTCAGGCTTTCGCCCATTGCGGAAGATTCTCGACTGCGGCCACCCGTAGGTGTATGGACCGTATCTCAGTTCCATCGGTGGGGGTCACCCTCTCAGGTCCCCTAGGCGTCATTGCCTTGGTGAGCTATTACCTCACCAACTAGCTGATACCGAGCAGGCCGATCTAGAAGCGATAAATCTTTACCCCGAAGGGACTATCAAGTATTACCTCCGCTTTCGCGGAGCTATTCCTGACTTCTAGGTTCGTACCTACTTATTACTACCTCGTCTGCCGGTGCTCTTGCGAGCCCCTTGACTTGCATGCCTTACCCACGCCGCCAGCGTTCATCCTGAGCTAGGATCAAACTCTAATTTAAAGCGAAGCTTTAAATTCTTCAATAATGGAAGCTTTAAATTCTTCTATTAAATTGAAGATTTAAATTCTCTGCTTTCAAAACGGAACAAAATAAAGAATAATATATTGTTCCCTGGCTCAAAATTTTTTTTCCGAAATCATTTCAATAAACTTTTGACTTTGCACGTTCTTAAACTAATGTCTAATCACGTCTTGTTTTTGCATAACTTTATCATTTCAAAGATCACACCCTAAATAAATTGATTACAATTTATCGGGCGTTTAAGAAGCTTTTTTAATCACTTCTTAAATTAGCCCTATAAATTAGGGATTTCCTTATTATACAGATGTCGTATACAGAGTCAAGGATGATATTTTTATCTTCCTTTCTTTTGCCATTTTTCAATAGTTACCAACAGTGGTGAGCCTATAAAAATAGATGAGTAAGTTCCAGCGATAATACCGATAAGTAGCGTTAACGTAAAATTACGAGTAACTTCTCCACCAAAAAAATAAAGCACTAGAAGTGAAAATATGACAGTCAAAGAAGTATTTATTGAACGAGTGAATGTCTGAATTATAGATTCTCCGACTATTTCAATAAACTGTTTATTTTTATTAACTCTTAAATTTTCCCTCACCCTATCAAACACAACAATCGTATCGTGAACAGAAAAACCAAGAATAACTAATAATGCAGTAACAAAAAGTGTATCCATTTCATAACCTTTAAAGTGACCGAGAATGACAAATACACCTGTAGGTATAATCACATCATGGATAAGAGCAATGATAGCTATCATTCCATACTTCCATGATGAAACTGGTTTAGATACATGTCTGAATGCAAATGCAACAAAAAGGATAATCGCAATAATAACCAAAATTATAGAAATAATAGCTTTTTTAGCCGCCTCACTCCCCAAAAGGGCACCAATAGAATCAAATCTTTTTTCTTCAAATCTAAAAGTGTCATCTATAGACAAAGCTTTAATTACACTGACTCGTTCCAACTCAGTTAGACTTTTCATACGAATAATATATCCCATATCACCAGTAGCACGCACTGAAGCTTCAACTTTAAGCGATGAAAGTACATTATTAATGACATTAAGTTCTGGTTTTTCTTGAATATAATTAATTTCAAGCAATGAACCTCCCTTAAAATCAATTCCTAAATTAAAACCATAAGTTAACATAGCGATAACCGATACCAAAATCATAATTCCTGAAAAAATATAAAATATTTTTCTATTATTTACAATCCACATATATTTATTTATTTATTCCATTACCGAATAAAAATTTAATTCCTTCACCCTTTTGAGGAACGACGGCAAATAAAAATGTTCTAGAAATAGTAATAGCTGTAAACATGCTCACTAGAACACCGATAATAAAAACTAAAGCAAAACCTTTTATCACAGATGAGCTACCCATATAATAAAGAATTACTCCTGTGATTATACTTGAAAGATTTGAGTCACGAATAGAAAGCCACGCTCTATGAAAACCTTCTTTAATACCTTCATTAAGACCTTTACCTTTCTTGAATTCCTCTTTCATACGCTCGAATATAAGAATATTCGCATCTACAGCCATACCAATAGAAAGAATAAATCCAGCCACACCAACTGCAGTCAATGTTACTGGAACAAATTTAAATATAACAAGCATAAGGACAGAATAAATAGCCAAAGAAATAACAGCTAAAAATCCCGGGATACGATACCAAAGAATAAGAAATATTGAAATTACAATAAAAGACCAGATACCCGCTTTTACTCCACCATTAACCGCATCTTGACTAAGTGACGCTCCAACTGTTTGAGTAGAAATGAGTTCAATAGGTACAGGCAAAGCACCGTAATTTAAATCTCTCACCAATTTTTTTGCTTCATCAGGAGTAAAATTACCAGAAATTTGGGCTGTTCCATCACGAATTGGTTCTTTAACAACTGGCACAGAGATAGGAACACCATCTAAAAAGATAGCGATAATATTTCCAACATTTTCTTCAGTCACTTTTGCAAATAAATCTTTACCTTGAGAATTGAAAGTCAAAGAAACTATTGGCTGTGAATCACTTTGACTAAACTCAATTTGAGCTCTTTCTATTAAACGGCCTGTAATTCCAGTAGAGGTGAAGTATTGACTTGAAGTTGTTGCTGTACTTGAAGCAAGTGCAGTGACATCAGATTGTTTTAAAAGTTTAAACTCAAGAAGCGGTGTTTCTCCAATACTTGCAACAGCTTTTCCCACATCAGTCTCCCCAGGAAGTTCCACAATCAATCTATCACCTGATTCTACCTGCACAAGCGGTTCTGACACACCAAAAATATTAACCCTTCTTTCAATAACGTCTCGAAGTGCATCCATTGATGATTTTATATCTGTAGACGAAAGCTGGCTAATATCCGCTTTATATACAAGATGCGTTCCGCCAGCAAGGTCAAGTCCGAGTTTAAAAGGATGATTATAACTAAAATAAGAGATAAATCCCACCGTAATAATTAAACCCAAAGAAATAATCCGTATTTTCATATTTGTTTATTATATGGGTTTTTTAAAATTACGCAATTATTTAACCACTATATAATTTACTATGCGTATCTATATCAATCAATCGCACAGTATTAGTATCATAATCTTCGTAGATAAGTCGATAATCTCCAGTAACATTAATACTTCGATACGAACGAAGTGAACCATGAAGTTGGTGATTATTAAGTGTTATATGATGTGGTTCAGAAATAAAAAGTGAAATCCTTTCAGCAAGAGCTATTTTAATCTTTTTTGAAAGTTTTGCCACTTTTTTTTCAAAATGACGACTTGGAATTACAATCATAAAAGCTTTAGATGTTTTATCAAGTTATCAGCATTAGAAAATGATTTTAAAATACTTTTATTTGTATCCATTTCACTACTAATATGTTCCCATAATAATCGTCTTTCTTTTGTAGGAGCTGAAACTGCTGAAATTGAAAATTTTTTTTCTCGCACGAATTGCTTAAGCATAGCGTTAATGACTGTAGTTAGTGGTATGCCAAGTTCTAGAGCGACAAGTTTCGCTTCATCACGCAACTTCTTATTAGTTTTTATCATCAATGTTGTATCCATATACTAATATACTACTTTTAGTATAATTTTCTGTCAAGCAATTTTTAGTCAATAGGTAAATACCCCATAGGTCTTGCCTATGGGGTGATTTCTCTGACAAGGTTAAACCTTGTCCGAAAACCTTGTCTTAATATTTGTTTATTATATTATACCCCGCCTCTAGAAAGCAATGCTTTGATAGTTTTTAGAGCGATAATAATATCAAGAATGAAGGAACGGTTTTTGATGTAATAAAGGTCGTAAGAAAGCTTATTCTTTGTTTCTTTAGTATCAACATTATGATGGGGATGCCTTTCGTGATAAAGCTGTGCCCAACCAGAAAGCCCAGGTTTTATAATATGTCTAATATTGTAATAAGGAATCTCGTCTGTATATCTTTTAACTGGCTCAGGAAACTCAGGACGAGGTCCAATAAGAGAGATATCCCCCTTTAAAACATTCCAGAGTTGAGGTAATTCATCAATTCGTGTTTTTCGTAAAAACTTTCCAATACGAGTAATTTTATTTTCCTTTTGACCCCATTTTCCTTCATCGTTAGCTATTGTCATAGTCCGAAATTTTATAATACTGATATTTCGATTATTTTGACCAACTCTCACTTGATAACTAAATAACGAACCACCGTCATCAAGTTTTATTACAATATATACAAACGGATATATTGTCAGAGAAATAAGTCCTAAAATAAAAGAAAGAATCACATCTGTAATACGTTTTAAAATATCATAAACTACATTTGGAGAAAGTGAGATATTTTCTAAAAACCAACTATATTTAAGCAAAGAAAGAGGAACTCTATCAAAAATATCTTCATAAATTTTATACATATCAACGAACTTAACCTTAGAAAAAATTAAATTATAGAGATGAGCTAATATTGAATCAATTTTATCACTACCCAAATCAACCACAATAACCTGCACATCATCGCTATATATTCTATTTAAGATATCTTCTTTAAAATCAAAACTAGAAAGATCATCTAAGTTGATTGATGAAATAAAATGCAAATCATACCGAGAGTTTGTATTAACTTCATTTTTTAACTCCTCCATCACTTCTCCGCTACCAATAAGAATGGCTTGTTCTTTCTTATGACTTCCGAATAGAGGATAAATATAAATTCTCCAACACAATACTAAAATAAAAGAAATTACTAGATACAAAAATAGACCGGTTTTCGGTGTAATAACAAAATACGGTATTAAATAAAAAAACAACACCGCTATCATACTATTAGCAACCTGAGCGTTGAAAAGAGTTACCGGTAAACGATTTTTTAGTAAAATAGCTCTTTTTTCATATAATCCAGCGATAAAAAAAACCAAAGACCATATAATAAATAAAAATGAAAATGGTACTATATGTTGTTGTATTTTATCAATAGAAGGAACTTCGGCATAACGAAAAAATAACATAAACCACAATGAGATTGAGAAAAACAAAATATCACCTAAAAATAGGACAATAGGTTCTTTTCTGCTAAGAATATGCATAATAGTCTATGATATAATAGATTTAATATAATATCCACACAAATGGCTACAAACCATCAAAAAATGGCTAAAATACTGTATTTTATCACCAAGTCAAATTGGGGTGGAGCACAAAGGCATGTGTTTGACCTTGCAACAAACTTATCCCCCAAAGATTTTGATGTTTTGGTTATTATGGGTGGAAACGGTGTATTAAAAACCCGTCTTGATGAATGTGGAATACAAACTATTACAATACAAGAACTTGGTAGAGATATAAAAACACAAAAAGATTTCACTTCATTTATACAATTCTACAAGATTTTATTAAAAGAAAAACCTGATGTACTTCACACTCACAGTCCGAAAGCTGGCGGGCTTGGTGCGCTCGCGGGACGATTATATAATTTAACACACAAGAAAAAAATAAAAATTATTTACACTGTTCATGGATGGACTTTTAATGAGAACAGAAACTTTATTCCAAAATTATCTATAATTATTTCTTCATGGATTACCGCCATATTTTCAGATAAAGTAATCGTTTTAGGTACTAAAGAAAAAGAACAAACGGACAAATGGCCTTTTATAAAAGATAAGTTTATCATCATCAAAAATGGTATAGCTAAACCTGGATATCTAGCACGCACGAAAGCGAGAGATTTTATTTCAACACAAATTGGTAAAAAAATTACAAAAAATACATTAATAATTGGAACAATTGCCGAACTACACAAAAATAAAGGTCTTTCATATATTATAGAAGCTCTTGCTGAAATTAAAAATAATATATCCAATTTTATTTTTATAATTATCGGTGAAGGTGAAGAACGAAAACAACTAGAAATACTTATAAAATCTAAAGAACTAGAAAATAATATTTTTCTATTGGGACATATCCACAATGCCACACTGTATTTAAAAGCTTTTAATATTTTCACTCTAACATCCGTTAAAGAAGGTTTACCTTACACTCTAATTGAAGCAGGCAAAGCAGAATTACCTATTATCGCAAGCAATGTTGGAAATATCTCCGATTTAGTTGACGATATGTGTTCTGGCATTTTAATAAAACCTAAAAATATTCGGGAAATATCAGAATCTATTCAATTTTTAATAACTCATCCAGAAAAACGACGTGAGTTCGCCCATAATGCATATACTAAAACGGGTACAGAATATTCGTTATCAAAAATGCTTGAAGAAACTAAAAAATTATACTCCTAAAAACTCATTCTTGATCATATCTCTCGGTGCTTCACGACGATAACGACGCATACCCATAAGTATCCCTAGACCCATAAACTCAGTTAAAAGATGGGTGCCTCCATAGCTCATAAATGGAATAGTGATACCCGTAACTGGTAATAGTCCGATATTCATTCCCACATTAATTATCAAGTGTGCCATAAACAAAACAGCAATTCCCGCTCCAAATAAAATTTCAAAATTAGTTGAACCATAAATGGTATTTATTAAAATACGCCAGATGACAATTCCATATAAGATAAATAAAATTATTACCCCTAAAAATCCCCACTCTTCTGCAAAAGCAGCGAATATAAAATCTGTCTGATATTCTGGCAGAAATTTTAAACGAGATTGAGTACCATAACCGACACCTTTACCTAAAACTTTTCCAGAACCAACAGCAATTGTTGACTGATAGGCATTATAACCAGACCCTCTTATATCCGTTAATGGATTCAGAAAATTGACTATACGCTGTTTTTGGTATTCCTTAAAACCAAATGACCATAAACTAGCAAAAGACAGTACACAAATAACAAATACTGCTAATAAATGCTTCTTTGAAATTCCACTAATCAAAACCATTCCTAACCAAATAAGAAAAATAATAATCGCTGAACCGAAATCAGGCTCAAGAAGAATAAGTAAGAAAAGAGTAAAAGCATAAAAACCAGATACAATTATATGACGTAAATTTGCAATCTCAATGTGTCGCCTTGAAAAATATTTTGCTAAAATCAAGATAAGTACCAATTTAATTGGATCAGACGGTTGAAAAGAAACTCCACCAAAATTAAACCAACTTTGTGCTCCTTTTATAACTCTAGCAAATAATAATATAGCAATAAGAGAAAGAACAGAAGCTAAAAAAAGAGACGTCACAACTTCAGTTCTTCTTAAAAATCGAAAATCCATAAAACTAAAAATAAAGAAAATGATTATGGAAATGATTATCCAAGTCAATTGTTTTTCAAATAACGGAGAATCCCCCACAAATGAATCCATTGTAAATAAACCCACAAAAAGTATGGGAATTATCGCCATAAACAGAATCCAATCTATGGAAGTCTTTAAATTCATAATCAATTATGGAGTAACTAGAGGTATAATTTCAATACGAGATGATTTTTTAGGAAAACTTTCAGGCCAGGTAAAAGTTACCGGAATAGATTGATTATCATCTAATTCATCAATAAGAGTTTTAGAAAAAGCCATAGCATTATCGTTAGTATCATAAACAATAGCAGTTACTTCAATATGTGAAGCTTTATTAGTTGAACGATTCTGTACTATTGCATCAATTCTTGGTGATTTATTCTCTCCCGAAAGAACTTTTTGTACCACAACCAAACCGGGGTCTTTGTAGTCAATTTTTTCCCAAGCAAGTGGTTCTTTAAATTCAAAAGTGACGATTGCTGGTAAACGTTCTCCCGCCACAATTCCTCCTTCAAACACAGGGATAATATTATGAGGAAGAATAAAGGTCATTCCACTTTTTTCACTAATCAATACTCCCTTATTATCAAAAATTTTAAAAATATATTGAGCTTTCTTCACTCTTCCAGATAAATTTTGATTTTGTGCGTATGCTAATAAATTATATACGCCTTTTGTCACAGGAATAGCTCTTGCCCAAACAATAATAGGGCTAGAAAATTGGGAACTGCATAGTTTTACACAAGGTCCCCCACAATCTACACCATATTCTCCTTGATTTTTTTTATTATCAAAACAACTCGCTGGAGTATAATATTTTGTAAATAGAGGTAAACCTAAAAACAAAACTGCGAATAAAATCGCACCACCAAAATAAAATATTTTTCTTCTCCTAGCCCAAATAGACATACAATTATTGTATCATATATCAAATACTTTGTTCCGGCGACTAGCTACTTTTGCCCCGAAGGACTATCATCGCCTCAAGAGAGCTTAACTTCTGTGTTCGGAATGAGAACAGGTGTGACCTCTCCGACAAATCACCAGAACAAAATATTTGATCTTTTTTCAGTTTTCAAAGGTAAAAATTATACTAAAACAGTTGTGATTCTCAAATTTCCTAATAGGAATGGGCGAATTAGTACTTCACGGCTGAATACCTTACGGTACTTACACCTAAAGCCTATCAACGTGGTCATCTCCCACGGGCCTCATAACGATTCCTAATCTTGGGGCTGGCTTCCTGCTTATATGCTTTCAGCAGTTATCCTTTCCGAACATAGCTACAGAGCAGTGCCGTTGGTACGACAGCTCTCACACCAGAGGTTCGTTCATTTTGGTCCTCTCGTCGTTTTATTCCCCTCTCACGAGGAGCACAGACTATATCTTCATCCGTTCACTATAAGTAAATTAGGATGTTGGCGTATTACAAGCATAAGCTGTCGTTTTCAAAGAAACGATTCCTCAATATGCAAGTCTGTCTCGCGAAGCGAGACAAGTCGTTACGGGGTCAAACCTAAAATTTGTAACAATTCACTTCTTGTTTTCTTTCTTTTGGTAACATAATTTTCGTTTTGTATTACCAATACAAGATCAACAAGTTTAATTAATTTTGTATAATTAAGCATTTTGAATTTTGTAGAAGAAAGTATATGGCAAGCTTCAGATAAAGCTTTCGCTTGAATTCTTTTAAACTTAATATAAGGTTTCAGTATATCAATTATATTACCTACTGATTTATATCCATTAATTCTAAGCTCAGACATTCCATCATTTCTATTTGATGTATATCCTATACCAATAACTTTTCTTATCCAATATAAGTCATTTTCATGACGAGAATCTTGATAGAAACAAATAGTTGCCATAAATCTGAATTTATTTACACCATCTTTTCTTTTTTTAAGTTGGAGCATTAAGCTTCCGTCACCATCAAGAAATCCCGCTATGTATGCATAATCAATTTTAGATCGACTTCCCACGGTATTGTCTTGTATTTTCTGGTCCTCAAGTATCTTCATAGATACTATTGTACTTTTATTGATGGACTAAATCAATAGAAGTTATCAACAGATACAGAATACCTAAGATTTCACCGTTATTAGCCACATTGTCAATCCGCCTTACAGCGGAAAGTAGCAAAATTTTACTAAAAACAAATCCCCTCAAGAATCAACGCCTGCAGTAGATAGGAGACCAACCTGTCTCACGCTTGTTATCAATGATTACTCATTGCAATGGACTATAGCTTCTTCCCTTTTAGAGGAATGTTAACGTTTAGTCTCTACGGGTGGCTTTCGCCTTCCCTCGGTATTATCCACTTATCAATGGACTCCACCGATTTTAGTTAACTTGATCATCTCATATTACTATGAGCGACCGCCGTGATTTGATTAATCTACTTTCTATTATCTTTTTTATAAACGAAATTAATCTCGAGGATTCAGACTGTACAAAAGATAAGTTTATTACACTTTATCTACTGTACGGTCTGAACCCAGCTCGCGTAACTTTTTAATTGGCGAACAGCCAAACCCTTGGAAGCTTCTTCACCTCCAGGATAAGTTGAGCCGACATCGAGGTGCCGAACTGCGCCGTCGCTAGGAACGCTTAGGCGCAACCAGCCTGTTATCCCTAGAGTAGCTTTTGTCCGATAATCTTCCGCCGCATCTAATGCGAACGGTCGGTTCACTATGTTCTGCTTTCGCACCTGTTCGACAAGTACGTCTCACAGTCAAGCACGCTTATGCCATTGCACTATCGGCACGGTTTCCATTCGCGCCTAGCGTACCTTAATAAACTCCTCCGTTACTTTTTAGGCATTATGTTACCCATTTTATTTTGCATTGAAGGGATTAATGATGTATACGGCTCAATAATCTTTCTGAATGTCTCAGCCGATTCTGACTTTATATACAACCTCCAATACTTTTCTTTTTGTTTATGGAGACTCGTTTTGATTCCAAACTTTTTTTCTAAAATCTTCTGAACCAATTCCAAATCTTTCTTAACAAATCCAACTGAGTGGATTATGAACGTTTTATGATGACTTGATTTCCATGATCCGTCATCCATGTACCAGATTGCTAATGCAATCGGATCGAGTAATTTATCGATTAGTTTTGGAATTATCTTTTTTCTATTTACATAGAATTGCTGAGCATAGAATCGAAATGCGCCGTGGGAATATGTATTGAATAACACATATTCTTTGTTATTTTTCTTGATTCGATGTCTAATTCCATTACCAATCCATTCTTTAAACTGATCATGAAGCCATTCGAGATAGTCTTTTTGCGTAAGCTGATGTTCAACTTTAAGTCGATATGTTTTACCATTATCTTGTGTCTCGAGATGTCCATCACCAAGCAAAGTTCCTATCAAAATTGATCTTTGTAAATCAGTTAATATGAGATTTGATTTATAATCTCTGATTTTTTTAGTGTTCATTGGGTCTTACTGTTATGAAGTAAGCTTCATATCGCTATGAAGTTCGGACTATAATTTCATTCATCTTATTGAACGATTAGCATTTAGTCTCTGAGGATTCTTACATACTTTGTAAAGGGGGCAAGATGGTTACTTACCCTTGATTGTTCTCGTTCTCATTCATCAACAACACCATAAGGACGCCAGAACTCTTCACTTGAAGTATTCATAACAGCCTTCTTAATATTGTCATGCCTTAATCGAACCAAGAACACGAAGTCGTTGTGTTTTTTGCGCCAGGAAGCATCCTCTGCGCATCCAGTTAACAAAACGTTATTTATCGGCTGTCCCTTTTTCAGGGATGCACTGATTGTTTGGAGTTCCTGAAGCCCCCATTGTTTGGCGACTTCAGAATTAGGAGTGTACGTAATACATGTGTGACGTATCTTGGAACTCCTTCCGCATTTTACAGTCATTGTCCATTTGATTTTCATTCAATTACTTTCCCTTAACAAAGTATGCAAGTCTTTCCTGCTGATTGTCCGCACCAAACAGATTTTTACTCTTGCAAAAAATTACAAAAGTACTGTTGGATACAACCGGATTTTCCAGCATATAGCTAATTACCTATTCTTTTTCAAGAATACCCCCTACATTTATTTTTTTTGAAGTGACAAACTTCCGGAGGCGCCATAGTAAGGTCATACCAATTCTTGCGAATTGCTGTGACCAAGGATAGCGCCCCACTAAAACTGCCCACCAGATAATGTCCCTCTATGTTTTTTCCACAAAGGTTAGAATATATATTTTTAAAGAATGGTATTTCACTTGCGGATCCACCTACCCCGAAAGGTAAACTTCAAATCCTCCCATCTACGCTACGCATCAAAAAGATATAGTCAATATCAAGCTACAGTAAAGCTTCTAGGGTCTTTTCGTCTAACTGCAGGTAACCGGCATCTTCACCGGTATTGTATTTTCACCGAGCTATTCTCCGAGACAGTTCTCCAGTCATTACACTATTCAACGCGTCAGAACTTCATGTTGTTTCCCTTATTTTCATAAAGGCATAGACTATATCTTCATCTTAAGAATCGTTTGAGCGTCTCTCGTGAATGTTTCCGTTTTCCAGAACCATTCATTTGATAAGCTAAATCAATGATATTTTTCAAACTATCTATCTGTAGATGCTTGAGATTTTTCATCTTCTTGCAAATTTCAGCGAAAAGAAGAAAATCTTTTTGTTTGGAGGATTTGAGAGGAAAAGAATAGAAATGCGGAATTACTTTTTCAAGTAGCTCATCAAGACTTCTGATTTCGTATTTAAGTGTTTTATCTGCATAATCTCTACGCATAAATCCACACCCAAAATAGTCCATCATCAAATCAAGTACTTCGCGCCGATCATAATTTTGACCAACGGCGAAACTTGGTTTTACTTCTAATCCAATCTTTAGTTTTTCTCTTTTTGAAAAAGAGACGCTAAAACATCCTTCACCATCTACATATCCTGATAAATAATTTGCTACATCTCTCTTAAGCGTTGGCGTATTATAGCGTCTCATAATATACATTATACTACTAGACACTATCTTTGTCACCGCTGTACGGCGGTGACTCCAGTCGTTACGGGGTTAAATCTTTCGATCAACTTCCCACGGTATCATCTTGCTTTCATCGCGATATCCTTGAACTATCACTCCAGCGAGGACTTCACCGTTATTAGCCAATTTTAATATGGAGATTGCTCTCCACACAGGCAATTCAATTACCTGACAAGGAATTGCGCTACCTTAGGACCGTTATAGTTACGGCCGACATTCACCAGGGCTTATAACACTCACCATACAAATCTTGCGATTCGCACAACGGCGTTATTTGACCTTCTGGCATTGGTCAAGTGTCACCCCCTATACATCCTCTTGCGAGTTCGCAGGGAGCTGTGTTTTTGATAAACAGTTGCCAGAGATACTTTCGCTGCGCCCTCTATTTATTGCTAAACAAAGGGAAGCCATATTCCGAAGTTACGGCTGCTTTTTTGCCGAGTTCCTTGGAGAAAAATCACTCGTTCGTCTTGCTCTACTCGAGCTGATCACCTGTGTCGGTTTGCGGTACGGTGCATATGAAATTAAGTTTAGAGAATTTTCTTGGAGGCGTGCTTTGCAAAATCTAATTCGGCGAACCGAATCATTTAAGTTCTACTTGAATTTGTTATTAAAAACAGTGTGCGGATTTTCCTGCACAACATTCTCATAGCTCTCACCCAAATCCAATAATGGGCTCCGCATACAACCCCTCGTCCTCCCATCACATAACATACACGTCATGGAATATTAACCATGTGTCCATTAGCTACGGCTTTCGCCATTGCCTTAGGCCCGACTAACCCTTGGCTGACAATCATCGCCAAGGAAACCTTGATCTTTCGACGTGCGGGTTTCTCACCCGCATTGTGGTTACTTGTGCCAACATTCTTACTTCGCAACACTCCAGCATGGGTCACCCCTTTGCCTTCATTGCAGTTGCGAATACTCTCCTACCGCCTTACTCCGCCGTGAAGGCGGAATAAAACCCTCAGTTTCGGTACTATGCTTAGCCCCGATTATCTGCGGCGCAAACTCTCTAGATGAGTGAGCTGTTACGCTTTCTTTAAATGATGGCTGCTTCTAAGCCAACATCCTCATTGTTTGAGAAAATTCACCACCTTAAGCGCACTTAGCATAGATTTAGGGACCTTAAATTGAGATGCGGGCTGTTTCCCTTTTGACCAGTGGAGCTTAGCCCCCACGGTCTAACTGCCGAGAAATTTATTTTGAGTATTCGGAGTTTGATAGAATTCGTGAGCTTTCGCCCTTTCGAATTCTTCCAGTGCTCTACCCCTCAAAGGTAATCTCGACGCTAGCCCAAAAGCTATTTCGGAGAGAACCAGCTATTACCAAGTTCGGTTAGCTTTTCACTTCTTATCACACGTCATCCGAGAGTATTGCACGGCTCACCGGTTCGGGCCTCCAGTCGATTTTCATCAACTTTCACCCTGCACATGACAAGCTCACTTGGCTTCGGGTCTGATATATTAGACATAATCGCGCTATTCACACTCGGTTTCCCTACGCCTCCATGCTTAAGCATTTAGGCAGCCGAATATATCAACTCGTTGGCTCATTCTTCAATAGGCACGCCGTGACCCACAATCTTGCGATCGGGGCTCCGACTCCTTGTAAGCATATGGTTTCAGATCTATTTCACTCCCCTTACCGGGGTTCTTTTCACCTTTCCCTCACGGTACTTGTTCACTATCGGTCTTAAAGTGTATTTAGCCTTACCGGTTAGTTCCGGCAGATTCCCTCAAGCTATTGATGTCTTGAGGTACTCAAGAATGAGAACAAAAGAGATATATTATTTTCACCTACAGGGCCATTACCTTCTAGGGCATAGCGTTCCAGCTATTTCAGTTAATAATATATTTTTTGACTCTTTTCATTATAAATAACGAAGTTCTCACCTTACTACCCCCAACCTTATTCAGGTTAGGTTTGGGCTGTTTCCTTTTCGTTCGCCACTACTAAGGAAATGTCTCTGATTTACATCAGAATTGTTTTCTATTCCTCCTGGTACTGAAATGTTTTACTTCCCAGGGTAAGCAATCCTACCATATAGACAGGATTTTTTGACTTTCGTCAAAAAGGTTTCCCCATTCAGAAATCTTCGGATCGAAGGTTGCTAGGCACCTCCCCGAAGCGTATCGCCGCCACGCCACGTCTTTCATCGCCACTTTAAGCCAAGGCATCCACCATATGCTCTTAATTTCCCATTAGGAAATTTAAAAACCACAACTATTCTATTACAATTTTTTACCTATCTCTATTAATTTCTGGTTACTCAAATTAATAGAGGTTTCGTCCCTCGCTCCCCTTCGATATACTCAGGGTAAAACGCTCGGGACGGCTGTCTACAACATTGAAAAGACCCATTTGTATGGTTCTTGTTGCGACAGAATAGATTTGTCAATGTTGCTGTCGTTCTGTAAAAATAAACCGCTTTCTAAAGCGGCATATACATACAACTTTTACAAGTCATTTATATATGCCGTTTTCTAGAGTTTATTATCATATTTCTGATAAAGATTAGTATATATGAAGGCAAAAAAGAAGTCAAATAAAAATCACCCCTCGACTATGCTCGGGGTGATTTTTAATGTTATAACTATCCCTTATGTGAGATTTCACTTCGTATTCTATCGATTGTTTTAGATGCTGCATCTTGCCCGCCAAGACCAAAAGCTAAACCAAAAGCTAGAGAAATAGCTACAATTACTCCGGTAAATAAAGTATTTATAAATCCAACAGCGATATTTAGTTGAACTAAAGCTGTAAGAATTGCAAATATCAATATTGACCATTTTGTAACAGTACCTAGAAAACCAGCTGAATGTATTCCTGCTGCTCGAGAAGCTGCGGCAACCACTTTTTGCATAACATCAGCTATAACTACCGCAACAAGAAGAATAAGTACTGCGACAATTACTCTAGGAAGATATGCTAGAACATCTTGAAGAAATAGATTTACATCGGTAAGTCCTAACACATCAAATGATGCGATTAAGAATGCTACGATAACAAACCATTCTACAAGAGTCCCTACAAATTTTCCTGAATCAAGATTATGTCCAGCTCTTTTCACCAAATCTTCCACTCCTGCACTTTTAAGCATTTGATCAAGCTTAATGGAATGAATAACTTGTGAAATAATTCTACCAACAAGTGAACCTACTGCCCAACCAACTATAAATATAATAATGGCTATGACAAGGTTTGGTACGAAGCTGGCTACTCCAAACCAAATTTCTCTAAACGACTGAAGGAGTACATTACTCCATGTTTGTAATATCATTTGATTTAAAATTACTATAAATTTCTATTAATAATAGCACACAAAAAATAGAACCGACCTTTATTGTGTGTTTATATTATATCACATTGTCAAATTACTCTATCCCCAGTTTATCAATCATCTTTACATGGTTAAAATCTAAGATATCACGAATAAGTTTGTCAAAAATACCTAATCTGTAATGAAAATCAGATGTTTCAAACATTGAATATCTCAATTCTTTACCTATCTCTGCTTCTAAATTTTTTATAACATTATCAAGTTGTTTTTTCTTAATAGAATCACCTACAATAAGCAAATCAACTCTACTATCCCATTCTTGAATAAACAATCCAGACATGATAAGTAATTTTATTCTGCCAACATTACTAAATCTTTTTGATATTTCTTCGTTACTAGGCAATGTTACATTAACCAATAAATTCTTAAGAGCTATCATATAAGGAAATGACTCGTTCAGCATAAAACCAGTAACTTTTATTTTTTTTATATGTTTTTTCTTTTTTCCCCCTCTACCTTTTTCTGTAATTATTTCCTTAACATAACGCTTACTTTTAATCAGTCCTATTTTTTCTATAATCTCAAGTTCGTTATTCGCCTCCCTCTCTTTTATCTTTGATCTTTCCGCAACTTCTTTGAGGTCATAAGAAATATTCGGATTAAAAAGAAAAAGTCGCATGATTTTCACCTTTGACTCACTACCAAATAATTTTGAGACAATTTCCATTACTTTAATTCTACTTTTCCTCCAGCAGTCTCAATATTCTTTTTGAGTGCTTCTGCTTCTTCTTTCTTCATCCCTTCTTTTAGTTTTGAAGGTGCCGCATCAATAAGATCTTTTGCTTCTTTAAGTCCCATTCCAAGTGCTTCTTTAACTACTTTAATCACAGCAATTTTCTGGTCACCTGCAGATGTAAGATGAACATCAAATGTACTCTTTTCTTCCTCTGCTGACGCACCAGCTACGGCTGGACCGGCTACAGCAACAGCTTGTGCTGACACACCAAATTTCTTTTCAAGTACCTTTACTAATTCATTCAAATCAAGTACTGACATTTTCTCTACCATTTCAACAAGGTCTTTAAATTTTGCTGGAACTTCTGCCTGCGCAGACAGGTCTACTTTTTCTACTTTTGTTTCTTCCATAATATTTTAATTAATTTTTAGTTTTTGTAATTTCACTTAACGCTATGACCAATCCTTGAATTGGCGAATTGATAATATTAACAAACATTCCCTGAAGTATTTTCAGTGGTGGAATGAGTGCAATATCCATCATCTCTGATTGTGTAAGATATTTACCATCAAACACACCTCCCAATATTGCCAAACTATTTTTATACTTTTTAGTAAACTCGTGAATTTCACGAGCAGGAGAAATCAAATCTTTTCCATACGCAAGACCAAGTTCTCCATCAAGTTCCGGCATAATACCATCAGGTTTATTAGCATCAAAAGCTCGTTTTATAAGAGTTTTTTTTGCCACAAAAAAACCTATTTCTTCACTTTTTAATTTTCTTCTAATTTGTGTTGAATCAGCTACTTTGAGACCGTGAAAATTCACAAACACAACTGTCTTTGATTCTTTGGCGATTTTTTCAACTTCACCCAATATCTCTTTCTTTTTTTCTTTTGTTAATGCCATTTGAGCTAGGTTAATGAGCTATTAAAAACGACCTTTACAGGCGTGAGATTGTGTCTCGGCAGGCTAGACCAATCATTAACTGATTGGTCGCCCGATCTGCATAGCAGATTTAGGGATATTAAGCATAGGCACCTGCTGTCTTCGGCCTTACAATTCATACTATTTTAATTTGTTTAAAATGTCAAACTTTAAGGGGTTTAACCCCTAAAAAAATAATCGCTTTATAAAAGACCATACTTTTGATAAAAAACTCTGATTACTTGGTTCTTTTTCTATAGAGATGACTTGCGATTCTGGTGTTGATGTAGCGAGATGATAAGTTGAAATAATAGGAATGACAGATGGAGATTGTACAATCTTATCCTGTATAGTTATCGGCTCGGTAGTTATCCACACCTTTCCGCTTTCTCTACCTTTCATTATTGCTGTAATAATATATTCACCAGAAGTTGAGTCCTTATAATAAAAATTACGGTTGGAAAATGTTCTATTTATCACAAAAGTATTATCTTTCTTCCAAGAGGTACTATTTGATGAAAACTCGCCTGTTTTTGAAGAAGAAGTAACAGTAAGGTCAATGGTTTCTCCAGCTTTTATCTTTAATCCTGTACCTTCTTCTTGAACTTGCACAGTCAATGGCTGAGAAACAACATTCCTTTGCAAAGTTTGTGGAGGAGATACAAATACAATTATTGTTGATAACGCTAAAGCTATATTTATCATTTTTGCGAAGATGTGGAAGGAGTGGCGATAGAATCTATCTTATTAGAATCATAATACCCAACCAGAAAAATAACACCAAAACTAAATAGTAAAATAACACCGAAACTAATAAGAAAACTAAAAAATGTCTTATCAAAAAGTTTAAGCATATGACTATTGTAACACCTAATATCAGGTAAAACAAAAACACCCTATCGTTTGATAGAGTGTTTTTGGTAGCCTTTTAACCCGCTACGAGGAGAGTATTCCTAAATAAACTTAAGGAAGTGTAACTTCTGGTGACCTCCAGTCAATATTACCTGACATGAAAGATGAAGTAGAGTTACCACCATTTGTCTCATCAGTCCACTTGATTCCTTCAAGTTGAACCGCATATTGACCGCTGGTAACATTCACACCCGTTGTGTTGTTTTTAGCTTCCATGTAGAACGTAACTGGAAGATCAACTTCATTTCCACTATAAAGTTTCCAACTATTTCCACCAATACCTGATGTAGTTACACCAGAAGAAGGTTGACTATAGCTAGTAGAAGAAGCCAAACCTGAGGTTATAGAACCAGCTGCTGTACTACCCTCTTTCTTCAATAAGATGTATGAAGTAGAGCTACCAATTGCCGGTGTACCTGAAGCGGTAGTACCGAATGATATATCTCCTCCAACTGCCTTAATGTGAAGATTAAACGTAACTTGAATAGTTGACGTAGAGTAGTTGTTTTGAGAAGCTGTTTGACTCTTTACGATTGAAGGTTTTCCGTTCAAAGTAAAGATTGGACCAGACTCTCTAACAGTAATTGAATTACCGCTAACAGTTCCTGTAGGTGTAATAGTTGTTCCTCCTGAGTTTTCAGCAGTAATACTTACAGCAGTATTTGAAGATGAAGCAACGAATGCTGTTGCAGTCGTATTAGCATCTCTAATATCCGCTTTAAGGATAACATTTTTAACACCACCATTTTCATTCAATCTGACATACCAATCATCTGTGAAAGTTGCAACACCGGTATTTGTGCCAATTGTAGCAGAACTTATCAAGCTACCGTTACTTGCATCATACAAGTATGCAGTAGTTGCTGTTGCAGCACCTGTTCCATTATTAGCAACTCCAACAATGAAGTTGGTAATTTTAATATCGTCTTGTTTTGCTTCAAGCTTGAAGGTTGCAAGAGTAAGCTCCTTAATATCATCTGCGGTTGCATCACCATCCTCATTTTGGTTTGCGACAACTTCTCCTGCTTTTGGAGAATCACTTCCCAAAGATACTGTAAGAGTAGCACTGTCGATAACAGTAGCTGCTACAGTAACTGAACGTGATATTGCTGATGAAGGACCATATTGGTCAATTCCAACTCCGTCAGTTGAACGAACACCATTTGTGTCAATCTGGATTGTTTTTGAGCCGGTATATGTTGAGCTAATTGAACTCTTAAGGTCAGTAGTAATTTTCAATACCTTAACTTCTCCAGCTTTCACAACATAATGAAATCCAGAAAGAGTTACTTGATAGTTATTTGAACTATCTTGAACAACAGTGCTTGAATCAAGAGGAAGAGATGCTAGAACTCGTCCAGTATCATCAACAACACTAATTTTACTCAATACCTTTGTATAAATTGAAGAAGCTGTACCAAGGTTTACCTTGATTCTTTGAACATCCATATCTGAAGTTACGGCTTCAATTTTTATACCAATAACTGGCTTATCTGATTCACCTTCTCTAATAGTTGTTCCACTAGAAGGATCTGAACCAAGAGTGACAGTAATAGAACCTTCAACTCCAGGAGTTGTAATTCCTGTTGTTCCAGTTGTTACTGTAGTACCAGTCGTGGTTGTAGTAGTAGTTGTTGTTGTCACTCCATTAAGCTTTGCGAGTGTTGAAATATCCAACATACCTGTACCAGGCAATCCTGATAATGCTTGATACTTTATAACGGCTGCCTTTGTAATAGGACCGAAATAAGTTGTCTCATTTCCAGGTGAACCTGCTCCTGATGAAGCTAGTTTAGTAAGAGGATTTGCATTCAACACTTGTTGAAGTTTCATAACTTCTGCTCCTCTATCTCCAACTTGAAGATATGAAGTAAACATAGCTCCGCTTGAAACCACTACTGGAGTTCCTCCAGAAAGTGATGCTTGCACGTTTGCAATTGTTGACGCTTCAGCACCAAATGATTGAAGCAATCCTATGATTGCAGAAACTTGTGCTGATGAAAGCTGTGCAGCACTAGCTGAACTTGCACCTACCGCAACGATAGTCAAAGCCAATACTAGGCCTAAAACTATTTTCGCAGTATTTTTTGTAATAATACTCATAATTTTTTTTAATAAACTTAATAATCTAAATAATCTAATAATCCTAAAACAATAATAAAAATTATCAACCTTCTTTATTACTATTTTTTATTACTATTCTTTTTGATTTAAATGTAATCGACACAAATCAAAAAGATAGTTGACGAAATGTAGTCCGAGTTTCTGCCAAAACCGATACGATTAAGGACAAAGAATTTCTGTAATTTTCCTATTCAGTTTTCAAAGTTCGTGCCATTAATATCACTGCGTAAGCTAATTATATATCTACATTAAAGTCCTGCAAACATATAAATGTGGATAACTATGGCTAATAACCACGCTCCTACCTTACACTATATGTATTTTAAAGTCAATTGAGTGAGTAAGTACTCCATCTTCTTTCCCCTTTTTTTCTCAAAATACCCTTTATTACCAACGTAGAAAGCTCCCTTTGTATTGTCTTTTCACTACAATTTTGAATAGATTTTGCAAAGTCCTTTACATTTAAATTATCACTGTTTTTAAGTAAATTAATTATGGTTGACTGCCTAGAACTTGTGTCTGTTTTCACATATTCATCCTTATCTTTAGATAAACTGCCTTTTAATAATTTTTGTACTGGTAATTTCTCCTCTGATAAAACATTATTTATCGCTGGAAATGCTTTAGTTTCTTTCTCAAGATATTCAATCAAAATACGAAGTTCTGCAACAATTATAGAATGATTCATCTTGGAAATAATTCCAGCATAACGAGCAATTTCCATAATTGAAATAATCTCAAAACTTAGACGATTTAACTCTTCAATGTCCTTTAATACAATCACGGATAAAAGACACAATGACTTGTCCCTTAACTTCCACTTTAATGGTTCGTTGTCCGATAACAGATTGGTCACTATATATATAGCAGCACTTATCTTTTCTCTTCGGTTATGTAAAAATAATTCATTCATGTCCTTTATGTTTATAATGTCTTTTAGATTAAAAATTAAATGTCCTTTATAACCTATATAGGACAACTAATGTACTTTATGTCTATTATATATAAGACATCGTGAATTGCAAACATATTTTAATAAAAAGGAACGACATGATATCATTAAAGAAATGAGTAAAAAAAATATTCCAAGGAATATAAAACCTGAAACGATGCAAGGAATTTTTGCTATTATTTTTTTTATAATCGCTATAATTTCAATACTCGCATCTTTAGGTAAAGCTGGTATTGTCGGTGATACTTCGTATATTTTACTTTCAAAATTATTTGGTATTGGATATTTTTTAATTCCTATAATTCTCTCAATGCTGGGTGTCGCTTTTTTTAGGTCTATTCAAACAAAATTTGAATTTTTAAAATTAATTGGCTCTATTATATTTTTTGTATCTGGATTAGGTATAATAGATATTATTGCTAGTGGCAAATCTGGCATTGTAGGACACTACATTTCACTCCCTTTAATAAAACTTTTTGATGTCTACGCTTCTTGTTTTATTCTTGGTGGATTAATTCTAATATCATCTCTCGTTGTACTTGATACTAAATTAAATATTCACTATTTAATGTTCTGGAGAATATTTAAGAAAAAAATAAAAGATGGAAAGGAAGAAATAAAAGAAGTAAAGATTACTCAAGGTGAAAAAAACCAAAATTTCACTCAAGAAGAAAATAGTACTATCAAGAAAGATTCTGATACTCAAGTACCAAAAAGAAAACCAATATCTGATGAAGAGGGAGATTTCAGTATATTATCAAAATCTACATTTTCTAATAAAAAATATACCCCTCCTCCATTATCACTTTTAGAAAGGGATAGTGGAAAACCTGAAGTTGGAGATATAAAGGCATACGCAAACATTATAAAAAGAACTCTAGCTAATTTTGGCATAATCGTTGAAATGGATGAAATATCAATAGGTCCTTCAGTTACTAGGTATGCCCTTAAACCTGCTGAAGGAGTAAAACTTTCTAAAATTGTTGGCCTTAATAATGACCTAGCTCTCGCACTAGCAGCCCACCCAATAAGAATAGAAGCCCCCATTCCTGGTAAATCGTTAGTTGGTATAGAAATACCTAACACTATAAAAACAACTGTCGGTTTAGCTACTTTACTTAGCAGTGAAGAATATACCGAATCAGAAAAACCATTACTTGTTTCACTTGGAAAAGGTATCTCTGGAAAATCTCATTTTGCTAATCTTGCGAAAATGCCCCACCTTCTTATAGCGGGTGCAACAGGAAGTGGAAAATCAGTAACCATTCATACAGTTATTACTTCTCTTCTTTACAGAAACTCGCCTGAAAATTTAAAATTTATAATGATAGACCCAAAACGAGTTGAACTAACTTTATACAATAAAATCCCCCACCTTTTGACTCCTGTAATTACGGAAGCAAAAAAAGCTATCCTCGCTTTAAAGTGGGCAGCAAAAGAAATGGAACGAAGATACAATGTTCTTGAGGCAAGTTCAGTAAGAGATATAGAGTCATATCATAAAAATGTTTCTGAACCAATGCCTTATATAATTATAGTTATTGATGAGTTGGCTGATATTATGCAGGCTTATCCGCGAGAGCTTGAAAGTGCCATTGTTCGTCTTGCTCAAATGAGTCGAGCTGTAGGAATACATTTAATACTGAGTACACAACGTCCTTCTGTGAATGTTATAACGGGACTAATTAAAGCCAATGTACCAGGACGAATTGCTTTGCAAGTATCTTCTCAAATTGATTCCAGAACTATTCTAGATATGAGTGGAGCAGAAAAACTTCTGGGTGCTGGCGATATGCTCTATATGTCTGGAGAAATGTCAAAACCTCAGCGTATACAATCCGCATTCATTTCCGAAGGTGAAGTTAAAAAAGTAGTAAAATACCTCTCAGACACATATAAAGACGAAATTCCTGAAGAAATCAATATCGGCGAAAATATTACAGATAAAAATTCTATTTTTGATGCTAACTTTGAAAGTGGAGATGAGGATGATCTATACGAACAAGCTAGAGAAATAGTAATTCAAGCAGGTAAAGCTTCCACTTCATATATTCAAAGAAAACTTCGTGTTGGATACGCTAGAGCGGCACGCCTTGTAGATATGCTTGAAGAAAAAGGAGTTATTGGTCCAGCTGATGGTGCAAAACCCAGAGAAGTAATAGACGGCTCAATAGGCGAAACTTTTGACTCTAGTTCAGATACCAATGAAACACCACCGGTAGTATGATAAAAAAAACCATTCGCTATACTGCAATATGTCTTTTCTTCGTTATCATAGTAGGTTATTCATTTTATCAGTCCAGAAATATCATAAAAGGTCCTACCATGACCATTTTTGAACCCGAAAATGGTGCATTTTTTGACCACTCATCAATAATAATTCAGGGACAATCTACCAACAGCGTAGAAATTAGTATAAATAACAGAAATATTTTTATAGATGAAAATGGAATATTTAAAGAAAAATACCTACTTTCTCAAGGAAATAACATAATAACAATTTTGGCAAAAGATAAATTTGGTGGAGTAATTAAAAAAACCCTTGAATTGGTATATGAATAGTATTATAATCCAAGCATTATGGCTTTTACAAAAAAACAAAAAGAAGAAAAAGTAGAAAAAACGATTGATAGTGGAAGTATTCAAGACGCATTAGAAGCCATCAGAACAAAGTTTGGTGATGATTCTATAATGAAACTAGGTGAAAAACCAAGAGTACACATCAATGCTATTCCTACCGGCTCAATTGGCTTGGATGCAGCATTAGGAGTAGGTGGAATGCCGAGAGGACGAATAGCAGAAATTTTTGGCCCTGAATCATCAGGTAAAACTACACTTTCTCTACACATCATAGCTGAAGCACAAAAATTAGGAGGAGTTTGTGCTTTTATAGATGCGGAACATGCTATGGACCCAGAATACGCTAAAAGAATTGGTGTAAAAATAGATGATTTACTTATATCTCAACCAGATACTGGTGAACAAGGTCTTGAAATAGTAGAATCTTTAGTTCGTACAGGCAAAATGGATGTTATTGTCATTGACTCTGTTGCCGCACTTACACCAAAAGATGAGATCGAAGGCGATATGGGAGCTCACCATGTCGGGAAACAGGCCAGACTTATGTCTCAAGCTCTTCGTAAATTAACTGCTATCGTAGCTAAATCAAAAACACTAGTAATTTTTATAAACCAAATTAGAATGCAAATTGGTGTGATGTTCGGTAATCCGGAGACCACCCCTGGAGGAAAGGCTCTCAAGTTCTATACTTCTGTACGACTTGATATTCGTAGAATTGCTCAAATTAAAAAAGGTGAAGAAATAATGGGAGGAAGAGTACGCGTAAAAGTTGTCAAAAATAAAGTAGCCGCACCATTTAGACAAACAGAGTTTGACCTTATGTACAATGAAGGTATCTCTCAAGAAGGTGAAGTCATTGCTCTTGGAGAAAAAATGGAACTTGTACAAAAAACAGGTAATTCATATGCATATGGCGAAATCAAACTCGGCCGTGGGTATGATGCTACTCGTCAATTCCTTCGTGAAAATCCCAAGATCAAAGATACTATTCTAAAAGAAATCCGCAAAAAACTAGAGGTGGTGTAAACTTGTTATGGATTAAAATAACGATCTTATGTTTTTATCAATGAAATAAGAGAATAATTAAAGCAGTTATCTTACCAGTAACTGATTTTTTTGTGATAGTATTAATTATGTGTTAGATGTCAATACTCTTAATAAATTCATAAGAAAAGCGAACCCAGCACATCAACAATTTTGTGTCTGGTTTGCTACAAATAACTTATTCGCTAAACATCAAACTCGTTGGAATAAACTTGATCCTGAAATAGAATCATTTACAACAGAAAACTTCATAAGAAAACATGGTTGCAAGTATAAAAACTTTTGGAGCATTATTCTACCAACTCTTCAGCATGGCTGGGTCTTGTCAACAGCCAGGCTCTTTGATCCTGCATATAATGTGATTGATAAGAAGAAACTGAAACCTCGGATATCTTTGGACTATATATTAATACAACTTGATGATGAAATCTTGTCTGATAATATACGACAGGAATTAAAATTACATAGTACTGTTATTGACTCTCTAATGGAGCATAGACACAATTTTCATGCACATAATGATGCTAATTTTGCTAATACTCGTATTGAAGCTGGAATAGAGAATCTTTTTCAATGGCTTGAAGATATTATTGAAATAATTAAGAAAAATAAGCCCTATTTAAATAATTGTGGTGTTATAAACATAAAATACAATGAAAAACTCTCACAGTGTGGAGTAGATGAAGTTTTCGAAACATTACTACTTGGAGAAAAACATGAAAAGTAATTATTACTCTCATTTCAGCTTTTAAACAATTCAACGGGATTGATCTTGAACTGCAACATTTTAGCACTTTCGCGACCACCATCACCACCTTTTCTTTGCATTCCAATTTTACCAATTTTTAAACTTCCCTCTCGTGTTATTCTTACATCACCACTTCCAAAAACATTCATCACTTCGTTGATAGATTTCAAAACCCATTTGCTTTCATTAACATTTTTACAAATAACAAGCGTCCAATCTGCTGAAAATTCACCTCTACCTTTTAATAAATCTGAAATTATTAAAATCTTATTTTCGTTAAAGAAGTTTATAATTTTACCTTGATCAATTTCATTCATTTCCAAAAAAGACATTCTTCTTAAATCTTTAAGTTTTTTCTTTTTTTCAGGACTAATTTCTCCAGTAAAAAGTTTCAATATTTTTATTACATCTTTAGGTATATTCCAAAGTTCAGCATATTTGTCAGTCCATCTTTTATCTATTTGATTAAAACCACCTTCTAAATTACTCACCAACTTTACTTGCAAATTTTGTAAGTCCTCTTGCGACTTCAATTTAATAACAATAGTTATTCTAACTTGAACATCCGCCTTGTACGATCCTCTGACTTTCAATGCTTTCACGAATTCAATATCATCAACTTTGTAATTCATTTCAGTAAGCCAATCTTGGGCTATTTTGTCATTTTTCCAATTATTAAAACGATCAATAACATCTTGCTCGTTTTTAAAACCAGCTTTAGCAGTTTTTGAACCAAGGGCTATCATTTGCTTCAAATTTTTCTTTTTATTTTTCATATTTTATAGTACCTTAAACAACTCTCTCGCAACTGCTTCAATAACATTAACCGTCATAGCATTTCCTGCTTGTTTAAGTAAATGTATTTCTTCAATGACTCCATCAACTTTCTTGGTCAATTCCTTTGGAAAACCCTGAAGTAATAATGATTCATATCCTGATAATTTTCTGAATTTTCCATTTCTTACATACAAAACACCATGCCTACCAGTTCTTAATGTTGGCACTTTATTATCATATAGTCGCAAATCTGACTGTCTTGTGTCAATAACTAGATAATCTTTTTTTAAAAACTCACCTAAATCATATCTTCCATGATTATATCTATTTCTTAAATATTTTAAAAATGTTTCATATGATTCTTTTTTTTCATTAAATTCAAGCTCTTTAGTGTCTATTAAGAAGTCTTTAACATTAACTCGCACTTGTCTTTCGGGGAAGAAATAGATGAAATTTTTAGGTGCAATATCCTTTCGAACACCAATAAGATAAATTCTCTCTCTCATTTGTGGAACACCATAATCAATGCTATTCAAAACATCACAAGAAACCAAATATCCCGCTTCTTCAAGCTTATTTTTTATGACTTTCAAAGAATTGCCATTATCATGATTCGTAAGGCCTTTAACATTTTCCAAAATGAAATACTTTACCTTTTTTGCAAGCATTATTTTTATCAATCCGAAAATAATTTGACCTCTATCGTCGCCCATTCCTTTTCTCTGTCCGATAACAGAAAAAGTTTGACAAGGAAATCCTGCAATCATCATATCGAAATCTGGCAATTTATCTGTATCAATCTTCATCAAATCGCCATAATTCATTTCTTCTTCGCCAAAAAACTTTCTATATGTTATTTCCGCTTGCTTATCTATTTCAGAAAAACCAACGCAAGATAGACCATTTTTTTCAAGACCAAGACGACCTGCACCAATTCCAGCACAAAAATCCATAAATTTTATGTTGTTAGTAGAATTTTTTATAGATTCCATCATCACTATTTTATAATAGTTTTAAATAAAACAAAAGAGCCCGAAGGCCCTCTTGTTACTTACCATTGCCGAAGCAAATGATAAGGATTTCTTATCCATTATATTAGAGCAAACGGTTTAAAAAGTCAAGAAATAGTGTGTATAAGTGATAAAAAACAAAAAATCAATATTTTTTGGTGCGAGTGGCGAGAATCGGACTCGCGCCACATGCTTGGGAAGCACGCGTACTGCCACTATACTACACTCGCATTTACTTAAACCACCCCACAATTTTATCCCATAATGTTTCAGTTTTCAAAAATTCCAAAGTTGTCGTAGCTTTATTTGTTGATTCAACAATAATAGCCACTTGCTCCCCTTCTTTTACCACCGAAAATTTATTTCTTATTTCCTCCTCAATTCCCTCCTGAGTATTTAATCTATCTACTTCTTCTTTCAAGGTATCATAACGATTTTTTAATTTATCAAACCCTTGTTGAGTCAAAACAAGATTATTATCACTCATCTGTTTTTTTTTATAAATACCCCACACAGAATCAAAACCAAAAACCAAAATAACAAATAAAACAAAAACTACCAATGGAGAATAGATCCTTTTTTTAATATTCTGTCTTTTCTTGAATTCCAGCATGTTTATAGTATACTTCTACTATGTTATTTCACAAAAAAACTAAAAAAGTAGTAAATGTGCTATTTGTGTTTCTGGGAATTATTATTATCTTAAGTATGGTAATGCTCTATACTCCGATATTTAGATAACTATTTCTCCGTTCGCATCATTTTTAGAAACACATCATGAGGGATATTAACTTTTCCTCGGGCAAGCATTCTTTTCTTACCTTTTTTCTGTTTTTCTCTCAGTTTCATTTTTCTAGTAATATCACCCCCGTACATATGAGCAGTAACATCTTTTTTCATAGCCGAAAGAGTTTCTGAGGAAATAATTCTACCCAAACCTTGTGCTTGAATTTTTGTAGTGAACATTTGACGAGGAAGTATTTTATATAATTTTTCAACTGTTTCTTTGGCTTCTTCTTCCATTCTTCTGCGTGACACTACTTTACAAAACGCCGGTACAAGCTCATCAGCCACCAAAATATCTAAACGGGCAACATCAGCATCTCTCATTTCTCCCAATTTATATGAAATGGAAGCATAACCAGAAGTGATACTTTTTATTTCATCGAAAAAATTTCTCATCAATTCACGCAAAGGCATTTTTACTTCCAAGGAAGTTCTGTTATCACCAAAATTTACTGTATTACCAGATTCTGCTTCATGTTCATAAAGTTTTTGCATAATAGCACCAACATACTGCAAAGGTGTAATAATTTTCATATTTACCCATGGTTCAAAAACTTTTTTCATCTCATGGTCTTCTGGAAATTTAATTGGAGAATAGATTATCTCTTTTCTACCATTTAGATATTCAACTTCATACGTAATACTAGGAGTTGTGACAATCAACTCAAGACCAAACTCTCTTCGCAATCGTTCGCTGATAATTTCTAAATGAAGCATTCCCAAAAAACCACAACGAAATCCACGCCCTAACGCTCCAGAAGATTCTTCTTCATAAGTAAAAGATGAGTCAGATAAACGAAGTCTGCCCAAGGCTTGTCGCAAAAGATTAAAATCTGCCTGATTTTCTGGGTAAATTGATGCCCAAACTACTGGAACTGGCGTCATATAACCTTCAAGAGGAAGCGATATATCCTGTAATGAAGCGACAGTATCTCCGACTGATGCCACTCCCGGTTCTTTTATTCCTGTCACTATATAACCTATTTCACCGGCACCAATAGATTCCGTCGGCATTTCCGAAGGCATAAAAACACCCACTTCTAAAGCAGTAAACTTTTCTTTTGAAACTTTAAACATAACTTGGTCATTCTTTCTAATTGAACCAGATAAAACTCTGACATAAACAATAACTCCGCGGTGACTTGAATATTGAAAATCAAAAACAAGCGATCTAAATGGATCTTGACCCACGAAATCTTGGTGAAGTGGAGCTGGTACTCGTATCACTACTTCCTTTAAAAGATTTTCAACTCCTTCTCCTGTTTTTCCAGAAACTTCAAGAACATCTTTTTCTTCACATCCCAAAAGTAATACTATTTCTTCTTTAACTTCTTTTATTCTTGCTAGTGGTGAATCAATTTTACTAATAACTGGAATAATTGTAAGCCCTAAATCACGTGCCATATTCAAAGTGGTAAGAGTTTGTGCCTGCACGCCTTGAGTTGCATCTACAAGCAAAATTGAGCCTTCTACAGCCTTTAATGCCCGAGAAACCTCATACGAAAAATCAATGTGTCCGGGAGTATCTATGAGATTAAGAATATATTCTTTTCCATCAATCACATACTTCATTCTGACTGGTTGCATTTTAATAGTAATTCCCCTCTCTCTTTCAAGTTCCATACTATCAAGCACTTGTTCCTGCATTTTGCGTTTTTCTATTGTATGCGTAATTTCTAAAAGCCGATCCGCCAATGTAGATTTTCCGTGGTCAATATGAGCGATTATTGAAAAATTTCTAATTTGTTGCAGATTCATAAATCAATAGTAGCAGAAAACATCCCTTACAGCACCTCCTTCTCTGGAGCGATGACTTGGGCTTTCCATATTTTAGCGTGAAGGGTTTTCCAAATTTCTGAAAGCTCATGACTTTTTAGAAGCTTAAGAATAATTATACCAACAATTATTCCTATCAAACCTGAAAAAAGACCCTGCGAAAATATTCCTAAAAAGGTGTTTATATCAAATACTTTGTCAAAAATATTTAGAAAAATATAGGCGACATAACCCATAATTATACTGGCTGAAAAACTTTGATAAATAGCTGAAGAAATCTTTTTAGTAAAATTCTTAAACTCTTTATGAAAAGCTATCCAATGAAGTGCAGTATTTACTAATACGCCAATTGAATATGCTAATGGAAGCATTAAGACTACGCTACCAGAAAGTCCAGAAACCTTGAAGAGTTCTTCTGTAAAGTAGTGAAAAGTAGGAAATTTATTAAATATTGTTATAAAATAATATCCTAATACAACAATAAGTGTTGAGGAAACAAGGTTGATGACAAGCGGTTTTTTAGTATCACCTTTTGAATAATAAGCCCTTACAAAAAGCATCAGTAAACCCTGCGGAACTACCGATATGCTAAAGATTGCTAAAGCGGCAGCAGTCAAACGAGTATCAGACCAATTGAAATTACCTGCACCAAGTATAACTCGCACGATTTGGGCTCTAAGAACTACAAAAAGAACCATTAATGGCGTTGATAAGAAAATAATGTGACGAGCCGAAACAATCATTTGTTCTATAAATTTATCTCTATTTCCACTTGAAAAAAGTCGTGCTAATGCTGGAAAAACTGCTGAAGCGTAACTAACTCCAATAATAGAGAGAGGTACGGATTGAAGATTAAATGAAAAACTAAAAATTGAAATAGAACCAGCAGTCATAACTGAAGCCATACCAATTAGAAAGAAAGTGGCAATTTGATTTGATGAAAGGGTAAGAGTCCTAGGTAATGATAACGTCATCACTTTTCGTATTGAAGCAAAGTCAATATTAAAACTAAGACGAGGAAATAATCCTTTACTTATCGCAAATGGAACTTGAATCAATAAGTGCATTAAAGCCCCTAAGACTACTCCCCACCCTAGTCCCAGTAAACCAAAGAAAGGGTAAAGAAAAATTATTCCAAAAATAATACCAACATTATACAGAAGTGGGCTTATAGCATAAATAAAAAATCTATTATGAACTTGAGTGATGCTTGCTAGAAAATTTGAAATACCCAATAAAATTGGAGATAATAAAAGAATACGACTTAAAGAAATAAGATGTGAAAGGGTTTTACTATCTATAAATCCAGGAAAAACTTTTGATGCTAAATATGGAATAAAAATGTAAACTAAAACACTGGCAACGATTATAAGAATAAAAAAAAGTGAAAAAGTGCTATCAATAAAACTTTTACCTTCTTTTTCACTTTTATTTATTTTTTCAATAAGAAACGGTACCAAAACAGAAATGGAAACAATAGAACCGATAGAGACAAAAATTAAATCTGGAATTCTAAAAGCGGCATAATAAATATCAAGTTCATGTCCTGCTCCAAAAGAGTAAGCTAACAACCTATCCCTAACGAGAGCCAAAATCTGTGAAAGAATGGCTGAAAAACCCAAAAGATATGCGGCTTCATGTAAGCCACGTACCTCTTTGTTTAAAAAACTAAAAATCGTCTTTACCATAACATAAACTATTCAACAATTATTTTTCTTTTATCGGCAATGTAGAACGCTTTTCTGGCTTACTATCTACAGGTGGAGTTGCATTAGTAAATGGTGATTTACCAGCTAATAAATTTTTCAAAATAAGTTTTATTTCCTCATTATCTGGATTAAATTTTTCAATAACCTTAAATTGATCAACTGCTCCAGCATAATCTCCTAACTGAGCAAAAGAGAGTCCCAAGAAATATCGAGCATTTGAATAAGAATCGTTTAAGGCAACAGCTCTACCCAAAGCGTCTATAGCGCCCTTATAATCCTTATTACTATAACGAAGTACTCCTAACTGAAAAAATACCCCTGAATCGTTTGGAGAAATAAAGGCGGCTGCTTCTACAGAACTGATAGCGTCTTTAATATTTCCCTCATTAACTTGTATTTGAGCAAGAAGGAAAATTGCCTCTGTATAATCATTTTTAGCATTAAGAGCTCTACTTATATATTGTTTTGCAGTATCAAATTTTTTATTTGCAATATCAAGGCGTGCTAAAATCAAAAGTAAAGCTGGACTCTGTGGATTAAGATTCAAGGCCTGACTATAAGCCACATTAGCATTCTCATACGCACTAGAAACACCTAACGGTAAAACCGTCTCATAAACACGACCTAAAGACATCCAATTCTGGTAATTGGTAGAATCTATAGTTATTGCCTGCTCTGCATTAGATATAGCATTACCAAGAATATCTTGAAAAGCTGTTCTCATTTCTTCATTTGATATATCTTTTTTATTCAATAATTCATTCATTCTTGCTATATCAATATCAGAAAGAGACCTGTAATATAAATCAGATGGACTCATTTTTACAGCACTATTAATACCAGATAAAACCAAAGACAAATCTGCATTTTTATTAAACTCTACCAAACTAGAATTATAATAAATACTTGCGACATACTTTCTGAGAGACACATATCCAACCGTAACCGAAAGAATTAAAACCAATATTAAACTCAAAATAGAAATAAATCCTGTTTTCGGTTCTTCAAAAAGCTTAATATCTGTGGTTTTTACAAATCCTTCATGCGCGAGTGAAGCAATGAAGATTCCGGTAAATATGAAAGCAAAAGTAAAGAGTACTGATGAAGGAATATAAATAACAGAGAATATCCATAAATAAAGAGCAACAAAGAAAGACGAAATTATTAGATAACGTGAAAACGAATCGGAAATAACCTTAAAAATAGATTTAAAACCTACCCATATAAACAAAGCTAGAAAAACAATCCACGCTATCATACCTAACACTCCCTGAGTAACTAAGAATGTTGGAATTAAACCAATGCCATAATTGAAATCTGTATTCCAAAATACAGTATTATTTAATCCAGTCGGCTTCCATTTTAACCATTCATTTGCAAACCTATTTGGACCAGAACCAAGAAGAGAATTTTCTTTTAAAGTATTCTTAGCCACACTAAACGTAGCAGACCACGATGGTCTAACATCAACATTCTGAACTTTAAAATAGTCGTTAATTTTAGCACTCACAGAATCACCTCCAAATATAAGTACCAAAGATACTAGTAAAGTAACCAAAGAAATGTAAGAAACTTTTTTTACCGAAAAGGATATAAGATAAACAAAAAATACAATACTAAAAACTCCAAGCACATACCATATTGAGCTAAAATTAACGACTATTGACAAGAAAAGTGATAATGCTAAAGCTATATACAAAAGTACTCTAAATCCTCTTGTAAAAGTAAGAAGTTCAAGAGTTATCACAGATAACATCGCCGATAATCCAAAAAATATTCCTAATTCACTCCAATTACCTAAGGGATTTTGCGTCACTGAATTAAAAATTCCGAAAGATAAAAAATTTTCACCAAAAACCAGTCGTCCAATCTGAAAAAATGCTAAAAGAAGAAAAGATGATATGAAAGCCAAGTAGACATATAATATTCTATCGCGATTTTTTAATACGTATGGTGTTATGAATAATAACAAAACTAGTACAGTAATAAATATCATTGTTCCTACTTCAAAACCTTGCCCAATAAAAGATTTTGCAAAATTACCTGAAAATAATCCAGCTAAAATCGCAACAACAGAAAGAGCTAGTACTACCGGTATAAGAGATGTTTTGTAAACTTTAAAAGATGGATTTTTAAGTAAAGAAATAATCCATGCAAAAAATATAACTAATGTACTCATCACGACTAATATTGTTTTAGTATTTTGAAAAGGCACTGATGTTGATGGAATAAAGAAAAACGGTAAAACGAAAACTAAAATCAAAAATACATAAAACGCTAAACTATCAAATTTTGTTGGATTATTCATCTTTTTATTTATTTATTTAAATTATATTAATTATAATATGAAAGCATTATAAAGACAAAGTCCCTCGCTTTCGCTCGGGACTTTATCATATTCTCTTTATATCTATAAGCCGAATTCTGTTCCGCCTCAACGGCAGAGATAGCTATTTATCTGGGCCCTTGATTACTCTCGGGCTCTAGCGGCACTTCCGCCCTACCTGCGCAGGCAGGCTTAACGGCGGACACGGCCTTGCACAAAAGTAAGGATTTAGCCGTTGCACTAAAACATTTTGCTCTGCAAAATGTTCGTGCGACCCAATGAGACAAATTCTCATTGGGTTTAGCACTCATGTTACCATGATATTTATCCTACAAATGTAGGATACTTTTTTCCTTTCGAAAAAAAGCGTCACTGTTCGCACCTCGCAGATTGCTCTGGATGGGTGTTACCCACTACTCTGCTCCCCACTTTGCATAAAGCTAAATGAGGTTGTGTTCGGACTTTCCTCCCTTGAGCGATCAATTAAAAATTGATTTAGCCAAAGAGCAACTACCCGATACAAAGAGAACGATATTATATACTATTTATCTACTTTTGTAAAACACAAGTATCCCCTACCTTAAGATTGTTTTTCTTCACAAATCCTGCACCAATCTCTAGTACATAAAGCGAATTACTATTAGATGAATATGCTGTTGGATATGTTTCTGGACTTATATTATTTTCAATATGAGTAATGACACATTTTTCATCAAGCCATATTATATCAATAGGAAATTGCATATCTTTCATCCAGAACGAATAGATACCTAATTCCGAAAATACAAAAAGCATTCCATTATCAGAACGAAGTGACACAAATCCTCCCAATCCTTTTTCTTTTTTATCTTCAGTATCGGCAATTATTAAATTAACTTTTACATCTTCAAAATAAAGTTTAGGGGTATGCGATATTTTATCTGAAATACCTAAAAATATTAAAATCAAAAATAATAATCCGACAATACATATTTTAATATCTTTTGAAGTCATAGATTATTTTATTATACCCTAAATAAAAAGAGGACCACCGATTAAAGTAGTCCTCATGAATTTCGATTGCGTTTAGTAGGTTTTTTAAACCTTACATTGGTATCCTCCCATGTATCACCATTAAGATCAGATGGGGATAGTCCAGAATCACCGAGTAACATTTTGAGTCTTGACGGTGTCCTGAGTTTGCGAAGCGCCTTGGTTTCAATTTGGCGAATTCTTTCGCGAGTCACTTCCATTTTTTTAGCGATTTCTTCAAGTGTCAGTTTTTGCCCACCGTCTGAAAAACCAAAACGGTCTCTCAACACCTGCTCTTCTTTTGGTTTAAGTGTACTCAAAACCTGTTCAAAAGCTGAAGAAAGCATTTTTTGGTCAATTTCACCTGATGGGTCAACTGCGTGTTCATCTGCTATGAGGTCACCTACAGTAGTATCTTTTCCTCCATCAGATGATACTGAGGCATCAAAAGATGTCGTCACAACAGGATTAAAACATCGTATGATAAATGTCTCTGATTCTCCTGTTGTTGCTACAATCTCAGCGACCGAGGGTTCGCGATTCAACTCGTCAATAAGTTCGTCAATAATACGTAACAAATGACGTCTGCGATCCAATGCATGTATTGGAATACGAATCGTTCTTGATTTATTGGCAATAGCTCGTGTTATGCCTTGTCTTATCCACCAACTAGCATAAGTAGTCAATTTAAAACCCTTACTGAGTTTAAAACGTTCTACCGCTCTCATCAGACCGAGATTTCCTTCTTGAATTAGTTCCAGGAAACTCAGTCCGTACCCAACATATTTTTTTGCGATAGGTACAACAAATCGCAAATTATGCTCAATGATTTTATTTCTTATTTCATTGTAAACAATATCATTGTCGGCTTTACCCAACTCCTGAAACAATTCAATTGTTTCCGTTTGTTTTAATAAAGGGATAGTGCATATGTCTCTCATATACGCACTGATGGATTCACCATCCTCCCCGTTTATTCCTTTACTAATATTCATATAAAAAGAACTCCTTGGTTAAGGGTTAAACTATCTGACACGCATTCTAGCACATTATTTTCTTTTACTAAAAAGACGTGAAATATACGTCGTTACTACCACCACAACTACAGTAAGAATCAAGGCATAAATAAATTTCGCCACGAGTGTATTTTTACTTAAAGGAAAAAGATATTCTATAAACGCTTTTATAGCATCATTCCACGCGAGACCAGCAACTAAACCAAATGCTCCAGCAATATAGCCAATCGAGCGTTCCCGCATTTCCATTGTCAGTTTCTCTTTTTCCTCTTTTATTTCATCTATCATTTTTTCATTATAGCATTTTATTACGCATGCCAATCTTTGATAGTTACTCCACTTATGGACAATAGCGGGCTTTGATGAAACCGGCCGTAATGGCTTCTTTTTCTGAACAGAAATATTGTTCTCCGCGAGTGGGGTCTACTTTGACTTGAGCGTAATTATTACAACTTTCCACAAAATATGTCTTACCAAATGAACCTGTAGAGATGTTGCCTTTGATAGTACAATTTTTATTAAGAGGTGCGATGTCCTTTTGGCTGTGCTCGCTCGGCTCATAATCGCAAGCTCCCCAAAGGCCTTTATTACTTTTCTGTGCTTGCTCGTGTTTTTCTAAAAGAATGCCGTAAAAAAGTTTATCTCTAGGGTCGCTTCGTATATCTGCATATCCGCCTTCTACCATATATTCATCTACTAAAACACTATTATTTAAAATATTTTTACTTGGTAAAATCGCATAACGCAACAGGCGACTAAAATCGTCTGTACCCGTAACGTCTTTTCTAAGCTCCACCTCTTTGCCTTCCACTAATTTTATAAGTGCGTCTTTGGACTCTTTGTAAAAACATTGTCCTTTTTCTGGGGCATCTATGCCTAAGAGGCGTACCACATCTCCATCTTGAAGCTCAAAAGTGTCTCCGTCTATCACTCTCGCTACTTTATAAAGCGGTGCCTGCCCAGAACGCATCCCCGCCAAATCACTTTCTTTAATTACAGTGTAGCCACCATATCCCGTAGCTGCCAAAATCGCCACAAGTGCGGTAATAGAAATTTTCTTACTAGTTTTCATATTTTTATTATAGCATTTTATTTTAGCAGTGGATTGTGCGAGGTACAAACAAAACCAAATTGCTTTTTGTGCTTAGATTTTTTCATATGCAATTACTAAAGCATTTTTTATTTTTTGTAAAAGCTCTTCTGATGTTACAAAACCGTGGTCAGTTTTATAATTATGTCCATACAACTTATCTTCGAATACTGTTCCTTCAAAAGTCTTTGGTGTAGCGTAGCGTGGAATAAAATGTCCGTGTAAGTGTCGTGTCTCATTCCCTAGGAAGGCATAATTTAACCAGTCGGCGCTAAAGCATTCCTTTGAGACCTTTCTGAGATCGTTTAAAACTTCGAATAATTCCTTCTGTTCTTTTTGGGTAGCATCTGGCAAATCAAGAGCATCTTCTCTTTTGCATCAAATGACACAACGACCAAGATATCCTTGGTTTTCGTGTACATAGACACTCCAGTATGTATAGTCCTTAACTAAATTTTTTGAGAAGTCTTTCTCCATAGTTCGAATCCTTTTAGGGTTCTTACATCTTATCACTTTTCATATCTCCTTCGCGACAAGCTACTTGCGGACTTTGTCCGCCGTAGCTCGCCGCTTCGGCGAGCGAAGGCGGAAGGTGAGGGATTCGAACCCTCGGTCGCCGATAAGGCGACACACGCTTTCCAAGCGTGCGCACTAGACCGCTATGCGAACCTTCCATTTACTAAGCACCAATGAGGCGCTATTTTATTCTACAATGAAGTGAGATAATTTTTCAATTTTCCTTTTAAAATTTCTCTACCGTGACCGCTTTTGAAATATCTTTCTGCCTCCTTTGCATCTTCTTTGTTTTTATATGCTTCATAAAATATTAATTCGAAATCACCATTTCGTGAAGTAAAATTAGAATAACCAGATTTATGTTCCTTTATCCTTCTTTTTAAATCAGAAGTAAATCCACAATAAAGTTTTCCTCCGTTTTTGAATTTTAAAATATAACAGTAATACATTTTACTAGCTTCCGCCTCATCGGCGGATGTGCCGTAGAGGCACAATGCGAACCTTCCCTAAACCTTGCAAAGCAAGGTCGAGCGATTAATTTTGAATACAAAATTGATTTAGCCCAATTGAAGTGCTACCATCCACCACTTGAACCCCCACCTCCCGAACCGCCCCCACCGAAGCCACCAAAACCTCCAAACCCTCCTCGTCCTCCACCTCTTCGTCCACCTCCAATAAACCAAGGTATAGGCAGACCATTTATTTTACGTGCACCATAGATTCTTGAAACAAGAAAATCAAAAAGTAATCCGAACGGAATAAATAAAACAAGAGCAACACCAAAAGCAAACAACCCTAAAAATATTCCTATAAATATAGACATTACTGCTCCAACAACTCCCCCTGCCCACCATGATTTTGACCTCGCTAGAACACTAGCAACCCACATCAAAATATGAATTGTAAAAAATGCAATAACTAAAATACCACCAATATCATTTGACGTCTGATTATTACTTTGATTAGTTGATAAATATTCATTTTTAGTAGCAGAAATCATACTATCAACTGCTTTATCAATGCCACCATAAAAATCATTATTCTTAAAAGCAGGTGTCAGTGTATTGCGAATAATATCGGAACTTATAGCGTCCGTTAACGCCCCTTCCAGTCCATACCCAACTTCAATTCTCATTTTATGGTCACCGATTGCAACAAGAAGCAAAACTCCATTATCATTTTTCTTTTTTCCAATTCCCCAATCTTTGAAAAGTGCCACAGCATAATTTTCAATAGTATCTTCGTCTAGTGTCGGAATGGTAACAATAGAAATTTCATTACTAGTTTGTTGTTCAAATGCAGAAAGTTTTTGCTCCAGTACGTTTTTCTGTTCAACAGTCAAAACTTTAGCGAAATCATTAACAAAACCAGATGGATTACCCGGATTTTTATACGCCAAACTAATTACAGGAATAGCAAACGTGACAAAAAAAGCTGTAACAAAAAATCTCTTCATTAGAATTTCACTTCTGGTGCTACTTCTGCCCCCTGAACCGACTCAAAATACGAATGTGAAGCAAATCCGAATAATTTTGCTGAAATTGAACTTGGGAATTGCTTCGTTTTTAGATTATACACTTGCACCATATCGTTAAATCTTTTTCTTTCCACACTGACTCTGTTTTCTGTTCCTTCAAGTTGCGACATAAGTGTTTGGACCGTATCGGCAGATTTTAATTGCGGATAATTTTCAACAATAGCTAACAATCTACCCAATGCACCTTCCATATTTGTAGCAGCTTGAGCTTTTTGGTCAACAGTTTTCGCTCCTGCATATTGAGTACGAGCTTGAGCGATATCATTAAACACAGTCTGTTCTTGCTTCATTACTCCCTTCACTGACTCAACAAGGTTAGGAATTAAGTCCAAACGACGCTGATATTGTGCTTCAACTTGTGCCCATTGATTATCAATTCCCTCATTTGAACCAACGAGACCGTTATAACTAGTCCAGCTGTAGAGAGCCAAAATAACTATAACACCTATCCAAATCCATGTACTTTTTTTCATATTTATATTTTTATAATAATTTAATTATAAAATAATTATACCACAATTTAATACCCCATTCCCTAAATCATTTTGTTATGCAAAATGATCGGGCGATCGTTCCACATCTTCTTGGAACGATTTAGCCTTTGGTTCATCAGCAATCGCTACTTCAGTCGTAAGGAGAATGGCGGCGGCAGATGATGCATTTTCAATACCACTTCTAGTTACTTTTACGGGGTCAATAATTCCAGCAGAAAGCATATCTGGAATAATAGCGTCAACAAGTGCATCATACCCAGCATTACCCTTTGAATTTTTTATTTTTTCAACAATAACAGAACCGTCATCTTTACCAGCATTGATAGCAATTTGTTTTAACGGTACCTCAAGAGCTTTAAGCACAATCATAAAACCAACTTCAAATTCTTTGGTAAAATCTTTACTACGATTGATATCTTTTTTCATCCATTCTTCCATTTTTTGAGCAGCCCGTATAAATGCCACACCTCCTCCAGCAACAATCCCTTCTTCAATCGCCGCTTTAGTAGCATTAACAGCATCTTCAATTTTCAATTTTAGATACTTCATCTCAGTTTCAGTAGCAGCTCCTACACGAATGACGGCAACCCCTCCAGAAAGTTTAGCTATTCTTTCTTCTAATTTTTCAGTGTCAAACTTTGAATCACTATTTTCTTTCTGTTTTTTCAATTGGGCAATTCTGGAATCAATGTCGGATTTTTTACCCTTACCTCCAACAATAATAGTGCTGTCTTTAGTTGAAATGACCTTTCTAGCTTTACCAAGTATGTTCAAATCAGCAGTTTCAATTTTCATTCCAGTTTCGTCAGAAATAACTTGAGCTCCAACTGTCACTGCAATATCTTGCAACATTTCTTTTTTCTTATCTCCATAACCTGGTGCTTTAATAGCTAAAACACTAAATGCTCCGCGAAGTTTGTTTACCACAAATGTAGCCAACGCTTCTCCTTCTACATCTTCAGCAATAATGACTAATTCTTTTTTACCTGTTTGTGCTAATTTTTCTAAAAGAGGTAAAATTTCTTTAATTGACACAATTTTTTTGTCAGTGATAAGAATTAACGGTTCTTCATATTCTGCCTCCATTCTTTCACCATTAGTAATCATATATGGCGAGACAAAACCTTTATCAAATTCAATACCGCTCACAACTTCCGAATCCACTCCGATAGTTTGTGATTCCTCTACAGTTACCACACCATCTTTCCCTACTTTTTTAATAGTATCTGCGATAATTTTTCCGATTTCTATAGATTCTGCCGAAATAGTAGCGACTTGTCTAATTTCTTCATCGCTCTTTATTGGTTTAGCGATTTCTTTAAGAGCTTTCACAGCTTGTTCTCTAGCTTTATCAATACCAAGTTTTATACCCATCGCATTGACACCCATTGTCGTATGTCGCATACCTTCAGCGATAATAGCTTGAGTGAGAATAACAGATGTAGTTGTACCGTCACCGGCGATATCATTTGTTTTTGTGGCTACCTCTTTAACAATTTCTGCTCCCATATTTTCAAATTTATCTTTAAGAGTGATTTCTTTAGCGATTGAAACACCATCATTAGTAATAGTAGGTGCACCATATCCTTTATCAAGAACAACATTTCTTCCTCTAGGACCAATGGTAATTTTCACCGCATCAGCCACTGCATCTACTCCTTTTTTTAAAGCTTTTCTAGCTTCTTCATTGTAAATTATTTTTTTTGACATAATTATTTAACTACAGCAATTATTTCATTTTCTCTTATAATATAAAACTCCTCGCCATCTATTTTGATTTTGTCACCCCAAGAAAAAAGGACTTCATCACCCACGTTGACTGCAACGGGGATAAGTTTACCTTCTTCATATCGTCCTATTCCCACAGCAACAACTTGACCCTTTTTTGCCCCCTTATCTTCTCCTACAGTCACAGGAATAATAATTCCAAATTTGGTTTTTGTTTCTGATTGGGATTCATCAATTTCTCTTATTAAAACCCTATCAGCGAGAGGTGTAATATTCTTTTTTTTAACGTTTTTTTGTTCTTTTTTCATAGCTGTAATTTGTTACTAATAATGTAATTTCATTATAATTATTTGCAAAAAAGAAGCAAGGGTGCTAGCATACTAGCAATGAGTCAGATTACTCCCCTAATACCATATATCCAAATTGTTTTGGCTGTTCTACTTATCAGCGCAGTGCTTTTACAACGAACAGGTTCGGAATTAGGAGGAGCATTTGGTGGTAGCGATAATTTCAGTTCAGCACATCACACAAGACGCGGATTTGAAAAGACCCTATTTAACGGAACTATAATCATATCAATTCTTTTTATCGTTACGTCATTTATGGCTCTATTGTTAAAATAATAAAACCATTTTCTACTCTGTATTTCAGTGAAAGATATCATCCCACATATTTTAAAAAAGGAATTCAAGATTCCAAAAGAAGAACTTCTATCTAATGCGGTAGGTAGTTTTTCAGCAACTGAAAAAATTATTTTCAGTATTCTATCAATAATACTTATAATAAGTGCTACAACATTAGTATGGCAAGTAAATCAAAACTTTTTAGTAGGGGTCCCAGCCGATGGAGGTTCGTTTTCTGAAGGAATTATTGGTACTCCGCGTTTTATCAATCCAGTAATTGCAATCGGAGATGCCGAGAGAGATATGACTTCTTTAATATATTCAGGACTTTTAAAAGCTAATTCTGAAGGAAAATTAATACCCGATTTGGCAAAAAACTACACTATATCAGATGATGGTTTAACATACACATTCTATCTTAAAGATAATATTTTTTTTCACGATAATACACCTGTAACAACAAATGACATAGAATTCACTATTGCCCGCGTACAAGACCCTTCAACTAAAAGTCCCAAAAGAGCAAACTGGGATGGTGTCATTATTGAAAAAGTAACCGAAAAACAAATCCGTTTTATTCTAAAAAAACCTTATTCGCCGTTCATAGAAAACACAACTATAGGAATATTACCAAAGCATATCTGGAAGAATGTAAATAACGAGGAGTTTGCTTTCAGCCAATTCAACATTGAACCTATCGGTTCTGGACCATATGAAATTAAAAATATATACCGTGATTCTGGAGGACTTATCCAATACTACGAACTCTCTTCGTTTAAGAAATATGCCTTAGGTAAACCATATATATCTACTATCTTTATAAAATTCTATCCAAATGAAAAAGCCCTCCTATCAGCCTATACTAATGGAAGTATACAAAATATGAACAGTATAGCTCCTCAAGAAGCAAGATTATTGAAGATGAGTGATGCTAGAATAGAAACAATTTCTTTACCTAGAATATTCGCTGTATTTCTAAACCAAAATAATGCCCCTTTATTTTCTGATCAGAATGTACGTAAAGCCCTTAATATAGCAATGCCTAAGGAAGTTCTAGTTCAAGAAGTACTACAAGGATATGCTACAAGTATAGATGGTCCAATCCCATCAAAAGAAAAAAAAGTGGACTCTATATCTTTTGATGATAGAATAAATGAAGCGAAAGATATTTTAGCTAAAGATGGCTGGGAAATAAATAAAGATGGGATTCTTGAGAAAAAAACAAAAAAAAGCACCACTCTTATGCAGTTTTCTTTAGTCACTTCAAACGCTCCAGAATTAAAACAATCAGCAGAGATAATAAAAGATGCATGGACAAAATTAGGAGCAGAGGTCACTGTAAAAATATTTGATTCTGGTGATCTAAACCAAAACATAATAAAAACCAGAAAATATGACGCTCTTCTTTTTGGAGAAATTGTAGGACGAGATCTTGACCTGTTTGCTTTTTGGCATTCTTCACAACGCAATGACCCAGGATTAAATATAGCAATGTATGTGAATAGCAAAGTAGATAAAATACTTGAAGACGTTCGCTCTATTTCAGACACTGCCCAACGAAAAGCTAAATACGAAGAATTTGATAATATTATCCATCAAGAAATACCAGCTTTATTTGCATATTCTCCAGATTTTATATATGTCATGACGAAAAATATTAAAGGATTTTCATTTGGTCAAGTAACCACCCCAGGAGATAGATTTGCCGACGTAAATAAGTGGTATATAAATACGGACCAAGTGTGGAAAATTTTTGTAAATAGTTAATAAAATAATTAAAAAATAATAAATCATGAAAATGCACAATAGCAGACCGCGTAGTGTTCGTCCACCAGACGCCACTCAAGTTCATAAAAAAATTGAGGACTCCGTTCCAGATATTGGAGACAATGTTCGTATTATTCCACTTGGTGGTGTAGAAGAAATTGGTAAAAATATGACCTTAATTGAATACAAGGATGACATTATTGTTATTGATTGTGGCTTTCAATTTAAGGATGAAAATACTCCTGGAATTGACTACATATTACCGAACACAAAATATCTAGAAGAACGTAAAAGTAAAATTAAAGCCGTCATCATAACTCACGGACACTTAGACCATATAGGAGGAATTCCTTATGTCATGCCAAGAATAGGAAATCCGCCTCTTTACTCTAGAAACCTGACGACAGTTATGATAAAGAAAAGACAAGAAGAATTTTCTCATGTTCCTCCACTAGACATTAGGGTGGTTGAAAAAGATGACATCATAAAAATAGGTGATTTAAAAGTAAAATTCTTTGCTGTAACTCACACAATTCCTGATGCTATGGGAGTTATCATAGAAACTCCACATGGCTCTATTGTACATACTGGTGATTTAAAACTTGATCACGTTGATGGTATTCCAACCGAAGAGGAAGAAGCAGAATGGGATAAAAAATTCAAAAAAGAAAAAGTGTTAATGCTTATGGCTGATTCCACTAACGTAGAAAATCCCGGCTTTTCAATTCCAGAAAAATTGGTTCATAAGAATATTGAAGAAATTATAAAAAACACTCAGGGACGACTTATTATCGCAACCTTCGCTTCACTTCTTGAAAGAATGTTAAAAATTGTTGAATTCGCTGAAAAATATGGGAAAAGAGTTGTAATTGAAGGTAGAAGTATGAAAACTAACATAGAAATATGTAAACATCTCGGATTACTGAAAGCAAAAAAAGAAACCATCATCAGCAACGAAGAAATGGAAAAATTTCCTCCAGAAAGAATTGTCATTCTAGCGACAGGCGCACAAGGAGATGAGTTCGCTGCAATGATGAGGATGTCAAACAAAACTCACAAACAAATTAGAATCAACACTCGCGATACTGTTATGCTTTCTTCTTCTGTTATTCCAGGAAATGAACGAGCTGTTCAGAAACTTAAAGATAATCTTTCTAGACAAGGCGCTAGAATAATTCACTACAGAATTGCTGATGTGCATTCATCTGGGCATGCTAATAAAGACGAAACCGCTTGGATTCACAGAAAAATTAAACCGAAGTTTTTTATGCCAGTTCATGGTTACCATTATATGCTTAGAGTACATGGTGATATTGCTAAAGAAGCAAATGGTCTAAAAGAACATGATGTCATTATTCCAGACAACGGTTCTATAATTGAAATTCAAGAAAAAGGTGAAAAAATAATCAAACTAAAAGAAAAAGCGCCATCGGGAATTGTTATGGTAGATGGTTTTTCTATTGGAGATATTCAAGATGTCGTTATTCGTGATAGGCAAATGTTAGCTCAAGATGGAATCTTTATTATCTTTGCTATCATCAATGCTCAAACTGGAAAACTTAAAAAATCTCCAGATATTATTTCTCGTGGGTTCGTTTATCTTCGTGAATCGCAGGAATTACTTCACGAAGCCAGAAATATCATAAAATTCACTATTGAAGACTCAACAAAAGGACAAAATCCAATAAACTTTGATTTTGTAAAAGCTAACATCACCGATAACGTCAATCGTCTCTTATTCCAACGAACAGCCAAACACCCCATCGTCATTCCAGTGATTTTGGGAATATAAGCCGTGCTATAATATCTCTGTTATGAAATTCGTACACAGAAGGCATAATCGCTCACTATATTCAATTTGTCTTTTGGTATTTATATTAACTATACACTCTGCCTTACCAACGATTGTCAACTCTTCTTTTCTGAATCAATACACTTCCGAAAGAGGACTAGGATTGTTATATAGTATCGGCTCAATACTTACCATATTGAGTTTTTTGTTTATGAGTCGCCTACTACGGCGTTTTGGTAATTATAAAATAACCCTAACATTAATCACCTTTCAAGCTCTGATTTTTTCGGGAATTGTTTATTTTGAAAGTTTTTATCTTATCGCTCCACTTTTCGTAGCAAATTTCGTAGTAATCGGATTAATTTTTTTCACTCTTGATATTTTTCTGGAAAATCAATCTGAAGACATCCATACAGGTGGAATTCGTGGAATGTATTTAACAGTAGCAAACTCTGCTTGGATATTATCACCAATGATTGTAGGGATGTTGATTGGTATAAATGATTATAAAAAAATATACTTAAGTGCCATCATTTTACTTATTCCATTAATTTATTTTCTACAAACAAATTTTAAAAAATTCAAAGATCCCATTTACGACCATTTGAGTATCAAAAACACTTTTAGTAAAATATTAAGGAATAAAAATTATTATAGAATATTTTTATCCAGCATATTATTAAACTTCTTTTATGCTTGGATGGTTATCTATATGCCGATATATTTACATCAATATGTCGGATTTAATTGGAAAGAAATAGGTATAATATTCACCATTATGCTTTTACCTTTTGTTATTCTAGAAATGCCGTTAGGAAATATTGCTGATAAAAAATTAGGGGAAAAAGAAATTCTATCTATAGGTTTTATTATTACCGCTTTAGCAACTATCTCAATTTCTCTAATTACAGTTAAAAATATCTGGTTATGGGCACTCGTTCTTTTTATGACCCGCGTCGGAGCGTCAATGATAGAGGTTATGAACGAAACATATTTTTTTAAAAAAATTGACGGTAGATCTTCAAGCATTTTATCTTTCTTTAGAATAACTCGTCCAACCGCTTACGTAGTCGCACCACTTATCGCTAGCTCAACTTTCTTATTTATTGATTACAGATATTCTTTTATAGTACTTGGAATAATTATTCTCTATGGATTAAGGTATAGTCTGACTCTGGAAGACACTAAATAATTAAGAAAAAACTCCATACCTCTGGTTCTGCCATATAACCATGAAAAATGTCCATCAAAAATGGAAACTTTTAAAAGCATTCTCAACTAGTTGTTTTTTTACTAAATCTATGTTCATATTTTTTATCTCTGCAATTTTTTTAACAACTTCCTGAACATATAATGGCTCATTTCTTTCTCCTCGATAAGGAATTGGCGTTACAAATGGGCAATCTGTCTCCGACATCATCATATCCAGCGGAATGTACTCAACCAACTCTTGATACTGTTTAGCAAAAGTAATTACTCCAGTAAAAGAAAGGGTAAAACCGAGTTCCAAAAATTGTTTTGCTTCCTCTATTGTACCAGCAAAAAAATGAACATTACCCTTAACCTTTGCATATCTCTTAAGAATCTCGATCGCATCTTTATATGCCTCCCTTATATGCAACATCAAAGGTTTACTAACCTCATTCGCTAATTCTATGTGTTTTATAAAAATATCCTTCTGTCCTTCTTGCTTCCCCTCCTTATAATCCAACCCACATTCTCCAATAGCTACTACTTTATTATTCTTTGCAATATTTAGATAAGTATCAATATCAAAAATTTCTCCCGTATGCGTAGGGTGTAATCCAATAGTCGCATAAATTCCTTTTTTATATTGCCCAGCGATATCAATGGCTTTTTTTGAAGTTTCTAAATCTGTTCCAACATTTATCATCCAAATATTATTATCTAATGCACGCCCAATAACCGTTTCCCTATCTTCGTCAAAGGCTTTGAAGTTTACGTGGCTGTGTATGTCTATGTATTTAGAAGTCATAATAACTCAAGAACCTCACCCTACCCTCTCCTTAATAAGGAGAGGGTGAATTCAATTCATTCACAATTTTTAATATTACACCCTCAATATTAACATTAACTTCATTATTCCAAAAACGAATTACTTTTATACCAAATATAGACAAATATTCTGACCGTTCAATATCATATTCTTTCTCCTTTATATGTTGCGAGCCATCTATTTCAATAGCTAACTTTTTTGAAGAACAATAAAAATCCAAAACATATGGTCCAACAGAATATTGTCTTTTTATTTTGAAACCCAATTGATTATCTCTAATCTTACCCCACAGTATTGTCTCTTGAGGCGTTTGAGAGCGTCTTAATAAAATCCGCTTAGTTAAATTTTTTGATTTATTATAGAAAATAGTCATATAATAATTTGAGTTTGGACCCCCCTCTCCTTATTAAGGAGAGGGGTTGGGGGTGAGGTTCTTACTCCCTCCTCAAAAACAATGGCTTCTCTGGCATTTTATTTTCTTGGATAAGTCTTTGAACTTCAATAGCAGTACTAGGCATCATAGGCTCTAATAGTAACGCAACCTGATAAACACCAACAAGAATATCTTTGATACATTGAATTCCTTTTGTTTCTGTCTTCTTGCTTTTCAGTAATTTAAACGGTTGTTCTAATTGTATCAATTTATCCATAATTTGTATGCGTGTCCATAATAGATCCATAGCAAGTTTAATATCAAATTTTTCTATTGAGTCAGAAAAGCGTACCATGTCTTCAGTATCAACTTCTAATGCTTGTTTATAGGTTGGAAATTTATCAATAGTTATATTGTTGGTCGTAGCCATTTTCATTACTCTTGAAACCAAATTCCCCAAACCATTCGCCAAATTCGCATTGTAAGCATCTTTGAATCTCTCCATTGTAAACGGACTGTCTTCAAAACTAGAAATCTCTCGCAAAAGGAAATATCGTAAAGCATCTGTGCCGTATTCTTTGACAATGTCACACGGGTTTATCACGTCACCGATAGATTTAGACATCTTAATACCCCTATCACCAGTAATAAAACCATTGACAACTATTTTATGTGAATTAGGAACTCCAGCGGCAAAAAGCATAGCTTGCCACATAGCACCCTGGAAACGAGTATTGTCTTTTCCACAATACTGAGTAGAGTTTCCATTTACCCAATATTTTTCAAAAGTTTTCATATCTTCCGGCCAGCCCAAAGTGGAAATATAATTAATCAAAGCATCAAACCATACATACATTACTTGTTCTTTATCCCCCGGAACTTCAATACCCCAAGGCATTTTTGACTTCAATCTAGAGATAGAAAAATCTTGCAAACCTGTTTTTACAAATGTTTTTATCTCATTAAAACGAAAATCTGGAACAATAAAATTTAGATTTTTTTCATAAAAATCCAAGAGTTTATCTCCAAAGACCGAGTATTTAAAAAAATAATTCTCTTCTTTAATTACAGAAACTTTTGCTCCTGGGTGTTCTACACATTCGTCATTCTTTAATTCGGAATCTGTTTTTTCACTTTCACAACCAATACAATACTTAGATTCATAATCTTTTTTATACATAAAACCATTCTTTTCAACAAGTTTCCAAAAATGTTGAGCTGATTCTATGTGGTGTTTATCGGTAGTACGAACAAAATGAACATCTTTAGTCACACCAAACATTTCTAATTGATTTTTAAAAGTTGCAAACCCTTGGTCAACAAAATCCTGTACACTTAAACCTTTTTCCTTAGCTTTTTCATATATTTTAAGACCATGCTCGTCAGTTCCTGTGTTAAAATAAACATCATATCCTGTAAGTTTTTTATAACGAGCTATAACATCTGCACGCACAAGCTCAAGTGCATGCCCGATATGGAGAGGAGCATTCACATATGGTAATGTGGTTGTGATATAAAACGTTTTCATAAATTTTTACTAGACCTCGATTTCACTTGGACTACGACGATTTTTTTCAATATCGTTAACGAATTCCATAATAGCCGAAGCTATCGGAACAGAAAGAATCATTCCGAGAAAGCCTGCTAATTTTGCTCCAATAACCAAAGAAAGAATAACTAAAATCGGAGAAATACCAACAATTTTTCTTACTACCAAAGGATAAATCAAATGATTTTCAAATTGTTGAATGATGATATAAAGTCCTATAACGAGTAATCCTGTTGTCACTCCTCCATCAACATAAGCAATCAAAATAGCTGGTACTGCTGAAAGAAGAGGACCAAAAATAGGAATTAATTCAAAGATTGCCGCTAAAGTCGCCAAAAGTAACGCGTGTTTGATACCTAAAATAAGAAGACCTACATAAACGAAGATACCAATTAAAAGTCCGAGTAATAATTGACCTTGAAGCCAATAACCTATTTTTAATTGTGATCTTTTCCATAAATCAATAATATAATTTTCCTTTTTTAATGGAGTTATTATTTTCAAAAAATTGCCCACCCCATCTTCTTGCACTGCAAAATAAAAAGATAGAACTATAATCAAAATAAAAGATAATACTCCCCCGAAAATCAAATTGGCAGTTTTTATAATACTCTCACCCGTTCCAGATATAAAAGTTTTTATTTGTTCAGTTACATCTTGCAAAGAAAAACTCTGAGCAAAACTACTATCTTTTATAGGATTCCACAAATCATCAACACTTATATTCTGTGGGAGATTATTTACATATACAATAGCTTCTGAAAGCACTCTTGGAAGGAACAAAAATAATATCCCAGACAATATAACACCTAAGATAACGTAAGAAATGATTACCGCTAGCAGGCGTTTAATCTTATGTTTCCCCAACCATTTAGTAACAGGCTCAATGGAAGAAGCTATCACAATAGCACCAAACACCACCAGTACTAGATCTTTAATTAAAAACAAAATATAGAAAAGTAAAATATAGCAAAGTGCCTTAACTATAGTTCCAGAAGTGATTTTTATTGATATATTCTTATCTCCCATATTATTTATATCAAGATTATAACACTAACTCGCTAAATGTGAAATATATCTTCAAACTCTTTAGTTTTTTCAAAATTACCTAAAATAGCCATGTTAAGATTTTTATCTTGGAAAATCATATTCGCTACCTCTTTTATATCTTTGCTAGTCACCATAGAAACTTTATCGGCCATTTCTTGTGGAGTTTGTATATTCTTTTTCAAAATTTCTTGATATCCATAAAACTCTGCTAGTGAATCAGATGTCTCTAAAGATAAGAACATATTACCGATAATATAATCTTTAGCCTTTTTCAATTCTTCCTCTGAAATATCTTCATTTTTTAATTTTATAAATTCATTCAAAATTACTTTAGTCGTTTCAACTATTCTAGAACTGTCTATACCAGCAGACACCTGAAAACAACCGTGGTCAGTATAGGTGTCATTTCCTGCACTAACATAATAACCAACCCCCATTTCGTCTCGCAGTTTTTGAAATAAACGAGAGCTCATACCACCCCCTAAAATCACACCGATAACTTTAAGCACCCAATTGAAATTATTAAAAGTATCAAATGTCCTCGTTCCAATTACTATATGTGTTTGGTCTGTTTTTTTATTTTTAATAACTATAGCTGGTTTTTCTTGACTTTCTAAAACTTTTGTTTTACTGTGTTTTTCACCTTCATGGATTCCATTAAATTTCTTTTCAATGGCCTCAAAAATTGATTCTTCATCAAATTTTCCAGCCACAATTACGCTTGTAGCTCCAGAAACGTAATGTTTGTTTCTATAATCTTTAAAATCTTCCTGTGTCAAAGCTTTAACACTTTCTTTAGTACCAGCAATACCCCAACCAGCTGGCTGGTCTCCATACAAAAGCTTCATAAAAACTTCCTGAACATCTTGCTGAGGCATATCTTCATACATATTTATTTCCTCAATAATGACACCTTTTTCTTTTTCAATTTCATTTTTATCAAAAATAGGATTTAAATACATATCAGAAATTACATCTAAAATAGTATTTAAATGTTTAGGGTCACTTTTAGCATAATATCCAGTAAATTCCTGAGCTGTAAAAGCATTATATTGAGAACCGATACTATCCAATTCACGAGAAATATCTATAGCTTTCGGACGCTTTTCAGTTCCTTTAAAACACATATGTTCCAAAAAGTGAGAAACTCCTCCTATCTTTTTTGACTCATATTTTGAACCAGCTTCAACCATCACAAGCATAGTTACTGCCGGATTGTCTTTTATTGGTACGGTAATAATCCGCAAGCCATTTTTTAAAATCTTTTTTTTGTAAGTCATACTTTCAAATACCTCCTTACTGCTAAATAGCTAGAGATTGCCCCTAGAAGAATACCTGATCCAGTGATAATCAAAAAAATTTGACCAAAATTAATAATGTAATAATTTACTAAATTAACATCAGAGGAAAAGTTATTGGTAATAGTGCCTAAATAATACACTGTGGGATAAAAAATAATCAGAGTGATAAATGATGATATAAGCCCATACATAATACCGGAAACTACAAACGGTCCACGAACATATTTATTACTTGCTCCAACCAATTTCATTACTCCGATTTCTTCACGAGAAGCATAAATACTAAGGCGTATAGTATTGAAAGTTATAGCGATAGCAATAAAAATTAAAATAGAAGTTATGGCTACACCTAATTTATTCAAGGAATCTAAAATTTTAATTAGACGGTCTATAATCAATTTATTTTTATTATAATTTATACTCTCAATAATAGTCGAGCCATTTTTAGTCAAAGCATTTTTACTTTCTAGAAACTTTGCCACACTTCCATATTGAGAAGTATCTTTGGCTTTTATATTAAGTGCAGCTGGAAATGGGTTTAAACCCAGTTCATTTAATCCTTGAATAGTTAATTCATCATCTGAATGTCTTGCTTTAAAATCTATCAAAGATTGGTCTCTAGAGACATACTCAACTTTCGCTACTTCCGGTAAACTTTCAATTGATTTTTTTAATACTAAAACATCTTGTTCTGAAGCATTAGTAGCGAAATAAACATTAACATCAACTTTATCTTTAATTTGATTTATATAAACACCCCCGAGAATACTAAAAAATATCAATGCTTCAAAAACAAATAGAGACATTACTACCACCAAAACAGAAGCAAACGAAACGAAACCGTTTCTCCAAAAATTAATAAATCCTGATTTACATATTCTTTTGATTGAAGTCCAAATCATATTGATTATTATAATACATACTTCCCTTCTTTATCGTCCCTTGTAATACTACCAGCATCTATTGTTAACACTCTTTTGCCGACAGAATCCACAACTCCTTTATTATGTGTAGTCAAAATAACTGTCGTCCCAAGTTCATTTATTTTACACAAAATCTTGATGATTTCATAAGTATTCATTGGGTCAAGATTACCAGTCGGTTCATCAGCAATAATAACATCTGGTTGGTTAACAATAGCCCGAGCAATTGCTACTCTTTGTTTTTCACCTCCAGAAAGTTCGTGAGGAAAACTCCATATTTTTTTACCTAAATCCACAAGTTCAAGAACATGAGGCACATCAGATTCTATTTCTTCTTCTGTTTTACCCGCCGCTTCCATAGCAAAAGCAATATTCTCATACGCTGTTTTATTTGGGATAAGTTTGAAATCCTGAAAAACAGCTCCAATTCTACGCCTTAATTTCATCACATCGTTACGTCCTAAATTATGAACATTTTTTGATTCAAAAAAAATATTTCCCTCAGTCGGATATTCTTCAGCAAGAAGAAGTTTTAGAAGTGTCGTTTTACCTGCACCAGAATGTCCCACAATAGAAACAAATTCTTTTGGCTCTACAGTAAAACTAACATCTTTAAGGGCAATAGAATCATCATTATAAATTTTTGAGACTTTATCAAAATAAATCATCCTATTTAGTATACTACATATTTTTCTCCGCGCTAATGAATTGGTCTATATCACCTTCTAGAACCTTATCCACTTGTGATGTTTCAATGTTTGTTCGGTGGTCTTTAACCATTTTATAAGGATGAAGGACATAGGAACGAATTTGATTACCCCATTCTATTGAAGTGGTTTTAGAAATATACATTCCTTTTTCTTTGGCTTTTCTTTCATCTTCTTGAAGTTTATATAATTTACCTTTTAAAATCTCAACTGCTTTTTCTCTATTTTGTATTTGAGAACGTTCACTATCAACATGAACAGAAAGTTTTGTAGGAATATGAAGTGCTCGCACTGCCGTCTCTCTTTTGTTAACATTTTGACCTCCCGGTCCACTTGATTTTGCTGTAGTAATTTCAAGGTCTTTATCTGGAATAACAATATCATTATCGGTTTTATCCAATTTAGGTATAACTTCAACCATTGAAAATGAAGTATGGCGAAGTTGTTTAGCATTAAATGGAGAAATGCGAACAAGACGATGGACACCAGATTCATTTTTAAGAGTTCCATAAGGTCCGACCCCTCCCGAAATTTCCATTGTGACATTTCTAAAGCCTCCGTGGTCATTTGTATTTTCGTGTAAAATTTTATAACCAAAACCTTGCTTGTCAAAATATCTAGTGTACATTCTAAAAAGTATCGCTGAAAAATCCTCCGCATCATCACCCCCCGCACCAGAAAAAATAGTCATGATGGCATTTCCTTTATCATACTTCCCAACTCCCTCTAAATCATTTTTTAATTGTTGAATTTCTTTAATAACAGCTTGAGCTTTTTCCTTATCATTCCAAAAATTACCCGTATTCATAGACACTTCTAATTCTTTTATTTTATTTTCAATTTGTTCTTTGGACATAAAGATAATTACAGAATAGCAAATATATGTAACCTGAGCCACCCCCCATGCCGAACGAACTTCAGTCCCAAAAGACGGTCTTTCGGGAACTACATAAGCCAATCATTTATTTCAGTATTGAAATCTTTTATATTTTTAAAATAACTTGGAAATGCTTCTATATTTAAAATATTATTTTCATGACGAACAACTTTTTTATAATCTAAATAGCTTGACCATTTATAATTCTCTAGAAACTTTTTGACCTTCGTCCAATTTTTTATACCGTTTATTTTCCAATTTTTGTCAATTAATTTCACGGCATTTAAATGAATGTACGAAAAAAGATATTTCGCTTGAATATCATCACTAATATGGACAGATTTAAATCTTCCCTCAAAAAGAGAACCTGTGCGTTTATATTTTGTATTAATGTATTTAGAATAAGCAGTACAAAGTTTACGCATAAAAATAGTAATATTATTATCTTTTGAGTCTCCCGAAAGACCGTCTTTTGGGGAAGTAATAATGTAGATATGAAAATGATTAGGCATTAAAACCCACGCCCCTATTGAAACTAATGTTTTTTCTCGATCAACATCCCAAACATCGATTTTCTTTTCAACTATATCTTCACGAAAATCTAATTTCTTTACGGAATTACAAATATAAAGTAATTTAATAAAGCGACGATAATCATTATCGTCAAAAAATATCCTTTGACGACTATTACCACGATTATAAACATGGTAAAATTCACCCTCCATTAATGATACCTTTCTATATCCCATCTTTCTATTATACCCGAAAGACCGTCTTTCGGGAAATTGGAGCCAAAGGTCGGGATTGAACCGACGACCCCCGCTTTACGAAAGCGGTGCTCTACCAACTGAGCTACTTTGGCAATTTGCACTGGAGCCGTTGATCGGAATTGAACCGATGACCTCCCCATTACCAATGGAGTGCTCTAACCATCTGAGCTACAACGGCTAAAACATTTGCTTCGCAAATGTTCGCCCGAACATTTTATTTGTAAAATGTTTTAGGGCATCACAAGTAATCTTATTGCAATAAAAGAACAATTGCAATAATAACGACTACTATTTCTACGTAAAAAGTCGGCACTTTCTTATATTTTTCAAACAATCGTCCCCATGGTGAACGAGATAATAAATTAGTCGGTTCACGCCACGGGATAATTGAGAAACGACGATTAGAAAAAGGCCAAAGCCACATTACTCCATAGTCAATAGAATCACATAAAAAATGTACAGTTGGTCCTACTAATGTCAATAAACCTATTATTTTTAAAAATAGATTACTACCAACTAAAAATATTATAATACCTAGTATAAACCATAAAATCGGTGCGTGAGTAACGTAATGCCTATGATCACCTAAATTTTCTGGATTTATACTTTTCTTTTTTAAAAAATGATAGAGCACATCAATATCTGGAAAATCTCCAGCTAATGTGCCAAAAATTAAAAGAAAATTAGTTTGAGCTGATGAAAACTCTGGATGAATAACACTTAATATAGCAGTGGTAGCCAAAAATCCAGTTGCAAGATGTCCAGGTAAAATCATAATTTATTTATAATAGTTATTCATTTTGATCAAATTTGTGCTGGAGACAGGACTTGCACCTGTGACCTTCTCTTTATGAGTGAGATGCTCTAACTACCTGAGCTACCCCAGCAAATTATAAATACCGTTCTTTAATCCCTCAATTAAACCTAATATCCTATACTTTAAATGAGTACTATTTCTAACTCTAAGTACAAGAGTACCATAATAAGTGTCATAGTTCTCATATACTTTCTTTTGAACAGTTTTAATAAAAAAAGTATTCCTAAATTGACTACGCGGCAATTCTAACAGATTTGACCAAAAATTCAAAACTTTTTCAATACGCTTTCTATGCATTTCATTGATTGCAACCCTAGGAATAAAATCTTCTTTAGAAACTCCCATAACATCATTTAACCATCTAGATACACATTTAACTATTACTGCATCAGAGTTAACAAAACTAAAAACACCTTTCTTTTTACTCCCCTCTGCCCAATATAATGCTACCCCAATAAGCATTTTATCTCGACTGGATAAACATCCAGTAAATTCTTTTCCATCCTTTTCATATCGTGAGATTGTATCAAGTCTTTTTTTTCTATTTGTTTCAACTCCTCGCATTCTTCCATCAAGACTTGCGAGATTAGATTTTTTAGCTAAAATTTCTTTTTGTTTTTCGGTTAATTCTATATCTGAACACCATAAACTTACCGTACCTTTTGAAACATTCAATTCCTTTGCAATATGTCCTATACTTTCACCTATTCTCCTTCGTTTTAAAGCTTTTAAGCGTAAATCAAACTTAGCCATAGTGTAATATATAATACCATATTGATAGTACGACTTTATCCACAAGATTGATTTGAATCGCTAAATCTGATACATTTTAGGAGATGCGGTCGTAGCTCAACTGGTTAGAGCACTCGCCTGTCACGTGAGAGGTTGCCGGTTCAAGCCCGGTCGACCGCGCCAAAGAAAAACTCCACACAGTGTGGAGTTTTTCTTTTTACGTGGTTGCGGGACCGGGAGTCGCACCCAGATCTCAAGGTTATGCTTACCGCTACGATTTGCATCGCTTTGCTACATAATAACAAATTTGTGGTCTGGACTATACCTTCATCCTTCGTAATTACTACTCAGGATGTTCGCCGTCTAGTCTCTACACCTTTTCTAATAAAAATTAGAACTTGGCTCGGTATTACCAATCATTTTAAAAATAGGTTTCACCGACTTTGACGAAATATCAATATCTTATTACTAAGAAATGAGCCCAAATTGAGCCTTGCGAATTACTGTTACTCTATCCCGCTATTTAACCTACTTTTAATATACTATCGTAATTATAAATTTAAATCAATAGCAATACATGGTATACTAACCTAGTATAGTTAGTACATAATTATGGCATACATACTAAAAAAAGAAAAAGCTCACATACTTCGTAAACAAGGAATGAGTATTAATGACATCGCAAATACATTACAAATCAGTAAAAGTACAACCAGTGTATGGTGTAGAAATATTTTACTTAATGATACGCAAGTAAAAAAACTACAAGAAAAACAAAAAAGTGAAAGTTCTAAAGCACTACTAAAATATTACGAACAACACAAAAAAGAAAGAATTATTCAAACTATATACTATACAGATATTGGCAAAAAAGATGTAAAAGATTTAAGTAGAAGAGATTTGTACATAACAGGACTTGCTCTTTACTGGGCAGAAGGATATAAGAAAGGAAATGAGGAAGTTGGATTTACTAATAGTGATCCAGAAATTATAAAAATAATGATAAAATGGTTTGAAAAAATATATCAAATAAAATTAGAGAATTTTATATTAAGAATAAGTATTAACAATGTACACTCAAATAGAATACAAAAAATCATTAATTATTGGTCAAGCATTACAAACGTTCCTACTTCACAATTTACAAAAACTAGTTTAATAAAAACAATTTCTAAAAAAAGATACTTAAATCACGACAATTATTACGGTACATTAAGAATAAAAATAAGACGTGGTACAAATCTACGACGACGTATTCTAGGAAGCATTAGTCAACTAAAGTCTAATTCCTTCTCTCAAGCTCATTTATAACCTCTTTATACATAGCCACAACACGCCTTGCTTCCCTTTGATTAATAGCGAATTCTGAACCTTGATGTGCGATTTCATTTCTAACTTTATGGGCTTCCCATGCTTTATCTAAAGTAATCAAATCACCCTTTTCAACTCTTTTTAGTTTTTCACCTATACTATCACCTTGATAACCCACTTTATCAAGCATTTCTCCTAAAAGAATATCAGTTTCAATAATAGCGACTTTCCAATCATTAATATTTTCTGATTCCAAATGGTTTAATATTTTATCCCATTTTTTAATAGTTTTCATTCCCTCTTTAGATATTTCCATGTTTTCAATTTCAGAAATATTAGGATAATAAATCATCGCCTCTTTTTGTCTTATTTGGATAATACGCAATATTGAATAAAAAATACCGATAGATAAAATAAGGGTTACCAATGTTGAAATAGCCTGATAATAATTCAGAAAAGAAAAGAAGTTTTTTAACCATTCTAAATAACTTAAATTATAGAAAAAATCATAAGTACTTGAAAAAATTTTTTGATAATCTATTTGAGGTAAATTTGATAGATAATTAAGCATACTCTTATTTTACACCATTTTTCTCAAAAACTTTACTAATCTCAAAGAGAATATTTTCCCTTCCATGAGAAGCAATAAATTGCATTCCTATCGGCAATTTGTCATTAGTAAAACCTGAAGGAACAGAAATAGCTGGCATACCCGTCAAATTAGCTGTAACTGTAAAGACATCTTCCAAATACATTTGCAGTGGGTCTTTAGATTTTTCACCTATCTTAAAAGCTGGAGTTGGTGTAGTTGGAGTTAATATAACATCAACTTCTCTAAAGACATTATCAAATGTTTTTTTTATTGTTTTTCTAATATCATTAGCCTTATTATAATAAGCATCATAATATCCAGAAGAAAGCACATAAGTTCCGAGTAGTATTCTTCTTCTAACCTCTTTTCCCAAACCTTCCCCTCGAGTCATTAAATAATCTTCAAGCAGATTTTTACCGTCTTTGTGTAAACCATATTTAACCCCATCAAAACGAGAAAGGTTCGTTGAAGCTTCAGCGGACATAATAATGTAATAGACAGCAAGAGAATAATCAATATCTGATAATGAAATTTCTTTAACTTCATAACCAAGTAATTTTATTTTAGCAATTGATGCTTCAAAATTTGTGAAAACTTCTTTGTCTACACCATCTTTATTTATGAAGTTTTTTGGTATACCGATTATTAATTTTTTATTTTTTAAATCTTTTTTTGGATGAGTATTTTCAAAAATAGTCGTACTATCATTAATATCTTTTCCATGAACCTCATTAAAAATAATCTCTGCATCTTCAGCAGTTTTTGTAATAGGTCCAATTTGGTCAAGAGAAGAACCCATCGCCATTAGTCCATAACGAGACACTGAGCCATAAGTCGGTTTTAAACCAACTAATCCACAAAAACTCGCAGGTTGTCTAACAGAACCTCCCGTATCGCTTCCTAACGCCACAAGTGCCATATCACCAGCAACAACTACAGCTGAACCACCAGATGACCCACCAGCAACTCTCGTATGATCATAGGGATTTTTTGTCACTCCAAAAGCTGAATTTTCTGTTGAACCACCCATCGCAAATTCGTCCATATTAGTTCTACCTAAAAATATAGCGCCAGCTTCTTTAAGTTTTTTAATAACAGTTGCATCGTAGGTTGCATGATAATTTTCCAATATTTTTGAAGCTGAACTAGCAATTCTACCCTCAATCAAAATATTATCTTTTATAGCAAAAGGAATACCAGTCAAAATATCTGCTTTACCAGCTTTTATTTTATCGTCAGCAATTTTTGCTTGTTCTTCGACATCATCAAAAACTTCAAGATAGGCATTTAAATCTTTATTTTTACTTTCAATATTTTTTAAATATGCTCGAGCTAAATCAAGTGCAGTAAAATCACCTTTAATAAAATGTTCGTGAACTTTTTTAATGGTCAGATTTTTTAAATCGATAATCATAATATCTTTTTCACCTTTACATAATCCCCTTCTCGCCTCGGTGCTTCATTCAAAATCTTTTCTGAATACATTCCAGATTGATGAGGTTCCGAATCCTCCCGCATCACATTACGCACTCCGTAAATTTCTTCTGTATTTGCCTTTTTATTCGCTTCCGTAGCCTTTTTTATAGCATCAATATAAGCCAAAATAGAACCCATATTTTTTGTTAATTCTTCCTTTTCCTCTTCTGAAATAGAAAGCCGAGCCAAACCAGCGAGTTTTTCAATATCTTGTGCATTTATCATATACATATCATAATAACACTATTATGAAAAAAATGAGAGGAATTATTTCAACCACGGGCAAAGGTGTTGGCTATATAAATGATGAAAAGAAATCCCTACCTGAAGACATTGAAATCCAAACAGGTTTTTTGAATACAGCACTAAACGGAGATGAAGTTGAGATATTGCTTCATCCTATTATAAAAGGACAACGACAAAGTGGAGAAGTAGTTAGTGTGGTAAAAAGAGCAAAAGATACTTTTGTAGGAGTTTTGGAATGTTCTAAAAATTTATGTTTTCTTATACCAGACGACCGCAAAATGTATGTTGACATCTTTGTACTAAAAGAAAATAATAATCAAATTAAAACTGGGACTAAAGCCCAAGTAAAAATTGTCAAATGGGATAAATCTCAAAAAAATCCCCAAGGAGAAATTATCAAGATTCTCGGCGAAAAAGGAACGCATAATGTAGAAATGGAATCAATTGTTCTTGAAAAAGGTTTTGATTTAAAATTTCCTATAGAAGTGGAAAAAGAAGCTGAAAAAATTAGACAAAATAAAAAAATAACTACAGAAGAAATTGCCAAAAGAAAAGACTTTAGAAATACTCTCACATTTACCATTGACCCATTTGATGCTAAAGATTTTGATGATGCTATTTCATTCAAAAAACTTGAAGAAAATCGATTCGAAATAGGTGTACATATCGCAGATGTTTCTCATTATGTTATTCCCAACACAGCACTTGATAAAGAGGCCTTGTCTCGTGGTTGTTCCATCTATCTCGTAGATAGAACTATTCCAATGCTTCCAGAAGTTCTTTCAAACGATGTCTGTAGTTTAAACCCAAATGAAGACAAATTAACATTTTCTGCAGTATTTGTAATGGATACAGAAGGAATTGTTCACGAAAGTTGGTTTGGAAAAACGATTATAAATTCAGACAAAAGATTTACTTACGAAAATGCTCAAGAAACCATTGACGCTGGCCTGTCTACGCAGGCAGGTGGTCAATACGCTGAAGAACTTAGGATATTAAATAAAATTGCAAAAAAACTTCAACAAGAAAAATTTAGAGCTGGAGCCATAGAGTTTGAGCAGGACGAAATAAAATTCAAACTTGATGAAAATTTCAAACCTATCGGCGTATACAAAAAAGCTCGTCTTGATACGCATAAATTAGTTGAAGAATATATGCTTCTCGCTAATCGCGAAGTGGCTAAATATATCTACAATTCAATTAAGAAAAAAGGTGGAAAAGGTATCTCTTCAATTTACAGAATTCATAATACTCCTGACAAAGAAAAAATTGAGAATCTAGCCATTTTAGTAAAAGCCTTAGGTTATGAATTACCAATAAAAGAAAAAGGTGTTTCTCAACAAGACATTAATGCTCTTCTTAAAAGAATTGAAGGAAAAGCCGAAGAAGGATTGATTAAAACCGCCGCTATTCGCTCAATGGCAAAAGCTATTTATTCAATAGACAATGTTGGACACTTTGGTCTGGCTTTTGAATATTATACTCATTTCACTTCCCCCATTCGTCGTTACCCAGATTTGTTAGTTCAAAGAATTCTTGAAGCACACCTCACTGGAGCTAAACTAGGAGACAAAGATTTTGTTCAATATAGTCACATTGCTTCAAAATCAACTGAGAGAGAAATTTCCGCATCAGAAGCTGAACGAGCGTCAAAAAAATATAAACAAGTTGAATATATGAAAGAAAAAATAGGTCAAGAATTTAATGGTATTATTTCTGGTGTCACTGAATGGGGTATTTATGTTGAAGAAGAAGAAACGCGTTCAGAAGGTATGATCAAACTTCGTGATATGAATGATGATTTTTATGAACTAGATAAAAAGAAATATGCAATTATTGGAACTAAAACTGGAAAAATGTATCAGTTAGGTGGTAAAATCCGTTTCAAAGTAAAATCCGCCGATTTGAATAAAAAAACTCTTGATTATGTGCTGGCGTAATTATTTCGCCACTTTGACGGCTTCTTCAAATTGGATAGAAAGTAACTTAGATGCACCATCAGAGCTCATTGTAACACCATACAAAACCCCAGCACGAGACATCGTTTCGCGATTATGAGTAATTAAAATAAGTTGAGAATAATGTGAAAGATTTTCAATCATATCGGCATACTTTCGTGAATTAGCTTCGTCAAGTGCAGCATCAGTTTCATCAAGAATAATAAAGGGAGGAGGATTAACTTGAGATATAGCAAAAAGTAAAGCAATTGAAGTAAGAGCCCGTTCCCCACCAGACAACATTTCAAGGCCTTTAATTTTCTTGCGTGGTAAATTAACATTAATCTCCACTCCATTTTCGATCTCTTCTGTCTCATCGCTCTTTTTCTTTTCTTTAACAATCTCTAATGAAGCATTTCCTCCATCAAACATAAGTGAAAAGAAATGATTAAATTGAATGTTTATTTTGATAATACCGTTTTTAAATTCAGTATCTAATCGAACATCTAGCTCTTTTATAAGTCCTTCAAGCGTTTCTGCTGATTTACGCAAATCTTCAAGTTCTTTAGAAAGGAAAACATCTCTGTCTTCCACTTCTTTATATTCTTTGACTACATCAGCACTATTACCAGCACCAGAATCTTCAATTCTTATTTTTATTTTTTCAATATTTTTTCTTCTTTCTTCCTGTGATGATCTATCTTCTTCAATTTCAAAAGAAAGTTTTTGAAAGTCTACAGCTTCTCTACCAGCCAATACATACGCTTCAGAAAGAGTTCTTTTAAAAGATTCTTCTTCAAAAACAAGTGTTTTTTCTTGAGTTTCTAAAGAATTAAGTACCCCTTTAAGTTCATTTTGAATAGCAATAATTCTGAAAACATCTTTTTCGGCTTTCAATTTTTCAATTTCAGATTCTTTATCAACAATAATAGAAAACTCTTTAGCGAAAGACCTAATTTTTTTCAAAATATTTTTTACATCCGTCACATTTTCACTTTTTTCTCCCTCTTCCGCCAAGATATCAATATGTTTTAAAAGTGATTCAGTATCTTTGAAATGGACGATTTTATCTACTTCGGTAGGGTGCTCAATATTTTCTGTTTCTACAAGTTTTTCTTTTACTTTTACAAGTTCATTATCAAGCTCAATAAGCTTTTGTTTTGGCTCACGCATACCATCTTCAATTTTTTTTCTTTTTGATTGTAGATATATTTCTTCTCGCTTAAAATATTCTTTATAAAAATCAACAAGAGACTTTTTCATTTCTAAAACCTTGTCAATTTTTTCAACTTGTTTTTTTAAAAATTTCAAATGTGGAGCAATCTCACGTTTTAATGATTCCACATCTTTAATATTTTCTTGAGTCTTATCAAGTTTTTTAATACTTTCTAGTTTTTTATATTGATACAATTTCAAACCAAGGGCATCTTCTATCATCTCCCTACGTTCTTTAATAGTAGCATTTAAAATTCTATCTGCTTCACCTTGAGAAATAATATGATGCCCGGATGAACCTATATGTGCTCCAGCTAAAAGTTCTAAGACATCTTTTAATCTAATCTGACTCCCATTAATTATATATTCGTTAGAAGAATCTCTATTAACTATTCTTTCCACTGAAATCTCATCAAAATCAATATTAAAAGACCTTTTTTTATTATCAAAAATAACTTTAACACCCGCACGATTAAGATTTCTACCCTCAGTATTACCTCCATTAAAGATAAGGTCTTCTCCTCGTTTCCCTCTGAGAGATTTTATAGACTGTTCACCTAACACAAAACGAAATGCTTCGGCAACATTTGATTTACCAGAACCATTTGGCCCAACGATAGCTGTAATAGGTGCTTTAAATTCAAGTATTGATTTCTTGGCAAAAGATTTAAATCCAGATATTTCTAAACTTTTCAAGTACATACTTCAATATTACCATTTTTCTATCTTCCTCCCAATTGTTTAAACTGTTGTTCGTAATTTCTATGTTCCTCTTTTAGATGGTCAAGGTTATGTCTAAGTGGAGGAATTTCTATCTTCAATTTATCTAGTTCTCTTTCCAATTCTTTTTGTCTTCCTTCTTTAGTATGTAATTCTTGTTCAATCTGACGACTCTTATCAGTAAATTCATGAAGCTTCTTATCAAAATCAGCTTTTAATCTAGCGAAATCCGCTCCTAATTTATTTGCATCCATCATAATATTTCAATTATAACCTCACCATCCCTTAACTGCAAGCGCTTTTTCCGCCGCATCTTGTTCCGCTTCCTGTTTTGATTCACCTTCACCAATAGCCACTTGTTTATCACCGACAAAAACCGCCATAAAAAAATGTTTACTGTGGTCGGGACCTGTTTCTTTAATTGTTTTATAAGAAGGAGTAAAGCCCGTTTTGTCCTGAGCTTTTTCCTGAAAATTACTTTTAGAATCCATCCAAAGTTTTTTTCTAACAATCTCATCAATATCCATAAATTCAAAAATATTCTTTTCAATAAATTTCTTGGCCGAAATATATCCCCTGTCCAAATAAATAGCTCCGATCACAGCTTCCATCGCATCAGCCAGAATAATAAGTCTAGCTCTACCTGTATCTTTAGCTTCACCTTTTGATAAAAGAAGATATTCATTAATTCCGAGTTCAGTTGATGCCTTACTTAAACTCTGTGTATTGACCAAAGCCGCACGATATGAAGTTAATTCTCCTTCATTTTTTTTGGGATAACGCTTAAATAAAAAATCAGTAGCGACAAGTTCAAGTACTGCATCCCCCAAAAACTCCAGCCGTTCATTATGAGCCAACCCAGAATTTTTATTTTCATTTAAATAAGAACGATGTAAAAAGGCCTGCTTTAATAGCATTTTATCTTTAAAAACAACATCCGCTTTTTTTTCAAATTGGCTAAAATCAATCATGATGAAAGAATAGTTATGGCTTTGGTAACAATTGGTAAAATATCATTATAAAAATTAAGTTCAAGAATATCAGCAAGTTTAAACCATTTCGCGTCATCAAGTCCGCCTTTTTCTTTTTCAAGCTTAACTTCATCAAATTTTGATTCAACCAAAAAATACATCACGTGTTTGCGTAGTTTACCACTCTCTGGATGTGAAGCGACATATTCGTTTTCGCCGAGTTTTTCTTTTATTTTCAAATTATTAAGACCAAGTTCTTCACCAACCTCTCGTATCGTAGCTTGAATTTCATCTTCTCCTTCTTCTATTTTTCCTTTACTAAGAGTCCAGTGTCCAAAAATATCATGGACCAAGGCAAGATATATTTCACCATTTTCATCTTTAGCATATACTACTGCCCCACCCAGTTTTTTAACTGGAATTTTTTCATAAGGTACAGCTTCAGGTTTTCTGACTCTATTTTTTGATACCGCATCTTTACCTGGCTCACCTATTTCTTTATAAACAGAACCAAGTACACCGTTTATAAATTTTCCGCTATTTTCTCCACCAAAGGTTTTGGCTAATTCTATAGATTCATTTATTGCTACTTTTGCTGGTACCTCATTTCTATCAGCAAATAAAAGCTCATAAAGCCCGATACGTAAAATATTTCTATCAGTGATGGATATTTTATCAATCGGCCAATCTGGCGCCGCTTTTTCAATTATCTTATCCAAATCAAAACGCTTTTCAAGAATATTATTTATCAGTTTTTCAACAAAAGAAATATCTCCCATTCCAGGTGCAAACTCGTCAATATCACGTCTTATAATGTTTTGAATTTCGCTATTATTTTGACCTCTAAAATCCCACTCAAAGAGTGTCTGGAGAACTATTGACCTTGAGAGGTGCCTGTTACTCATTTTTTAATTAATTTAATGTGCTACTTTTTCCCGTTCCTTTGTTCTCTTTTCTTTCTTGGCAATTATCTCTTTAACATCAATCAGCATTCTACCTCGATATTTTCCGCAATTTAGACATAATCGGTGTCTCAAATGGAGAGTACCGCAATCTTTACACTTAGAAAGACGGTTCGCTTGAAGTGCGTGATGAGACCGTCTATTATCTCGATGTGCTCGAGTGGCTCGCATTCGATTAACCATATGAAATTAGTATACTAGAACTTCTATTTTTTGCAAGATTTCAAGACATTTTCAAAAAGAGAAAGTACTGTCATTTGCCCGACACCTCCGGGGACTGGAGTAATAGCTTCAACGATATCAAACACCTCATCAAAATCCACATCCCCCACTATCTTTCCGTCTACCATATTAGTCCCTACATCAATAACAATTTGCCCAGATGATACAAATTCATGATTAATAAATTTGGCTCTACCTATAGCCACAATCAAAATATCTGCATTTTGTGTATGTTCTTTGAGATTTAATGTTTTACTATGACAAATTGTCACCGTTGCATCTTCATTTAATAACGCCAACATTGTCGGTTTACCTACCAAAGAAGACCTGCCGACAATTGTCACTTTTTTACCCTCCAACGGAATTTTATAATAATCAAGCAAATTAAGAATGCCGAGTGTCGTCGCTGGGACAAATCCTCCTTCTTTCCCTTCATAAAGATATTTCAAACTTGTACTAGTCAAACCATCAACATCTTTTTTGGGATTTATTGAATCAATGACTTTATCTTTATCAATACTGACTGGCATAGGTAATTGAACAATAATGCCGTTTACATTTTTATCATCATTTAATTCTGTTATTTTAGCAATAATTTCATTTTCGTGAACATTTTCTGGAAAAATAATGTGTTCCACCTTCACACCTATTTCTGTGCCAAACTTTTTTTTGCTAGCAATATATGAATTTGAATCTTCACGATTACCTATTTGAATAATAGCCAATGTTGAAACAAAACCAAGCTCCGCAAAAGCTTCCCTGAACTTCTCTTTCCTTTCCATTTTAATTACTTTTCCATCTAGAATTTTTGACATAAGTTAATTTTACCCCATAGGTCTTGCCTCTGGGGTGGACCACCTTGCGAAAATACCACAAGGGAGTAATCTTTCTGAACGAGATTCTTGGATAGTTAATTCACCGTATTCTACAGAACCACCCAACTTTTCTTGCAAAGGAAACAAACTATTTTTATAGGCAATTGCAGAATAGCCAGCAGAGTAACCACTAACTAAAAAGAAAATTGGTTTATCAGAAAGAAGTTTTTTTAAGCAATTATCCATAAGATTCAAAAAATGTTCTTCAATTTTCCAAAGTTCATTATTCGGCCCATGACCAAATGATGGCGGATCCATAATAATTCCATCATATTTTCTACCTCTTTTAATTTCCCTTTCCACAAACGCTTGTGCATCATCAAGAATCCAACGAATTGGTTTATCAGCAAGTCCAGAAAGTTTAGCGTTCTCTTTGGCCCAAGTAATTGCTGATTTTGAACTATCAACATGAACTACTTTCGCCCCAGCTTTAGCACAAATAAGTGAAGCTCCTCCTGTGTAACCAAAAAGATTAAGTACTTCTGTTCCCTCTTTAACTACCCCCTTCAACCACTCCCAGTTAGATAACTGCTCTGGAAAAATCCCTGTATGTTTGAACGCTGTTGGTTTTATTAAAAATTTTAATCCCGACATTTCTATCTGCCAATCGCTAGGAACATTTTTATTTAATTTCCATTCACCATTATCAAAATATCCATCGCTTTTTTGCCATTCTTCTTTTGACAATTCTTTATGCCAAAGCACTTGTGGGTCAGGGCGAGATAAAATAACGTTACCAAAACGTTCAAGTTTTTGACCTTCTCCACTATCTAGTAATTCATAATCTGAATCCTTTTTAGTTGTTAAAATAGTTGACTGAATCATATTACAAAGAAGTATACATAAAATTTGCAGAATTGGATAGAAATAGCTATAGTGTTAGTAATGCTTTATATATTCATATTTGTCGGATTATATTTTCAAATTTTTCTTTTAGTTACTTTGTTAGAGAAAAACAACAGGTTTTTTGAAGAAAAATTAGGTGATAAACAAAGAAAATGGCCAACTATAAATATAACCGTTCCGTGTTTCAATGAAGAAAACACTGTGACTGAAACCATTCTTTCACTACTCAACCTTGATTATCCAAAAGATAAATTGAGCTTCATTGTTATAGATGATGGAAGTACTGATAATACTTTTAATGTGGTTAAAAAATTAACTGAAAAATATTCTCAAATTAAATTGATTAAAAAGGAAAATGGTGGAAAACATACAGCATTAAACTTAGGATTAAGAGAAAATAATAGCGAATTAGTTGCAGGTCTTGATGCCGATTCATTTGTTGACCCACAAGCGTTAAAAAGAATGATTCCCTACTTTGATGACCCGAAAATTATGGCCGTTACTCCAGCAATACGAATTCATAAACCAAAAAACATAATTCAATTTATGCAAAAAGCGGAATATAATTTCGGTATTTTAGGAAGACATTTAATGGCAAAAATTGATGCAATTCATGTTACCCCCGGACCTCTTTCTATTTTTAGAAAAAAAGTTTTTGATAATTTAGGAGAATACAAGCATGCCCATAATACAGAAGATATGGAAATTGCCTTTCGCATGCAAGAAAATGGTTATAAAATAGCTAACTGCTCAAATGCTTTTGTCTATACCGTAGCTCCATCTACCATCCGCAAACTTCATGTTCAAAGAGTCCGTTGGATGTCAGGTTTTTTAAAAAATTGTTTAGACTACAGACATCTATTTTTCAAGAAAAAATACGGCAACATGGGAGTGTTTACTTTACCATTTTCTTTCATTTCTATTTTCATAGCCCTCTATGTACTTGGTACAATATTATATAACATAGGTCATTACATCATAGAAAAAATAATAAAAATGAATACCATTGGTTTCAATTTTAGCTTACCTCATTTTGATTGGTTTTTTGTGAACACAGAATCAATTTCAATCTTAGCCCTAGTCACAATCATTTTTACCATCGCTTTCATATTTATCGGTAAAAAAATGGCTGAAGGCAATATAAAATTATCTCGTGATATATTTTATTTTATTTTATTTTATAGTTTTATAAGTCCCTTCTGGCTAACAAAAGCTGTGTATAACACAATAACCTCAAAAGTATCACCCTGGAGATAAAACTTTATGCCTAAAATAAACATCAAAAAATACATATTAGTATTTCTCATTACTACCATTATTTTCTTTACCGCTTTTGCGATAAGTCAAACTCTTAATGATAGAAAAATAAATGAGATAAGGGCGACTGCAGATAAAATTTCCATAGATATACTCACACTTGAAACTCAATTTGAGTTATTACAAGAAACATCTTCTTGTGAAAAAATAGACGGCTCTATACTGACAGACGAGTTAAATTCTCTTGCTGATAAATTATCGTACGCTGAAAGCCATAATGAAATAGATTCTCAAGAAGTTAGTCAATTAAAAAAATATTATTCATTACTTGAAATAAAAGATTTTCTCCTTATCAAAAAATTCCAAGATAAATGTGATATTCGTCCAATAATTATTGTTTATTTCTATTCAAACAAAAGAAATTGTGACGACTGTCAAAGACAAGGTTATGTTCTAACATCTCTCCGAGAACAATATCCACAATTGAGAGTTTATACATTTGACTATGACCTTGATTCAAGCGTCATAAAAACTATCATATCTTTATACGAAATCGGTAATCAACTTCCGGCAATCATGATAAATGATAAGGTCTATAACGGTTTTCAGAGTATAGAAGACATAGAAAAAAAGCTTCCGTCACTTACCCAAGTTACTCATACCTCAACGCCTCTATCGGATTAAGTCCCGATGCTCTACGGGCAGGATAATATCCGAAAATAATACCTATAAAAGTAGAAACACCGAAAGCAAGCACAATTGAAAACAAGCTCACACTAGCTTGAACCAAACCTGTAGAAGAAACAATAAAAGCTATAAACCATCCAAAAATGACTCCCACTAATCCACCAACAAAAGTAAGTATCACCGCTTCAACTAAAAATTGTTTATTAATATCTTTCTTTTTAGCACCAATGGCTTTACGTAAACCAATTTCCCTAGTTCGTTCCGTAACTGTTGTCAGCATCATATTCATAATTCCAATTCCGCCCACCAAAAGAGATATTCCCGCAATTGATGCCAAAAACAATGTAAAGGTTGTAACAACTTGTGAAAGTGCCCCCAAAATATCTTCTTGAGAAATAATTGAAAAATCAGCTTCAACTACTCTATGTTTTACTATTAATGAATCATTTATAGAATCACGAATATCATTCATTGTATTTTTATCTGTAACACTAACAGTAATAATTGATAAATAATCACTTCCACTCAATATTTTTTGCATTGTTGAAATAGGAACTAGCACCATATCATCTGGACCAGAAAAACCAGCCCCTCCTTTAGCTGTCAATAACCCAATAATTGTAAAAATGCCACCATTGATACGAATTTTTTTACCAATAGGATTTTCTTCGCCATAAAGATCTGTAGCTATGGTAGCTCCCAAAACCGCTACCCTACTAATACTTCTAACATGAGCGTCAGAAATAAAAAAACCATCAGAAATAGAAATATTATGTACCATTTCATATACTGATGACGCTCCTGTGACAGTACTATTTGTATTATTGCCCGTAGACGCTACAATTTGAAATCTTCTAGATGATTCTGGAGAAACGTATGCTACACCTGAAATTTTTTGAATCACATCAACATCTTCATTTTTTAAAGTTTGAGCAGAACCTCGACCTGACGAAACAATTCCTCTACCTGGCTGAATAACTCCAGGCATAATAGTTAGAAGATTAGACCCCAAACCTTCAATACTTGATTGAATTTGATTTTTAGCACCCTGACCTATAGCGAGCATAGCAATAACTGAGGCAATACCAATAACAATCCCCAACATCGTTAGTCCTGACCTAACTTTATTTCCAAGAAGGGCTATTGTTGTTTCGTGTAATAAATCAGATATTGTCATAAATTAAACCGTCTCTTATATGAATAATTCTATCTGCGTGTTTAGCAACATCATATTCGTGAGTTATCAGAATAATTGTTCGACCTTCCTCTTTATTAAGTTTTTGAAATGTATCCAATACTATTTCACCTGTTTTTGAGTCAAGATTTCCCGTCGGTTCATCTGCCATAATAAGAGACGGATTATTTACTAAAGCACGAGCGATCGCTACTCTTTGAATTTGACCACCAGAAAGCTGATTTGATAAATGGTGCCATCTATTTTCTACCAACCCAGCTGATAAAAGAGATTTTCTTGCTATTTTTTCTCTATCAACTAATGGGATATCAGCATAGACAAGTGGTAACATAACATTTCGTAACACATTCGTACGAGAAAGAAGGTTAAAAGATTGAAAAACAAAACCTATTTTTTTACCACGAATATCGGCCAATTCATCATCAGAAAGTCTAGAAACGTCTTCGCCATCAAGATGATATGTCCCAGAAGTTGGAATATCTAAAGCACCTAAAATATGCATAAGAGTTGATTTTCCAGAGCCTGACGGACCCATAATAGCTACAAATTCACCATCTTTTATGGTAAAGGAAATTCCTTTTAACGCTGGAGTTTCCATATCTCCATTTACATACGTTTTTTTAATATTTTTACACTCTATCATTTTTATTGTGCTCTACGAGTAGTCCCTCCTCCTATATTAAATAAGCTTGGTGTTCTGGTCGCTGATACTGCAGTTGTTTGAGAGGAAGAATTAACTGTCCGTATGATAATAGAATCTCCTTCGTTTATACCTGATATTATTTCCGATTCAGTATCATTAGAGATTCCAACTGTGACAGGAATATTACTTGGGACATTGTTAATCAACATTTGAACAGAAGAAATACCTCTGGATGTTTTAATAGCAGAATTAGGCACCTTTAATACATCTTGTCTTGAATCACTTATTATAGAAGCCGAAACACTCATTCCTGATTTTATTCTTTCATCTTGTGTGTCAAAAGTAATCTGCACAGAATATGTTACGACACCTTGAGTAACCGTACCTATGGTGTCTATTTCAGTAACTTCTCCAGTGATTGATAGATCTTGCACCGCATCAAATGAAAGTATAGATTTATTACCTAATTTAATTTTTGCTACATCTAATTCGTTAAGTGATATATTAGCGATTTTTTGACTAGTAATTAATGTTGCTATAGCTGTACCAGATGATGCAGAATCACCTTTCTTTAAATTAAGTTTGGCGATAATTCCATCAAACGGTGCACGAACAAAGTAATCTTGATAAGCATATTCTTTTTGTTTCAAAGATAATTGTTGGGATTGAATATCAAGCGCATCTGGTCCACTTTCTAGTTTTATAAGCGATTGTTGTTTCTCACGCAAAGAACTAGCAAAATTTATGATATTATTTTTAATCGATAATAAATTAACTAAATTATTATTAATTTTACCAGTCCAATTATTTACATCAGCTATAGCACTTACAGCTAAACTCTGACCACGATCTGATTTTTGAGAAATTACATAGTCAATCGTGTTTTTAGCATCTTTGATAGCATCTGACAAACTTTTTACTGTATCGTAAGTGTTGACGATAAGCGATTCAATACTTGAAGTAGCGCTTGTTCTACTCAATGTTTTGTATTGAATCAAGGTTGCATCATATTTATTCCTTGCAACACCTAAACTTATTATGGCTTTATTTCTATATTCTCTAGTTGTGTCTCCTAAATACAGTACATTTTGTTCATTAAGATAACTTCCATTTTTATAAAATATATCAGAAAGACCAATAACTACATCGGGCATATCCAAAAAAGCATTAGAAACAGCACTAAATCCATCATCTATACTTTTTTGATTTGACTGAATTGCATCTTCAAGAGCATTTTGAGCTTGAATAAGAGAAACGGCATCCGCTGGTTGTGTTAATTTTGCTAATGCAATTCTAGCACTTTCAAGAGCTATTTCTGCATCTCTTGTATCAATCACAGCAATAAGAGTCCCTGCTTTGACTTCCTGACCATTTATCACAGGTACAGAAACAATATCCCCAGAAGCCTTAGGTTTGATATCTACTTGTTTTAGAGTGGAAACCTGTCCACTAGCAGAAACAGAAGTTGTAATCACTCCTCTTTCAACACTACCTAAAACATAAGAAACTTGGACTGAAGAATTATTTATCTTACCATAGAAATAATATCCGATAAGTAAAATAATTATCAAAGCAAAACTTGATAAAACCTTATGTTTTTTTATCTTAACCCTTATATTCATTTCACCGCTACCATAGCATACATTCGTAAAATAGTGTATTCAACCCTACCTAAACAATCCCTTAATCCCATCAATCACATTTCCTACAAAAGAACCAAAATATATCCTAGATGTGGGAGAAGAAGATGGACTCGGGCTCGGAGATGGAGATGAGGTAATTGTGGGGGTTGGTGTAGAAGTTGATGTAGGAGTAGCTGTTACTGTAGGGGTATAAGTAGGAGAAGGAGTAGTGGTCACAGTCGGGGTGGGAGAATATGTTGGAGATGGAGAAGATGTCGAGGTGGGAGTATAAGTAGGAGTAGGAGTTACTGTAGGAGTATAAGTTGGAGATGGAGTGTAGACTGGAGTATAGATGGGGGTTGCTGTAGGTGTGCCTCCTAAAGATTTTTGGACATTGTCTATAACACTCTGATTAGCGTTGAATGATTTGAGTAATCCGAGAATGCTTGAGACTTGGGCATTTGTAAGAAGTTTATTAGGGTTAGAGATAATCATTGGAGTAGAAGAAGGAGAAGTAATAGGACTTGAAGCATTGCAAGTAAGTGAAGCGATTTTTTGTTGGGTTTTTGGACCAACTACAGCAGAAAGCCATGGGTTTTGACTTGAAGGAGCTATATTATTTGCTCTCTGAAAAGCAATAATAGCTTGCATCGTCGCCTTACCATAAAAACCAGAAACTTTTTCTGTAAAATAACCTTTTGATTTCAAAAATTGTTGAAGTTTTGATACTTCCCCTTTTGTCTGTTCGTCATCAGAACGAAATCTCATTGTCTCATGAAGAATGAGACAATTGCTTTCCGCGTGCACTTCCGTTGGAGAGAAAAATTTCAAAATTTCTTCTATCGCCTGTAACACATTAGCAAACTGTTCTTTTAAGTTTCCAAATACTGTTTTGGCTGGTAGTAATTCAAAATAATAAATATTACTTGCACCAATTTCATTAAACAATTGCATCTTTGCAAACCCTGAATCTACTTCATACTTTTGAGGTGTAAATGTAACAGAGTCAAAATTACCATTGTGTTGAGGTTTTAAAGAAATCTGTTTATCATTTAAAACAATTCCGACAATAGCAGAACCGAATCGTTCACCCGTCAGTGTAATCGGTACATTAATATATGCAGGGTCAGTAACGGAGGTAATATATGGTGATGTTTCTCCAATAATAGTTAGTACATTTGAGTAGTTATCAGGTGTGGATTTATAACCATTATAATTAGCACCGTAAGTAAAACCATTCATAAACGCTTTATATGACCCTGGAAACATTATTTTCGGATTAAATTGTGTAGTCAATTCAAAATCAGCACTTTTGCCTTTTGGTATTATATATGAGTTTGAACCATAATTTGAAGCGGTAGAAGTATAAGTCGTCTGACTTTCCCCAGCCCATTGATAATTAGTATTTGTAGCTCCGACTGAAAACGCCCATTGCTTTGGAATGATTAAGTCAATATCTTTTGAGGCAGTTATTTTGACTTTAATTTTTGAAACCACTGACACTTCTTTTCTATTAGAATCATATTCTACAGAAAGAACATTACTTGTTACTTCTAGTTCTGGATCATCCTGTTCTATAATCATAAACTTACCACTATCACTATGTACTTTTGAGTTATTGACATCTGAAATACGAATAGTAAACAAGTTATTCCGCTCAATATCTAAATCATTAGGAACGGTCCAATAATAATTGGTAAAATCACCAGACACACTCGGTTCAATATTTCTAATCACTTTTATTCCTTTATAGTCCATTAAATCGATTTTAACATTTGAGACCCCTTTCGTTTTGTATTTAATAACATACAATTTTCCTTTTTCAATGACTTCATCTGAAGTGGGAGAGAGAATATTGATTTTTGGTGAAGATATATCTTTTTGATCAAATACTGAAAAGTTAAATTGTTCAGTTGAAGTAAAGTCAGTTTGTACATATACCCAATACGTTCCAGGCAATGCTGGGAAATTCCCTTCACAAGAACCTCCATCACCCCATTTACAAAGAGTTGTAGGCATTTTAAGAGCAAGAACTTGTTCATCTTTATTAGTTCCATCAGTGGCAACTACTCCATCAAAAATACCATTCAACCACACACCGTCTATAAGTGTTTGGAAGACAACTTTGTTTTTCTGATTAAAATTTTTACCTATAATTTTAATATCTCCCCCTATCGCGACTAATTGAGGGTCAATAGAAAGTATTACAGGTTTAGCAATCACTTGAATTTCTTGAGATCCTTGAGCAACTAAACCTGACCTTGTATTTTTTATTTCATAATTGATATTATAAAAACCAGGTAATACAGATGGTTGAACATTAACAGCAGTCGATAAATATGATTGTTCGCGTGGAGCTATTATTTTAGCATTATTATTTAAATCACTACGATCAGTATCAATAACAAACCCCGCAGGAAGATTTTTTAATTCAAATGTGAAATCAGAAGGTTGATAACAAATTGGGTCATTATTAGTAAACCTAACACCTATACTAATTAACGAACCTTGGGTAATCTTTGGTACATAATCATCAGAATGTATTTGAGGAAACTTTGGATTGCATATTAGTTTACTTATTGCAATATGAAAACCAACTTCACCCGTCTCTTGTTTGACAGAGCCTATAGTGACACCAGATGAATCTGGAGTATAAGACAATGCATTAGGACCAAGTGCAATATTTTCTTTATCAAAAAAATATCCACCAATTGGAAGATTCCAACCTGGAATTCCTGGAGTCATATCTATTAACTCTACATCTGTCTGTTTCAATTCCTTAGGTCGTTGTGGAATATTAAGTAGTAATGAATTTTCCTGACCAGATACAAGATCCCCTTTATAACGACTATTAACATTTGCTCTTGCTTCCAAATACATAATCGAAAGAGGGCCGATAAAAGGATTGATAACTTTAGCGGCTCTTATACCATTTTTATTTTCAAGTGGTTTTATATTGTAATTTCCATCTTTTGTGATAACTACAAAATCATCTGGAACGAGCCAGTTTAGTTGTTCTTTATAAAGTGCATTAAAATCACCGACACCGCTTCCCATCACATCAAAATAATTTCCATATTCTTGATGGACACAAGGATCATGTTTGTCACATAAAAGAAAATTAGCATGCATAACTCCGAGCGCGTGACCAAGCTCATGTGCCAAAGTAATAGAGAAAGTATTATTATCTAAGTGGCTTTTAAAGTCATTAAAACTAACCCAAGATGTGGACAACATATACTTTTTCCCTTCAATCTCAATCACACCTTTTCCGACACCAGAACAATACCCAACTGGTGGAATAAATAAAATACGATCAAAATTATCTAGATTTATATTTTGAGCTTTAATAGCTGCAATAACATCTTCATCAAAAATATTAATACCACTGGTACATCCTTCACCACCAGCACGGTCAAGTTTGATTTTATATGCTTTTCCACTAAACCACGCCTTACCATAAGATTGCTCTCTGTAAAACTTCTGAAAAGGACTTGTCTCATCAAAAAGTGCCTTTTCAGCATCTGCTACAGTAATTGGACTAGTTTCTCCTTTCATTTCAGTGATGAGTGCTAAAACACGCTGATTACCGAGAGCTTCCTTTGACCCTTGTCCAGCAAGAATAACCATAGACGGGTCTCCATTTGCTAGCACCATAAGATCATCAAGTGCATATCCATCCACTTTTACCTTACCACCATTTATGGGCGTTATCGGAGTTGGGCTTAATATGCTATATTTTTTAATAATTGCATTTAATGTATATTCAAATTTAGAGTTATCATGATTTTTGAAATCGTCAATGTGCATCACCTCAAGTGTGCCTGTAATCGTATCTCTTTTTTCAATATATTGTTGTGCTTCTGGAACTAGCTGTGCTCGAATTTTACTACTAAGAGTGACACTCAAAAATCGTTGTGCATTTTTCCTAGCCAAATTTTTCATAAGTATCTGTCTTTCTCTAGCTATAGGAATAGCTCTAGAATCATTTTTTAATCGACTCAATTGATCATTAGCTATAATAATTGCTTGAGTTTGTTTATCTATATCATTATCAATCGTACTAGCCGAAGTTATAATAAAATTAGATACCGTAGCAGGTATCGGAGTAGGTGTTGATTGAGCATATATCGTATGTGAATAAGAACCAAGAATAAATATAACTATAAACCCGAAGAAAAATACCTTTCTCATAATCCCTCAATTATAGCCCAGATGATATACTTTATCTATCTATGTTATCCCCATTTAAATCAATTGGAAAAATTATCGTATACATTTTCGCTTTTATTGGTTTTGTATTGGTAGTAGGATACTTTGCAGTAAAATTTGGTTTGACAAATACGAAAGGAATTATTGATAATCAACAAAGTAATTTTATTCAAACGGAAAAAACTTGGAATATTGGCGAAGAATGGGAAACATTAAAAACAGCGATTATTAAAGATGAAGAAGTCATAAAAAGAGCGGGAGAAATAACGGGAATACCATCACGACTTATTGTAGCGCAACTGGTAGTGGAACAATTGCGACTTTACCACAGTAATAGAGAGTTATTCAAGAAAATCTTTTATCCATTAAAACTCTTAGGCAATCAAAATCAATTTTCTTGGGGAGTGATGGGAATTAAAGAAGAAACTGCAAAACTTATTGAGAAACATTTGAAAGATACTTCTTCTATATATTATCTTGGACTATCTTATGAAAATATTCTTGATTTTGAAACGAAAGATAAAGATAAAGAACGATTTACAAGAATTACAAAAGAAGATGATAGATATTATTCTTATCTTTATACCGCCTTATATATTAAACAGATTCTTACTCAATGGGAAAAAGCTGGTTTTCCTATCACAGACCGTATAGATATCATAAGTACGCTCTACAATATCGGTTTTAAACATTCTATTCCAAACGCCAATCCTCAATCTGGCGGAGCGATTATAGAAATAAAAAATGTTCCATATAGTTTCGGTACTCTTGCAAAAAATTTTTATAATTCAAATGAGCTTATTGAATACTTTCCAAAAAACTAGTAACTATTTCGTGAATTTGAAACTTGCAATCATCTTATTCAAGATTACATCTTTGTCTACATCCGAAGGAGTAGTGCCAGCTTTGTAAGGAAGTTTGGAAATTATTTTATATATACTTCCACCATGCACAACACAGTATTCTTTAGCTGTAGCCCAAGTATTAGATCCTGTGCTATATTCTTTGCTCTTATTCCATACAGTAAAATTTATACCATTGATAGTTGCATAAGTCGGGTCTGCGCCAGAGGCGGTATTAAAACAACTCGCGGAGGAGGACATGACGACATCTATACTTAATTCGCTTTTTGTAGAAATAGGCGAAAAGTAAACGGTAGTAGCGTTCGCATTTATTTGGGTTCCTGTTGGATAATCAATTGAATAACTCGATTTACTATCAGTATATGTTTTCCAATTTGCGATATTGTCTGGAGCAGAAATTGTAAATTGATTATTACTATAGTCTGAGACTGTATTGTCCGAAGAAGAAATAAGAATCTTAAATTTTAATGGAGAAGCTTCTGATACAAACTCTTGAGGTATTATCCAATTGTAAGAATAGGAATTTGAACCATCATTTACTGTATTTATATTGGAATTAATAGTTCTTATAACTAAGTTATTTCTATCAACCAACTTAATACTTTGGTTTCCAGAGATATTTCTTGCCGACCATGTTATCTGATACGTCTTGCCTTCTTGCCACATTTCTCCTCCATCTGGACTAACAACAGTTATCGTTGGAGTACCGACAGAAGCAGATGAAGAGTTATTATTCTGATTTGCTTGTGTTTGATAATTATCTTCTTCTGTGTTTAAAGAAGGAGCTGGAGTTTTTGTTGTGTAATAAACGACACCCCCACCAACAGCCAAAATGGCAACGATTGCGATTATCATACCTATTCCTAAAAAACCTTTGTTATATTTCATAAAATACTAGATGTTAAATTTTAATATGGTAATTATAACACAATTCCCAAACTTATCTCAAGTGCTTTATCTATTTTTAATAAAATTTCTGAATTTACTTTACCAACTTTAAGCAATAAACGTTGTTTATCTATTGTTCGAATCTGGTTCAATAAAACAAGTGAATCATGATTTAAGCCACTTTCCTTACAAGGCACAATAACTTCTGTCGGATAAATTTTATAATTTGCACGATAAGAAGTAACGGCCGCAACAATTACTACAGAACTATATTCGTTAGAAATATTATTTTGAATAATTACAGCTGGTCGTGTTTTTTTAATTTCTCTACCTATTGTTGGATCAAAATTAACAAGATATATATCGCCCCGTCTAGGTAATTCTATTATTTTTTCCATATGTGTTCGTCGATTGCAAACCAATCGCGAGCTATATCAATATCACGCGAGTAATTTTGCTTTCCAGCTTCCTGAAGAAGTGCCTTGATTGCATTTTTACTTTTTTGTCTGATGTAATATTGTACAGCAGTATGAACTAAACGACTCCTATCTCCCTTCAAAGCAACACTATCAAGTAACTCAAGAGTATCTTTTGGTAATGTAATATTAATTCGTTTCATATTGTATATAATACACACTGATAGTGTGTATGTCAAAATGTTTTGTAAATTAGAAAATAGAAAGAGTTTAATATAATATCCTCTACCTAAACAATCCCTTAATCCCATCAAGCACATTCCCTACAAAAGAACCAAAATATATTCTAGATGTAGGAGAAGAAGATGGACTTGGAGAAGGAGTGGGGGAAGAAGTAATTGTTGGAGTTGGTGTAGAAGTTGATGTAGGAGTAGCTGTTACTGTAGGGGTATAAGTAGGAGAAGGAGTATAAATTGGTGTGTAAGTTGGAGACGGAGTGTAAACTGGAGTATAGATGGGGGTTGGAGTTGGGGCCACCTTTCCACTTAATACATTTTGCACGTTATTTACCACATCTTGATTGGCACCAAAAGCTTGAAGTAATCCTTTAACACTTAAGATTTGAGCATCAGTAAGTATCTTAGTAAAAAGAATTGGTGCGACTTTGATAGGGGGGTTTATTATGAGTTGTTTAGTTCCACTAACTCCATGACGAGTATTGTTGACTTTAACATTATAAGTTCCTCCATTCAGAGAAGCTGGCACTGTAAATATTAGCGAAAAACCATCACTTGAACGTTCCTGTAATGTCACTTTTTCTGATAAACTATATATCTCAATCGTGCTGTCTATATCAGTATCTGCTCCTCTCCAGTAAAGTGTAACTTTGTCATTAATTGAAGCTTTACTAGGTATAAGAGTTATTGAGAAAAAAGGAGAGACCTCAGTCATTAATACATTAAGTGTTTCAACACTTTTCAATTGAACAGATTTAATTTTTGAATAAGTAGATAATGAATCATTAAGTCTTTTTTTGTACGAATCATCACAATACTTATTAAGAGTACTTATGATTTTAATTGATTCTACAGATTTTATATAAGATTCTTCGTTTACAAATGAAATATGTGATTTACCAATATAATTTGAAAACTCAGGTAATCCAAAATACAAAGCGTAGTTATAAAATGCAACTCTAACATAATTTTTTAAAGTTTCTTTATTACCCTCAAAAGGAAAGCGATCTACTATCGCAAGCATCTTTTCAAGAGATTCTGGATTATCAAAAATTTCTCGACTAATTTTATAATATAAATTTTTGTATTTAATTTTTTCTTCTGGAGATAGTTTCTCTATTTCTTTTACAAGTCCAGTTGGTACTACAGGTAGACCACAATCAAATGAGAGATCAAAGTCAAACGGCACAATTTTCCATAAACCAGTTATTTTATCTTTCCCATAATCTTCATTCCAGAAAAGAAAATGGTCGTTGAGATTTACAAAATCAGAAAGAATGAAATATTTAATGGTGGTTTCTGGGTCAAGTTTAAGATCTCTTTTGATTTCATTTTCTTCATAATTAATAGAATAAAAATGATCGCCAGATTTTTGATAATTTGAAGTTTTACCAGCATCACTTGCTTCAACTAATTCACTCAAACCATATTGTGATAGAAATGGTATTTGATCGTCTGGTTCGTTATCACGTTGTAATATTAAATATTTATATTCCTTATTTTTATCAAAATTAGTATCACTTGAATTAAAAGTTATGTTTGCAAATGCTATTACATCAGATGTCGGTATTTCAAATAAACGAAAAAGTGAATAAATAAAATATTCCTTAAGTAACACATTGATACCAGTAGAAGCTATAAATTGAGTTGATTCCCAAATTTCACAATCAGGAATTAGACGAATTTTTTGATAATTAAGTACATTTTTTCCGAAGAGAGTCGTAGTCCCATTAAATAGTGGTTTGGGGTTATTTTTTTTATCTTTTTTATCAAATTTCAGATTAAGTACGGGCGGATTACATACATCTCGACTATTCCCTTTCTTTTCATATTCAATATCCCACGACTTTATATAATTACCAGTATTTGATACTTCAGTTAAAATACCTTTATTATTGCCTTCAAGCTTTACATTTTTACTTTTGGTATCTAAAATAAATTTTCTTACGGAAAAATCTGATACACTCACAATCACAGAAGCACTTTGTTCTTCACCTATAGCTGTTTTTAAAAAATTAATATTAGAAAAAATATCTGCATGAACATAAGATGGTAATAAAATAAATATTTCTACAACAAAAATAAAAACAATAAAGCGTTTCACATATTAAATTATACCACATCTACTTCTTCCGCTTTTCCACAATCTCTTTTTCTATATTTGGAGGCACAATTTCATAATGTGAGAATTCCATATTAGCAGAACCACGACCTTCGGTCATTGAGCGAAGTTGGGTAGTAAAACCAAACATTTCCGAAAGTGGTACCTTAGAACGAATGACTCTTAACATTCCTCTATCTTCCATTCCTTCAATTTGTCCTCTTTTTGATGAAAGACTTCCTGTAACATCACCCATAAACTTTTCTGGCATAACCACTTCAAGTTTCATAATCGGCTCTAAAATAACCGGTTTTGCTCGTCTAGCGGCCTCTTGAAAAGCTTGTGAGGCAGCAATTTTATAGGCAATTTCGGAAGAATCCACATCATGATATGAACCGAAAGTAAGCTCACAAGAAATGTCTTCCATTCTAAATCCAGCCACAATTCCTCTTTCCATAGCTTCTTTCACTCCTTTTTCAACGGCAGGGATAAACTCAATTGGAATTACTCCTCCCTTAATGGAATCGATAAACTCAAAATGATCATATCGTTTAACATTTTTAGGAATTTTTTTACCTTCTTCAAGTTTTTCCATCGGCTTAATAGTAAGTTTAACGTGACCGTATTGTCCTTTTCCTCCAGATTGTTTGATATATTTATGTTCCGCTTCTGCACTAGAAGTAATTGTTTCTCTATAGGCCACTTGCGGTTCACCAACATTTGCCTGCACTCCAAACTCTCGCTTCATTCTATCAATCATAATTTCAAGATGAAGTTCACCCATTCCCGAAATAATAGTCTCTCCTGTTTCCGTGTTTGATGAAATTTTAAAAGTCGGATCTTCATCAGAAAGTTTTTTCAAAGCCATACCCATTTTTTCTTGGTCAGCTTTTGTTTTAGGTTCAATTCTTAATGACACCACAGGCTCAACAAACTTAATAGGGTCAAGAATTATTGGATTATTTTCATCACAAAAAGTGTTAGAGGTTCTAGCTGTCTTAAGTCCTACTGCAGCAGCAATTTCTCCAGAAAAAACCTTTTTTACTTCTTCTCTTTCATCTGCTTGAAGTCGCACGATTCGTCCAAGACGTTCTCTTTCTCCAGTGGTTGCATTATAAATATAGCTTCCCGCTTCAATCGTTCCAGAATAAACTCTAAAGAAAGTTAATTGACCGACGAATGGGTCATTCTGAAGTTTAAAGGCGAGAGCTGAAAATGGCTCTGAATCAGAAGCATGACGAATGACCTCTTCGCCTGTTACTGGATGTACCCCAACAACTGGCGGAATATCTAAAGGAGAAGGAAGATATTCAACTACGCCATCTAGCACCAATTGAACACCTTTGTTCTTCAGTGCCGAACCAGCAAATACAGGAATTAATTTTACTTCCAGTGTGGCTTTTCTTAATATTTTTTTCAAATCTTCCACTGACGGTTCTTTTCCTTCAAGAAACATTGTCATCGCATTATCATCTTCACTAACAATTTTTTCCACAAGTTCCGCTCGGTATTTTTTAGCATCATTAAGATATTCCTCTGGAATTTCTTCTTCACGAATTTTATTTCCCATCTCCCCTTCAAAATAATACGCTTTCATCTTTAGAAGATCTATTACTCCGTTAAAATTTTCTTCCAAACCTATAGGTATCTGCACTCTAACTGCATTTTTGGTCAAACGATCTAGAATTGAAGCATAAGAACGTTCAAATGAAGCTCCCATTCTATCTAATTTATTTATAAAACAAATTCTCGGAACTTTTCCATCATCTGCATAACGCCAATTAGTCTCACTTTGTGGTTCCACACCAGCAACACCATCAAAAACAACAACAGCACCGTCAAGCACTCTAAGTGAACGTTTTACTTCAGCTGTAAAGTCAATATGTCCTGGAGTATCAATAATATTAAAACGATGTTTATCTGTAACATCCAAACCCATATAAGTCGGATTCCAAAAGCAAGTAATAGCGGCGGCAGTAATGGTAATCCCTCGCTCTCGTTCTTGTTCCATCCAGTCAGTAGTGGTATTTCCTTCGTGAACTTCACCAATTTTATGCGATTCACCAGTGTAATACAAAATTCGTTCCGAAGTAGTCGTCTTTCCCGCATCAATATGTGCGATAATTCCAAAATTTCTAACTCTTTCTAATGGGTAATCTCTATTCATATCATTATATTACCACGCGAAGTGAGCAAAGGCTTTGTTAGCTTCCGCCATTTTGTGAGTATTTTCTCGTTTTTTAACTGCTTCACCTTCATTTTTAGATGCGGAAATTATCTCATCCGCAAGTTTTTTATGCATTTCTGCACCTTTTTTGCTCCTAGCTGCATCAATTATCCATTTCATAGAAAGTGCTTGTCTTCTCTCTGGTCGCACTTCTCGCGGTACTTGATAGTTTGCTCCCCCTACTCTCCTTGAACGTACCTCCATCATCGGCGCTGTATTTTTTAAAGCTGTATCAAAAACTTCCATTGGATTTTCTACTTTAGCTTTTTCTTTAATCGTATTAAAACAATCATAAACAATACTTCTCGCAGTATTTTTTTTACCTTTTTCCATAATATAGTTTATGAACTTGGCGACTTTTACTGATTCATATTGAATATCTGGTTGCAATATATGTTTATTTTTTATTTTTCTTCTCATAAAATTTATGCTTTTTTAGGTTTTTTCATACCGTATTGACTACGACCCTTTCGTCTCGTTTCTACTCCTGTGGAATCAAGCACACCACGAACTACAGTATAGCGAAGTCCAACATCTTTTACACGACCACCTCTAAGCAAAACCACTGAGTGTTCTTGAAGATTATGTCCGATACCTGGGATATAGGCAGTCACTTCCATTCCATTTGTAAGACGCACTCTAGCCACTTTTCGAATAGCAGAGTTTGGCTTCTTAGGAGTTTTTGTGGTGACCTTGATACATACACCTCTTTTAAAAGGAGATGCAAAAAAACGAGGACGATTTTTAATCGTATTAAAACTACGCATAAGTGCGATTGATTTTGACTTTCTTTTAAGTCTTATTCTTTTTGTTTTAACTAATTGATTAATTGTCGGCATTGCGTGATTTACAATACTATATACACCAAAAAAATGCAATTAAAACCTTATCCCTGTAAAAATCTTAAATAGCCATGGAATTATGGGAACTATGAATTGCCATAGAAAAAATAATAGAATAAGCACTAAAATCAAAGAATGTCTTTCTATCCAGCTTCTAATGTAATCAAAACGGTAAGGTATGAAAGAAAATAAGATTTTTGAACCATCGAGCGGACTGATGGGAATAAGGTTGAATACGGCCAGTGTTATATTGATAATTACGATAAGAATAGAGATTTCTAAGAAAGATTGAGATAGAAGGTTGGAATTTGCAAAAAAACGAATAATAATGGAAAAGAATAATGCAATACAAAGATTTGATAATGGTCCAGCTAAGGCCACCATCCCTTCACCCCATCTCTGACTTTTTAAATTATAGGGATTAAAAGGTACTGGTTTTGCCCAACCAAAAATAACACCTCCTGTAATAAAGGTAACGATAGGAACAATAATTGAACCAATCATATCAAGATGTTTTACTGGATTAAGTGTAAGTCGTCCTGCAAGTCGTGCAGTAGGGTCTCCTAAAATCTCTGCTGTATAGCCATGAGCAACTTCATGTACCACGACAGACATTAAAAGTACCAATATTGAAAAAATAAAATTTATTTCCATAAAATTCTTGCTTATTATAAACAATATGATACCATACAATTCTATGGCAAAAATCTGTGCAATTACAAAAAAAAGTTCAATAATGGGAGGTGGTTACTCAAACCGTACCCGTGCAACGAAATTTAATCCTACTGGAAAAGTTCGTAAATATGTTAATCTACAAAAAAAGCGAATTTATGTCCCTGAACTAAAAAAATACCTCAATCTCACTATTTCTACCAGAGCCATTAAAACAATCAATAAAAACGGCGCTTATGCAGTTTTGAAAAAAGCAGGATTAATCTAAAAAGTAAGTAAAAATGGTTTGGTCGGGTCTTTCGGAGTGCGACGGCATGAGAAGAGCAAATTTTCATCAGAAAATTATGCGTGCCCAGACAAACCATTTTTACTTACTTTATCTGTACCCTACTCCCATCCGATTCTGTTACTATCGTTCCTAATTTAAATGTAATAAGTGATGAAATGTGGAGTTTGGTAAGAGTATTCATCGTTTCTTTATTCGGATGTCCATATCTATTATGAAATCCAGCGGAAATCACGGCATAATACGGAGAAACAATTTTAACAAAATCATAACCAGAAGACGTTTTTGAACCATGATGCCCTAATTTTAAAACATCACTCTTTAAAGCATCCGGGCTTTCATTACTCATGACAATATTTTCTGTTTTTTTCGTAGCGTCTCCCATTAACAAATAAGAAGTATTTCCATAAACTAACTTGGCGACAATTGAACCATCATTTGAAGTCCACTGTGACACATCTCTATCAGGAAAAAGAATATCTAAATAAATTCCATATTCTTCATCAAGGATTATTTTCATTCCGCGATGAGCAATTTCTTTTAAAACTTTTTTATCAGCAATCGTTTTCTCAAGTTCTGTATAAATTACGGTATCCGAATGGGTACCTGGTTCAAGAACTTCTCCCACTTTATAATTTTTGAGAACATCAATAAAACCAGCTAAATGGTCTTTATCGGGATTTGTCACAATCAACATATCAATAGAGCGGTCATAAAATGGTAAAAGTTTACCTAACTCTGAAAGAATAGCTCTAGATGGACCACCATCAATAATAATGGAATTACCATTTGGTGCTTCAATAAAAATTGAATCACCTTGTCCGACATCCATAAAAGCGACAGTTAAAGTATTTCCTCTGTTTTCCCAATAAACACCATACCATATGAAAAAATTCGCTAAACAAAGCGTAGTAAAAATGATATACTTGATTTTATGTTTAAATATGATGAACAAAAATTTAATATACCAGAATTAAAAGGAATTTCAAAGAAAAACATAGAGGAACATCTAAAACTTTATGCTGGTTATGTAAAAAATATCAATGACACCCTTGAAGGCAAGCAGGATATTAGACGCATTGGTTTTGAATTTAACGGTATGAGAAATCATGAATATTATTTTAAAAGTTTAGAGGGTGGACCTAAAGCACTCTCTGACATAAGTATTCTAAAAAAAGCTATCACTGAACAATTTGAATCATTTGATAAATGGCTTATAACATTCAAATCAATAGCTCTAACTAGAGGTGTTGGTTGGGCAATGCTTTATTATGACCCCACTGTAAAAAAACTAATCAATACATGGATTGATGAACAACATCTTGGTCAATTAAATGGTTGTCAACTTATTTTAGGTATTGATATGTGGGAACACGCTTTTATTTATGATTATCAACCATCTGGAAAAAAACGATATATTGAGGACTTTTTCGCTAATTTGAATTGGGATGTAATTGAGGAGAATTATAAAAACGCAAGTAAATAATTAAATATCCCACATAAACCAAAACCGCTAGCCAAAATGGAAAATATGATATTTTAATTGACGCGAATGGAAGTGAAGAGAAAAATTCCACTACTCCTATTTGATACCACAGAAGAAAATATGTCAGACCCCCAGTTATCCAAGCAATAAAAATACTTAAAAAACTTACTAAGCCAGTAATAAAACCTAAAAGCATGGTAATTGGAATAATTCCTAAAATTAAAAGGTTGACTGGAATACCAACAAGAGACAACTCTCCCATTTTATAAAGCAACATTGGTAAAACGAATAATTGCGTTGCTAATGTAGTAGTCATAATTTCTCTAATTTTAAAATGTTTCGTAATCCAGACAAGTTTTGTTTCAATAATGGGAGCGACATATATTAATCCTAGTGTTGCCATAAAAGAGAGTTGAAAAGATGAATCATAAACCACTATTTTGGGATTATGTAATATCATAAGAAAACCTGCCAGACTTAATGCTCGAGTCACATCGTAATTTCGCCGTGAGGATTTTGCTAAAATGACAAAAAGAGCCATAATAGTCGCTCTCACTACAGTAGCTTCACCTCCAGCCATAATAGCAAAAAGAATGATACCTATAATTCCGGCACCTATCCCATAAACATTCGGTAAAGGAACCATTATTTTCATTATAAAATCAGCGATAATAGTAATGTTATATCCAGAAAGTACCACAATGTGAATAATACCAGCACGCCTAAAATCATCTTGTAATTTCGTACCAAGTGATTGTTTAGTACCCAACAAAAGCCCTCCTTCAAGTGCTGAATATGGTGCTGGAATAATCTTCTCAATCTGCGTCAAAAAACTATTTTTTATTTTATAAAGAACATTTTTAATCGGATTTCCATTATTATGAGAAATAACCGATACACTCGGCATACTCATGGTGTAATAGACATCGTCTTTTGAAAGATAAGAGACATAGTCAAATATTTTTCCAGAACCACCATCAAAATTTTCCGGTTTCATAATTTTACCTTCCAATCTAATAAGGTCACCGTATTTTACGGTCGGATATAATTGGGTTCTCACAAAAATATTTGACTTTGACGCTATAACAAAACGCAAAGTGTCATCTTTTATTTCTGGGTCTGTTGAAACAATCCCCTCTACTATCATTTTCTTTCCTACAATATCATCAAGAATATTTTTTAACGGACTTTCATCTTTAATATCATAACGAAGTATTCCAACTCCAAACGAAAAAATAAATATAAAAATAATGAAAAAAGCTTTTTTATTTCTCCAAATCAGAAATATCAGCGACAAAAAAATAATCGATAACGCAAAAGCAATTTTTGAATAAACAAAACTTCTAAAAACAACCCCCACAAAAAAACCACCTAAAATAATGTACAAGTAATCGGACTTCATAGAGAGACCTTATCCGCAAAGGCGGTAGCAATTTCATCTGCTCGTTCATTCCATTTTACTCCAGAGTGTCCTTTCACAACATTCCAAGAGATATCTTTACCTTCTGAAACCTCCAGAAGTTCTTTCCATAAATCTTGATTCAAAACTGCTTTTTTACTTGCAGTCTTCCATCCTTTAGTTATCCACCCCTTTATCCATAAAGTTATTCCTTTTACGACATATTCTGAATCGGCATTAACAATCACCTTCTGACCACTTTCAATGACCCTCAATCCTTCAATAACCGCCCTCAGTTCCATTCTATTATTCGTTGTGTGTTCTTCTCTACCTCCTATTTCTTTATGTTTCATATTTCCTGCTTCATGCTCCATGATAATAACAACACCCCATCCTCCTGGTCCAGGATTACCTCGCGAAGCACCATCAGTGAAGATTGTTATACTCATAGATTTAATTATACTATATCCACAATCCTCAACCTCAATTCTGGAAAACTTCTAAACATAGATTTTTCCATAGTCGCCACTAAATTGATTTTTTCTCCTCGTATAATCGGAAAAGAAAAATTTTCAGGAGTCATAAAAAATCCCATAGATGATACTTTTTTATTTTCACTATTTCTAAAAATTAATTCTAAATGATTTTTCTCTTTACCAAATAATTTCACTTCATCAATAATAATATTTTCAAAAAGAAATAAAGGTTTTTCATTACCGATACCAAACGGACAAAGTTTTTCAATATCATTATAAGTTGTCCAATTCACATCATTAATATTTAATTTTAAATCAACAAAAGACTCATCTTCTTTAATTCCATCTTTAGTAAGAATCTCATAGGCCTTACATAATTCGCTTTCAAGTAAATGTATTTTTTCATGGGAAATAGAAAAACCACCAGACATTTTGTGACCACCGTAAGTTAAAAATAAATCAGATGGAGTGTGTTCCATAAGTTCAGATAAATTAATTTTTCCATTAGAACGACAGGAACCTTTTATAAATTCACCATCTGCCCGCCCCCAGATAAACACAGGAGTATTAAATTCTTCCGCTAAATTATTAGCTACCGGTCCTAAAAGAGCCGGTTTCCAATCAGGATTACCTATGACTAATACTTTTTTTGCATCATCTCCTTGCCTTTTTTTGAGAACTTTTTTTATTTCTTTAGTAATAGTGCCTGCAATAGTTTTTCGTTCATCATTTATTTTATTCAAATGGTCAGCAAGCGTTTCAGCACTCGCTTCATCAACTGCAGTTAATAATTGAAAAGCTTGAAGCGGGTCCCCCATTCTTGAAGCAGCATTAATTCTTGGAGCAATAGTAAAACCAATATCATCTTCACAAAGATATTTTTGTATAATTTTATTTTTCTGCAAAAGTTTTTTCAAACCAATCCTAGGCGACAGACGAAGCATTTTTAATCCAAAAAAAGCAAAAGCTCTATTTTCACCCTGTAAAGGTACCATATCCGCCATGGTAGCCAATCCAACCATGTCCAAGTGCCATTTTTCCATTCCTTCCTTAATCCCAAAATTATTTTTATTCAAAATGGCCTGTATTAATTTAAAAATTACACCCGAACCACAAAGCATATCATACGGGTAATCACAATCTGATTGCTTGGAATTAATAATCGCAAAAGCTGGAGGTATTTTTTCATCTTGAGATAAGTGATGGTCGGTTATTATGACATCTATCCCATATTCTTGTGCTTTAACTACCTCTAATACATCATTGGTTCCACAATCAATAGTAATTATCAAATTAATACCCTTATTTTTAAACTGTTCCACCGCTTCCATATTCAATCCATAACCCTCATTATGACGATGTGGAAAATAATTCTCAAATTTATCATAGCCAATTTTTTTGAAAAAGTCGTGAAGTATAACCGAACCAGGGATACCATCGGCATCATAATCACCGTAAATTAATATTTTCTCTTCTTTTAAAATAGCCGACAAAATTCGCTCAACTGCTTTTTTCATATCTTTCAAAAGATATGGGTCATGTATATCTCTCTGATAATCTGGTTTTAAAAACTTTTCTGCATCTTCCTTTTTAGTAATCCCCCTGTGAAAAAGTAAATGACGAATAATTTTCGGATATTCTTCAAGCTCTCTAGCCACTTCCGAAGAAATTTTTTCCCGTACAGAATAATTAGACATAAGAAAAAGTATAGCATTTTTATTTATAAAACCCCCGCTTTGCAAAAAGCGGGGGAATGAATAGAACAAGGTACAAGGTCAAAGGGAAACTGCCTCGCGAGAACGCAAGCACGAGTACCGGTAGTCGCAATAGTCCCAAGACACCCCGAACTTACCGCCATCCCAGCACGCATTCGGCACATCGCCATCGGCATCGCGCGAACCTGAACAAAGAGTGACATTTTTGATGTCCAGGTGCTTGCCGGTTTCTCGGAAGTATTTGAGTTCCAAGAGAATACGTTCCAGTAAGGTGATACCGCCCACTTTCTGATCCACAAGATCGTTGGCAGAGAGTTTTTTCAATTCCTCGTCTGCCTCCACCCGGTCCCTGACCCAGATGGCGTATGATTCTGATGGTGTGCGATCGTTTGTGGGGACTCTGGTGTCTAGGTCGTTGTTGTACCGCCAGCACGGAAAGTGTTTTTCACATGCTTTGTATGCTCGATTCATCGTCATTCCTTTGGGGACGATGATGAGACGGTTGAAACATTCTCGCTTTTCGGGAATTTTGATTTCCGAGAAATCGTGGGTTTCGTTGAATTCTTCCCTGTAGAAGACCTCCCACTGTTTTAAAGGATCATGCAGTATCGCTGGATCAGGAAACAAATCTTGAACCTTGGTGATGAATGCCGATTTGTTTCCGATGATTGCTTGAGCCGATTCAAATGAAATTCCAGTCGGAATTGCCTGTATGGCGAGTCCGTAGATGTCTTTCATTTGATCTGGTGTTGCTGTTCGTACTTCTATCTGCAAGGCAGTCGCATTTTTCATACGCAGTCCTTTCTCCCTTTCTGGGTTTGTTTTTAATTACAAGTCCTCTGCTACATATCAATGTGCTTTGAACTATTTATAGTATATCATACTACTAACTATTTAGTCAATAGATAAAACAACGGCTCTAATTATGAAGATTTTACCTAATCTCGTAAATTATAGAAACATTAGAAATGATTTTGTTTGTCCCGCTCGGTAACTCTGGTGTTGCGATTTCAATACTAGACATTACCATTGCTTTTCCATAGTAAATTGGTGAAGGAGTTGAGCCATTTTCTGAAAAATTAACGATACGAGAAAGTGAAACACCTAAGTCTTTAGCTAAACTTTTAGCATTCAATTTGGCATCAGCAATAGCTTTTTCTCGTGCCTGCTTCACAATATCATCATATTTATCAACACTAAAAGTTAGCCCGCTCAAATTAGTCACCCCTAATTCACCCAAACTTCCTATAATTTTTCCTGCGTTGTTTATATCACGAACTTTTACTTCAATTGACTCAGAAATTACATAAGCAACAAGAGTTTGCTTACCTGTTTTAAGATAATCGTATCTCGGATATATATTATAACCAGAAACCTTTATATCATCTTTACTCACTCCACTTTTTTCAATAAAAGAAATTGCTTCTTTTTCACTTTTAGCCACTTTATTCTGAGCGTCGCTTACAATAAGCGATTCTTCTTGAATACTAAAAGAAAAAGTAGCGATATCTGGTTTTACTACAACTTCACCTTTTCCTGAAACACTTATTGTCGTCTGTGGAGCAATATCTTTTCCGATTAATCCCCAACCTTTTATTTCGGATATAGTTTTTGATAAAAGGAAAATAGATAAAAGTATAAGTCCAACATTTGCAAAATAATATATTTTTTCTTTATTCATATTAAAAATATTATATCATATCTAAAAATATCTACATTGGGTGCCGTCGTGGAGGATGTTAGAACTGTGTTTGAGCGTAAAAATGACGCTACAATCTATATTCCAGAACTTCAATCTATGACATTAATGTGATTATATCATATCTATTACTACATTTTTGAATTCGGTTTTTTGTATAGATTTCTATAACCCTGTGTTTCTTTATGTTTTGCATATAAAGCCATATCTAATTCTCTCGGCGTAACATTGTTCTCTTTTGCCCATTCTCTCATTTTAGCCAAATATTTTAACCAAGTTTCAATAGAGGGATTATTACCTATACCATGTTTCATTTCTGTAAGCATTTCAAGACATCTAATATCAATGACAGCATAGCTTTCTGGACAGACGATAGTAAGAAGTGCTGATGCCATTGGTACGTTAACACCTTTCAACTGACATAGGACTTCCATTTTTCGCTTTTCATCTTTTTCAGAAAAAGCATTTCTAGATATTCGCTCAACACTATCCTTATTTTCTATATATCTCTGCTTCTGCCTAGCAGATTTCCACATACAAACTTCAAAAAACTCCTCAAATAAAAAATATCCTCTTTCTTTTACTTTAGGACCAATGATTTTGAATAAATAATTTTCAGTACCATATAGATCTATATATTTTTTTATGTCTGGTATTTTCATAGTTTTATTTTACCACACCGTGTAATTCACTATATCTATTTAAACAAAATCTTATAGTTAGAGAAAAATTATAATACCTAATTATTTTTTATTTATTATTGTTAATTGGGCATATTTATGATATTTTGTAAGGTATGAAGGAATTAATTGGAAAAGCTATTGGACTAGCAATTTTGATTATTATTGTGTATTTTATTGCAACATTATTTCGCTCCGATCCAACTCCTCGTGGGGTTCCAGATGATATGGTAGGAAATTGTACTGCTTATGGTGATTGTTATTAGTGTGGGGGGGTATGGCAGGAAAGGTTTGTAAAGTGTTAATTTAAGAAGCTAGTTATTCTGTAAAATCTCAAAAAAGTAAACTTTAAAATACTAGGAAAAACTAGGATTTAATTGGAGTTTTAGTTAAATAAACAATGTATGAAAATATAGGGTTATATAGGGATTAATAATTTTAGAAATAATGGAAAATATCCTTTGTTTTAGCCATTTTTTGTAGTTTTTACCTCAAAATTGACCTTAGGAAATCCCACATCTGTAATTCTGTTGTTTTTTATGGTATTATTTTTCATTTATAAAAACAATATACTTCATTCTGTTTCTCACCATTCTCAACCCTTACTCTTAATATCTTTTAACTTCTCAAACAATCGCACCCGTTCACGTTGGAGCGAGGCATTAAAAATGATGCGATATTCAAAGTTCTTGTTTATGCTCTGAAAATCATTGAAACCGATTTCTTTTGCGAGTATATCGTTTGTGAGGTTTTCCAACTTGCCATTGTAGGATTTCTTATTTGCTTCGTAGTTGGCTTCTTCTTCCCCACCTTTCGTCTCAATAACAAAAAAACGTTCATTTGAAGTCTCAATAAGAAAATCTGGAAAATAACGAGCTGTTTTATGTTCGTTCTGTGGGTCCCTATATTCAAAATAAAAATCATTTCTGTTCGGGTCAGCACAAACACGAGCACCTGTGAAGTAAACATCCTTTATAGTCTCCTCCTTATCAAGCACGCCTCGCAAATATCTGAAAAGGTCTTTTTCATCGCTACTGTCAAAAGCATAGGGATTTATATTGAAGCCAATACGACTTTTACCACTCATACTCTCCTCTATATCCTTATACACTACAAGAGTATCTCTGCTTTGCTGGACAGAGATTTTGAACGGAAAGAGTTTTGTGAGCTCAAGTTCTTCTTCAACTGTCTCGGTCTTTTCTTCATACTTATAGGCACTCTTGAGGATTTCTTGCACCACGAACGGCACGAGTGCGATATTATCGTTTGCCATCTTTACGAACTCATCACGCTTCTTACCACTGCCAGAAATGATGCTATCAATGACAACACATGGCAAATGCGTATAGCGATTGATGACCTCCGCTATCTCGTAGAAAGTAAAAGTGTTCTTGTCTTCTATCTTTCGGACCGCCCGAGCTTCACTATATCCAGCCGTGCCTTCGTCTCCAAGAAAGATGCCTCCCTCGCTCACGAATGACTGATACTTCTCTGGACTGAACTCCTTGAAATCAATCTTGATGCTATCGGCGTTCGCCTCCTGCACCGACAAAATCTCTTTGAGCACCTTTTTAACCTTGATGGTTTTCCGTTTCTGCACCTCTAGCGTATGCTCCACCATTTTTTGGTCCTGTGCATTCAACTCACTGATGCTTGAAGCAAAGTTATTCTTGAGCTCTTTATCAAGTATCTTGTAGTTCTCTTTTGAAAGGAATATATGTGCACGAGTAGAATTGTCGCCAATGGCTCGGAGACATCGTGTCGTTGATTGAAGCACGAGGATAGTGCTCTTTGGCTTCCTATATAAAGCTACAGAGACAAGTGAACGGCAATTCCACCCTTCGGTGCCCTTACCCACGAGCAACACGAACTGCTTTTTGCTTTCTGCGGTATCAAGCTGTTTGAAGTCATCGGCATTTTCTTCCGCCCGTGTATGGTATTCAAGAATGGTGCTCGGCAGTATATTACGCTCAATGAGCACACGCTCCAGCTTTGGCTTCAAGTCGTTTCGCAAATCATCAATGTTTGATGCGTAAAAAGCTATCTTCGGCAATCGCCCTTCCAGTCGCTTCGTGCCGTATTCAGAAACGAAAGTATCAATCACTTCCTCAAGAAACTTCTGGGACCGAACCACGCCGTAATCCAGTATGCGGACCTGCTTCAAAATACCTTTCTCTATGCCCTGCTTGAGACCGAAGTGATACACAACATCGGAAATCATATTGTTGTTCACATACGGAGTTCCCGTGAGGTTTACCACAGAAATAAGCGGAGTATGCTTGTGCAAATAATCAATCGTCTGGCGTGTTTTCTTCAAGGTGCCTTCAAGCGTCTTGCCGTATGAGTGATGGGCTTCATCCACGAAAATCTGGAGTGAGCCGAGCTGTCGTATTGCTTGCAATCGCATGTTTTCAACCTCTCGTCTGCCGAGCTCATTCTTATCGCCAAACAAACGCTTGGTAGCATCGCCACTTTCATTCCTCGTCTTCAAGATTATCTTCTGTGAATTAGAGACGATGACATTGTAGTTCCCGTTCGGAGCAAGGGAGGTGTCAGTGCTTTCAAGGTAGTGATATTTGATGTTCAAGATGATATTCTCGTATTCTTTCGGGAGTACTCGTGAGTAGTCAAAGGTCTTGATTTCTTTCAAGCTCTCAATAATTGTGGTGTCGGGAGCGAAGACTAGAGCGTTCTTTGCGAAGCGTCCATCATCTTTGTGATAGAACGAAAGCACGAAGTCGTAGAGCATCATCACTGCCATCAAGATGGTCTTGCCCGAGCCCATAGTGAGAGCATAGACTTGATTTACATAGTCCGAGGTCCCGAACTTCTCATCAAGGATTGCTTGTATCTTTTCTTTTTTCTTTTTGTCATAGGCGAGTTCAGTCGCCTCCTTTTCAGAGATACCGAGGGCACGAATAAGCTCAAGCTCGCTTTCAAATGCTTGTCGGAATAGCTCCACGGATGGCTTATTACCCACTACTTCCTTGAGATAGATATAGGTCTCCAGTGCTTCTACTTGTGGCTCATGTAGGAAAGCTACACGCCTTATATGCGACAGTATGTTCTCGGTCTCTTTATGCACGCCCTTATAGCCATCAGCACGCCACTTTTCAACCTGCTTCTGGATGTTTTGTAGAAATAGAGTATCCATAGCATTATGCGTTTACTTCAAAGGTTTCAAAGTATTCTTCGCCGAGCACATCCACTATCTTTATTGCCACAGTATTCTTGCCTTTCTTCGGATACTCCCACGAATACTTGGCTTTGATGACCTCTTTCTTATCTGGCAGGTCCATCACTTCGGCATTGAACAGCTTGCCGTTATAGTCCACATCTATCGCTACACTATCAATGATTTGCTTGAAGTCGCCCACCTTCGCCTTGTTCTCTTTCTTGAGCACTTTTTCATTCTCAATCTCCAACTTTCGCATCAGTATCGGCGAATAGAAATCCTTGAGCTCAACAGTGAGTTTTTTGTCTTCTGCTTTCACGATAATCTTTGCCTCTGGTTTTTTCTTGAAGATAAGATTTTTCTTGTCAGTCAGAATGTCTCGGACCTCTATTTTCACACCCGTCTTATTCTCTTTCTTGATGAAGTCCACCACATCTAGCTCCATGCCCGAGCAGATGACCAGCACACCTTCTTCATAGACCGCCTCTCCTGCCTTTGACTTGGCTTTCACTGTGAAGCTATCTAGTTTATCGCCAACGCTCTTGAGCATGGTGCGGATGTCCATCTTGTTGAGAACACGATTGAGTGGCATAACCTTCACGAAGTTCTTATCCATAACACCATCAAAATAGATACGCTTAACTGGCTCAACCCCATACATCTCCATAACGATTTCTTTCGCCTCAAGCTCATTTTTGAATACATCGTAGTCATTCACATTGAGCACCTTGAAGCCGAGTGAGCCATTGAAGCCTTTCGCCTTTTCTTCTTGCTGGTCAATGATGATTTGATTGAGACGCTTGGTGGCTGTCTGAACAGCTCCGAGATTGATGTCGCACCCTATCCATCTACGCCCGAGCTTCTGTGCTACCACTTGGGTAGTCCCCGAGCCCATAAAGAAATCTGCTATTACATCACCTTCATTTGAAGATGTCCTTATTATTCTCTCTAACAGTTCCTCTGGTTTCTGCGTTGGATAACCAACTATCTCTTTACCATCTCTTTTAATCTTATTCATATTCCAAGTTTCAGAAACTTGTTTTTCAAATGTTCTTAATTCTCCGTTATATTCATAATACTCTTTGCCGTCTTTTCCTGTAACAATTTGCTTATTGAAATACTTTTCATAATACAAAGATTTATCTACTTGTTTTTCGTAATTAAATGTTACATCTTTATTTTTTGAGTATACATATATATTGTCGTGGTCTTTTGCAAACTCACTTGGATACTTACCCGATACGAAGTAGTGCCAAATTATTTCATTTCTAAAATTATCTTCACCGAATACTTCATCCATAATCAATCTCAAATAGCCACTTTTGTGCCAATCACAATGAAGATAGATAACTCCCTTATCAGAAAGTAACTCTTTCATTAAAAGCAATCTTTCGTATATAAATTGCAAAAACTCATCTCTCTCCCAGATGTCAGTGTATTGCTTTTCTTCAAATATCCCCTGTCCAGTTCCTTCAATTTTTTCACCTCGTATTTTTACTTTGCGAACATAGTCCGCCTTACTATCAAACGGAGGGTCAATGTATATCAAATCAATCTTGCCACGATACTCTTTCAAGAGGTGCGAGAGAACCTGCAAGTTATCACCCCAAAACATCTTATTGAAATCCTTTGTACCTTTGTCGCCGTACACCTCGGTCTCCTGTGCAGGATAAAATTGCACACTTTCAAGTGGCTTCTTGCCTACCCACTGTAGAAGTGGGCGACCTTTCGCTTGCTCAACTTTTTGAAATTGTTTTGATTGTAATTGTAATTTTTGAGACATAAACAGAACAATGATGACTATAAGTACCTATAAGCAATAATCTACCACAAAAACAGTGGTACTCATAGTCCGTCGCATTATAGTCCTCATCAGCACTATGCTTTATAAATGACTAAAGGAAGTAACATACTCAAAAGGTTTGGTAATAGAATTAGAAATCTCCGTCTTGAGAAAGGTATAACTTCCCAGATGAGTCTATCTTTCAAGACTGGTTTGGACCGAAGTTACATAGGTGGCGTAGAGCGTGGAGAGAGAAATGTCTCTCTTGAAAATATAGAGAAACTTGCAAAAGCTCTCGGTGTTGAATTAAACGAATTGTTTAATTTCTAGGATTTTATCTTAAAAAAAAGCATACTCATGCTTTGTTTTTTCGTGCTTGAAAAAAATGTAAAAAAGAGTAAAGTTAGAATAAATTACAATTACAATGACCCCAGAAGAAATCTTATTAAATTTAATCGAACAAAAAAAAGAAATTGAAAGTGTAGCCACTCGTAGATTTCAAATGGGTATTGGATCTCCCTACCCAAAAGAACTGAAAGAGATAGATGAACAAATTCAAGAAGCAGAAAAACGAACAGGAAGACCTATATGTTTCGCTAAATTTGACGAAACACCGTTGACTATAAGAATAACAGAAGAAGAAAAGGTAAAAAATTCGGATATAAAAGCCCACAAACAAAGACAAAAACAAATAAATGAAATAACTGAATTTGAAAATAGATTAGAAGGACTAAGTAAGGTTGACTCAAAAAAACTCTACATTCTTAAAAAATTAAAAGATGAATGGGATATATATCCTAATAAAAACAGGTATACAATTTCTCAATCAAAATATTGGAGCTGGATAAGAGAATTTGGTATTGATGACTTTCCTCAATTTGAAAATTTTCTCCTTAGTCTTAAAAAAGAAGGTTTGATAGATAGATTTGATTTTCTTCCAGATTATATGTAATTTTATGGCTACTGATTTATATATAGAATTACCAGACGATTTTGAGACAAAATATCTAGCGTACAGGGCAAGAGTTTTGGACCTATCAACGAGTAAAGAACATGAGGCAAGTTTTAGAGAATTAATTAATAAAAAACCAACAGTAAATTCAATTACAAATAAGTTTAAACTTTTAATAAAAGACCGAGAGATATGGGTTAATGAATATCTTATAGGAAAACCACATGCCGTTGGAAGTAATCTCGAATTTTTTGAGTATGTTTGTTCTCAAGCTCCACACACAAAAATAAATAGAAATGAATTACCATCAAAGTTTGGTAATTTATCTACTCAAAATCGGGTTAAAAATAAAAGTTTTATTAAAATTTTGAATGGACTTGGTTTTAAGGGAGAAATCCTCAAAGCATTTTTCTACAAAAGAGGTAAGGATACTTTAATTTATAGAGGAGACGAGATCATTAAAAATGATTTAGAAAAAGCTGGTGTAAAAATTCTTTTATTTTTTAAGGAATTAGAATTAGCTCATACAAAAAATAGTCCAGAGTAGTCCAGTTTAGTCCAAAATTCTCATACGAATTCTCTTAAAGTCCATACTGCAACTAGTATGGTTTTTTGTTTTTCAAAAAATCTATTAGGTCGTTTTAACAAATTAAATTAACAAAATTATATGACTAAAAAAACACAAAAAAGTGTTCACCCAGAGGAATATACTTATCTGCCTTTCGACGACACAACAAACTATTTTTATAGCTACGATATTTCGCTCGTGGCATTTTTGCTTTGTCAAAATTTTGAATTGTCAGGTTTAGATAAAGCAGTAAGAAACAAAGTTTTATTCATTGTAAAAAAGAGTAGTGGGATAGATGAAACCATAAAAGACTTTTGGGATTTTAAAACATCGGTTGATGCCCAAACTTACTTCAACCAGATTAAGCGACTGAAAAATCAAATTTTCAGCTCTTGAAAATAGCCATGATCATTTTAGACGAAGACATTTTGAAGTTTCAAGCTCTCTATAAAAGCGAGTTCGGAATGAAAATCAGCCGAGAGGATGCCTATGAGAAAGGCGTTAAACTCTTGCAGTTGATGTCTGTCGTCTATAAGCCCATGACTGAGAAAGAGTATGAGTTAATTCAAAAACATAGACAAGAAACATTATCATTATTACAAAAAAGAATTACAAATATATGAACCTAACAAATATTACAATTAAAGAATATCTAATCGGGAAAGGTATCCCCTTTCGTGAGAGTGGCAAAGAACTTATCGTCAAATGCTTTTTCAATGATTGCGATAGGGACAGCAAAGGCAACGAAGCACATTTATATTTTAGTATCGATACGGGACAATATGATTGTAAAAAATGTGGTGAAAAAGGTAATCTCATCACATTAGCAAAATACTTCGGCGATACAGAACCAAAATCACGCAAGATAAACACTTTTAATACAGAATTAGTGGAAAAATGTCATCAAGAATTACCACCACATATACGAGAGTATCTACGCAAGCGAGGGCTCACTGATGCCGTCATAGACGCCTATAAGCTTGGCTATGGACAATTTTATCGCAAGTCGTGGATTACTATCCCAATCAAGGATATATACGGCAATTATTCGTTTTTCAAATTAAGAATGGATCCTGTTTTTGGTAACGATAAAATAACATATCCTAAAGGAGCCGAGGCACAGCTCTATGACTGGGATAACCTAACAAAACCTAGCATTTCACTTGTAATCTGCGAAGGTGAACTAGACAGATTACTTCTTCTTTCCAAAAATGTACCTACAATAACCTCTACTCACGGAGCTATGACATTCAAAGACGAGTGGGTAGAAAAGATAAGAAAAGATAATAAAATATATATCTGTTTTGATAAAGATGATGCTGGAAGAAAAGGGTCTGAACGAGTAGCAAAAATATTGGAAAGTATTGGGTGTGAGATACACATCATTACTCTGCCAGAAGAGGTTGGTGAAGCTGGAGACATCACGGATTATTTTATAAAACTCAACGGATCTGTAGACGATTTGTTCGGCAAATACGCAAAGCCGTATCCAGAGAAAATTGATATCACACAATTCGCTCCCATGAGTTCAACACAGCTCCTTGATACGCTCGGACTTACCATCAAATACGATGCCGAGAATAAGCTGGCGACATTCCTGTGCGAGCTTTCTGCCTATACCGAAAGCTCACAATTCAATATCAGCTACAATGCACCATCATCTACTGGTAAAAGTTATATCCCCACAGAAATTGCACGCTTGTTTCCACAAGACGATGTGATGGAGATTGCTTACTGCTCCCCTACGGCGTTCTTCCACGATGTTGGACAATATGACAAAGATAAAAACAGCTACTTAGTTGACCTTTCACACAAGATACTTATTTTTCTGGACCAGCCACATAATGAACTTCTGGCACGACTACGACCCCTTCTCTCTCACGACAAAAAAGAGATTGCAATTAAAATTACAGACAAAACACAGAAAAATGGAACTAAAACAAAAAACATTCTTCTGCGTGGATATCCGTCAGTTATTTTCTGCACAGCTGGGCTTCGTATAGATGAACAGGAAGCAACAAGATTTCTGCTTCTTTCTCCAGAGGTTAGTCAAGATAAAATACAACAAGGTATTAGTGCAATAATACGCAAAGAGGCGGACAGCGAGAGTTTTGTAAGTTGGCTTGAAGAAAACCCAGACCGAGCATTACTCAAAGAGCGTATTCGTGCTATCAAACTAGAGAACATTAAGGAAATAAACATCGTATCGCCAGAAAAAATTAGCGAGAGGTTTTTAAACAAAAATAAAACACTCAAACCACGACATCAGCGAGATATCAAACGCTTGTTATCACTTATCAAGTCGTTCGCTATGCTCAATGTCTGGTGGCGTGAACGAGACGGATCCACGATTACGGCGAACAAAAATGATGTAAACGATGCCTTCAAGCTCTGGGATAAAATATCTGTGAGCCAAGAATTAAACCTACCACCCTACATCTATAATCTCTACAAAGAAGTTATTTTGCCAGCGTGGGAAGCAAAAAATAACAGCAGAAATGAAACATTTGAAGAACTTACAGGCAAGCTCGGTCTTTCACGCCAAGAGGTTCTTGAAAAACACTTTGCAGTTTATGGAAGGATGTTGGATGGTCATCAACTTCGCCAGCAGATACTCCCGATGCTTGAAACGGCTGGGCTTATCGTACAGGAACAAGACCCGAACGATAAACGCAAGATGATGATTTTCCCCTCCTCCCTGTATCAACTTTCTGGTGAAGCAAAGAATAGTGAAATAGAGGGTGAGGTAAAAAACACTGATCAAGAAAGCAATGAAATTACTATGGAGGAAATAGATTTTTAACATTATAAAAACTATCTCATACTGCTAAACAGTATGAATAACAGTATAAATGCTATGACTGAGACATCACAAAAACAAATTGAGACAAATCGTGAGAACGCCAAACTTGGCAGTCGTAGATGTAGATATTTCAAAAGAATAAAAACGGATTTGTTTCGTAAAATAACAGAAAAAACATGAAATAATTGAATAAGTAAAAAAACCCTTTATTTTCAACATAAAATGATGATAAAATACCAAAAAATAGCTATTAATCTCTAATGATTTCGGCTAGTTTGCAAAAATAAAATGTCTAAACCAATCGCAGAACAATCTAACAGCTTAAGTATCTTCTGGCTCAAAAAATATGGTTATCTGGATAAAGATTGCAGTTATAAGTGTGGTGGTATCACTTGGACCTATGGATACAGCAAAAATAAAAACAGTATAAGTTTCTCTGTAATTAAAGATGGCTGTGACACCTCCGAAGAAAGAGCTTATATAAATTTGAGATATACAAACACAAACAAATATTCTGGGGGAAAAGATGATATAGATTATAAAATTGAACTTACTACTACTCCATGCCGATATGGGGGGAAAAGATACTGGTTTATCTGTCCTCTTTATAAAAATGAAATATATTGTGGACGACGAGTGGGTGTGATTTTCAGCATCGGTAAATGGTTCGGTTGCCGACACTGTGGAAACATAGCTTATTCTAAGCAAATGGTGGGAGGAAAATATAGATGGAATGGAATATCAATTCTAGACTTAGAAAAAGCAGAAAAGGAAATCAAGCGATATTACTACAAAGGTAAGCCCACAAGAAAATACAAGCGACTAATGAGGTTGAATGAAAAATTTGAACAGAATTATGGAATGATGTTGATAAATTGGGAAAACCGATTAGATAATATTAAGAAAAAATGATATGATATATAAGTACCCTAATTTCACAGCATTAATCCGAGGAGCTTTTTATTGCCTCGTTGCCCTAAAGGGGCGGTTTGCCAATGAGGCTACTCTTCGGAGCAAGTGAGTTGGGGTACCAGACCGTCCCTTTGGGGTTTTTATATGAAAAACGAAACTAACAAAATTACATATTTTCTCTACGCTCGCAAATCATCAGAGAGTGAGGATAGACAGGTCCAATCAATTGAGGACCAAATAAGTCGCCTCAAAGATCTAGCAAACAATCTAAACATTTCAATTAAAGAAATACTTACTGAAGCAAAAACTGCAAAGAAACCATATTGTCGCCCCGTCTTCACCAATATGCTTGAACGAATTGAAAAAGGAGAGGCTCAAGGTATTCTATGCTGGCAAATCAATCGTCTATCACGAAACCCTATTGATAGTGGAACATTAAGCTGGATGCTTCAACAGGGTGCTTTGAAATGTATACAAAGCATAGATCGTCAGTATCTACCTGATGACAATGTTCTTTTATTTAATGTCGAAAGCGGAATGGCAAATCAGTTCATTATAGACCTACGAAAAAACAGTAAACGAGGTATGGAAGGAAAAGCAGATCGAGGATGGCTTCCCTCTCGTGCTCCTTTAGGATATTTGAATGATAAACTCGAACATACAATCATTGAAGACAAAGAACGATTTCATCTGGTCCGAAAAATGTGGAACATAATGCTTACTGGAAATTACACACCTCCACAAATACGAGAAATCGCAAATAAAGAGTGGGGCTTTCGCACACCAAAAACAAAACGAGATGGAGGTGTTGAAATTGCAAGTAGTGTTATTTATAAATTATTCACTAATATCTTCTATACAGGAATGTTTATGTGGGCTGGAAGAGTTTATAAAGGCAACCATAAATCAATGATCACTCTTGAAGAATATGATCGAGTGCAAATCATTCTCGGTAGAAACGGTAAACCACGAGCACAGACACATAATTTTGCTTATACAGGACTTATGCGATGCAAAATATGTAATTCAATGTATACAGCGAGCGAAAAAACAAAAATAATAAAAAGTACTGGAAAACTAAAAACTTATGTATATTACAACTGCACCAGAAAGAAAAAAGAGGTGAAATGCGATCAGAAAAATCCAATGACACTAAAAGAACTTGAAGATCAGATTGATATTGAACTTGAACGATATACTATCATGCCAAAGTTTCAAGAGTGGGCTCTTGAAATACTCAACCGAAACAACGATAAAGAAATTGAGGAACGGACTAAGATATATGAAAACCAACATAGAACACTTGTAAATACTCAAAAAGAGCTAGATACACTCACCAAAATGAGATATCGAGAACTTATTGATGATGAAACATTCATAAAAGAGAGAGATGAGCTCACAACAAAAATAGTGAAACTCAAAACAAACTTAAGAGAAACAGAGAGTAGGGCAGAAAAATGGCTGGAACTTACTGAAAAAACATTTAATTTCTCTTGTTATGCACGCAAAGAGTTTCTTCTTGGAGATCTTAATAAAAAAAGAGAAATATTTTCAGCACTTGGTCAGAACTTTTTAGTGAAAGACAAAAAAATCCATATAACACCAAACGAATGGTTTGTTCCAATAGAAAAAGCGTATCCTGAGTTAGAAAAAAAGTATAAACGGCTGGAACTGGACAAAAACCTTACTGTTGAGGCACGAAATATGGCTTTCGCTCAACTTATTCTTGAATGGGGTGACTATCGGGATTTGAACCCGAACTGAGAGTTCCACAAACTCTAGTGCTAACCATTACACTATAGCCACCATTATTTATACGCGGGGGACTCTTCAGTTATACCATATTTATGGTTAGTTAATCTAGCCAACGCATAGAGTAAACTTGAAAGACGATTAAGATAAGCTAATGTATGAATACCAACTTTCGCTTCCGAGCCGATCACTCTTCGTTCCGCCCTACGAGCAATCGTCCTTGCCACATCAAAAGTCGCTGCCAATTCCGTCCCACCAGAAATAAAGAAAGTTTTAATTGGTGGTAATTCTTTTTCTGCTGAATCTATGATTTTTTCAATCTCTTTTAGATGTTTTTTTTCTATAGTTTTTTTAGCACCAGCAACTTCGGCCTGTATTATAAAAAGTTTTTGTTGAACATTGTGAATTATTTTACTAACAGGTATATCTGATTTCACTTTTAAAATACCTAGAAATGAATTAATTTCATCAAGAGAACCAAGTGCCTCAGTAGTCGCTGATGATTTAGAAATCCTTGCCTGCCCGCCGACGAGGCGGGTTGTACCTGTATCCCCTTTTCTTGTATAAAGCATAAATAAAATGATTATTTTTTATCCATAACACCTATTTTCCAAACACCTTTCTCTAAAAAGGCTTCTATGGTTTGTCTATTAGCTTTATTGATAAGGTTAGAATGAGAAAAATTATTATTCTTTGCATAATCAATTAGTGTAATTATTGTTTTATCTTCTAAATACGCCAATCTCTTATGATAACTATTCGTAAGTGCTTTCCCAACGATTCCTTCCATAATAGTAGTGCTATCTTTTTCATCAAACTCTTTAAAAGCTTCGTAATACATTTTTCTATCAATAAATTTTATATTTATTGGAACGAACCCTTCTCGTATCAATAAATAATTGTTAATGACTCGCCCAATTCGACCATTTCCATCAATAAACGGGTGGATATACTCAAAAACAAGATGTAATTTTGATATACGCTTGATGATATTTTCATTAATTGTAAAATTGTATTCCGTCAACATTTTTTCGAGACGACTTATTATCTCCTTCGGATTAGAAGCAATATGATTTCCAACACGAACATATTCGTTATCTTTTCTAAATCTTCCAGCAACATCATCTCGAATGTTTGAAATCAACATTTTATGAAGTGACAAAATTACATCAAGAGTTAATTCTTGTTCTTTAGCTCTTTTATCTATATACGATACTACTCGTGCAAGATTTTTTGCTTCAAAAATTTCTCGCTCAGTGATAAATCTATCCAAATCAATCTGAAGAAGTATTTTTTCTGTCTCCTCGAGAGTAAGTGTACTGTTTTCTATAGCATTTGAGTTATATACTTGATCAACGGCTTCGGTTTCGGAGATAAGTTTAATAAGTGCATCTTTTCCTATTAATGCTTTATAATATCTTTCCCTAAGTAAACTTATTTTATTAAATACCGCTGATATCTTTGCCATATAAGTAAGTATAGTTATTTTCACGATTTTGTCAACATAATCGTGAAAAACTACTTAAAAAACATCATTTTCACGATTACGAAAGCAAAACTCCTCCATCCACAACAACCTGTGAACCAGTCATATAACTAGAAAGGTCTGAAGCTAGAAATAAAGCCACTTTTCCGATATCATCTGGCTCACCGTTACGTTTCATCGGAATTCTTTCAATAAACCTCTTTTTGATTGCTTCAATTTCTGGTGTCACTGGCATACCACTACCAGAACCTGGGGTATTTATACTCCCGGGAGCAAGTGCATTCACTTGAATGTTATGTGGAGCAAGTTCTAATGCTGTGTTTTTGGTAAATCCCCATAAACCATGTTTGGAAGCATCATACACTGCAAGTCCCACACCCGAAGGATGAAGAGCATCAATTGAAGTGATATTGATAATTTTACCTCCTCTTTTTTGTTTTATCATTACTTCAGAAATTGCTTTTGTAAACAAAAAAACACTTTTCAAATTAATAGCAATAATTCTTTCAAAATCAGAGAGTTTCATTTGCATGACAGGAATGACAGGATAAATACCAGCATTGTTAACAAGAATATCAACACCTTCATATGTTTTTATCGCAAAATCAGTGGCTGTTTTTACGCTTTGTTCATCAGAAACATCTGTTTTGACAAAAGCTGATATAAAACCTTTGTCATTTAATTCTTTTATCGCTTTATTGCCTGCTTCCTCATTTAAATCAGCTATAACAACATTTGCTCCAGCTTCTGCTAAACGAGTAGCGATACCAAACCCGATACCCATAGCTCCACCAGTAACGATCGCTGTTTTACCTTTGAGATTAATAATTTGCTGTAGAGAGATATTTATCATAATAACTATTATTACTAATAATAGTTATTATATCACTGTTTCTTCAACTTTTTCAGTTTCCACAACTGCATGTTTCGTATCTGTTTTTTCATCTGAGCTACGTTTAAGTAATTTTCGCATATTGTGACGAATCTCTTTTGTAGCTTTTTCTCTAATATAATATAGTTTTGAACGACGCACTTTTGACCGTCTCAATATCTCAATCTTATCTATCATAGGAGAATATAATGGAAAAATTCTTTCCACCCCAACACCATCTATCACTCTTCGAACAATAAAAGTAGCACCTGACTCAGAACCATGTTTTCTTGCAAGAACTAACCCTTCAAAAGCTTGAAGTCTAGTTTTTTCACCTTCTTTGATTTTTTGCCACACCCGAACTGTATCTCCAGAGCTGAGTTCTATTTTTTTTCGCTCTTCTATGTTAACAGGTGAAATGACTTTTCGTGTTTCCATAAGTAAAACTAATCTATCATAATGATTTCATATTCGCAATAGCGTTAGAGAAATCTTCAGGGAGAGGAGCTTCTATTACGATTTTTTTACCCTCTATGTTGGTAAAAGATATTTTTGAAGCATGTAACGCTAAACGACTAAAACCTAGCCCACAAGGCCTTTTTGGAGCATACAGGCGGTCACAAACAACCGGATAGTGAATTGCTTTGAAGTGAACTCTGATTTGGTGTGTTCTGCCTGTTTTAGGTAGCACTTCTATATAAGAAAATCCATCACCTTTATTAAGTACCGTATAATAGGTCTCTGCTTCCCTCATTAATCCCCTAGCACCTCGTTGTGCAGACCAAAGTCTAAAATCATTTTTACTACGACCAATCGGACGACTTATTATTCCATCCTCATCTTTAAGCTCTCCATAAACAAAAGCATTATATTTTTTTTGCACTTCTCTATTTTGAAATTGTTCCTTTAAATATTGATGAGCTTTCTTATTTTTTGCGATTATAAGGACACCCGATGTTTCTCTATCAATTCTGTGTACAATACCTGGGCGATTAATAATTTTCCCGTCGGTAGTGACGATGGGTTCGCCAACATCTTTTATCTCTGGATATTTTTCCAAAATCCAATCAGTAAGTGTGTAATTATCTGATCGCCCGTCAGCATGCACGACAAGTCCCGATGGCTTATTTATTGCCACGTAATCATTATCTTCATATAAAATAGGAATTTGCATACTATTTTCCGTTTCTTCGCTCTCTATTTGAAAATTGTTCAATTATTTTTAAAAATTCTTCCTGACTAAAATTTGGCCAATAAGTTTTTGTAAAAAATAGTTCACTATATGCTACTTGCCACAACAAAAAGTTTGATAAACGCTGTTCCCCACTTGTTCTTATTACTAAATCAGGATTTGGTATACTACTAGTCCAAAGAAAATCATCAAAATTTTCTTCCGTAATTTCATCAACCTTATTTTCTCGCACTATTCTTTTTAAAGCATTCACGATTTCGTTTCTTGCTCCATAAGATACAGCCACAGCTAGGGTCAAAGTGCCATTTTTTGTTTTTTCCTCAATTTCTATAATTCCTTTTCTTATATCTTCTGGTAATCTTTCTAATTCTCCTATGAATCTCACATGAACATTCTCTTTTTTTAATTCTTCAATCTCATTTTTGACAAAAAAACGAAGTAAGTCCATAAGATAACCCACTTCTTCTTTAGGACGTTTCCAGTTTTCAGTAGAAAAAGCATAGGCGATAATATGTTTTATACCAACACCTTTAGCCCATCTTACAGTTTCTTTGAGTTTATCATAACCAGCTTTATGTCCTGCAAATGTGGGCAGTCCTTTCTCTTTTGCCCATCTCCTATTACCGTCCATAATGATACCTATGCATTGAGGGATTTTTTGTTCCATATAAGATTATATTGTATCAGAGTTGAAAAATAAGTAAAAATAGTTTATTGTGAGTATGTTTTTAAAAACAAAAATAATGCGGGATTAGCTCAGTTGGTAGAGCAACTCATTTACACTGAGAAGGTCGCAGGTTCGAGTCCTGCATCCCGCACCAAAATGGAACTTAGCGGTTGAGAACCAACCAAGGAGTGGGCGTTGCGGAGGCAGGGGTCTGGGGAGGAATCCGCGCGGACTTTTGGATTTCTGTTTTAGTGGAGGCGGGCAGATGGATTAAAAAGATCAAAAATGATAAAATAATTTTTCACATACAAAAACGAAGACAGGATTTTAAGCACCAATTGTCCAAAATGCAACACGGAAATTACCCAAAAGTAAATATGGGAAATTCTTGGAAGTGTAATTGCGAAGGAGATTTTGAATTACTTATTGAACGAGTGGTGCAAAACGGGACAAAGGTATATCTTGTATCAAGCGCGAAGAAAAACAAAGTTGGTCCACGATATGCAACGTCACGATTTTCCACAAAACTCAGAAATTTACTAGCAAAGTATCCAGGAAAAGTTTTATATCTTGAACTTGATGATTGGAAAAAGCGAATTAAACTAGACAATAAGTAGCTATTTAGGCAAAGGAAAACGCCGTACAGGCCGGCGTTTTCTAAGGACTCTGTAAGTATATATGAACAACAAAAGAAGTCAAGGAAAAATGCCCTTTCTGCCAGAAATGGCTTGGCTGTTCGTTTTTAAGGTAAATTGTGATATAGTAACCAGTGATATTGAATTTTATTATTAAAGGTCATTCTAACTTAGTCATTACTAATTTTATGAAATATAATAAAGGTTTTATAGGGATAGGTGTAATAGTAGCGATAATTGCCGCTTTGGCTGTCGGCGGCGGTGTTGTCTACTACGCAACAAAAACACCAGCTCCTTCTTCAAATACAGAAGAAAATAATTATCAACCACAAGCAAATCAAGTTCAACAACAGATAAATACTCAAACACCGCAAGTTGCTGCACCAAAAAGTGAAACCGCAAATTGGAAAACGATTAAAGATTCATTCAATGAAGTGACGTATGAATTTAAGCTGCTTTCAGATTTCGAGCCTCGAAGTGCTAACCCTGAAATTTGGAGATTTTTTTCAAATAATAAATATCAATTCGAAATATTCATTCATCCAGAAAGATCAGAATTTTCTTTAGAAAAAACTCTTGCTGACATGGACGCTGTAGGTAATACAGTCGGTGAAGGAGGTCCAAGGGTTTTATCAAAACAGAATATTATAGTTGATGGTCTACCGGCGATTCAGCGGAAGCAAAATGTAATATATAATCCGGAGTCTAGCGCTCAGACGGTTACAACCTATCTCTTGGTTAACCGTCATCTAGTGGCCTTAACAATAAAAAGCAAAATTGATATCAATTCGGACCCAGAAATATTTCAAGCTCCAACACTAACAACATCTGACATAGAATTTTACAGTAAAATTCTTTCAACCTTTAAATTCAAATAGTAGTTTTAACTGTTTAAATTATAGCCCGCCTCGCCAAAAACAAAATCCAGAAGCCCGCGCGGAACCGATTTTGAAAATAGGTTCTAACTTGGTACAATAGAGGCACCAACAAAAAAACACCTTTCACAAATTTGTGAAAGGTGTTTTTTCTCTAAAGTTTTAAATTACATTGTTTGCGGAGCAGAATTGCAGTTTTTGCAACATCTCTTGTGAGTGAAAAGCTCATAAAGAGCTGAAAGACCGACAAGTATGTAAATCAATCTTGAAATTCCATTATCTTGTCCACCGAACCAAACCCCAATATCCCATTTAAAAAGTCCTACTAATAACCAATTCAAACCACCGATTATAAGCAGTATGAATGTAATTGCATGCATTTTCATATTAATATTTATTAATTCTAATAATTAACTTATCTTAACCTTCGTTTTATTATATCATAACAAAAAACAAGTAAAGGTGGATATCTATTTCGGTGCTCCCGGTAGGAATCGAACCTACATCAAAGCCTTAGAAGAGCTCTGTTCTATCCATTGAACTACGGGAGCGTAACTATAATATATATTATATTGATGGATCTTCAAAGCGTAAAGGATTTTTGCGTAGTTCGTCAAAGTTTAATTTTTTCATAGAAAAATTATCTACAACACCTTGAAGGGTTTTTTGGTCAAGTAATTTAGCACTCAATTCATTTTGATTAGTAATATCTGAGTATCCGCTATCATTTACATGATTGAATACATTCCAACTTAATAAAATAAATATTATCAAAACAATCGCGGAAGAAATTATAATAATTAACCAATCTCTGCATGAATTATTGTTCATATTTTTATTTTAAAATTGCCACATTAAAGGATACGACTCCATTCCATCTTGGGGCGACATCATCTTTTTCTAATTGAATCATTGAAAACTTTGTCTTGTATGGAAGAGTTTCCAATAGTGAATAAAAATTCATTATATCATTCCAAGAACCTTTAGTTTCAATCTGAAGGTCAATAAGAGCGATAGAAGTTGAAGCATTATTTTTTGCTATATCAGCTATACCAACTGACTTAACATTAAAAACAAGAGAATGTTCTTTCGCCAGATCTTCTATTGACTCTAAAAACTTTGCTGTTCCGTCTTTTTCTACAAAATAACCTAATATTTTTTGTCTATTTTCGGCAGTATTGGTTACAATATTTTCCAAAGAAACTCGGGTACTACTTATTTCATATAAATTGTTAATACTTTGAGAAATATTAGCTATATTTTCATTTTTTTTATTTATATCTAAATATAAAATAACATACGAAATAATCGCGATGACACTGAGTAAAATCAATGAAACAAGAATTACTAAATTTTTATTATTATTTTTCATTGTTTTTTAACGCTCCACTAACTGTAATGGTAAAAGGAATGTCTTTATTTCTAGCAAGATCAGAAATCGGCAAATCAACTCCACTAAACGATTGTTCACTTTCTAGTGACTTTTTAAAGGAAATTAAAGTATCTCTATTGGAAGCAACACCTGATATTGATGTTTTCCAAATGGAGCCGTTTTCAATTATAGTTAGACCAATTATGGTTATATTTGGTATTTTTCTGGCTAAAATTTTTTTAATAGATTCCAAAAAAGAAATATTGCTAGTTGGCGCTAAAACAGAAAGTTCTTTTTTTGTTTGTAACAAAACAGCATTAAGTTCAACACTTGTCTGGTCTGGAGCTTGATTTTTAATAGTAGCTAAACGATTTTCAACCTCAGTTTCTTTGGTTTTAGATAATAGATATGAGGGTGTAAGAAAAGCGACAGAAATGAGAGTAATTAAAAAAATAAGAACAAAAACTACAATAGCCAAACGAATATTATACTCATTTTCTAATCTTTTTTTATATTTTTCTGGAAGTAAATTAAACATTTGTATTTTTAATCTAAAGTTAGTCCTATGGGTACAGCATATTTTAATGCCCTACTAGATTCAATGGGTGGAATATATTTGTCTAAGTTAAAGGCATTGACCCAAGGACTACTAGGAATAATAACTTTTTCTATTTTCTTATTTTTTTCGTCATGTGTATCCCAATAATTTCTAACTTTATCAACTTCATTTTTTACTACACTCTCATCACCTATAATTGTTGATGAAAAACGCACAACCCCTTCACTAACTATAAATATACCAGTTTTTTTCTCCTCAGCATTAATAATGATATAAGTACCTAAATCTTCTTTTTTTATAAAGGCCTTTACTAACGCTTGTCCTTCAGTTTTAAATCCAACAGGGCAAAGTCCTGCTTCTACAAAAACATCTAAATAAGTGTTAACGACCTTACTAGGCAAAGCAGAAACAATTATTTTATTATCTCCAGTTGCTTCATAATCAAAGATTGTTTGGTCTGGTGAAATTGGAACATTTTCTGCTAAATGAAATTCAATATTTGTGCGAATTTCTTTTTCATCAATATTAGGAACATCCATTTTAAACAAATAGGCTTTTTCTTCAGGTAATGCAACGCTCACAAAATACAAATTAAATTCTTTTTTTAATTCTTTTAAACTTTTTGTAAGGGCATTAACGTCGTTTATATATCCAGATTGAACTATTCCGGGATATAAAATTTTTTCTCCATAGCGACCAAGCTTAAAATCTTTTCTATTTCTTATAAGTTCCACAAATCGAATAGCCTCATCAGATACATAAAGACCGACGTAAGGCATACGTAGAAATTTGGGTGGTGGAAAAAAATTAAAAAAACTCTTTAAAAACATAATGAAAGTGACTTTATTATACTACACTTTCTTTTTTAAAAATTCGATAATGATGGGAATAAGTGACAAAAAAATGATAACAAGAATTATGGGAAGTAAATACTGGTCCACATTTGGTATAGTATTACCCAACCAATAACCTAGAAAACTTAAACCAAACGTCCAAAGAACTCCACCAATAATGTTGAAAAATAAAAATGTCCGATATTCCATTTCCCCTACTCCAGCTATAATTGGAGCGAAAGTTCTAACAATAGGCACGAAGCGAGCCAAAATAATAGTCTTTCTACCATGTTTTTCATAAAAAACTTTAGCTCTTTCAATATGATGTTTATTAAAAAATCTTGAATTTTCTTTATTAAAAATAGCAGGACCAGTTTTTTTACCAAAAGCATACCCGACACTATCGCCGACAATAGCGAATAAAGCACTTCCTCCTACCAACAAAGCGATACTTAAATATCCCTGTGATGCCAAAAAACCAGCTGTAAACAAAAGAGAGTCTCCTGGGAGAAAAAAACCAAAAAACAGTCCAGTTTCTGCGAAAATAATCGCAAAAACACCTAAAATACCGAGAGTTTTGATTATAAAAATAGGATCTAAAAGATTTTCCATATTATTTTGCTTTAGTTCCAACTGGAATGGAATCATTTGGTTCGAGTAAAGAAAAATTTCCATCCAAGGTTGATAACGCAAAAAGCATACCATTAGATTCAACACCTTTAATTATACGCGGTTCAAGATTTATAACAAACAAACATTTTTTTCCTATTAAATTTTGGAGGTCTGGAAAATACATAGAAATACCAGAGACAATCTGGCGTGGTTTTTCTTCAGAAAAATCTACTGAAAGTTTTAAAAGCTTATCCGTATCTGGAATCTTTTCAGCTGATAAAATTTTTCCAACACATATTTCTACTTTTTGAAAATCATCATATGTAATCATTTGTTTTTCTTTTTATCTAAAAAACTTTGTAATATAAGCGCTGCTGCTGAAGCATCAAGCATATCATTCTTTCCCTGAAATCTCTCTGCCGCAACTGAAGTCATAAACTCTGGTTCAAGATAGACCAAAAAACCACTCTTCTCAATTTCTTCCTTTAATTTTAAACTATCTTCAAGAATAACATTGGCTTCTCCTTTATAATTTTTTGATTCTCCAAGTACTATTTCTTGTACTCCATTTTTTTTAGCAATACCTACAATGTCTTCTGTTAATTTTTTAGAATTATCTAAAACAATAAAGGGAATAGCAAACTTTCCACCATCATCAGAAAGCGCTATTCCCACTCTTTTTGAACCATAATCAATTCCAAGAAGTTTCATGCGGATGGGGTGAGATTCGAACTCACGGCCCCCTTGCGAAGGCGACAGTTTTCAAGACTGTTCCATTAGACCACTCTGGCACCCATCCCTATACTTTGAAATAATGTCATATTTTTAAATATATTTCAACTTATTTAATATAGTATCTTTTTAATGTTATATGTTAAAATATATACATGGCACAGACTCAACTAGAATGGAGCGTACTTGAGCATCAACATATTAGAAAAAACTCTGATTGGTATTGGGCAGTGGGAATTATTACAATTTCTATTGCTACTACTTCTGTCATTTTTAACAATATCCTTTTTGCTATTTTTACAGTCATTTCTGCTTTTGCTCTTTGTTTAGTCTCAGCAAAAAAACCCCAAACTCTTTCCTGCGAAATAAGTGATAGAGGAGTTTCTGCTAATAATTTTATTTACCCATTCAATACTTTAGAGTCATTTTGGATTGATGAACATGAACACAAAATAATTTTTAAATCAAAAAAACTTTTAGCACCTTTTATCATAATTCCTATAGACGAAATAACTGATAGTGATATTGTCCGTGATGTATTACTTGCATATCTTTCTGAAGAAGAACATATTGAGCCTTTAAGTCAAAAGATTATGGAAAAATTAGGGTTTTAAACGCTAGTTGTGCTCCCAGTAGGAATCGAACCTACATTTTAACTTCCGCAAAGTTATGTCCTATCCATTGAACGATGAGAGCTTAGGCGATTTTTTTAACCATCGCTGAAATACGAGATTTTAGACGAGAAGCATTATTATCTTTTATATAATTCTTTTTAGCTGCTTTATCTAGAGCTTTGTATACCGCAGGCATCAGTTTCATAGCGCCAACTTTATCTTTTTTAACAACCAATTTTTTTAATTCTTTAATTGAACTATCAACATTCGCTTTAATACGAAGATTGTATACTCTTTTTGTTTTTGAAGCTCTTAAGGCTTTTTTTGCTGATGATGTTATTGGCATTTTTTTATGTTTGGTTATCGTAACAGACATTTATTAAAAAAGCAAACGCTTCATGTTTCAAGCTTCATGATATATGATTAGTATATGATTTCTCATGTCAAAGGAAAGGTAATCCATAAAGATTTGCGATTCGTAGTTATAGATACTAACGGTGTCGGTTACAAGATTTTCGCTACTATCGATACTATTAATAAACTAAAAAATAAAGTTTCTATCTGGACTCACTTGTCAGTTCGTGAAAATGCTCTTGATTTATATGGTTTTATTTCCATTGATGAACTCAGTTTCTTTGAACTTTTAATTACCATTTCGGGAATTGGACCTAAGACAGCTTTAGGTATTTTAAATGTCGCATCAATTAATACCATTCGCAACGCTATTGCGTCCGGAGATACTTCTCACTTAACAAAGGTTTCAGGAATTGGTAAAAAGAATGCTGATAAAATAGTATTAGAACTTAAAAATAAAATCGGTTCATTTGAAAGTGATAATATTCCAATTCAACAAGAAACTGATGCAATGGAAGCCCTTATATCTCTCGGCTACTCACAATCTACGGTCAGAGAAGTTTTAAAAAATATCCCCAAAGAAATTACAGATGTGGGTAAAAAAATAAAAGCGGGATTGAAAATTTTAGGAAAATAATATGAAAAAACTATTTGCAATTGGTAGAAAAATTATTCCGACAAAATTATTTAAGGCTCTCCAACCTTTCTGGCATTTGATTTGGATATACGTCGCCTCTTTCGTATACGGATACCCTTCTAAAAATATGGTTGTGATAGGTATTACTGGTACAAAAGGTAAAACATCAACTGCAAATTATATCTGGTCTGTACTTAATGCTAGTGGTATAAAAACAGGATTGATTGGTACAGCTAATATTCGTATTGATAACCAAGAAAAGATGAACACTTATCATATGACGATGCCCGGACCATTTTTATTTCAAAAAACACTTTTAGAAATGAAAAAGGCGGGATGTACTCATGTTGTAGTTGAGATAACTTCAGAGGGAATTAAATTAAACCGTCAGAAAGGCCTTTCAATAGATATCGCTATTTTTACAAACCTTTACCCTGAGCATCTCCCCTCTCACGGTGGAAGTTTTGAGAAATATAAAGAAACCAAAGGAATTATATTTAAAAAAGCTAAAACTATCATAGTTAATGCGGACAGTGAACATTCCTCATACTATTTAAATAATCCAGCTAAAAATAAGCTAACTTTTAGTTTAAACTCTCCATCAGATTTTAAAGCCGAAAATGTTGAAATAATTCAACAAAAAACCACTTTTAAAGTAAATAATGATAGTTTTTCACTTTCAATTCCGGGTATTTTTAATGTATACAACGCTTTAGGCGCGCTCGCTGTCGCTCGTGCCCTCAACCTCCCAACTTCCGCTATCCAAAAAGGCCTTTCTTCCTTAACTATTATCCCAGGCAGAATGGAAAAAATTGATTGCGGTCAGACATTTACAGTATTTGTTGATTACGCACACGAAAAACAATCCATGAGCTTGCTTTTACAAACAGCAAAAGCTATGGGCGGTCGCATTATTCTTCTCCTTGGTGCCGAAGGAGGTGGAAGAGATAAAGCTAAACGACCTGCAATGGGTGAATTAGCTGGAAAATTTGCAGATTATGTCATTGTTTCAAATGTTGACCCATATGATGATGACCCAATAGAAATTATAGAAGATATTGCCAAAGTTGCTGAAAATCATGGAAAAATAAGAAATCAAAATCTTTTTACTATAGAAGATAGACGAGAAGGTATTAAAAAAGCTCTTTCACTAGCTACCACAGGCGATATTGTCTTGATTACAGGTAAAGGTAGCGAGCAATCTATGATTATAGGCTCTAAAATTATCCAATGGGACGACCGTGTAGTCGTCCGCGAAGAACTCAAAAAAACTTGACTTTTTGCACCCTATCCCATATACTATACCCATTCTGTAGTTCGCCTTGTGGCGAGCTATTTTTTTAGAAAATATTATAAAAATAGTATATAATTATAACAATATGTTTGATTTAAAAGTCATCAATTCTGTTCTTCAACAAATGGAGGAAGAACGAGGTATTCCAAAAGAAAAAATACTTGAAGCCATTAAAATGGCTCTGGCTACTGCCTACAAGAAAGAATACGGCAAAAGAGGACAAATTATTAGAGCCGAATTTGATATTAATTCTGGTAAAACAGAGTTTTATCAAGTAAAAATCGTCGTTGATAAGAAAAATGTCATCATGGAAGATGAAGATTTCGAAGAAGATATTGCCAATACTGATGAAGAAAATATCAAAGTCCGTTTTAATCCCGAACACCACATCCTTATTGAAGATGCTAAAAAGATAAAGAAAGATGTCAAAATTGATGATGAGATAGTTTTTCCTCTTGAACAAAAAGAAAGTTACGGCAGAATCGCTGCTCAAACAGCAAAACAAGTTATTATTCAAAAGATTAGAGAAGCAGAAAAAGTATCTGTACTAGCAGAATATGATAAACGTGAAGGTGAAATTATAACAGGAACTGTTCAACGGATAGAAAGAGGAAACATATTTATTGATTTAGGTCGTACTACTGGAATTCTTCCTTATGAAGAACAAATTCCAGGAGAACGATATAAACAAGGAGAACGAATACGCGCATATCTTTATGCCGTAGAAGATAGCCCTAAAGGAATAATGCTTCGTCTTTCACGCTCTCACCCTAAATTTCTTGCTAAATTGTTTGAAATAGAAACACCAGAAATAGCATCTGGTACTGTAGAAATAAAAGCTACAGCAAGAGAAGCTGGCTCTCGTTCTAAAATAGCTGTTAAATCAAATGATAGTCATATTGACCCAATCGGTTCAATGGTTGGCCAACGAGGTGTACGAGTTTCTACAGTAATGAGTGAACTAGGTGGAGAAAAAATTGACATCATAGAATGGTCCGAAGATCCAGTAAAATTCATAGAGGACTCTCTATCCCCTGCAAAAATAATAAGTGTTGAATTAAATAAAGAAGAAAATAAAGCAAATGTGATTGTATCAGAAGATCAACAATCTCTTGCTATAGGTAAAGGAGGACAAAATGTTAGACTTGCTGCAAAATTAACCGGTTGGAAAATCGATATTCAATCAAAATAAAAAATACTTACATGAACTTACTACACAACATAAGTCCGGGAACTGCGGACAGGATTAATACTATTATTGAAATAAACAAAGGTTCCAAAAATAAATATGAGATAGATAAAGAAACGGGTATTATTGCTCTCGATAGAGTGACTCATACCACACAAGAGTTTCCTTTTGATTATGGTTTTATCCCCCAAACACTATGGGATGATGGAGATGCTCTTGACGTTATAGTTTTAACTACTCATCCACTTCATCCTGGAGTTTTAGTACGCGTTCGTCCTTTAGCGGTAATGGATATGGTAGACGGTATAGAAAATGACGAAAAAATTATTGCCGTACCTATTGATGACCCACGATGGGACAACGTGCAGGATTTAAAAGATATCAATCCTCACACTATCAAGGAAATTGAACACTTTTATTCAACATACAAAAAAATCCAAAATAAGGAAGTCAAAATAAATGATTTTCGAGATAAAAAATCAGCTCAAGAAGTGTTTCAAAGAGGAGTTAAGATGTATAAAGATAAACCTAGTAAAAAATAATTTTTGTGATATTATAATGCAATGAAAAACAAAGCCCTAGCCATTATATTGGGAATGTTAATGTTTTTTTCTAGCGGACACTATGTGTACGCCGAAGAGGTTTCTTTTGTTAGTTTTTTCTTAAACCCTTTTAAAATTATAATCAAGAAAATTGATGAGAAAAAAGAAAATAAGGAAATTAATAAAAATATTAGAAATGAAATAATAGAAAAACAAACAAAATTAAGAATGGAAGATATCGCCGAACGCATTGATTCTAGAATAAAAAAAATAGAAATTATTGGAATAGATTTGTCAGAAGCTAAAAAGGAATTATCTTTAGCAAAAGAAAATATTTCAACAACAACTCCAATATCAACAGAAAGTTTAATATTTATTCACGATTCCCTCGGCAAAACACTTCAATTAATAAATGAAACTATTCATTAAATATGAACGATATCAATAATGAATCTCAAAAAGAAAACGCAGTTGGTCCGCTTATAGGGTCAATTATTATTATCACTGTGATATCTCTCGGTGGTCTTTATTTTTGGGCAAATCTATTAAATAAAAAAACACAAAAACAAAATAATATTGAAAATACTACTCCAGCGGATGACCTTAAATCCATTGAAGAAGATTTAAAAATGGAAATATAAAAATGTATACAAATCTAACAATTAAAAAACTACCTCATTCAGAAGTGGAAATTAAAGGTGACATTCCATTTGAAGAATTAATAATCCATAAGAAAAAAGTTTTAAAACATTTAGGTGAACATGTAAAAATAGATGGTTTTCGTGAAGGTTATATTCCTGAAAAAGTTTTAGAAAAACATGTTAGTGAAATAACTATTCTTGGAGAAATGGCTGAATTAGCGATTGCTAATGCTTATCCAAAAATTGTTTATGATAATAAAATTATTCCCATCTCTAGGCCAAACGTTTCTTTTACTAAACTTGCACCAAACAATCCTCTAGGTTTTGTTATCAATGTTGCAGTAATGCCTGAAATAAAATTACCAGACTATAAAGCTATGACAGTTGACTCTTCTTTACTAGAAACAATTGTGAAAGAAACGGAAATGGAAATACCTAAAGTTTTAGTAGAAAATGAACTTAGTAGAATGTTAGAATTATTTAAAATAGAAATTATTCGCAACGGCGGAACACTTGAAAAATATTTAGAACACGTTAAAAAAAGTGAAGAAGAAATTAAAAACGATTGGATGGTGAATGCTGAGAAAAAAGTAAAAACTCAGCTTATTTTAAATAAAATAGCAGTCGAAGAAAAGATAGAGGCACCAAAAGAAGAGATGGAAAAAGAGATTGAAAATATCATGTCTCAATATAAAGAAGCTAATCCTGAGCGAGTTAAAGATTATGTTGAAATGGCTATCATTAATGAAAAAGTGTTGAAATTACTGGGTGCTTCACCTGTTTCACAAAACACCGAAAAATAATTTTAAAGTAGAAGTAACGATGAAACGGCAATAGAAGCTGTTTCCGAACGAAGCGTTTGTGAACCAAGAGAGATAATTGGAATTTTTTTTGTCTTAAAAAAATCAAGTTCCCTATCTGTCCATCCACCTTCAGGACCTACAATAATTCCAATCTTTTTTTTATTCATAAAATTATTTGAATTATATTTTTCTCCAAAAAGATGAAAGGCAAAAAAAGAAATATCTTTGTCACTCAATAACTGATTATTAAGGTTAGTGACATTTTCAAGAGTGGGAAGAAAACCTCGCTCACTTTGTTCACTAGCTTCTTTAATAATTTTTTGAGCGCGTTCCATATTAAAATTTTTATTTTCACTTCTATCAGAAATAATTGGGATGAAACATGTAACTCCAAGTTCAGTTCCTTTTTCTAACACTAATTCAAAGTTATTTTTTTTAATTAACGAAATATAAAGATGGACTTCATATTCTTTTAATTTTTTTGGTTTAATATTTTCTTTAATTTCATCAATAAAAATAATTGCTTTGTTTTTTGAGAGTAAAGATATTGTTCCATAAAATTCAAAACCGCTATTGTCTAACAAAATTACTTTATCCCCTACTTTCAATCTAAAGACATTTTTCCATTGATGAATAAATTCAACATTACTCGTTTCAAATTCTTTTTTATTATTTAATTTTTCTTCAACAAAAAATCTATGAATTTTCATACAAACAATGTACCATATTGCTACTATTAAATAAATATGGTATTTTAATAATGTAGCTTATTAAAATTTAAATTGCAATAATATTATGAACTTAATTCCTACCGTTATTGAAAAATCACAATTCGGCGAGCGAGCATATGATATATATTCGCGACTACTTAGAGAAAATATTATTTTTCTAGGAGGACCTATAGATGACGATTCTGCAAATATAGTTATAGCCCAATTATTATTTTTACAATCCGAAGATCCCAAAAAGGATATTTGGCTTTACGTTAATTCGCCTGGTGGAATGGTGACTTCTGGACTTGCCATAGTTGACACTATGAATCATATTAAAAATGATGTCTCTACTGTCTGCGTAGGACTCGCTGCTTCTATGGGGGCGGTAATTCTATCTGCTGGAAAAAAAGGTAAGAGATTTGCTCTTCCTAATGCTGAAGTTATGATTCATCAACCTTTAGGCGGTGCTGAAGGACAAGCTTCCGATATAGAGATAAGTGCTAAAAGAATACTAAAAAATCGCGAAGTTTTGAATAAAATACTAGCAAAAAATACGGGGCAACCTGTATCAAAAATAGAGAAAGACGTTGATCGGGATTTCTTTATGGATACAGAAGAAGCAAAGAAATATGGTATTATCGATAAAGTACTTTAAAAATTAACACTTAAACTTATGTCACTAAAAGTAATATTGCTTCTCGCAAGTGCTGCGGGCCTAGCTGGTGTTGCGATTGGTTATTTCTTGCGTCTTATCATTTCTTTAGGTAAAAAAGGCTCAATGGAGCTAGAAATAAAGCAAATGATGCTAGAAGCTAAAGAAGATGCAAAGAAAATAACAGCTGAAGCAGAAAAAAAGGCCACAGAAACAATGCAGGAAATACGAAAAGAAATAAAGGAAAAAGAAGAAAAAACGAAACAAACAGAGAATAGACTAATAAAAAAAGAAGACCTTCTAGATAAAAGACAAGTAGATATTGACTCAGAAGTAGAAAATATCAAGACAAAAATCATTGAAATAAAGGAAATTAGAGAAAGAGCTGATAAACTTGAATTAGAAAGAAAAGAATCCCTCGAAAAAATTACCCAACTTACAGAAGAAGAAGCAAAACAAGAGTTATTTACCTTAATAGAGCAAAAATTTGAAGACGACATTCTTTCTAGAATTAGAAAAATAGAAACATCCGGAACTGAAAGATTAGAGAATAAAGCTAAAAATATATTAAGTACCTCTATTCAACGTCTCGCCAGTTCTGTCGCTTCAGACATTATGTCAACAAGCGTTACTATTCCAAATGATGAAATAAAAGGAAAAATCATAGGAAAAGAGGGCCGAAACATAAAGGCTTTTGAGCGAGTAACTGGGGTTGAAGTAATCGTAGATGATACTCCAGGAGCAATCACTATCTCCTCTTTTGACCCTGTTAGAAGACAGGTAGCCAAAATGGCACTTGAAGAACTCATTAAAGACGGAAGAATTCAACCAGTTAAAATTGAAAAAATTGTCGAAAAAGCTCAATTAGATATTAATAAGATAATTAAAGAAAAAGGTGAACAAGCTGCTTATGAATGCGGTATATTCAACCTTGATCCAAGAGTTATGGCTATTTTGGGCCGACTTCACTTTAGAACAAGTTATGGACAAAATGTTCTTCAACATTCAATAGAAATGGCTCATATTGCCGGAATGATTGCTGAAGAGCTTGGAGCAAACGTTTCTACAGCAAAAGCTGGTGCCCTACTCCATGACATAGGTAAGTCTGTAGACCACGAAGTTGCAGGTACTCACGTAGAAATAGGTCGCAGAATATTACAAAAATTCGGTACAAATGAAGAAATCATCAAAGCCATGCAAGCACATCATGAGGAATATCCTTATGAGACGATTGAATCAATCATTGTACAAACTGCTGACTCTATATCAGGAGCAAGACCGGGAGCGAGACGAGATTCTATTGAAAATTATCTAAAACGACTTGAGGATTTGGAAGCAATAGCTAATTCTTTTAAAGGTGTTGAAAAATCATATGCCCTACAAGCAGGACGAGAAATAAGAATTTTTGTCACTCCAGAACAAGTAACCGACCTTGAAGCCAAGACAATGGCACACGAAATTGCTGTAAAAATAGAAAATGATCTAAAATATCCAGGCGAAATCAAAGTCAATGTCATCCGCGAAATGCGTGCAGTTGAAGTTGCACGATAATTAACAATATGCTAGTGTATAAGTACACAGTGGCTTCGGCCTCCGAGAAACCCCGCTTTACAGCGGGGTTTCGATTTTATAACAAAAGCTTGTTCAATTTTTTCTTTTTTTATTCCACCCATCAAAATCCTTCTTCATATTAAAATATGTAACATATAAAAACCCCATGCATTTCTGCATGAGGTTAGAGTTTGTGATAGGCATATCTCCATTGTCTTTAGCAGATTATACTGCTTTTCACATTCTCCAGAGCTTCTTTCCATTTCTTGGGGGCATCCATCTCTTCGCCAGAACCGGAATCGACCATGCCGATATTGATATATCTTCCCATTGTCTGAATCCACTGGAATTTCGCCCCGTGATGGTACCCTCCCGTGCAAAAGCAACACGGTAAACCCGCCGCTTTTGCAGCCATCGCCACCATGACTCCACAAGGACTGTCCGAATTGTGCCTCCAATCTTCTTTTTCGAAGTACGGCATGAATATGTCTGTCACGACTCCATCTACGAGTGGAGTATAAGTGGTCTCATTGGTGGTCTGATTCCACACATCTTTGCAGACCATTTTTGATCCAACAGATGCATCCGTAGCAGTAACTACTTCGAACCCCATTTCCGTAGCGATTTTGACGGCACGAGCGAGTTCCGCAATATTGTCTTCGACGATTAGAATTTTCATAGAACAGTATTCATCTGGTAAGTATTAGAAGATCGTTTTGATCTTCTATATCCTAGTGTTAGCAGAACTGGCTTTATGCCCTACTTCCTGATGATCTGAAGATAAGTATAGCATAGTGGATAGATATTGTCAATATATTTCGTCAAGTAAATAGCTAGTATAATCATATATAACAATATATGTTATCTTGTCAACATATTTTTGTGGAAAATAATTGACACATAAATTGTTTATGTATATACTTACAAATATGAATGAAAGTAATAAAGAACTTAAACTAACTCTTCAATCTTTTGAATTAAGTAACAAAGAAGCCGATGTTTATATTGGACTTTTAGAACTTGGTCACGGGACAGTATCTCAAATCTCTAGAAAAGCTGGTATTAATCGTACTACTGGCTACGATATTCTGGATACTCTATTTAATAAAGGTTTAGTTAACATATCAGGTAAAGAGCCTAAATCTGAATATTCTGTTGAACCCCCAGAGGCTATTGTTAAATATTTAAAAAATAAGATTGATGATACAAATGAACAAATCAAAAAAGCCGAATTATTAATTCCTCAACTTCGATCTGTAGAAGCTGGTCAAAATAGACCAAAGATAAAATTTTATGAAGGAAGCGATGGATTGAAGCACGTGTATGAAGATACGCTCACATCAAGCGAAGCGATTCGAGCATACGCAAATGTAGATGATATGCACAAAGGACTTCCAAACTACTTCCCCGCCTACTACAAGAGGCGTGCAGAAAAAGGTATTGCGATTCGTGCAATCGTACCTAAAACACCTACAGGAGAAGAACGTGGAACACATAATATAGAAGAAAAAAGAGAAATCGCATTCGTACCACCAGATAAATATTATTTTTCACCTGAGATAAACATTTACGACAACAAAGTTATGATCGCTTCATGGAAAGAAAAGCTTGGTGTGATTATTGAAAGTGCCGAGATAGCAGATGCGATGAAAAAGATTTATGAGCTAGCTTGGGCGGAGGCAAAAAGGTTAGATAAAGATATACCAAAACAACCGCTTGCGTCATAAAATGGCTTGAGATATAATGGTCTAGAGGTTAAGACCATAATTTTTTATTAGCGTAAAGTAAATATATTTATGAATAAACAAGGAATAATAGAAGCAGTGCACACAGTTATCGGCGGAACAAAAGTTCAAGCCGAGCAAGCAGTTGAAAAAGTAGTTAGTTCAATAATTGATACTTTGAAGAGAGGAGAAGAAGTATCGATAGCTGGAATTGGTATATTTTCAGTAAAAATGCGAGCCGCTCGAGAAGCAAGAAATCCTCGAACTGGTGAAGCTATAAGCGTTCCAGCTATGAAAGTACCTAAGTTTCGAGCCGCAAAAGCACTAAAAGACGCAGTAAAATAAAATATTATGTGCGGGATGGGGGAATCGAACTCCCGACCACAGTTTGGAAAACTGTTGTTTTACCACTAAACTAATCCCGCGATAACAAAACTATAGCAAATAATAAAACTCCCCACAATGGGGAGTTTTATTATTAGAAACTATTCACACTCACATTTATCTGCGGGCTTTCCACATTTTTCGCATGTTTCCATACAATTTTAAATTAAATGATAAAGTGCTAGTTTCAATTGACCGAGGTATTAAAACTAACAACATAATTATACACTTCCATTAGAAATTGCAATAGCCAATTCAAAATTATCATTGTTCCCTATTTTGTTGTTTCGAATAAAACCACAAATCTCACATTTGTGGCTTATAACATAGATATCACCCTTTTTATCTAGCAATATTGGTTTCATCAATCCCCCACAATCATGAAGTCTATCTCCAGGATTTACATCTACATGCATACTCCAAAGGCAATCAGGACAATGATTCGTATACCCATCCCCTTTTACTATTATTTTACAATGTTTACAAGTAAAATCTTCTATTGTACGTATAAAACTCTTTGCCATAAGATATTTTTATCTGTCGGAGTGCAGGGATTCGAACCCTGAGTCGCCTGTTCCCAAAACAGGAATGTTAACCGTTACACCACACTCCGATATAACTTCCAAATATTAACACACTGTAATGTCTTTTACAAAATTACATCTTCCCAAAGATCTACTTTATTAAGATTATGAACTGTGTCCAATAAAACTGTAATAATATTAAATTGCCAATTATCTCCATATTTAACACCATCACTAGATAAATAAGTTTGAATTACCCTTTTTAATCGTTTTACTTTCCATAAATGAATATTATCCTCTGCTCTATATGAATCGTTTGTTTCATATGTAACATTCAAATCTCTAGAGACTGTCTTCACTTCAAAAAAATGTAGTGTTCCCTCTTTTAATCCAATAATATCAATCTCTCCCCACTTCTTTAAGTAATTTCTTTCAATTATACTAAATCCTTGTTTCATAAGAAACGTACAAGCTATATCCTCACCAGTCTTTCCTACTATATTTTTCACGTGAAACATATTATCAATAAGACATTTTATAAGACAAAAACTCTATTTTTATGTCCTTTATACACACTGTCCACATAGTTATCCACTTTTGTGGACATTTTTGTCTGTGCGGGTAGGGAGAATCGAACTCCCGTCTCATCCTTGGCAAGGACGTGTTCTACCACTAAACCATACCCGCAGTGCACCCACCAGGATTCGAACCTGGAACAACGGTTCCGAAGACCGGTATGATATCCATTTCACTATGGGTGCATTGCGTCCTTAATATCATAACTTATATTAGTCAAAAATCAAAAGGTGTAATACAATTATTATATGATTAAAGGCTCAAAAAAGACATTTGGCTTTAAAATTCCTGAAGAAGTGAGTAATGTGACCTCAACACTTGAAAAAGCTGGTTTTGAAGCTTATATAATTGGTGGTTGTACTAGAGATTTACTTTTAAATAGAAATCCTAAAGATTGGGATATTACAACAAACGCAAAACCAGAGGAAATAATTAAATTGTTCCCAAAAACATTCTATGAAAATACCTATGGAACAGTTGGTGTTGTTAATGAAAGTACTGAAAATGAAACTTTAAAAATTATTGAAGTTACACCATACAGACTTGAGGGTGTTTATTCTGATTTTAGACGTCCAGACTCAGTTAGCTTCAGTGATAATCTTGAAAATGACTTAAAACGAAGAGATTTTACAATTAATGCTATAGCATTAAGGCAAATAAAAAATGATGAATATGAAATCATTGATCTATTTGATGGGCAGTCTGATATAAAAAATAAAATTATTAAAACAGTAGGGAAGCCAAATGATCGTTTTAATGAAGATGCTCTTCGTATGCTAAGAGCATTAAGACTACATGCTGAGTTAGAATTCTCAATAGAACTAGATACTCAAAAAGCTATAAAGGACAATATTTGTCTTTTAGAAAATATCGCAAAGGAAAGAATACGAGATGAATTCATTCGCATCATTATGTCCGATAGACCAATGGAAACAGTGCAGACAGCCCAAAAATTAGGTATTTTAAGATATATTATTCCAGAATTAGAAAAAACTATAGGGGTTGAACAAAATCAAGCTCATTCTTATGATGTTTGGGAACATTTACTTCGTTCTCTTCAACATTCTGCAGATAAAAAATGGCCTCTTGAAATACGTTTAGCAGCTTTGTTACACGATATTTCAAAACCAGAAACAAGAAGATGGGCAGAAGATAAGAAGGAGTGGACATTTTACGGTCATGATGTAGTTAGTTCACGTGTAACAAAAATAATACTATCTAGACTATCATTTCCTAAAAAAACTATTGAAAAAGTAACGAAATTAGTACGTTGGCATATGTTTTTTAGTGATACTGAACAAATTACCTTATCTGCTGTAAGAAGAATGATAGTTAATGTTTCGCGTGAAAACATCTGGGACCTTATGAACTTACGGATCTGCGACAGAATTGGTACAGGAAGACCTAAAGAAGACCCTTATCGTCTCAGAAAATACAAATCTATGATTGAGGAAGCTTTAACAGACCCTATATCTGTGGGAATGTTAAAAATAGACGGAAAGACTACCATGGACGTTACACATGTAACTCCTGGACCTAAAGTGGGTTACATTCTAAACGCTTTACTTGAAGAAATATTAGAAAATTCATCTCTTAATACAATAGAATATTTAGAAAAAAGGGCTAAGGAACTTATGAAACTACCAGATATAGAACTAAAAAAATTAGGGAAAAAAGGAAAAGATAAGAAAGATGAAGCTGAAACTGAAAAAGTTGAAGAAATAAGAAAAAAGTATTGGGTAAAATAAACCGCCGATTTGCGAGGTTAAGTGTGCAAATAAGCGGTTTTATAGAGGAATAACCTTTTGATGATTAGAGGAAGAGAAAACAATATATCTCAAAAAAATAAAATAGTGAAGAAAAATGTTTCCCAAACTCAAAAAATACAATGGTTTTCCTAAGAGAGAACTACAAGATCTCAAAGAACACTGTGTGATTTTTGCCTCGGTTACAAAATCTCACTAATCTGTCCTTTATTATACTCGTCATAAAAGACATGTAAAGGACATTCTGTGGATAACTCAAATACTAATGTCCAATAGAATAGGGCAGTGGTCAGAGCCCATCACTTCAGGTAAAATTTTTGCTATTTTTATTTTATTTTTTAACACTTCTGAGACAAGAATGTAATCAATCCTCCAACCAACGTTTCTCTCACGAGCGTTTGCAAAGTGAGACCACCATGTGTAATGACCGTTACCTTTGTGAAATAATCGAAAAGTATCAACGAAACCAGCATCAATAAAGGCTTGAAATCCTTCACGTTCTTCTTTTGTAAATCCTTTTAGACCTTCATTTTCCTTTGGTCGAGCCAAATCATCTAGGGTGTGAGCAACATTAAGATCCCCACAAAAAATAACTGGTTTCTTTTTTTCCAATTCTTTACAATGTGCCAAAAAAGCAGGGTCCCAGTGTTTATATCTAAGAGGAATACGGCTTAAATCGTCCTTAGCATTAGGTGTATACACTGTAACAACATAGAATTTTTCAAATTCTATAGAAATTACTCTACCTTCAGTCGTCGGGTTTCCATATTCATCAGCTATTAAATCAAACTTTTTTATAATTTTACCTGAAAAACCATACCCAACTACAACCGGTTTTGTTTTTGTGAAAATAGCCGTTCCAGAATAACCTTTTTTAACAGCTGAGCTCCAATACTCTTCATATTCAGGTAAATCAACAGGAGATTGATCTTGTTGAGCTTTTGTTTCTTGTAAACACAAAATATCTGGTTGATACTGGTTAATAAAAGGCTCAAATAAACCTTTTTTCACTACTGCTCTAATCCCATTCACATTCCAAGAAATAATTCTCATATGATATAATCATATCATGACTATTTCATACATTCGTGAACACACAAAAAAGAATACTGAGTATGTAACTGGGCTTCATAACAACATTTGGGGTGATTTTAAATATTTAAGAGGAAATGTGACTAATATTTATGGAGATGTCAGTATGCACAAAATTACTGGAGATACGAGTAAAATTAAAGGTGATATATCTGGGATATTAGGAGATGTTTCTAATACTAGTGGAGATGTAACTCATATTCGTGGAGATTTAACTAATATAAAAGGCGATATAACTAAAATTACAGGTGACTTATCTGGAATAGTAGGGAATGTTAGTAATATAACTGGAAGTGTAACCGATATAAGGGGAGATGTTTCTAATATTAGTGGAGATGTTAGTGATCTTATGGGAAATATAAGTAATATAAAGGGAAATGTTGAGAATATTGAAGGAAATGTGACCGACTTAAAGGGAGATATAAGTAATATCAATGGAACTGTAACCAATATAGAAGGAGATGTCAGTGGTTTAATTGGTAATGTTACTGGTTTTCAAGGAGAGGCAACAGGTCTCGTGGGTCAAGTAGAAGACTTATTGTGAAATTTCTTATGCACATTTCGTAATTCTTTATCGGTAATATGGGTGTAAATTTGAGTTGTCCCTATATTAGCATGACCTAAAAGCATTTGAACTGAACGTAAATCAGCACCATTTCTAAGTAAGTCAGTAGCAAAACTGTGACGAATAATGTGGGGTGTAACTTTTTTTGAAATTCCAGCCTTAATTGCGTAATATTTTATAATTCTCTCAATTGAACGAGAAGTAAGCCTAGAAGCTGTTCTCATTTGAACAAAAAGAGCGTCATCCATATCTTTTCTTTTATCAAGATATTTTTTAACAGATTGCTTAGCATCATCTGATAAAAAAACTACCCTAACTTTTTCCCCCTTACCACGAATAGATATTTCATCTGATTTTAAGTTTAATTCTCTAGGTAAAGAACATAATTCCGATACTCGTAATCCTGTAGAAAATAATAATTCCAATATGGCCTTATCTCGCAAGCTTTTTAAGTCATCGCCATCTGTTGCTTTCATCAGTCTAGATAATTCATCCATAGATATAAGGTCAAGCGATCGTTCCGGGACTTTTGCTAACTCAATATACTCAGAAGAAAGAGATACTATACCGCGTCTAGTTAAATACTTTAAAAAAGAACGAAGAGCGATTAGATAATAATTTTGAGTTTTTTTCTTCAAAAAACTTTCTTCTCCTTTCTGCCTATTTAACCATAATCTGTAGTCTCTAATGAGATTTTCATTGATTTGTTTTGGTTGAGATATTTTAGAATATTCTATAAAACGAGTTAAATAATGATCATAATTGCGTATAGTGTTCAAACTACGACCTTTTTCAATTTCTACGTATTCCAAAAACTGCATTTTTAAGTCTAAGATATTGTGCGACATAAGATTATTATATCACAAGCAATTTGCATTTATTAACCTTTCGTGCTAATGTAATTAGGCAATGTTAACAAAATTAAAAAAACAGAGAGTTATGAAGGAAGTAGCCATTCATCCCAAAGATACTGGCTCTCCAGAAGTGCAGATTTCTATACTTACAAAACAAATCGACGAACTTTCAAAACATCTTAAAAAACACGCAAAAGATAATCATTCTAGACGTGGATTATTGTCTATGGTTGCTAACCGACAAACTCATTTAAAATATTTAAAAAAGAAAAATCCAAAAAGATACATGGCTATTACTAAAAAACTTGAACTTAAACAAAAATAATAAATGTCAGTCATTAAACATAAGGAGCAGAGAGTAGGAATTTTTATAGACACTCAAAACCTTTATCATTGTGCAAGAAATTTATATAACGCTCGAGTAAATTTTGGTCAAATAGTTAAAGATGCTGTAGCTGGAAGAGCGTTAATTCGTGCAGTAGCTTATGTAATTACCACTGAAGCAGGGGATGAAAAAGCATTTTTTGAAGCTCTTCTTAAGATGGGTATTGAAACAAAAACAAAAAACTTACAAATTTTCTCTAGTGGCTCAAAAAAAGCTGATTGGGATGTAGGACTAGCAGTTGATGCCATAAAATTAGCTCCAAAGCTTGATACGGTGATTTTAATTACGGGTGACGGCGATTTTATACCTCTTGTAGAATATTTAAAAATAAACGAAGGTTGTCAGGTGGAAGTTATTTCTTTTGGTAAATCAACTTCATCAAAACTCATAGAAGCAGCCGACGATTTCATTGACCTTGATAATAATCCTAGAAAATATCTACTGGGTGGTACTCAACAAAGAGAACGAAAAGTAAAAATAGTGGAATAATTTCTTATTTTTTTATGCTACACTTATAGCATTATGAAAAAGAAAGTCTTTTCTATTGAAATTGGGGGAAAAGTATTAACAGCAGAATTTAATGATTTAGCGGAACAAGCAAATGGCTCTGTCTTAGTAACATATGGGAATACCGTCATACTCGCCACGGTTGTTATATCAAAAGAAACTAGAGAAGGAGGAGATTTCTTTCCCTTAACTGTTGATTATGAGGAAAAATTTTATGCATCAGGGCAAATTTTAGGCAGTAGGTTTGTTCGAAGAGAAGGGAAACCTTCCGACCTCGCTATATTATCTGGCCGAATTGTTGATCGTACAATAAGACCACTTTTTGATCAGTGGATAAGAAATGAGGTACAAGCTATAATCACAGTTTTATCACTTGATGAAGACGACCCAGACATCTTGTCTGTAATAGGAGTTTCATTAGCTCTTGGTACTTCAGATATTCCTTGGAATGGACCTGTCAGTGCTATTCGTATAGGTAAATTAAAAGAAATTAATGATTTAATAATTAATCCAACATTTTCGTACAGAGAAAATTTAAACTCCGAATTTGAATTGATAGCATGCGGAAAAGATAAAAAAATAAACATGATAGAACTTGGTGGAAATGAAACTCAAGAAAATATAATAAATGAAGCTTTAATATTCGCTTCGGAAGAACTTGAAAAAATACAAGATTTTCAAAAAAAGATTATTTTAGAAATTGGAAAAGAAAAAATTAAAATAACAAAACCAGAGATATCTCAAGAAATTATCAATCTTTTCAAAGAAAACATTCAGATAAATCTTGAAAATATCGATTTACTTAAAGATCAATGGCTTAAATTAGTGAAAGATAAATTACCAGATGAAAATAAATATTTAACTGAAAATTACTTTGATGAAAATGTGGATAAAATCGTTCACAATCTAGCAATTAACGAAAACAAACGTGTAGATGGAAGAGGAATAGACGAAATAAGACCTCTTTACGCTCAAGCAGGTGGTATTTCACCAATACTTCATGGTTCAGGGATATTTTATCGTGGTCAGACTCATATCCTTTCAGCATTAACACTTGGAGGTCCAGAAGATTCACAAATTATTGAAGGAATAGAAGGACAACATAAAAAAAGATTTATGCATCATTATAATTTTCCACCATTTTCTACAGGAGAAACTGGAAAAACGGGCGGGACAAACAGACGAATGATTGGTCACGGAGCTCTTGCAGAAAAAGCTCTTGAGCCAATATTACCCGACAAAGATAAATTCCCTTATACTATACGCATAGTATCAGAGGCACTTTCATCAAATGGTTCAACATCAATGGGTTCCGTCTGTGCTTCAACTTTAGCCCTAATGGACGGGGGAGTACCGATTAAAAAAGCAGTAGCAGGTATTGCTTCTGGACTTATGATGAGAAATGAGAAAGAATATAAAATACTTACAGATATTCAAGGACCAGAAGATCATTATGGAGATATGGATTTTAAAGTTGCTGGAACAAAAGATGGTATTACCGCTATCCAAATGGATGTAAAAGTAGATGGAATTCCTTTACATATTTTTCCAGAAGCACTCGAAAAAGCTAAAATTGCCAGACAAAAAATTATTGATGTTATTTTGAAGGAAATTCCTGAGGTACGAAAAACAATTTCTCCAAAAGCTCCAGAAATTATAAATGTAAAGATAAAAGTTGAGCAGATAGGTTTTATTATAGGTCCTGGAGGAAAAGTTATAAACGGAATTAAAGAAAAAAGTGGAGCAGAATCAATAGATATTGAAAAAGACGGTACAATGCTTATTACTGGTAAAAACGGTAATGCTAAACGAGCATTAGAAGAGATCGCAAAATTGCTTCAAAAATATAAATCATATGGATGAACAAAAAATAGAAGAAAAAAATGTAAGTTATCCTTTCCAGAGACCTCTTCGCACATATGAAAGCGATGTTGCTGATACTATTAAAAGTAAAAATGTATCCGTGACAAAAATAGCTATAGCAGAAAAAATTAAAAAAGAAAAAAATGATTTAACATCACCAATTCCACCCTCTCCTTTATTAAAAAATATATCTTTGTTTTTCATAAGTTTAATACTTGTAGTGAGTGGACTATACGCAATTTATGAATTTTATTACGTTCCAAAATCAAAAGTTATCGTAATAAATAAAACTGTAGTACCAAATATAATAGTTTCAGATATTGACAAAGAAGTGACTATTGAAACAATAAACTCTGAAACGAACAATCTCTCAATTCCTGAGAATTCAATCGCCAATCTTTATATAACTAAAGGAGAAGGAGATGCAAAAAAATTAATATCAGCACAAGAATTCTTATCACTCTTACAAACAGACGCTCCAGACCAGTATGTACGAACTCTTGAGCCAGATTTTATGTTTGGTATACATAGTTTTAATGGAAATAATCCTTTTATTATTTTTAAAACTAATCTATATCAAAGTGCTTTTGCTGGAATGTTGAAGTGGGAAGCTACATTAGCAAACGATCTGAGCGTAATATTTTCCACCACAGCTCAACCAACCCCAGACATCCTAGCAACAAGTAAACCTTTTATAGACTTAGTTATTAAGAATAAAGATGTACGTGCCCTTACCAACCAATATGACCGTATCACCCTTCTTTATACCTTTCTTGATAAAGAAACTCTCTTGATAACCACTAATGAGTTCACTCTCAAAGAAATATTGAATAGAATTACAAATAAAAAATTTGTACAATAAACCACATTTGCATTTGGATTATCATCTGTTATGATTGTTCTTATGATAGAAATAGACACTAATAAATACAAAAAGTTACTCGAAAATGAATTAAAAATCGTTACAGACGAATTAAAGAGTGTTGGACATATAAATCCTTCTAATCCTGCCGATTGGGAAGCGAATCCACCAAAAGATAAAGAAGATGATGCTGATGAAAATATAACAGCTGACAATATTGAGGCCTACGAAGACAATAGTGCTATTTTGAAAGAACTTGAGATACGTTTCAACGAAATAAAGGTAGCTTTACAAAAAATTACTGACAATAAGTATGGAATATGCGAAAAGTGCGGAAAACAGATAGAAATTGAGCGTTTAGATGCCAACCCAGCAGCAGTTACTTGTATAGCTGATATGAAACACTAAAAAATGAGCTTCGCAAAAGTATACACTGCACAAACAACACTCCTCAAGGCATATATCGTTTCCATTGAAGTAGATTTATCTAAAGGACTTCATGCTTTTTCCATAGTAGGACTTCCCGATAAAGGTGTTGAAGAAGCTAGAGATAGAATATCAGCTGCAGTGAAAAACTCTGGATATGCTTCACCTAAAAGTAAAAATCAAAAAGTTGTAGTATCACTAGCTCCAGCTGATATCAAAAAAGAAGGAGCAAGTTTTGATCTAGGAATTGCCATAGCCTACTTATTAGCTTCTAATGAAATAAGATTTAATCCTGAAAAGAAAATATTTTTAGGTGAATTATCACTTAATGGGGAATTGCGTCGCATAGATGGAGTTCTTCCGTTAGTAGAAGAAGCTAAAAAACGTGGATTTACCGAAATATTTTTACCAAAAGAAAATACCAGCGAAGCAGCCTTAATTGAAAATATCACCATCTACGGAGCTAGTACTTTAATAGATGTTATTCATCATTTAAATGAAAAAAGGATGGAGGATAATAGTATTCGTCAAAAAATATCTTTACAAATACAACCTCGAACACAAATACACTACAAAGATAGAGAATTAAATATTGATTTTTCCGATATTAAAGGACAAGAAACAGCTAAAAGGGGATTAGAAATTGCTGCTGCTGGAGGACACAATATAGCGATGTATGGTCCACCAGGTACAGGAAAAACTATGCTTGCTAAAGCGTTTTGTCATATTCTTCCTCCACTTAGTTTTGATGAAATACTAGAAACTACCGCTATACATTCAGTGGCGGGAGTATTGGTAGATGATTTAGTTATTGAACCTCCTCTACGGTCCCCGCATCATACAGCTTCATATACCGCTTTAGTTGGAGGTGGAACAGTACCAAGACCAGGAGAAATAACCTTAGCCCACAGAGGAGTACTTTTTTTAGACGAATTCCCAGAGTTTGACAGAAGAGTTATTGAAGCTCTAAGACAACCTTTAGAAGATAAAACCATAAGTATTTCGCGAGTTAAAGGTTCAGCTCATTTTCCCGCTGATTTTATTTTAATCGCAACTATGAATCCTTGCCCTTGCGGTAATCATGGAGTAAAAGATAAGGAATGCACCTGTACACCATCTAATCTTACACGATATCAACGAAAAATATCTGGCCCAATTATTGACCGTATTGATTTATGGATTGAAGTTGGATCAATTGACCACAAAAAACTATCAGATATTAAAAATGTTGGAGAAAAAACTAATTTAATAAAAGAACGTGTTCTAAAAGCTAGGCAAATTCAAGAAAATCGTTTCAAAAATATAAAAAGAAAAATTACTAATAATAGTCAGATGAATGCTCGAGAATTGGAAAAACTGGTACCTTTATCAGAAAATGTAAAAGATATACTGAATGCTTCAGCGACAAAATTAGGACTTTCCGCCCGTGCGTATCATCGTGTTATAAAATTAGCTCGCACCATAGCTGATTTAGCAAAAAAAGAACACGTTGAAATATCTCACATTGCTGAGGCATTACAATATCGACCAAAGCAGATTAATAATTAGTTATGAAATCTCTAGTATTACTACCTCAAGATAGAATAGAAAATAAAATCTTTTTTATAAAAGGCAAAAAAGTAATGCTTGATAGAGATTTATCTAAACTTTACGGAGTTGAAACCAAAAAACTTAATCAAGCGGTAAAAAGAAACATTGCGAGATTTCCAACTGACTTTATGTTTCAATTGTCGTTAAAAGAATTTAAGAATTGGAAGTCACATTTTGTGACTTCCAATTCAGATAAAATGGGATTAAGAAAATTACCTTATGCTTTTACAGAGCAAGGAATCGCTATGCTTTCTAGTGTTTTAAACAGCGAACGCGCAATTCAAGTAAACATTCAAATTATTAGAACTTTTACCAAAATACGAGAACTTATCGCTTCAAACAAAGAACTTCGAGAACAGATTGAAAAATTAGAGAAAAAATATGACCAACAATTCCGTATCGTCTTTGATGCAATTAAACAATTACTTGCAACACCATCAAAGTCTTCAAAGTCAATCGGGTTTAATGTGTAAATATGCTATACTCCATTGCATATGTGTGGCTTTGTAGGATACACAGGAACTACTAAAGATAATAAAAACGTGCTATCAAACATGTTGAAGGCTATTTCTCATAGGGGACCAGATTCAGAAGATACTTATATTGACGATAAAATATCTCTAGGGTTTAGAAGATTAAGTATAATTGATTTAAAAAACGGCTCTCAGCCAATGTTTAATGAAGACAAAACAAAGGTTTTGGTTTTTAACGGAGAAATATACAATTATAGATTTTTAAAACAAGAATTAATCAAAAAAGGTCATGTTTTTAGCACAGAAAGTGACTCTGAAGTGTTAATTCATGGATATGAAGAGTATGGTGTAAATTTACTCTGCAAGTTAAGGGGAATGTTTTCTTTTGTAATTTGGGATAACAAAGAAAAAAAAATATTTGGAGCTAGAGATTTCTTCGGAATTAAACCTTTTTATTACACAAAAATGGGCTCAACTTTTATGTTTGGCTCAGAAATAAAGGGTTTTTTATCTCATCCTGATTTCAAAAAAGAATTATTTGAAGAAAAACTACCAGATTATTTGACATTTAGTTGCGTTCCTGGAAATGAGACTTTTTTCAAAAATGTTTATAAATTACCACCCGCCCATTATTTTGAATACAGAAACACACCATCAGGTGGGGAATTAAAAATAATTCGATATTTTACACCAGAATTTAATATAGAAAATGATAAAAATATGGATTATTTTGTAGACCATATTTCAAATTCCGTTACCGAATCAGTAACTGCTCACAAAATAAGTGATGTGGAGGTTGGAACTTTTTTATCAAGTGGAGTAGATTCTAGTTATGTAACATACGAACTATCAAAATCAGAAAAAATACGGACATATTCAATAGGTTTTGATGATAAATTATACGATGAATCAAATGATGCAAAAAAATTTGCTCAAGAAATAAGTGTCCAAAATTATTCAAAAATAGTATCTTCTGAAGAATATTTTTCTAATGTTGGAAACGTGCAATACCATCTTGATGAGCCCTTGGCGAACCCAAGTGCAAATTTATTATATTTCGTTTCTCAATTAGCTTCAAAAGATGTAAAAGTTGTTTTATCTGGAGAGGGAGCTGACGAAATGTTTGGTGGTTACAATGTCTACCAAGAACCATTGTCTTTAAAAAATTACCAAAAATTGCCTTTATCAATAAGAAAATTTCTAGCTTTACTAGTTAAACCATTACCTTATTTCAAAGGAAAAAATTTTATAATAAGGGGAAGTAAAACAATTGAAGAAAGGTATATTGGAAATAGTAATCTATTCAATGAAAAAGAAAGAGGAAACGTACTAAAAAATAAGTATAAATCAAAATCTCCTCAAGATTATGTTAAACCTTTTTACGATAAAGTAAAAAATAATGACGACATAACCAAAATGCAATATATAGATATTCATTTTTGGATGGTTCAAGAAATATTGTTAAAGGCCGATAAAATGAGTATGGCAAATTCATTAGAACTAAGAGTGCCATTTTTAGATATTGAAATATTTAAACTTGCAAGCACGATACCTGTTGAATATAAAGTAAACAAAAAAAATACCAAATTAGCTTTACGAGAAGCAGCTGGTAAAGAAATTAACAAAATTAGTGCTGATAGAAAAAAAATGGCTTTCCCTTTACCATTAGTTGAATGGTTGCGGGAAGATAAATACTATAATATTATAAAAAAACACTTTCTATCTGAAATTGCTGAAAAATACTTTAATAAAACAAAAATACTGAGATTGTTAGATGAACACCGAAAGGGAAAAAATAACTCAAGAAAAATATGGGCAATATTCACATTTTTGGTGTGGTATGAGGAATTTTTCATAAAACGATGATAATAAAAAAATTAAATTTTATACCAGTATTACTTGGTAGTGATATCAATACTTACAGTATGGCTAGAGCGTTTCATGAAGAATACTCAATAAAATCAATGGTAATAGGAAAATATAGCAACGGACCTAGCTATAACAGCAAAATCATAGACTTCACAGCAATAGAGACGATAGACGAAGATGATTGTTTTATGAGAATAATGAACGAAATATCATTAAAAAATAAAAATAAAAAACTTATACTAATTGGTTGTGGAGATAATTATGTTAGTTTAATAAGTAAAAATAAATATAAACTTCCTAATAATTTTATTATTCCATATATTGACTATGAAATAATGGAAAAACTCATAAAAAAAGAGAAATTTTATGAAATATGTCAAAAACACAATATTGATTACCCAAAAACTTTTATACATAAAAAAGAAATGGGAGAAAATTTCACTTTACCATTTAACTTTCCTGTCATTGTAAAACCATCTAACAGCGTTGAATACTGGAACAATTCTTTTACTAGCCAAAAGAAAGTTTACAAATTAAACAATCATGAACTACTAAATAAAGTTTTGAAAGAAATTTATAACGCTGGATATAAAGATACATTAATAATACAAGATTACATACCCGGAGATGATACATATATGCATGTTATGACTTGTTATTCTGATAAAAATAAAAAAGTTAAACTTATGGCGTTAGGACATGTTCTCCTTGAAGAACACACACCTCACGGATTAGGAAATCACGCCGTCATCATAAATGAAATTAATGATGAACTTATAAACAAAATAAAAAAGTTTTTAGAAGACATAGATTTCTATGGCTTTTCAAACTTTGATATTAAATACGACACCAGAGATGGTAAATATAAAATATTTGAAATAAATTTAAGACAGGGTAGAAGTAATTTTTATGTTACTGGAGCAGGGTATAATTTAGCAAAATATCTAGTAGATGACTACATTTACAACAAAGAGCTTGAGTTTACCGTAGTTAAAAACAAAAAATTATGGCTTGTTGTTCCGATAAAAGTAGCATTCAAGTATGTAAAACCTCAAGAATTAAAAAACGAAATGAAATTACTTATACAAAAAAAAGATTTTATAAATCCATTATTTTATAAAAATGATTATAAAGTAAAAAGATTGTTATACTTATTAAAATCACATTTGAGTCACTTTATTAAATATAAAAAATACTATGTCTAACTATAAATTAGGAATAATTGGGGGGATGGGACCAGAAGCAACTGCTGATTTTTTTACTAGAATAGTAGAAAAAACAGATACTTCATCGGATCAAGAACATTTAGACTTAGTCATACTAAATCATAGTAGTATTTCTGATAGAACTACAGCTATAGAATCAAAAGAATATGAACCATTTATTTCACAAATTAAAAAAGATTTGGAGATATTAGAAAAAATAGGTGTAGAAATAGTAGCTATACCATGCAATACTGCTCATTTTTTTTATCATGAAATACAATCCCAAACAAAAATACGAATAATAAATATGATAGAAGAAAGCCTAAAATATGCCACACAAAATTACACAGAAATAAAAAAGATAGGAATAATGGCCACAGATGGAACTATAAATTCAAAAATATACGAAAATGAATGTAAAAAATATAATATAGAAACAATTACCCCATCAGAAAAAAATCAAGAAGTTTTAATGGACATAATTTACAACGGAATAAAAAAAGAAGGGAAGGGTGATATAAAAGATTTTATGAAAGTAGCTGATGAATTAAAAGAAAAAGGATGTAATATAATCATAATTGGATGTACAGAGCTGTCTTACTTCAAAAAAAATTGTAATCTTCCAGAATATTTTGTAGATGCTATGGATACTCTTGTTATCAAATCTATTGAATTGTCAGGAAAAAAAATTAAAAAGGATTAACTGCTCCACGAATTTCAAAGTGAACATGAGGACCTGTAGAACGACCTGTTGAACCTACCAGTCCTATAAGTTGACCCTTCTTTACAGAATCGCCAACTGACACAATATTACCGCTTAAGTGTGCATACAGTGTTTGAGTAACATTCGGATGTGAGATTACTATATAACTTCCATAACTACCATTCCAACCACCTGATTTACTTATAATGACTATACCATCTGCAGCTGCAAAAACAGGTGTACCAATTGAATCAGCAAGATCTACGCCATTATAACCATGAATTCCTTGTGTTCTATACCCACCAGTAATCGGACGCATATAATATCCTGAATAACCAGGCAGACTGCTTTTAGATTTTTTTGATACTACATTCTTGGTAACTGAAGCTATCTCGCCATCAGGAATAATCAATTCATTACCTATTTCTAACTGAGTATTTTTAGCAAAACCGTTATAACTTAACACGTCGTCAACATCTGCTTTATATTTTTTAGCTATAGACTCAATTGTGTCACCTTTTTTAACCGCATATTTAATACCTGAGACCGGAAGAATAACCAATGTCTGTCCTGGTTGGATATTTGATCCTGTAGGTAAATCATTCGCCCACAAAATAGTATTAACAGACACATTAAAAAGTTGGGCGATTCTACTTAAAGAATCACCTTCTCTGACCACGTAAACACTAATTTGAGTATTGATATGTTCTTCCTGTATGTCAGCAGTTGTTCCTAGAGGTCCATTTTCAGATAAAAGAGCACTACCTCCAACAATAACAATCTCACTTGTACCTTTAGAAAGATTTGGATCTGTATTTATAGCAGCGTGAAGCAAAGCCATATTCTGAGAGTTTGGCTCATTTGTAGTATCCGCTTCTACTTTAGTATTACCAAAAAAACCAGAAACAAAAGACAAAAAACCTGCCTGAACTTGAAAAGGAACTATCATAATCAACAAAAGCAAAACAACTTTTTGTGCCTGCTTATGTCCGTATTTAGCGATAAAATCTTTTATTTTTTTTAAAATAAGCCTAAATCGGTTATTAACTACCTTTTCAGAAACAAATGGCTTAACAAAGCCATTTTAATCGGAATTAACTGTGATAACTTCTATAATACCTATAGGTATTTAAAAGTCAACCTAGCTAAAGTGGACAAAAATAAAGAAAAAATTTATCCATGATATAGTAATACTATGGATCACACAAAAGGGCTTAACAAAGAGCAGAAAGAGGCGGTAATGCATAAAAATGGACCTCTTTTAATCATTGCAGGAGCGGGAGCTGGAAAGACAAAAACTATTACACATAGAATTTTGAATTTAATCAATAGTGGAATAGACCCGAGGTCAATTTTGGCCATTACTTTTACAAACAAGGCAGCTAAAGAAATGAGGGAAAGAGTTGACAAACTTTTAGAGATCAATAATCAAGAAAAACCCTTTATGAGCACCTTTCACTCTCTAGGTGTTCATATATTAAAAGAAAATTCACGAATATTAGGAATAATTAGAAATTTTACTATTTATGATAAAAATGACTCCAAACGAGCTATTAAAGACGCTTTAGAAGAAGCAGGATTAGACCCTAAACAATACGAACCAGCTAAAATTATAAGCATCATATCTCGCAATAAAGGAGATATGATAAGTCTGGAACAATATCAAGATAAAAATAAAGGATATTTCACAAAAGTTGTTTCAGATATATGGAAACGATATGAAATGATTTTAAAAAAAGAAAATGCTTTAGATTTTGACGATTTATTAGTTAAAACTGCTTTTTTATTAAAAAATAATAAAGAAGTTAGAGAATACTACCAAAATATTTGGCAATACATTCACATAGATGAATATCAAGATACTAACAAAACACAATATGAAATAGCTACACTTTTATCTGAAAAACATAAAAATATTTGTTGTGTTGGAGATATTGATCAAATGATTTATAGCTGGAGAGGAGCTACTATAGAAAATATACTAAACTTTGAAAAAGATTACCCGAATGCAAAAGTTATTTTACTTGAACAAAATTACCGCTCAACACAAACTATTTTAACAGTAGCAAACCGCATCATTGAAAAAAATACTATGCGAAGAGAAAAAAGATTATTCACTGAAAATGAAGAGGGAGAAAAAGTGACTGTCTATGCTGGATATGATGAAATAGAGGAAGCACGCTTTGTTGCAGATACTAGTAGAGATTTGATAGCAAGTAATATATCACCAAAAGAGATTGCAGTGCTCTACAGAGCCAATTTTCAGTCACGAGCACTTGAAGAATTGTTCCTCTCTAAAAACGTGCCTTATCAAATTTTGGGAACAAGATTTTTTGAAAGAAAAGAAATAAAAGATATACTCTCTTTCGTTCGAGCAGGACTTAATCCAGAGAGTTTAGTGGATATAAGAAGAATTATAAATGTACCTCCTCGAGGAATTGGAAAAGTAAGTTTGCTCAAAATCTTATCAGGAAAAGAAACTGAATTAACCGGTGCAATGAGACAAAGAATTACCGACTTTAGAATGTTATTACTAAAAATAAAAGAAATGGTTTTAAAAAATAAACCATCAGAAATTATTAAATTTATTCTTCAAGAAAGTGGTTTAGAAAAAATTTTAAAAAATGGAACCGAAGAAGATCAGGAAAGACTCGAAAACATAAGAGAATTGGTAACACTCGCTACAAAATATGACTTATTACCCCTTGGTGATGGAATGGAAAAACTTCTAGAAGACGCAGCACTGGCGTCAGACCAAGACGAGTTGGAAAAAAATCAAGAAGCTGTAAAATTAATGACTGTGCATAGTGCAAAAGGACTAGAATTTGACCATGTATTTATTGTTGGACTTGAAGAAGACCTTTTCCCTCATAAAAAATTTAATGAAAGCGAAGTAAATGATGAAGAGGCAGAAGAAGAGCGAAGATTATTTTATGTTGCTCTTACTAGAGCAAGAAAAAAAATATATCTTACTTATGCACATATGCGTACTATTTTTGGTTCAAAAAAAGCAAATACTATGTCACAATTCATAAGCGATATTGATGAAGAATTATTAGATACTGACCAAACAAATTCTTCCGTACAAACAGGTGTCAAAGCAATTTTTATAGATTTCTAATATGCAATTTCATTCAAAAAAATCTTTAGGACAAAACTTCCTTAAATCTAAAGGGGCAGTTCGTGAAATAATATCAGCTGGAGGTGTAATCTCCAATGATACAATCCTAGAAATAGGGCCTGGTAAAGGCATTTTAACCGAACAATTACTTCAAACTGGTGCGAAGGTAGTTGCTGTTGAAAAAGATGATAGATTGACCAATTTTCTTAAAGAAAAATTTGCTGATTTCATTACTCAAGGTAAATTTGAATTTGTAAACGCCGATATTCTTGAATTTAATCCTTCACGCTTCATGCTTCATACTTCATGTTACAAGCTTGTAGCAAACATCCCATATTACATAACAGGTGAGGTAATTCGCCAATTTCTTACAAATAATATTCAACCAAAACTTATGGTGCTTATGGTGCAAAAAGAAGTAGCTCAAAGAATATGTTCAAAGGATGGAAAGGAAAGTATTTTATCAATAAGTGTCAAAGCATACGGAAATCCCAAATACATCAATACCATAAAAGCTAAATTTTTTTCTCCTATCCCGAGAGTTGATTCCGCAATTTTACTTATTGATGATATTTCCAAAAAGTTTTTTGATAATTTTGATGAAAAAGGGTTTTTTGATGTTGTCAAAGCTGGATTTGCTCACAAAAGAAAATTTTTAGTAAATAATTTGGAAAAAATCACAGAAAAACAAAAAATTGTCAATATTTTTGATAAACTTTTAATTCCTTTAACAGCTCGAGCAGAAACTATAACATTAGCTCAGTGGAAAGATATTACTTTCAACATCTTATCCACATAAAATCCACAGTTTACTTGCTATAATAGAGAGTAGAACCAAAAAATATTTTGATTATAAGCCACAAAAAAATTGGTATTGTTTTTATTACCTCTACATTTGTTCTCGGAGGGATTTTTGTGTTGGTTCATTATAATAATATTCCTCAAAAAATTGACTCACTAGCAACAATAACTGCAAATGAAAAAACTTTTAATGAACTAGCTAATAAAGATTCTGACAATGATGGATTGAAAGATTGGGAAGAGACACTCTGGAAAACTGACTTACATAATCAGGACTCTGACGGAGATAAGATACCCGATGGTCAAGAAGTAAAAGAGGGAAGAAACCCAACCATTCCTGGACCAAACGATAGTTTGGCTGATCATCCTTTAGAACCAAAAAATACAGGAGTCTCTCAATCTAATTTATCCGAAACAGATAAATTTGCTAGAAGTATCTTCAGTAAATATATGACTATGAAACAGGGTGGGGTTCCAATGGATATCAATAATCAAACTGGTTTAGTACAAAACATTTTACAAAATCAAAACCTTGACGTTAATACAGGTATTTATAGTAAAAAAGATTTGCAATTAAGTACCGATAATGAATCATCTATTAAACAATACGCCAATGAAATGGCACATATACTTATGACTTATTCAATCTCAAGCAAAGATCCGGCGATTATTGCACAAGACAGTATGTTACATAATAATCCAGATGAAATAAAAGAACTTGACCCATTGATTAAAAGTTACAGCGATATCCTTTCATATTCTTTAAAAATAAAAGTGCCTCCAAGTGCTGTTAATGTTCAAATTGCTTTACTAAATAGTTTAAGCGATATGATATCGACCATTAAGTCAATGAGAACGATGTACTCAGACCCTCTTTTTTCTCTAAAAGGTTTTGGTCACTACGGCGATATTCTACCTCTTTTCGCTCAAACACTGGAAGATTTGAAAAATTTTGTCGTACAACAAAAAATACCGTTTTTACCAAGTGATGAGGGATATGTTTTCGGACGAGTATCGAGTCAATGATAAAAAATCATGTTTAATTTATTAAATAAAAAAATAATAAGCTTCATACTTGTAATTTCTCTCGTTATTCCTACTACTTTTTTATCATATCCTAAAAAAAGTGAAGCTTTGTTTGGTATAGGAGACATTACATTTGACCCCACTAATCTTATCCAAAATACCATAACGGCAACTAAAAGTGTCACTTCAAATATTTATCAATATGCTTTGCAATACAAAGAAACCGTTTTGGACGGCATCGCGTGGTACATTGCTAAAGCTATTATTCGTCAGATGACCACGAGTATAGTCAACTGGATAAACTCTGGCTTTGACGGCAACCCATCTTTCGTTACCGACCCAGCAGGAATGTTTGTAGACATAGCTGACCAAGAGATAGGGAAGTTTATAGAGGGTTCGTCTGACCTTAATTTTCTTTGTAAACCTTTTAGTATAGATATTCGTATCGCTTTAGCTTTTAGATATCGTCCTTTTAAACAAAAAATTACTTGTACGTTTACTGATATTGTAAATAATGCCACAAATGCAGGAAATGGGTTTAATAATAGTTTTATAAAAGGCAACTTTAGCAATGGCGGTTGGGGAAATTGGCTTTCATTAACTCAAGAACCACAAAATAATTACATCGGTGCTTCTCTTTTAGCAGAAGAAGAACTTTCGTTAAGAATTGCTAATAAACAAGCAGCACGAAAATCAGAAATTGATTGGGGTAAAGGATTTCTTTCATGGAAGTCTTGTAAAAAAACCGGCCGTGAAAATACTGAAGAGCGACCAGATCAGGGAACAGGAGAAGGAACATATACTGGACCAGAGCGATCTTTTGAGGGCACAGGTGAAGGGTATGTAGCAGAAGAACATTGCGAAATTCAAACTCCAGGTACGGTCATAGAAAGCGGATTAGAAAACGTTTTAGGGTCTGGAGTTAGACAACTTGAACTAGCTGATGAATTTAATGAAATTGTGAACGCCCTTTTTGCTCAATTAATCAAAACGGTAATTACTGGAGGAAGCGGATTAAAAGGTACAAGCGGGTCAGGAAGTTTTGACAGCACCTCATATATAAATAAAATATCTCAACAACAAAGCCCTGAAGATATTCAAGCTTTACAAAATATAAAAACAGAATCCATTAAAGGCATTGATGCTTCAATAAAAGAAGAAACAACTTACAACCAAAATAAGAACGCTTCGCTTTCAGCGGTTATAAAAGCAAAAAATCTTCTAGTCAGTGCTCAGAGTTGTTACCAACAAAAATCTTCTACAGCATTCACTCAAGCTCAAATAGTTGAAATAGGGGATATGATTGCCCAATCCATCACTCCTTTAGCAGAGCCTTTACTTAAAGATGTTTCTGATTCAAATGATAATCTTATAAAATTAAACAATACTAAAACTCTGATAAACAATGCCAAAACTGTAAATGATACTGTGACACCCACTTCTGATTACCAAAATATTATTCAAAATCAAATTCTTCACGATACTACAGCAGTGGTAAATTCAGAAGTAGACAGAGATGATATTATTACAAAAATGGCCGTTCTTGAAAGCCAAGCAAATATAAAACTGCAACAATGTCAGCTATTAATACGATGAAAAAAATACTAATATACATTTTCATAGTTCTCTTTATTCTAGTAGCCAATTATACTATTATTTTTCCACAAATTACTTACGCTGGAATTGGTGATTGGTTTACTATAGGTGATATCGGGAAAAGTGCCATAGAAAATGCTTCTGGAATAATTGGAAATGTCATTATGACTCTTGTTAGTAAAGTATTATGGATTGCTGGTATTCTTCTAAATTATTCTCTCAAATGGACACTAAATATTTCCACATTAGTAGCACAAATACCAGCTATTACTCTCGCTTGGAAAACAGTGCGGGATTTTGCCACAATGTTTTTCATTTTCCTTATCATCTATCAAGCTATTTCAATGATTTTAGGACTTGACGGACTGGGCACAAAAAAACTGTTGGTCAATATTGTCATTGCAGGACTTCTTATAAACTTCAGTTTATTCTTCACCAAGATAATTATTGATGCATCAAACATAGTAGCTCTACAATTCTACAATGCAATGACACCTAATGCTGAAGAATGTGCTGATGGCTGTCTTTCAGATGTCTTTATGCAACAACTATGGATCCAAACCACTTTAGATTACAATCAACCAACTCAACTCGCTGGAGGAGCACCTACTGGTATTGATAATAAACACATCTTTACAACCACAATTATGGGTTCAATCGTAATGCTTGTAGCTGCTTTCGTATTTTTCGCCGCAGCAGTTCTTTTTGCTATTCGCATAGTCGTTCTCATTATTCTTATGGCTCTTTCTCCACTAGCTTATGTAAGCGGAGTATTACCGGGAACAAAGTCTTATGCTGACCAATGGTGGAGTACTCTTCATAAACAAGCTATATTCGCACCTGCCTATCTTTTAGTCACTTACATAGGTATAAGAATCTTAAGTGACCCGACTTTCAAAAAGGTTTTAAATGGCGGGTCTGATGTCAGCCCTACATTCAATCAAGCATTCTCAGGCGGAGCTGGAACAGGAGCTAGTTCGGTGGTGGTTATTCTCAATTTTCTAATAGTTATTATTTTCTTAATCGCTGGTTTAATTATTGCTGATAAACTAGGAGTTCAGGGAGCAAGTACACTAAAGGGGTGGGGGCAATCATTAAGAAAAATGGGTCAGGGATTTGTGGGAAGGAATACGGTTGGTAGAGTTGGTCATTCATTAGACAAAGCACTTGAAAATACATCATTTGGGAATAGTGTTGCCGGACGATCTCTTCGTCAAATAAGCACAGGAGCATTAGCTAGTGCTAAATTTGGAAGTTCAAAATCAAGAATTGATAGCGTTAAGCAAGGAAAAGATGTTGCCACAAAACAACGCATCATTGACAGAGTTAAAGATCTAAAAGTGGCGATGGCTACCGGTAACGCAACTGCAGTAAAAGATGCTCTAGATAAAATGAGTACTAAAGAAAAAGCACAACTAGACACCAAAACAATTACCAATCCATTAGTCACCCAGCATTTAGGTAAAGGAGAATTAGATGAAATAGAAAAAGGTGAAAGATCAGAAGCAGATAAAATTACAATTAAAAATGCCAAAAGACAATTACTTATTAATGCTATCGGCAGCGGTGACTCAACTACAGTAAAAAATATTATTTCAAAAATGACCGGAAAAGAAATTGTTAGTTTAGGAACTCCTAACTTTACAAACCCCATCGTAGTATCTCATCTTAAAACATCTCAAGTTAAAGATATGGAAGACCTTGCTTTTGCAGATAGACGAGCGTTAGCGACATTGATTCCTGTCGGCCACAGTGCATACGGTTATGTAAATAGTCCAGGGGCACGAGGTATATGGTATTAAACAAAAATATGGATACAAAAACAACATTAAAAAATCTGCCTGAAGAATTCCAAAAAGCGATCACTTCACCTAAAGTGTATGAAAATCTAATTGAAATTGGAAAAGAATTTAATTTACATATAGACCAAATTGGAGAATTAGATAGCGAAACAAGATTACTGATGTTGGGTATTACAAAACCAAATGATTACATAAAAAATATTGAGAATAGGCTTGAAATATCTAGATCAGACGCAGAAAAAATTGCATCAGAGGCAAATGAAAAAATATTATTATCAGTTCGTCATTTTATGCAAGATAATAACTCTGAAGAACCCATTTCCAAAGAACAAATTCTTGATGAGATAGAAAATCCAGTTTTGGCTAGAGAAGAATCATTTGAAGTGAAAAAAGAAGAAAAGAAAGTGGAAGCCATTATTGATACTAGAAATGAATTGCCTGCTCCTAATAAAGTTGAAGGACCTGCATATTTGAAAAAAATAGATAGCATACTTGCTGCACCTGTAACGAAAAAAGAGTACAAAGTAGACCCATATCGTGAACCTATTAATAAAATATAATAATCTAATTTATGAAATTTCAAGTACCACAATTTATAGAAATAGAAGATAAAATATTCGGACCATTGACTCTAAAACAGTTCATTTATCTTGCTGGGGGAGCGGGTCTATCTTATATAATTTACGCTATTTTATACATTTACATTGCATTGCCTATCATAGCGATAGTGATTGGATTTTCACTGGCCTTAGCTTTTTATAAAATAAATAGCAAACCGTTCATTTCAATTGTTGAATCAGCAGTAAAATATGCACTGGGAAATAAATTATACATATGGAAAAAGGAAGATAGAAAAATTGTCCATAAAAAAGACGAGGCCTCACAACCATCTGTTTTCATACCAAAACTTTCAGATAGCAAATTAAAAGATCTGACGTGGAGTTTAGATATAAATGAAGTTTCTACACCCGGAGTAAAAGAAATGTACAACGAGTCTAAGAAAAATAAGGTATAATAAAAACAAATGGCAAGCACATCATCAAAAACCACACAAGATTTCGTTCCAATTAAAGAAGTGCGTGACGGAATTGTAGTCCTTAAGGATGGCTCAATGCGTTCCATTATAATGGCTTCGTCTTTGAATTTTGCTCTAAAATCAGCAGATGAACAAAATTCTATAATTTTTCAATTTCAAAATTTTCTAAACTCGTTAGATTTTTCTGTGCAAATAGTAGTTCAATCAAAAAAACTAGATATACGACCATATATAGCCCTTTTAGAGGACCGTTACAAAGAACAAGTGGGGGAACTGATGAAAATTCAAACGCGAGAATATATTGAATTTATAAAGGCCTTTACAGAAAGCTCAAATATTATGACGAAAAGTTTTTTTATAGTAATTCCTTATTCTCCATCTGTTTTACAGGGTAAAAAAAGTGTCATCGGGAATGTATTTGGTAAAAAAACTGATTCTAAAGACATGGCCAAAGAAAAAGTGGAAGATTTTGAAGAAAATAGAAGTCAACTTGAACAAAGAATGTCGGTAGTGGAACAGGGGCTAGTACGATGTGGAGTAAGAGTAGTTCAGTTAGGAACAGAAGAAATCGTTGAACTATTTTATAAAATCTTTAATCCTGGTGATTTAGAAAAACCAATTCAAGTAAATTAATATGTCATTTTTAAATAAAATTTTTGGAAAAAAGGAAGAAGCACCTCAAATAACTTCTATTTTACCTCAAGAAATATATGAGGCGGGTGTTTTGGAATTGAAAGATATTATTGCACCATCTGCTCTTAAAATAACACCAAAAGAAATAAATTTAGGAGAAAAAATAGCTAGAACATTTTTCGTTATCTCATACCCACGATATCTTTCCGATTCATGGTTCGCTCCAATTATCAATTTAGATAAGGTATTTAATATTTCAATTTTTATTCATCCTGTTGAAACAGCAAAAGTCCTTCGTCAATTTCAGAAAAAGGTGGCAGAAGTACAAAGTCAGATTAATGTGAGAGAAGAAAAGGGATTAGTGAGAGACCCAATGCTCGACACAGCATACAGAGATCTTGAAAGTTTGCGAGATAATCTTATGCAAGCGCAGGAAAAGATTTTTGATGTTGGTGTTTATATTACTCTATACGGAGATAGCGATGGGGAATTAGATAAAATTGAATCGGAAATTAAATCAATACTTGAAGCAAAACTTGTCTATCTAAAACCAGCTCTATTTCAACAGGAACAGGGATATAAAAGTGTCCTCCCTATAGCCACAGATGAATTAAGTGTTCACTCAAAACTCAATTCATCGCCGTTATCTTCAATATTTCCTTTCGTTTCTTTTGACTTGACTTCAGATAAGGGAATTTTATATGGTATTAATCGTCATAATTCAAGTTTAGTGCTTTTTGACCGATTTCTTTTAGAAAACTACAATTCTGTGACTTTTGCCAAAGCTGGAGCTGGAAAATCATATGCTACTAAACTAGAAATTCTACGAACTCTTATGTTTGATACAGAAGTTATTGTTATTGACCCAGAAAAAGAATACGAGTATATGGCAGAGGCCACTGGAGGAAAATATTTTAATATTTCTCTTAATTCCGAACATCATATCAATCCGTTTGATTTGCCTGTAGCTAGAGAAGATGAATCATCGGCCGATGTCCTTCGTTCAAACATAATCAACCTTGTGGGACTTTTTAGAATTATGCTCGGAGGACTTTCACAAGAAGAAGATGCAATTATTGATAGAGCCATAACTGAAACATACGCACTTAAAGATATCTCTCCTGAATCAGATTTTGCTAATGTAGAACCGCCACTTATGTCGGATTTTGAATTGGTACTAGCTGGAATGGAAGGTGCCGAATCGCTTGTGCAACGACTTTCAAAATATACAAAAGGAACTTGGTCTGGCTTCATTAACCGTCCAACTAATGTTGATATCAATAAAAAATTTATTGTTTTTTCATTACGAGATATGGAAGACGAATTAAAACCAGTGGCGATGTATATTGTTACTCATTATATTTGGAATGCTATTCGTAAAAATCTTAAAAAACGCCTTTTAGTGATTGATGAAGCGTGGTGGATGATGAAATCTGAAGATACAGCATCTTTCCTCCTTGGATTAGCGAAAAGAGGGAGAAAATATTACCTAGGACTTGCAACCATCACACAGGACGTAGATGATTTTCTAAAATCACCTTACGGATTACCTATTATAACCAACTCTTCAATTCAAATTCTTCTAAAACAGTCACCGTCATCAATAGATAACATCCAAAGAACATTTAATCTGACAGACGAAGAAAAGTATCTACTCCTTGAATCAGATATAGGTGAGGGGATATTCTTCGTGGGATTAAAACACGTGGCTATTAAAATTATCGCTTCTTACACTGAGGACCAAATCATTACTACCAATCCTTCTCAAATTTTGGAAATTAAAAAAGCTAAACAAGAACTAGCATCAAATGGCTAATAAATCAAAAATAGGAAATGTGGAATGGGGGTTAGTACTTGGGGCCACAGCTACTGTTGATACAATACAAGTATTTCTTACACCTTTTCTTGTACCTAATCGCCTTATTGATATTGTAATGGGTATGTCTTTGGTGCTTTATTTTTTAATGCGAGGAGTAAAACTTAGTAAAAATAGAATTTTGGCTCTCTGTTTATCATTCCTAATAGAAGAAATTCCATTACTCGACGCCTTACCCGCTTGGTCTGGAGACGTGATATACACATGGATGAGTGTTAGAGCTGAGGAGAAACTATGATAAAATAGGTTGTAATGTATAGAATTATTTCTCTTTTTTTGTTACTTATAATAGCTTTACCTACATATGCTCAAACAGCAAATTATGTAGATTTACTTTGGCAAACAAATACCTACACACCACCTTTTTATAAAGGAAAAGCTCTGTACACCACCCAATCAACAGTGACAGTTGTAGCCGTACCGAGTATTAAATCAAATAATTTGATATACACTTGGAAACAGGACTACAAAGTTTTAGGAAGTTTATCTGGTCTCGGGAAAGATAGTTATACTTTCAAAGGTACGGTTCTATCAAAACCAACTACCATTGAAGTAGAAGTGAGTACCGCAGAAGATGGTTTAAAAGCAACAAAAGACATCACTCTATCAGCAAGAAATCCCGAACCAATAATATATGAAGATGATCCTCTCTACGGAATATTATATAATAAAGCCATAACTTCACCGTTGGCTCTTTCTAAAGACGAAATAGTATTATTAGCATCACCATATTTTTTCTCTACAGATGTAACAGGTAAAAATAATTTAGAATATGAGTGGAGTATAAATAATGGGAATGTTGCAGACAACACTGATAGAAGTATTATCTTAAGACATGAAGGGGATACTGTTGGTAGTTCTGATATTTCTTTGGTTGTAAATAATACCGTAGATTTTTTTCAGAAAACAAGATTTAATTTTAAAGTTAATTTTGGAGTAAAATAATAAAATGGATTATCAACTTTTAGCACCATTACCTTTCATAAAAGACAACATTGTTACAGATTTATCTACCTATCTGAGTGCAATATTTAAAATTAGCATTGGTATAGCTATTGCTTTTGCTATTCTTATGATTGTTTGGGGGGGGTTAGAATATATGCTGTCTGGGATACCAGCTATGAAATTAGACGGTAAAAAAAGGATATGGGACGCGATATTAGGACTTCTTTTGACTCTCAGCGCTTGGCTTTTGCTTTATACTATAAATCCAAAACTGGTTGATTTTTCAAATCTAGAAATTGATAAACTTACTATAAAAATAGACCCTCCTTCGGAAGCAATAAACTTACAAAAAGCATTAAATGATCAAATAAAAATCGAACGACTTAATGCAGAAAATTTAGAAAGACAAGCATTATTAGAAAAAGATCCGGAAATTAAAGCAATTCTAGAAAAACAAGCTCAAGCTACTCGTGATTTAGGAATAAATATAGGGAAAATCGGTAATAACAAAATAGCAGCAATAGAAGCTATAAAAAATAAAGACTATTCAAAAGCTACAACACTTAAAATACAAATTAGTATAGAATCTCGCACTGCAGCTGATAAATTAATGTTAGAAGGTTTTACAAAAGAAGCAGACCAAATTAGAACCGAAGCACGACAAGCGGGAATAGATATAGACCAATCAATACAAAATAGGCAACAACTTGAAACAGAAAAGACTCAATCTTCTTTAGATAGCAGTTTTCATTAAATAAAATAATGTCTAAAAAAAGTGTATTTTTAATAATCATATTGGCAATCATCATACTGGGAGGATTCCTTAGTTTTATCTATTATTATTTAAACAAAGGAGTAACACCCACACCTGAAAAAATAGCTAGCACCACAAAAAATATCTTTCCATTCGGAAATGGAAACTCAGTAAGTTCTTCTGAAAACGGAACAGCTAATAATTCTGATAATTACCAAACAGCAAACGGCACTTCTGTTCCAAAACTCCGACAGATTTCTATCGTTCCAACAGCGGGAGCTATAGCTTTTTCAACAGGGAATGGAAGTACCACAGCTATTCGTTACACAGAGCGGGGAACGGGACACATCTATCAAGCGGTTAGCGATTCTTTAAATCAAACTAGAATATCAAACATAACCATACCTAAAATATACGAAGCTTTATGGGTAAACAATAATTCCTTCGTAATAAGATACGCCAATGATGACGAAAGTTATATTGAAAGCTATTATGGAAAAATAATCCCTATAAAAAACGCAACCTCCACTGCATTAATTAACGTCATGCAAACAACAGTTACTGGAAATTTTTTACCAAAAGACATAAAACAAATCAGTATTTCTCCTAAAAAAGATTTTATGTTCTATACTCAAGAAAATAGCAATGGAATAAATGGAATTATTTCTAAAGCAGACGGAACACAAAAGACAGAAATATTTAGTTCTCCTTTTAAAAACTGGTTAACACAGTGGTTTAGTGACAGTGAAATACTCATCACAACCAAACCCTCAGCAGAAAGTTCTGGTTATGCCTATTTTTTAAATACAAAAACCGGTAACTATAGTAAAGCTATCGGAGAAATTAGAGGACTAACAACTTTAGCTAATAGTGATGGAAATAAGATACTTTATAGTCAATCTAATCAAAATGATTTTAGCCTACAGCTTTATGATGTAAAAACTGGTGAAAAAGAAGCTCTTCTATTAAAAACCTTCCCAGAAAAATGTGTTTGGGGAAATTTTGTAAAAACTGATATTTATTGTGCTAATCCAACATCTTCAAAAACTGCCGAATATCCAGATGATTGGTATAAAGGTAAGGTGCATTTTAGTGATGATATCTGGAAACTTAATACTCTAAATGGGGAACTGACACAATTAGCAAAATTAAAAGACCTTACTAATCAAGAAATAGATGCAATAAATCTTTCACTTGATGAAAAAGATAACTATCTTATTTTTATAAATAAGAATGATTTGACGTTGTGGGGACTAGAAGTTAATTAGAGGGTTGTTTTTTTATCTTTCTTCTCACATATATCTCTTGACCAATCATAAATAGATTACTAACAGACCAATAGATAGCAATCGCCGCTGAAATACTATAGGAGATAAAAAATACTATAATAGGCATTACATAACGCATCTGGAAACTCATACTTCGCGCAAGGTCATTTTTAAAAGAAGCCGTTGAATTATTAGGAGTTATAGCAGGTTTAGGCATAGAAAATTTTATTTGGAAAAACTGTGTAATACCAGCTAATAAAGAAAGAATAATACTCTTTTTAGCTATATCAATTAAACCTAAAAAATTCATATCAACAGAAATAGGAGCTTTCACAAAAGAATACAACATATCAATATTTATACTAGGCAGACCAGAATGTAAAAATATTGAATAAAGGGCAAAAATTATAGGAATTTGAATTAAAATAAGAAAAAAACCTGAAAATGGATTAACCTTTTTTTCTTTATAGAGAGCCATAACCTGTCTAGCTTGTTCTTGTTTATCTTGAAATTTTAATTTTATAGCGTTTAACTCAGGTTCTATCTTTTTCATATTCACCTGTGTTTTAACAGAGCGGTAAGAAAGAGGGAACAATATTAATTTTACTATAACAGTGAAAAGTGCTACAGCCACCCCAACATCTATCCACGGCAAAATACTAATAAGAAATACTAATCCATTATAGAGAGGTTCATAAACAAAGTTATTATATAGGAAGGACATGTTTTAACAAAAGTTCTTTTTTTAAGTCAGAAAAAGATAATTTATTACTATCTTTTTTGGGAAAAACAATAATTGCACCATTGAAAGACTCCGGTATATTATCTCTAAGAATAGAAAAAATCCTTCTTTTAAGTAAATTCCTTTTTACAGCAGACTTTTCTATTTTTTTTGAAATAACAACTGCGTATTTACGACCTTTTTTGAATGTTTTTGAAACAACTCGAAAGGTAAAAAACAAAGAAGACATATCTTATACGGTAACCCTACTCCTTCCTTTAGCTCTACGCCTAGAAACTACCCTCTTTCCACCAATGGTTCTTTGTCTCTTTAAAAATCCATGACTTCTTGCTCGTTTTCTTTTTTTAGGTTTGTATGTGAATGACATTTTTATTATAAACAACTTGTTCACACATTATAAACAATTTATATACTTTTCACAAGTTTCTTTTTTAAAGGAGCAGTATATACTAAATTGTACTTATGAATGATCTAAATAAATTATGGGATTCTATTTTAGTAGAAATAGAATTATCTGTTTCTAAAGCTAATTTTAGCACATGGTTTAAAGATACATTTATACTAAAAAGTGATGAAGGAGTAATATATTTGAGTGTTCCGAACGCTTTTGTTAAAGATTGGCTTTTAAATAAATACCATCAGACTATATTAAAATTATTAAGAAATATAGATAGTAGAATACGAGCCTTAGAATATATTATAGCTAAAGAAGACTCCCACAAAAAAGATTTTGGACAAAATTACTCATCTCAAGCTTGGAATGGGGAATTACCTTTACAAGATTACTATATAAACAAAGACGATAATCTTAATCCTAAATATACCTTTGATTCTTTTGTTGTTGGACCATTTAATGAATTAGCCCACGCAGCTGCACAAGCGGTTATTAAACAACAAGAAATCGTATATAACCCTCTTTTTATATACGGCAATACTGGACATGGTAAAACCCACCTTATTCAAGCAGTAGGAAACCACATCAAAGCAACTTACCCTAAGCAAAAAGTCTTTTACCTTACATCAGAAAAATTCGCAATTGATTGTGTTAATTCTATACAATCAGGAAAGATGAATGAATTTAAAGAAAGATATAGAAAATACGACACTCTTATTATGGATGATATTCAATTTCTTTCAAATAAAGAAAAAATTCAAGAAGAATTATTTCATTTATTTAATAGTTTATATGATTCAAACAAACAAATTGTATTTTCTTCAGATAAACATCCAAACTACATATCAAACCTAGAAAATCGCTTAAAATCACGCTTTGCAGCTGGTATGATAGTGGATATACCAACACCAGATTTAGAATCAAGGACAGCTATACTCCAAGCTAAAAGTATTAGACATAATTGTCCATTATCAAAAGAAATTATTGATTATTTAGCTCAAATAGTAGATGGTAACATTAGAGAGCTTGAGGGTGTATTAAACACTATTATTTGCCAATCTCAAGTTAAAAAAAGAGAATTATCACTTAATGAAATAAAAAATTTAATCAAGAATGACTTAAAACCTAAAAAAATGGTTGTAGTTAAGGATATTATAAAAACTATCGCTCAATTTTATAACATTGAAGAGGAGAGTATTTATGATAAAACTAGAAAAAAAGAAGTTGTAAAACCAAGACAAATCATTATGTACATTCTTAGAGAAGATTTTAACATTTCATACCCTTCAATAGGAGAAAAATTAGGGGGAAGAGACCATACCACAGTTATACATTCCTGTGGTAAAATTAAAGATGAAATAAAGGTTAATAATATTTTAGTTCAAGAATTAAATCAAATAAGATCGATGTTTTGATTTAATATGTTGTTAATATTATGTGGAAAAAATAATCATATAAAATAGTTAGTAAAAAACACTTTTATTCACAATATTTATCAACAACTAAAACAATAATATTATTAAATTTAAACCAATGAAATCAATAGTATTCAAACCTTATCCCCATATCCACACATATAATAGTAGTAATAATTAATTATATATGAAAATAGAATGCTTAAAAGAAAAATTACAAATAGCTATTTCATCAGCAGAAAGAGCTACAGGTAAAAATTTAACATTACCAATTCTTGAATGTATTGAATTACAAGCAAAAAATAATATATTAAGAATACGAGCCACTAATCTTGATCTTGGTTTGGAGATAGAAATGCCTGTAAAAATTATTGAAGAGGGAATAGTAGCTGTTAATGGGAGTATTTTAAACTCATTTCTTTTAAGTTTACCTAATGATAAAAATATTTCCTTAAAAACAGATTCTGGAAATCTTATTATTTCAACATTGAGTAGTTCAGCTATTATTAAATCAATACCTTATGAAGATTTTCCTAACATTCCTACAATAGAAAAAGATAAGGTTTTTAATATATCAGCTAAAGATTTTATTAAAGGATTAAAATCAGTTTGGTATAGTTCGTCTGTTTCTAGTATAAAACCAGAGTTATCAAGTATTTTTATTTATCATGAAGATGATTTTATTGTTTTTGTTGCTACAGACTCTTTTCGTTTAGCTGAAAAAAAAATGAAAATTAAAAAGAAAGGTGATTTTCCTAATATTCTTATACCATTTAAAAATACTATTGAAATAATTAAAATATTAGATGGAATTGATAGTGAGATAAGTTTGTTTTCAAATAAAAATCAATTAGCTATTGTTTTTGATGGTGTCTATCTAGTTTCTCGTATTATTGATGGTGTTTTTCCTGATTACAAACAAATTATTCCAAAAGAATTAAAAACTGAAGCTATTATTTTAAAGCAAGATATTATTAATGCTTTAAAAATTTCAAATATTTTTTCTGATAAATTTCATCAATTAAATGTAAAACTAACCCCTTCCTCTGGAAGTTTTAAGTTAAAAACTAAAAATAATGATATTGGAGAAAATAATAGTACAATAAAATCTGCTATTTCAGGTGAAGATATAGAGATAAATTTTAATTACAAATATGTTGCTGATTGTTTTCAATCTATAGATGTTGATAGTGTTTCTTTACAGTTTAATGGTTTAAATAAACCGGTAATTATTCGTGGAGTTGGGGATTCTTCTTTTATGTATTTAGTAATGCCTATGAATAGATAATGCATATCTCTAAAAACTTAGAAAAATTTATTGATTTAGGTAAAGAAGAAAATTTATTAAAAGATAAAATAGTTCTCGTTTTATCTAATTATTATAAAACTTCTTTTAGTAAAAGTGATGTTTTTTTAAAAGAGGGTGTTGTTAAAATTAAAGCTTCACCTCTAATAAAGAATGATATCTTTATAAAGAAAAAAGAAATCTTAAACCTTATTAAAGAAATAGCGCCTAATATTACTAATCTAGTATAAATTTATCTTTGTGCCCATAATTGTATAGAGTATTCCCAGTTTTTAAATTGAGGGTCTAACGATGGATTTTGAGGAATTTCACCTACTGGATCATCTTTATTTACCCAATATAAAATATTATGTAAATCATAAACTCCTCGTAGAATAGGTTTAATATCTTCTAAATTTGTATTTTCTGGTTGTATAAATAATTCATTTGGTAGATTTCTTAGTGCGTAACTAATAAAATTATTCCATGTAGGAGCAATCGCCACACTTGCAGCTTTTTGGTCTATAGATGAATTATCGTTATTTCCAGCCCATGCACCAACCACTATTTGTGGAGAGTATCCAACTATCCATGCGTCTCTAAAATCGTTTGTTGTTCCTGTTTTAGCTGCTACATCTCTATTTGGAACATTAAGTCTGTTGTTTACTCCAAATCCCGGTATGCGAGCGTTGTTATCAGATAGTATGTTTGATATTTGACGAGCCACATTTTGATTTAGTACTTGTGTTGGGTGAGATTCAAATTGCTCTATAATATTTCCTTTACTGTCTTCAATTTTAAGAATAGGTGTTGCTGGGTTTCTTATCCCTTCAGTGGCAAATACTCCATAAGCACTTGTCATATCAAGTAATGCAACTTCTGCTCCTCCTAAAACAAGAGATAATCCATAATCATTAGCATTACCAGCTATTTTAACTCCCATATTTTTTGCTGTTTCCAAAGAGTCACTTATTCCAGCTAGGTAAAGAAGTTTCACTGCTGGAATGTTTCTCGATTGAGCTAGGGCATTACGAAGACTAATTGGACCAACAAATCTATAATCATAGTCATTTGGGGAATAACAACCATTATCATTAGTAAAATTAGTAGGTTCACAAGTTGGTGTAAATTGAGTTTTTACATCAAAAAGAATAGTTTCTGGAGTGTATCCTTTACTAAAAGCTGTCGCATAAACAAATGGTTTAAACGAAGACCCTGGTTGTCGATGAGCTGTAGCAATATTATATTTTCCATCAATCTCTTTGTCGAAATAATCTCTTGACCCCACCATTGTCAATATTTGACCTGTTTGAGGGTCAATTGCTACAAGAGCAGCGTTTGATGCATGAAAATTTTTAGCATTGTTTAATGCATCTTTTCTGACCATTTCTTCACCTTTTTGTTGTAAATCATAGTCAAGGGTTGTTATCACTTTGTACCCATTTTCTCTGACTGCTTGTTCTCCATATTTTTCTTCTAGGTAACCTTTAACAAAAAAAACAAAATGAGGTGCTTTTATACCAGTGGTATTGTTTTTATCTTGGAATATTATTTGTTCTAATTTAGCTTTATCATATTCATCTTGGGTAGCAAGGCCATTATCCAACATTCTCTTTAAAACCAAATTTTTTCTTTGTTCTAATTCATCACGATGGCTACCAAATGGAGAATAATAGCTTGGCGCTTGTTCCAAGGCTGCTAAATACGCTGCTTCGGCCATTGTTAAATCTTTAGCGTCTACTCCAAAATATGCTTTACTAGCTTCTTCTATACCATATACACTACCCCCATACGGTATTTCATTTAAGTATATTGAAAGAATTTGTTCCTTTGTTAAAGCTCGTTCTAATTTTAAAGCCAGGACAAGTTCTTTTAATTTCCTAGTTATAGTTTTGTCATTTGTTAAAATTGAATTTTTTACCACTTGTTGGGTTATTGTAGAACCACCTTGACCATAGCCACCAGACATAATATTGGCCAAAAAAGCTCTAATAATTGCTCTTGGTTCTACTCCTATATGACTATAGAAATATGGGTCTTCTATGGCTACTGTGGCATTTTTAGCGTTTCTAGAAATATCCTCAAATGGTACGACAGTTCTTTTTGTGTTTTCATGAATATCATAAAGTAAGATTGTTCCTGTTCTATCGTATATTTTAGTTGATTGGCTTACTTTTCTTGTATCAAATGAGCTTAAATCTGGTATTTTAAAATTTGAAAGCCAAATAATCATCATTCCAGCAATAATAATGGAAAATGATAGGCAGATGATTAAAATTTTTTTTATAAAAACCTTTTTTTTATGGTTTCTTTTATAGCTCATTATCTATCCATATTAACACAAAATCTTCAAAATATGGTATATTTGGTGTATGAATACGGATTTAATAAAAATAGATGAATTACTAACACGATCAGTAGATTCTATTTATCCAAGTAAAGAAGCATTCAAAGATGTTTTGTTGTCTGGTAAGAAAATAAGTGTTTACGTTGGAATAGATCCTACTGCAGATTATGTTCATTTAGGTCATTCAACAAATTATTTACTACTTGAGCGTTTACATAAATTAGGTCATAAGATTACTGTTTTAGTTGGTGATTTTACTGCAATGATTGGCGATCCAACAGATAAAATGGCCACTCGTATAGTGCTTACAAAAGATCAAGTTACGAAAAATTTGGCTACTTTTAAATCTCAAATTGGTAAAATTCTTGATTTTGAAAATAAAGAAAATCCAATTGAATTTAGATTCAATAGTGAATGGTTATCTAAATTAACATTTGAAAAAATAATTGACATTGCATCTAATTTCACTGTTCAACAGATGCTTCAGAGAGATATGTTTGAAAAACGGATTTCTGAAAATAAACCTTTGTTTGTGCATGAATTTTTCTACCCTCTTATGCAAGGGTATGATTCAGTTGTTCTTATGGTTGATTTGGAGATTGGTGGTACAGACCAAACTTTTAATATGCTTGCTGGTCGTACACTTGTGCGACGCTACCTTAATCGTGAAAAATTTGTTTTAACAACAACACTTTTAGTAAATCCTATCACTGGAGAAAAAATGATGAGTAAAAGTTTAGGCACAGGTGTTGGTCTTAATGAAACAGCTAATAATATGTTCGGTAAAATAATGGCCTTACCAGATTCTGGTATCATTCAGGTTTTTATTGACTGCACTCGTCTTTCTATGAATGATATTGGAAAAAATAAACGTCGATTAGACACAGGAGAGAATCCAAGAAATATTAAAATTGAACTTGCTAAAGAAATAGTTTCTATGTATCACAGTAAGGAAATGGCTGAAAAAGCAGAAGAAGATTTTGAGAATACTTTTAAAAAAGGTGGAATACCAGAAGATACAAAAGAAATATCGGTAAATAAAAACGAAACCCTTTCAAAAGTACTAATTGAACAAGGACTCGTAAAATCAAAAGGAGAATTACGCAGATTAATAGGGGAAGGGGCTGTAGGAGAGGTTGGTGGAGAAACGATTACAGACTTTGAGTATCTAATAAATAAAAACCTAACACTTAAAATAGGTAAGCGTAGATTTATAAAAATTAGCTTAATTTAAAAAGAATCTTCTTCGTCTCCAAACATATCTTCCGGTGGAAAGCCTGATTCCGTATCTTCAATATCATCTGTTTTGTCTATACCGCCTTCAAATTCATCTTTTTCTTCAAAATTTTTATCAAAATTATCCATAATTAATAAATTGGTTATTAATATGCATATGTTTTAACAAATCCTAGCTCTTTTGCAAGTGTGGATAAGTATTTAATGATTTAATATCAGATGCGAGACAGGTTATACCGACAGCTATAGCATCATATTCATCATCGTGAGTAACTTTTTTACTGATTTTTATTAAACGAGGCACCATGGCAATCATTTGATTTTTTGTACTTTTTCCATAACCAGTAGTAGCTATTTTAATAGCGAGGGGTGTATATTCGTAAATATCAAGACTATTTATAGTTGCAATATAAAGAATAGCTCCACGAACCTCGGAAACACGCATGGCGGTTTTTTGATTATTACTTAAAAAAAGTGTTTCAATAGCTAGGGCTGATGGAGAAAATTTTTTTATTAATATTTCAATTTCATTTCCTATTTCCTTTAAACGAGAGATAAAAGGAAGTTTTGCGGAAGTTTTAAAACAATCGGAATAAAGAAGGGTTTCTTTTTCATTGTCTTTTTTTTCCAAAACAGCTATTCCAAGTCTTTCATATCCGGGGTCTATAGAGATGATTTTCATATTGTTTTATTACTCCACATTCGTAAAAACATTCTGCACATCATCATTTTCTTCAAGATCTTCAGTGAGTATTTCTATCTTTTTTTTGTCTTCTTCAGAAAGGGGAATGGTGGTATTTGCATTCCATCCTTCATGAGTTTTAGTAAAAGCCCAAGTAGCACTACCTATACCAGCTAGAGCTATCCCATGTTTTGAAAGAATAAATTTTATTTCTTGAGCTGCTTTATTTCTGTTATCTGTTAAAACTTCAATAATGATGGCACAACCACCATAACCATATGATTCGTAAGTAATAGCTTCCATTGAAGCACTATTATCGGCAGTAGCTTTTTTAATAGCTCGTTCTATTGTGTCGTTTGGCATATTTACTTCGCGTGCTCTATCTATTACTGCTTTGAGTCCTGGGGAGTTTATATTTCCATTAGCTTTTTTGGCTTCAACAGTAATTAATCTACCGAATTTAGTAAATATTTTACTTTTTTGTGCATCAGTTTTAGCTTTAATGTGTTTAATTTTTGAATATTTATTATGTCCGGACATAAATTTATTTATATTAATTTTCCTTGATCTTTTATTTTTAAATGCTCAAAGGCTTTTGAGGTTACGACACGACCTCGCGGAGTTCTCTCTAAAAAACCGAGTTGGATAAGATATGGTTCGTGAACTTCTTCAATAGTCGCTTGTTCTTCAGAAAGAGCTGCACCTAAAGTATTTAAACCCACAGGCCCACCATTAAATTTTTCAATAATCATGGTAATTAAAGAACGATCTGCAGAGTTTAGCCCAACATCATCAACTCCTAATAATGACAAAGCTTGTTTTACCATTTCCTTTGATAAAACGTCTTTTTTGACTTGAGCATAATCACGACATCTTTTTAAAAAATAATTGGCTGTTCTAGGAGTAAACCTACTTCTTTTAGCAATCTCTTTTGCTGCTTCTTTTTCAATTTCAATATTTAATATCTTTGCGGAACGAGTAATAATTTCTTCAATTTCATTTTCAGTATAAAATTCTAAGCGAAATGTTCCTCCAGAAAAACGCGAACGTAGTGGGGAAGATAGGAGAGCTACACGAGTTGTCGCAGCAATTAATGTAAACGCAGGAAGTTCAAGTTGAATAGTACGTGCCGATGGTCCTTTACCTATAATTATATCTAAAGAGCCAGATTCCATTGCTGGGTAAAGAATTTCTTCAATGGATTTGTTGAGGCGGTGGATTTCGTCAATAAAAAGAATATCACCATGAGAAAGATTTGTTAAAATGGACGCAAGGTCACCAATTTTTTCAATAGCTGGTCCAGAAGTAATCTTTATTTGAGTATTTATCTCTTTAGCTATGAGATGAGCGAGGGTGGTTTTACCAAGACCGGGTGGACCATAAAAAAGAATGTGTTCGGGAGGGTGATTTCGTTGTTTAGCAGCAGTTAAAAGGATGTTAAGGTTGTCTTTGATGTTTTTTTGACCAATGTACTCATTCCATTTTTCTGGTCGTAAAGTATTATCAAGGCGTGATTCCTCTTTTTCTATTTTTTTATCTGGGGATAATTTACTTGACATATAATATATTTAATGCTAGGATATAAAAAGTAAATAATCCAGCGCATAAATCTCTAAGCAATTCTGCCGTTTACGCGGCTTACTGACTTATTTTTGAGGACGTTCTGGTTGTTATCTTCGGATGACTTACTGGGGTTATCCTAAAAAATTTGTTTAACTTTTGGTACTAATATTGAAAGTATTGCTTAGAGATTTATATGCTCGATTTTCTTTTTTAATAGTACACTTCTATTTTTATGAAAGCAACGCTAATTCTCAAGGTCAATCACTCTTTTGAGCTCGTCAAGGGAAGTTACTCCTTGTAAAATTTTAATAATTCCATCTTGCTTCATTGTGTAGATACCTTGAGGCACAGAGGCAATCATAATTTCTCGTTCACTCGGATTTTCATTTACCACTTTCTCAATTGATTCGTCTGTTATTATGGCTTCATATATACCAATTCGTCCTTTATAACCAGTTTGGTTGCATTTATCACACCCAACAGCTTCCCATAATATTGTTGTGTTTGGAATATCATTTTTATCTACAATTGTAGCGATAATAGAGTCAATGAGTACCTTTTGTTGACCCTCTAGTTGTACTTGTTTTTTACATACAGGACAAAGTTTCCTAAGAAGGCGTTGAGCAATAGCAATATTAATAGCAGAAGTGATAACTTTTGAATTAACACCTAAATCAATTAGTCGTGGAAAGGTTCCTGCGGCGTTATTTGTGTGGAGTGTTGAAAAAACAAGATGTCCTGTTTGGGCAGAGTTTACTGCGATAGCTGCAGTTTCTGAATCTCTAATTTCACCAATCATTATGACATCTGGGTCTTGTCTTAAAGCTGAACGCAAACCATCAAGAAAATTGTATCCTTTATCATTAACTTGTGTTTGAACAATTCCAGGCAAATGATATTCAATCGGGTCTTCTATAGTTATTACTTTGATACCGGGATTATATACTTTTTTCAAAAAAGCGTATAAAGTCGTTGTTTTTCCGCTTCCAGTTGGACCTGTAGTCAAAATCATTCCATTCGGTCGAGAGATCTCTTGTTCAATAATCTTTAAAAGTTTTGATTGGATACCTAATTCTTCCATTGGAATGGCTATGGTTTTTGGATTAAGGACTCTAAGTACAATTGATTCATTATATGCTCCAGGTAAAATAGAAGTTCTTATTTCAATTTCTATCTCATTAAGTTTTACACTAAATCTTCCATCTTGAGCACCTTTTTTTATATTGAGTTTTAATCCTGAAAGTAATTTTATTCTTGAAAGAAGATGATTATATGTTTCTATATCAAAATTAAGCGTATCTACAAGTACACCGTCCAATCTATAACGAAGTCGCACATAATCTTCCTCTGGTTCAATATGAATATCAGAGGCCTCAGTTGCTAAAGCTCCGGCAATAACCGTCTCTACTATACGAGATATTCTGTAGCTCTTTTTCATAGACAAAACATCTTGAATTAGTTTTATAACATCTGGCAGAGAATGTATTTTTTGAATAGTGTCATTTATTTCTTGATTTGAAATTTCTAATGAGCCTGCTTTTGTTTCCACAGCGAAAGAAAGATCTTTGTAGGCGATCCAAGCTTTTTCTAAACTTATTGTTGAAGTTATAAAGAGGGTTGGAGCGTAACCTTTTTCTTTCAGTTTTTTTATTTCTTCTAGTGTTTTTTCATTTTCTGGAGATATAACAGCTACATCAATTTTTTTATTAACAATTTTAAAAGCCACAATTTTTGCTTCTCTTGAATTTGTTTCTTCAATAAGACGAAGGGCATCGGTCTGTATAGGACTTGAGGTTAAATCAACATATTCAATACCATATTTACTAGATAGAATCACAGCTGAATCTTCCTCTTCTTTCTGACGAAGGTCTTTTATTTTTTTATTTTGTTTATCTTCGTCAAATTGGATCATGAAGAAATTATAGCACACCTCACCTATCATTGCTTATTTTATTACTTTATGATATAATATAAGTATGAGTAAGTTCTTTGTTATTCTTATTGGGGTAGTGGCTTTTGTCACTACCGTTACTAACGCACAGGCACAAACCTTTTATTCAGTAAATCGCCCTGTTTACCAAAAAAGCAGTGGGACATGGTCGTCGGAAATGACCGTCAAAAAAGACCCGGTTTATTTTGGCGGGTCATTTCCACCGGGTGCATCTCGGTATGAAAATCATCATTCTTCGTCCAGTTGGACAATTGATGTTGGATCATATCAGGCGTCTAGCTATAAAAGCAGTTCAACTACTTCAACGCCGACTTACGATTATGTTGTTGGCAAGCCGACTATTACGACTCAGGAAAATAAATCATCTTCGTTTACCAAAACAGTAAACGAGCAGGTGATGTATGACCGCTATGGTCGACCACTCGGAGTGGTACAGCACAAGAAAGGTTTCTTTGCTTGGTTTTTCGGAAGCAAAAAATGATTTTTTTGCTTCTTCAGCCCCGTCGCTCGTGAGCGACGGGGCTTCTTTTTAACTATTTATCTTGTTAGTATTACCTAATATGAAACATCTTATCAAAAGTTTGAAAGGAATGGATGACTTTGCTTTATCTTGTGCTAAAAAGTTTTCAAAAATAACAAAAAAAAATTCAGCAACTATCGTTGGGCTTTACGGAGACCTTGGTTCTGGTAAAACTACTTTTGTTAAATCTTTAGCTAAAGCTTATGGAATTACCGAACATATTACTAGTCCCACTTTTGTAATAATGAAATTCTACCCACCACTTATTCACATTGATGCGTATAGATTAAAAAGTGGAGAAGAACTAATTACTTTAGGTTGGGAAAAAATTGTTTCAGACCCCAAAAATTTTATCTGTATAGAATGGCCAGAAAATGTGGCTGATATAATGCCAAAAGACCATATTGTAATGAAGTTTGCTTTTGTGGATGAAAATACGAGAGAAGTGATAGAATTAGATTAATGTCTAAGGAATCTAAAAACAAACGATTAGTATTGCTTGATGCTCATGCCATATTACATAGGGCGTATCATGGAATGCCGGATTTTGCATCGTCAAAAGGTGAACCAACTGGCGCGCTCTATGGGCTTTCTACAATGCTTATTAAAATTTTGGTTGAATTAAAACCAAATTATATCTCTGCTTGTTACGACCTTCCACAACCGACATATAGACATGAAGCATACAAGGATTATAAAGCGGGTAGAAGAAAAGCTGACCCAGAATTAGTAAGTCAGATAAAACGTTCGCGAGAAGTTTTTGATGCTTTTAGTATTCCAATTTATGATAAGTCAGGATTTGAAGCGGATGATATTTTGGGTACTATAGTTGAGAAGATTTTGAAGCATGAAATAGGAAACATGAAGCATATAGATGTTGTCATTGCATCTGGGGATATGGATACTTTGCAACTTGTAGATGATGAACGAGTGCAAGTTTATACTTTAAAAAAAGGCATTAGTGACACAATACTTTACAATGAGAAAAAAGTGATTGAAAGATTTAGTTTTCTTCCAAAACTTTTACCTGATTATAAAGGTTTACGAGGTGATCCGTCGGATAATATTATTGGTATAAAAGGTATTGGTGAGAAAACAGCTACGGAACTTATAAAAAATTTTGGGACGATTGAGGAAATTTATATAGCTTTAAAGAAAAATAAAAAAAAGTTTGAGGATATCGGTATTAAACCAAGAATTATTGAATTGTTGGAAAAAAATGAAGAGGAAGCGATTTTTTCAAAAATGCTTGGCACTATTCGCAGAGATGCACCGATTGATTTTTCTTTACCGAAAGAAGAATGGAAGACGACACTTGATTTAGCGAAAATAGAAAAATTGTTTGGCGAATTGGAGTTTAGGACTTTAGGAGCGAGGGTGAAGGAGGCGTTTTTTAACTCCGTTAGCTCAGGTAAAGTTAGCTCAGGCGAAACAGTATTTTCTGGCCCGAAGCCATCAATGCCAAAAAACACTGTTTCGCCTTTGCTTAAAGAAGTCACACTTGCACTCTGGGTTTTGGACCCAAACATTACAAACCCCACACATGAAGATGTGTTGCGTATTGGAGAATCGCAAGATTTTGAAATAGCTAAAAACAATATTTTAATTGAGATTTCAAAACACAATTTAGATAAAGTGTATAAAGAAATTGAAATTCCCTTGATTCCTGTTATTGATTCTATGGAAAAGTGGGGAGTGAAAATTGATGTTGATTATTTAAATAATCTTTCAAAAGAATATCATACGGAACTTGCTAGATTAGAAAAAGAAATATGGAAAACAGCTGGGAAAGAATTTAATATAAACTCACCAAAACAATTAGGTGAAATTCTTTTTGACACATTAGAATTGAAAATAAAAAATGCTAAAAAGACAGCTGGTGGGGCTCGTTCCACAAAAGAATCAGAACTTTTAAAATTGAAAGGGGAACATCCTATAATTGAAGATATTTTAAATCATCGCGAGTTACAGAAATTACTTTCAACATATATTGACACGCTTCCAATGTTGGTTGATGAAAAAAATCGTTTGCATACCACATTTTTACAAACAGGTACAACGACAGGTAGAATGTCATCAAACAATCCCAATCTACAAAATATTCCTATTAAAAGTGAACTTGGTAAAAAAATAAGAAATGCCTTTGTAGCTGAAAAAGGTTATTCATTAGTTTCTTTTGATTATTCTCAGATTCAACTTCGTGTAGCTGCTTTTCTTTCAAAAGACGAAAAATTGATAGAGATTTTCAAAAATGGAAGAGATATTCATACAGAAGTAGCGTCTCAAGTTTTTAAGGTGATGCCTGAGAATGTTGATGCTGAAATGCGTCGAAAAGCCAAAGTTATTAATTTTGGAATTATTTATGGAATGGGTGTTAATGCGCTTAGACAAAATCTAGGTACTGATCGTGTTGAAGCTCAAATGTTTTACAATGAATACTTCGCTAATTTTTCTGGACTAGCTCATTATCTTGAACAGGTTAAAATTGATACTTATGAAAAAGGTTATACAGAAACGTATTTTGGCAGAAGAAGATATTTTGAAGGCATAAAATCAAAAATTCCTTTTATTCGTGCTTCAGCAGAAAGAATGGCTATCAATGCACCAATACAGGGAACAGAGGCAGATATTATAAAATTAGCGATGATTGATATTTATAATTTTGTAAAAAAAGATAAACTTGAAAATGATGTGAGACTTTTACTGCAGGTTCATGATGAATTGGTTTGTGAAATTAAATCTGATATTGTCAAAGAAGTTTCTGAAAAAATAAAAAAAATAATGGAGTCGGTTATTAATCCGAAAGATATTTTCGGAGTTGTTTGTGTAGCTGATTATTCAATCGGCAAAAGTTGGGGAGCAATGAAATAATTTTATGATTTACTTTTTATACGGTGAAGATAAAGATAAAACACGGGCTAAAGCGAATGACTTAATTAATGTTCTTCAGAAAAAAAAGCCTGATGCTGGTTTTTTTAAAATGACTGATGAAAATTATTCTAATTCAAATCTTGATGAATATATTGGGGGACAAGGTCTTTTTTCTAGCAAATATATAGTATTTTTGGATAATGTTTTTAAAAATAAAGAAGCTAAAGATGATGTAATTAAAAAAATAAAAGAAATCGGAAAATCGGAAAATATTTTTATTATTTTGGAAGAAAAAATTGATAAAATAACGTTTGCGAAAATGGAAAAAAATGCTGAGAAAATGCAGACATTTGCAGGGGTAGAAAAAGAAAAACAAGCTAATTATAATATTTTTGCTATGACTAATGCGTTGGGGAATAGGGATAGGAAAAAATTGTGGCTTTTTTATCTTGAAGCGGTCAGTCATGATATTGCTTCTGAAGAAATAAGTGGAATTTTATTTTGGAAAATAAAAGATATGATAATGAAACGCGATACTCGCAAATATTCTCTTGAAGAATTACAAAAACTTTCTTCAAAAATAGTTTCTATGTATCACGAAGCCCATAGGGGTAATTTAGATTTTACAATTGCTTTGGAAAAATTTGTATTGGGAATATAAAAAAGCGGCGAACTTGAATGTCGCCGCTTTAACTCTTTTTGAACACATAGTGCCAATTTGCAATTTCAACTATGCAGTGTTTTTCATCAAAAAGAGGTTGAGACCGATGCTTGTCACTCAACAGTGTTCATAGGCAGTGGCCCTGGGTTTATGTGCCTGTACGCAATCGTACAGGGGTTTCGCTGAGAGCTTGGAATACTCTCTAGCTACCCGTTTCCATTTATTATGATACACCTTTGATTAATTACGTGCAAGGATATTTGTACTGATTATGTAAATGTGATATAAAATCTAAGTAAATGCGCCCATAGCTCAGTTGGTAGAGCGGCTCCCTTTTAAGGAGAAGGTCGTAGGTTCGATTCCTACTGGGCGCACAAATAATGAACGAAGTGAATATAGCTGTAAGCTTCGAATTTTCTACTGAGCGCACAAAACTAATTTTCGGTACCTATCGCTTCAGATATGTGTCCAAAACCATCTTGTTTAAGCAAATTTAACAGCCCTATGTTTATTTGTCCTATTAGTTGCGGACCTTCATAGACCATACCCGTAATAAGTTGCACTAATGATGCCCCGAGTTTAATTTTTCTATAAGTATCCTCCGGGCTAAAAACTCCACCACAGCCAATAATTGTTAATTGTTTGCCGTAGGTCTTATAAGTAAGAGATATTAATTCGTTTGATTTTTTCTCTGTTGGTTTTCCGCTAAAGCAACCTTTTGAAAATCGTTTAACTTCTGAAGGGTCGAGAGCTGGATCATTTTTATCATTTTGCAAATTACCGAATATGACCCCTTGAACCGGATATTTCGCAATAACTTTGAGCATTTCGAGTACTTCATTATTGGATTTATCTATCGGCATTTTTACAAACAATGGTTTGCTTAACTTACTTTTCGTTAAAGCGTTCAAAAGTTTCTCTAGGTTTTTTGGTGAATAAAATTCAACATTAACCTGCAAATTCGGACAGCTTATGTTTAACTCGTAGTAGCTAAAGGGCACTGTTGAATTTTCCGCAACCTTAAACGCTTCAACAATATCTCGGATAGTATCGTCTTGACAGGAAAGAGTTGATGTATTTGTTACGCCTATACTTAATCCGATTGGAATTTCAAAGTGTGCCCCTTCAAGTTTTTTTAAAGTTTCTTGAATACCTAGATTTTTAAATCCCTTATTAACCAAGAGTGATTGTGATTTCTTAAGCCTACCGAGTCGGGGTTCTGTGTTCCCTGCATAAGATTGATTAGTGATTGTTCCGACCGTCCCCAAGCCAAAACCTATTGCAGGAAGAACTTGCGTTAGTTTGGCCTCGTAGTCAAATCCAGCGGCTAGACCCATCGGATTTTTAAAATGAATACCTCCGATGGTTTGAGTAAGAACAGGAACATCTGTTGACGTGGCTTTTTTCATGACCCAAGTGACCGGTTTAATATAACCAATTAATTTACCTAACGAAGTTGCTCGATTATGCACAGCTTCGGCATCAAAAAGAAACAAGATTGGTTTTGCTATATGACAGTATAAAAAATGACAGATAGTTAAGACAGGCTTTTTCATAGGAATATTCTTTGTAGTTACAGTGGAATATCTATTGCGAAACGACCTGCTCCAGAAATAAGGAGGACGACACAAAGAATAAAAAGGATTAAATAATAATTAATACCCTTAGTAAGAAAAGCGTGAGTTTTTATTTTTTGTTGAATAAGATAAACTAAATAAATGCCAAAAACTAGAGCTACAACTTGAGTGAACAAACCAATAATAAGAAAAAGTGAACCAATTATTTGAATTGTACCAATCGTTTTTTTGTGACCACCTGACATTACATTACTCTTTGCCATAACCAAAAAAACTCCAGCCAAAGTAAGGCGAATTAAAAAAGGTGCAATCATAGAATAATTTAATAATGTCGGAAATGCACTTAACATAGTATTATTATAGCATGAAAAAAAAGACGTATATACTACTTCACGATATTCGCAGTGTTTTTAATGTTGGGGCTATTTTTCGCACTGCAGATGCTTTAGGAATTACAAAGATTTATCTTTCAGGGTTTTCACCAACTCCGCTTGATCGTTTTGGAAATGTGCGTAAAGATTTTGCAAAAGTTTCGCTTGGGGCAGAGAAAACGATGTTGTGGGAATATATCGCTAGTCCTTTTGAACTTGTTGATGAATTAAAAAGTAGAGAAACACAAATTGTTGCTGTGGAACAAGATGAAAAATCAGTGGATTATAAAAAAGTTATTGTAAAAAAATCAACCCTTTTTATTTTTGGTGGGGAAGTAGATGGTGTTGATAAAGAATTATTAAAAAAAGCTGATGTCATTGCGGAGATTCCAATGTTGGGTAAAAAAGAGTCACTCAATGTGGCGGTATCGGCAGGGGTAGTTTTATTTAGATGGCTTGATGTCTAGAACAAAAATGAGAACTTCGTCCGCCGACTTTAATTCGTTGAATTATACCTTTACAATTTTTCTTCTCGCATAATTCACCTGTTCTCCTATACGCTTTATGGGTATTTTGAAATTGTCCTTTTTCACCATATGGATTTCTATAATCAGACATTGAATCACCATTCATTTTAATTCCTTTTTTCAGAACTTCTTTCATCGCTTTAAAAAGATTTTTCATTTTTATTTCGCTTATCTTTTTGACTGGCATTTCGGGATGGATACTTGAAATCCATAGCATTTCATCAGAATAAATATTACCGATACCAGCAATAATTGTTTGGTCCATTAAAACTTGTTTTATTTTTCCATTTGGTTTTTTATATAATCTGTTTTTGAAATGTTCAAAATTAAAATTATTTTCTAATGGTTCAGGACCAAGCTCTCGTAAATCAACACTTTCTTTTAATTCATTTGTTTTTATCATACAAACTTTGGCGAATTTTCTCATATCAGAAAAAGCCAGATGTTTTCCATCTGAAAGATTAAATAAAAGCCTTACAAATCTATGTTTTTTACTATATGCTCCATATAGTAAATGCCCAGTCATCCTCATATGAATTAAAATAGTGACATTTTTTTCTAAATTAATTAATACATTTTTACCTCTCCTGTTTACTCCTATAATTTTTTTATCGGTTACTTCCTTTTTAAATTTTTTGAAATAATAAATGTTTTTGATATTTTCTTTACCTTTATAAAAAGAGCTATTATAACTTGACCACACGTCAGTAATAACTAGTTTGGAAACTAATTTGTTTAAAATTGTAGAGGTTGTATGAACTTCTGGTAATTCAGGCATGATATGATTATTAAATGAAAAAAATTATTTACTCTTTTTTTGTATTGATTATTATTACGTCTCTTTCTTTATTAGCTAATCATACAAAACTTTCTTTTTCAAACGTTAAAGATTTTCTTGCTTCGGTTTTCTTTATTGACAGTATCACCGTTGATGACTTACATAATCGTTATAATAATGGAAAAGTGAAGATTTTAATTGTTCCAGGACACGATGATAAGTATTTCGGCACAGAGTTTAGGGGTGTTCGCGAAGCTGATTTAACCGCAGATTTAGGGCAAGAACTTTTGGCAAAACTTAAAAACAATTCCCGTTTTGAGGTTTATATAACCAGAGATAGAAACGGTTATTTACCAGAATTTCAAAATTATTTTGATACACAAAAAGGTGAAGTTCTTAAGTTTCAAAAAAGCCAAAAGGCAATTATGAATGCATATATGAAAAAAGGACAAGTGGATGGAGTGTTTGGAGTTCAACATAATAATGCACCAAGTGTTGTGGTTTATCGCCTTTACGCTATAAATAAATGGGCAAATGATAACAAAATGGATTTAGTAATCCACCTTCATTTTAATGATTATGCTGGAAGAAAAGCTGGTCAGGTGGGAAAGTATTCTGGATTTTCCATCTATATTCCGGAATATCAATATTCAAACGCTAAAGCTAGTGTTGCAGTGGCCTATAATGTGTTTATGTCATTATTAAATCATTCAAAAAGTAGTAATTTACCCATAGAAAGTCAAGGTATTATTCCTGACCAAGATCTTATTGCTATTGGGTCAAATAATTCTTTAGATTCAGCGGGTTTTCTTATTGAATATGGTTATATTTATGAACCAAGAGTTCCTACTTTTGCCGAAGATACTTATCAAGGACTTTTGAACTTTTTTGAAAATAGATAGTGGTGTATAATTGTTACATATGCGATTTCTATTAAAATTTTTTTCTATTTTTATTTTAATCTTTGGATTTTTTTATGTTTTTGCACAACAAGCACCTGCTAGAGGGTTTACGGGTAGTAATGTATTCGGGTCATTAATTGGTCAAAGTTATTGTCAATCAGGCGGAGAAGTTTTAGATCAATTTACTACATCTGGTGGTCCATTTACATGGACAATACCACAGGGTGTAAAAAAAATTAAGGTGCAGGTTTGGGGAGCTGGAGGGTCTGGAGGAGTTGGATATAATGCTCCTTTACCAAATTCCGCTGGTGGAGGTGGTGGCGGAGGTGGATATGCAGAAGCAGTACTCCAAGTAAATAAGGGGTCAGTATATAAAATTATGGTAGGAAAAGGAGGTAAACCGAGTTTAACTTCTTATAATACTAATGGTAAAGAAATAGAGTCTTTAGTTTCTCCTAGAACAATTTTTGATCTATCTAAACCAGGTTTGAAAATTGCATACCAAAGTTCTGCTGGAAATAGTGAATTCGGTATTAATTGGCAAGGTGTACAGTATGCTATCGGTGCTGGAGGTGGCGGTGCTGGTGGTTCAGCAGAAACAGGTGTTTCTCAAACTGGTGCTATGGGTGCTACCGGTATTTCTGGACGTGGTTATGGTGGTACATTAGGTGCTATCGGTGCTGGTGGTGGAGGATATCCGTCAGGAGGTGGTCTTTTACAATCTGCAGATGGTTGGGTTGCACATCCTCAACCTGGTGAATCAGTTGGAGGTGGTGGTGGTTCAGGTTATATTATCGGATATGCTTCTGGGCAAGTAGAAGGTGTTATGAAAACTGGCGAAGATGGAGGTAGTAAAATAGATTCTACTTTACCTAGAATTTCACACAACAAAGGTTACGCATTAACTATTCCTGGAAGAGGCGGTGCGGGAGCGAATGGCGGTGCTGGTGGTTCATCTGGAATAGGTAGTATCGCTGGCGATGGTATTTTTCCTGGTGGAGGTGGAGGTGGTGAAGAAAAAGGTCTTGCGACTCTTGACTTCAGTCGTGCAGGGAGTGGTGCTGACGGAGCAGTAATAATTAGTTGTGCTGAAGCAAATATTATCTCCACCACACTTCCCGACATTATCCCCGCTAACCCTCCAAACGCACTAGTTATCATTAATACTCCAACAAATGCTGATGGTAGTTATCCATCAGGCGTACCAGTTATATTTAAAGTTGAACCAAAAAATATAGGTACCACATTCACTAGCCCCACATTTAACGTAAAATTGCAAGCGAAACTAGCGAGTGATCCAGACATTAATCATTTTGCTGATTTAAATTACAACAGTATATATGGTGGACTTAAACAAGACGAAACTAAAAGTGTAGAAATACAACACACTTCAGCTTTAGATGATAACCAGAGATGGGATTTTAGATATTGTGTGGATATGCCTCCAAATGATGGAAAGGGTTTGATAAATGAATTACAATCAGATGGTCATGGAGAAGATAATAATTGTTCTGACAAAATAACGATTCAATTTAAGTCAGAGTTAGTCATCATCCCTACTTCTCCAGACCTTGTTCCTGTTAATGCACCAGTTATCACTAGTGGTGAAAAAAATACCGATGATAGTTATGTTTCTGGGACACCTGTTACATTTGAAGTTTATGCAAAAAACACCGGTACAACATTCAATGGACCTACATTTAATGTAAAACTGCAAGCTAAACTTTCAAGTGACCCAGACATTAATCATTTTGCTGATTTAAATTACAACAGTATATCGGGCGGTGTTAATCAGGGTGCCGTTAAAACTACGGAAATAAAACACACTTCGTCGGTAGGGGATAAGCAAGTCTGGGATTTTAGATATTGTGTAGATTTTCCACCAAATGATTTTCCATATCACGGTCGGATTGAAGAATCTAACGAAGGTAATAATTGCTCTGACAGTACAGTAGTTTCTTTTAATAAATTTGATAAAAATCCTGACCCAGTATGTACCATAAATTGTGGAGGTGGAACACCGATACCTCAACCAGGTGGAAAAATTCCAAATACTCCACCAGTCAAACCTATTTTTTCTTGTAGTGCATACAGAGGTAGTTCTTCACTTTTTGATGGGAGTATTGTGGTGATAAATGAAAAAATAACATGGAAAGTTAAAGATAATACTGGAAGTTTTACGGGAGATTCAAAGGATGTGTATTATAGTTCTCTGGGTACTAAATATGGTAAAGATGTTACAATAAACGGTGTAGTGTGTTCTGGGAGTTTAAAAGTTGTATTTAGTCCAAATTTTAATGAATTCTAATTTAAAAAAAATGGATAATAAAAAAACTCTTTTGATTAGTGCGGTTGTTGTTCTGATAATTGTTGGATTTGTACTTTTTGCTAAAAAAACTCCGACTTTTACTTCTCCGATATACGAAACAGGAGAATCTCCAGATGTTTTAAGTAGTCCGCTATTTCTTGTATCTAACGAAAAAGACGAAAAACAAAAAATTGCAGAGTTTAAATCTAAAGTCCTTAGAAGAATTAGTTTAAATAAACCTTTAAGTAATCAAGAAAAGAGTGTGCTGGAGGTTAGTATTTCTGTTTCAGATAAATCTACTGTTGGACAACTTATAATGGCGAATCAGAATATATTAAACTTTACTCCTGATGAATTAGCTCGTATTAATATCGTACTTAAAAAATGAGAAAATTTTTTATTTATTTCAACATAGCTTTCGCCGTATTCTTTTTTGCGTCTACACCGCAAGTGTTTGCCTTATCATATTCTCCGTCAACTATTTATTATGGTACTTCCTACACTCTTACTCAGAGTGTTTCAAATAATACTGGATCAAATATTTCAGTAACTAAAGATTGTTTTTATTGGAAGAATGGAGTATATGGCGGAACGTGGGGTAATGGAACGGCCACCATTCCTCCCGGTGGAGGCACTGTTTCTTGTTCTAGCACTGGAGATGTAGCAGGTAGCCAGATGTCTTTCCAAATGAATGTATGGTTTCCAAACTATAGTGGAACATATTCTGATACATACACAAGTTTTACAGTTCAACCTACACCTACTCCAACCCCTCCCCCAAAAACCACTCCCACTATCACATGGGCAGATTTTACTATGACCTATGGTGGTTCTATAACACCTGCTACAGCAAATGTCGCTGGTACATTCAGCTACTCAACAGCAAGTTATGATGCCGGAACAAGAAACATCACCGCAACATTTACTCCTACTGATACAACTCTATACAATTCAGCAACAAAAACGGTGTCGATGACAATTAACAAAAAAACTTTGACCATCACAGCAGACAACAAAACTAAAGTACAAGGAACAGCAAATCCGACATTAACAGCAAGTTATAGTGGATTTACAAATGGAGATACATCAGTGAGTGGTTCACCGAGTTTGAGTACCACTGCTGTTACTGGTAGTGCTGTGGGGGATTATACGATAACCGTTACTGCTGGAACATTAAGCTCTTCTAACTACAGTTTTAGTTTTACGAATGGGACTCTTACAGTTACGGCTCCTCCCACTTTTACACTAAATGTTTCAACAAGTGGGAGTGGTTCAATAACTGGTACAGGAATTAATTGTGGTAGTGATTGTACGGAAACATATACATCTGGAACATCTGTAACTTTAACTGCTTCACCTAGTTCAGGATATGATTTTAGTAGTTGGTCAGGATGTAGTAGTACAAATGGAACTTCATGTACTGTTTCTATGACATCAGCAAAATCTGTTACAGCAACATTCACACAACAAACCTTTAACTATTCTTTAAGCAACAACGGGAACATCTCGGTTACAGCTGGAACGAGTGGCTCTAATCTCATTACTGTGACTCGCACTGCAGGACTTACACAGCCAGTTACGGTTTCAGCTAGCGGTTTGCCTACAGGAGCAACAGCAACTTTTGCGACAAACGGAGTCAATCCAACTTCAAACATTTCTCTTTCCGTTAGCACAACGGGCAATACTCCAGTTGGTACGCATACGATTACTATTACCGGCACATCTGCGAACACACCAAACAAAACCACGACATTTAGTTTGGTGGTATCTGCTCCTGCTGTGCCCAATCTTTCTATAAGTAAAGTTAATGAGGCGGGCACAAAAATGAACGGCGGACAAAATTTTATAGAAAATAAGGATTATACATATGTTGCTAGAGTAGCAAATACTGGCGGTGCTGATGCAGATAATGTTATTATTACTTTGTATAAAGGGTCTTCTAGTTCAAACGTAACTACACAAATTGCATCCACTATATCTGGCGGTAATATATCTATAGGAGCAGGTAGTTCAAAAAATATCGCGTTAACTAGTTATGATTTTCCCGCGGGAACGTGGTGGGTTAAATCTTGTGTGTTATATGACCCTCCTGAAATATGCTCCAGTCCTTCTTCTGTGATTTTTTCTCCTATTCCTTCTCCACCAGGAAGTGCTTGTTCAGCAATTATTAATAATCATATTACTGGGTCATCAGATTGGACAAATACAGCTAATGTCCAAATTATTGGATGTCCTTCGCCAGAATATCAAAATATGTCGGTTTCTGGTTCAGCGGGAGTAAATAGTTGGCTTGCAGATAGCGTCTTTGATGTTAATTCTTTAGATTGGAGAGGTTTTAATGCCACAAATTATAGTGCAGATAGATCGGCAGAGACAAAAGTTATGGATTCTGAAAAAAGTTGTTATCAAGATACTTGTAAATATGGTTTTGGTTTTGATCTTGCTGTTGCGATGGGTATGATTTCAACAAAAGTGTATACAACACCGTTTACTCTCGCAACCACGTACAAAAAAAGTAGTCTTCCTCGCGGAGGAAAGTTTGGATATTTTACAGAAAATTTTTTCAATGGAGATTATCTCTGTTATACGGAAAACATTAGTACATATAATAGTACAACAAATACTGTATCTACAACCAATTATCCGTACCTAGAACATTTTACTGCATCAACGGAGCTTATGGCTTGTATAGAATCATCTGGTAGCGGATCAGGTGAGAATTATTATAAAACAGCCTGTACTCCAATCAATAACTCTGTGGGTCTCTCTGCAAAAGCAAATTGTCCAAACGGTACAGTGACTGTACCAGTCAGTATAACTTCAGACGCTCCAGCACCCGGTCCATCTCCCTTTATCCACACTCTTCATGTCAATGGTTTACTTGATGGAAAAAATCCCGGTGTTCCTATTACCCAAGTATCAGTTTCTTCTCCCGGTTCCAATTTTCCATTAAACTATTTTGCTGGTACGACTGATTATACGAGAGTTGCTGAGCGTAATTTAACTGTTGTCCTTGAAGCTCCAGCGAACCTTACCTCTACTATTGCTGATTTTACTGGCTGGAGCAGTGAGTGCGCGGTAAATCCAAACAACACCCGCCAATGTACGGTGAGTTTTGCTTTTACCGCGTCGGGTGGCGTAACAAAAACGGTTACCGCAAACTATTCAAGTTCACTTCCTACTCCCACAATTACTATCGCTGAGGCGGGTGTTTGTGGAGGAAAAGTTCGTTTAACTTGGAATCCTGTGGCTGATGCTGTTGGATATAGAGTGTATAGAGCGTCTACTTTGAATGGAACTTATACCGAAATCACTGGACCAGATCCATCAGCTGGTTATGTTTATTCTGGTAGTCCTGTTGATTATACAGACATTTCTGCTTTAACTCCCGGCAATACATATTATTACCAAGTAAGTGCTTATGCTGGAACACGAAGAAGTGCTTCAAGTGGTGTTAGGTCATCACCAGCTTCTATTCTCTGTCCAGATTTGGTGGTGGATAGTGTTACGCCAACGAATAGTGGGGGAACATCTGTAACTCAAATCATTGCTGGCGATAGTATTAGATTTAGCGCGGTAGTTAGAAATCAAGGTGGTGCGACACCAACAACATTTCAGAATCAGTTTACATTAGATAATAGTTCTGCAACATTTCCAACAAAAATTTCTCTCAATGGTTTAGGGACTGGTATTAGTAATACAGTTACAACTCTTTTGACCGAACAATGGGTAGCAATTGCCGGTTCTCATACAATTCAAGTGTGTGCTGATTATCCTTTGACATCAACAGGTTGGGGGTCTGTATTTGAAGAAAGTAGTACCAATAATGCCGAAACTAACAACTGTCTAACTACCCCATTTTCTTTTACCGTTCTTCCAAAACTCTCAGCTACCCTTGAAGCTGGTAAGGCCGACAACACTTCTTATGGTTCATCAGTTATCATAAATTATGAAGATGCTTCCAACTTACGATGGACTGTTTCTGGTAATCCGACAACTTGTAATGCTACTCCAAATACCGACTGGACTGGAAGCAAAGTTACCCAAAGCTACACCGTAAGTGGTAATCCACTTCTCGCCCCTATCTCTGTTCCTACTAAACTTAAATATATCTATCAGTTGGATTGTAGTAGGTAGGATTGAATAGTATAATTATATTTATGACCAAAACAAATAGAGAAATAGCGTTAGAAATCCTTGAGGATGAAAAAAGAGGGG
>JANLHG010000011.1 GCA_024654575.1 Patescibacteria group bacterium | reverse complement strand
GCATACAACGTCCATTTGCAAGAGATGACCCTCCAAATTTCATTATTTTTACATTAATAGTTTTCATCTGGCATATTATTATACCACTTATTTAGAGTTCAGAGCTTTTTGACAACCAATGATAGATTTGCTAGAATACTTTTATAAATTTGATAAAGACTCATGAAAGAAAAAATTAACAAAACAATTACTGGAGGAAAATCTTTTGAAAATCCAACGCCTATTTTTTCTCCTGAACAAAGAAGACAACTTCCTATATCCGTATTATTCGGTGGAAATTCCTCAGAGAGACCAGGATCTATCAAGTCTAGTATGACTGTAGCTAATCTTCTACAACAAGCAGGTTACGAACATGTTGATCGAGTTGATATTACTGATCAAACTGTTCGCACTTTGGCAGATAATAGGCCATTTGGCGTAGCATTTATGACAATGCATGGAGGAACTGGTGAAGATGGAACTCTTCAGGGTTTATTAGAAATGATGGATATTCCTTATACAGGTAGTGGTATTGCAGCAAGTGCAATTTCTGCAGATAAGGTACTATTCAGCAATTTTGTTCGGGGTTTAGGTTATAACACTGCAAATCAAATTGTTGTTTCAAAGGCAAGCGAGCTCGAAGGACTCGACATGACATTTCCAAAAGTTATAAAACCTGCCACACAAGGATGTTCATACGGAGTTTTTTTTGTTAAAGACATGGCGGAACTATTAGAAAAAGCGACTTTTTCAGAACAATTTAGTGAAAGAATGGCTATAGAAGACTATATTCCCGGTCGCGAAGTGTCTGTTGGACTATTTGAAAACCCACATACAAGGTCTCCTCACGTATTACCAATATCTGAAATATTCCTAAAAAGACCTATACAAGATTTTGAATCAAAAATTGCTGGAGGTGAGGCTCTTATGGAAACAGTTATTCCTGCACAACTTGAACCTCAGCTACAAGGAACAATTGAAACAATTTGTGCTGATATTTTTACAAAATTAAATTGTAAAGGATATGTTCGTATGGATCTTCGAATAGCAGAAAATGGAGATATTTATGTGTTAGAAAATAACTCTAGCCCAGGAATGTTAAATATGCAAGAAAGTGACTTTCCTAAAATGCTAATAGCGGGAGGAATAAATCCACCTGAATTTGCCGATTTAATGGTAGAAGCCGCATTGTTAAATTATCAAGAAAGACATGAGAAAAAAGCTCCAAGTAAAAAAGAGATGATAGAATACTTGGATCTTCCTTGAAATCGCCAAATAATATGAGTAATATGATGATATTATTTTTTAAATATTTAACCAAAAAATTTTTATCGTAATTTAAAAAATCAGCGTAGATAGCTATGAATAAATTGATTATTGCTTCTAACAACGAATTACGAAAACTTAATGTAAAAGATAACCATGAAAATTTGGTAGATCTTCGAGTTTTTTGTCCTAAGATTGTGTTTAAAATAGCGCACTACATAGAGAAAAATGGAGGTTGTGAGGCTGTTGAAGATGCTCATTTTGCTCGAAAAGGCGTGGCTGAGAGGTTGAATATTGCTCAGGACTTACTTTCAACAGGATTTCGATTGATGATAGAGTGCGCACACCGTTCTCCAAAAATGCAACAAAAAAGC
>JANLHG010000008.1 GCA_024654575.1 Patescibacteria group bacterium | reverse complement strand
CTTTTGTTTATTTCTCCATATCTCCGGCATGTCTTTTTTTCTTAGATAGGCATGAGATACATACGCAATAATATTTTCTTCCTGATGTTTCTTGGCAATACCAAAATTTATCCACCCTGTAATAAATTTATATTTTTTATTTTTTTTATTACTTTTCATTTTTTCTTTTCAATTTTTCAACATCCCATATCCAAAATTTAAGCATCATCGTATCGTATGATAAATATTCTAGTCTTCGTGGATTACCTATAAGTTTCATCTGTGCGCTAAATACCCAATGGTTTCTTATAGCCACACCGGTAGCAATTAAAATCGTTATTATACTTGTTATCATATTTTCATTCCAACTTAAATATTTTCTTAAAATTTAACGGTAATCCATTTAATTGTTTAGGTCTTTCTCCGCACCATTTACAGAAATATCCAAGTTTGTCGAAACTAATTTGTGGAGGAAATACTAACTGTTCGTTTATATACTTTTTCTCTACTATTCCGGCGTAATCAATTTCGGATTTTAAATCTTGTCCAATCATCTTTCCCTTAATGTACGGAGCGCAGATCAAGGCTTTATTGTATGAAGGGCTGTTGTCACCCTGAAAAATCAAAACCACAATAACGTTGTACTGAGAGAATGGTTTAATTAGTCCCATGTAGCGATTAAAGATACCAGAAAGACTTCCGTAGGCTCTCAAGTCCATCTGCACCTGTTCGGTTAGACTCCTTAATGTTTCCCCTCTTTTAAGATTATCAACTTTTGATTGATATGCTTCATCTTCTAGTCTTTTAGGTAATTCGACATTAACCCAATAACCAATAGAATCGAACATTATCGATCTGAACGGAAACGTACCTTTTTTTAATTCTTGATAGCAATTATCCAAAAAATCAAGAAAATCTTCGTGTGTTGTTGGATTTACTACTCTATTGCCTCTCGATGTCCAGTCTAATACGACTCTTTTTATCCAATCTTCATGTTTTTCATCTAATAATTTTTTTACCTTTGTGATTGATTCAAGAGAACTGACAAAGTTTCTTTTTTCGATATAAATATCGAGTATTGGTTCTGGTAAAGATTGTATACATGACGTACTTTGTCCCACACCAGCCTCTTCGCTGTATATTGCTATTATTTTACCTCTTGAAAGATTACTGAGTTCGTCTGGTGTTGGCTTTCTCATCTTTATTCCTTTTATTTTTATTACTTAATTTCTGATAAATTATTGATTTCGTCAGGTATCCATAACGAGAAAATAGTAGTCTTCCAATATTTTGCATTTACTAACCATTTATTTGCGTCTATTATTTTTTGTAATATTGCAACATTTTCTATGGTAAGAGTATTTACCGTGAGTCCATTTTTTCTAGCATTAGAAATAGTCTCTTGAGCAATTTGGAATTGTTTTATTTCTGAATAAATACACATTCTTTGCATTGGAATTAATATTAATGCAATGGATAAAACAATACCTGGTAATATTATCAAGAGTCCACCCACTATTGCATCTTCAAAAAATTTTGCCCGAAGAATGATGATTCCTAGAATGATTAAAAACGAACAACATAAAATAATTATCATTATTCTCCTACCCATCTCAAAATTGATAAAACATATTCAATAGCACTGCTTGCGGCTGAAAAGCTGTCTTCGTATGTTGTTTTGTTTGTATCTATATAAACCTCAATATTGTTCTCGTAATTATCATTTTTTACTAATAATTCAAGCTGTGCTACGGCATCGCTTTCATCGTCAAATTCTTCGTCATTTATAGCTATCTTAACCTCTCTGACATATTCCATTATTTTTCCTTTTCACCATCTATTCTTTTATTATATTCGTTTATAGCGCTCCACAGGACAGATTCTTTAGACCCACTATTTATAGAAATTTTTATTTTTTCCCCTTTGACTTCTATTTGCAAATTATCGTTTAAATATTTCTTTTTTCATTATTTTTTCCCCCTTTTTATTTATTTTTATATTTCCTAATAATTTTTCTAATTTTTAATTTCTTCCATCTACAAAACGCCTTAGCCTCCTGTTCAGCCTCCTGAATTTCTTTAAAATAATCTGTATCGTAACAGAAGAACACGGGCAATTTATCATTATAAACATAGGGTCGTATCGATGCCCAATATCCATGAGTAGTATGTTTAGTGATATATACTCTTGCTGATTTCATTATTTTTTAGAATTTAACTTACTTATTTGATAAGATAATAGAATGATCATTATTATAATAACTAAATTAAGAAACACTTCCATAGGCATAACAATCACAGCTTCTCCCTTTTCTTATATCTGTCTTCCGAAATTCCTATCGAACACGCCTCGTAAAAATCACATTTAATAGGAGAAAAACACGATCCTTTACGCATCGGCCAGTAGTTTTCTTTAGCACAGCGTTGAATGCTTTGCGCCGTCCACTTACATAATTTTATTAATTCATTTTCGTTAATTTCCTGCCGATACAGTTTGATTCCGAATTTCTTTGTCTCGTAATTATAATTAACAAAATAATGGCGAGGTCTATTCGTAATATCTGTTAGACATCTGTTGTAATACTGCTCAATCGTTTCTTTGTTTTCATTGTATTCCAATTCGGGTATTTTTATAGGAAGTATAACACAAAATTCATACGCCGGATTTGACAAGAAATACATACCGCATTGATCTTCTATTTGGAACTTGAATTTATCTTGTTTGTAATCGTCTATTTTTTTTGCAGTTTTAAGTTTAAGAAAGAACCGATCAGACACATGGTGAAAGTCTATAAATCCATGTATTTGTGGAAGTCCGTCTTGTCGTATCATAAATTCTTTTTGTGATTCAAAATCTTGATTAACGATATGTTTTGTTATTTCTAAAGTATTCATACCCTCGATGATTGCCTTTGCTTTTGACAGCCATACAGCTTCTTCATCTTCTTGTTTAGTTAGTAATTGATCCAGTCCTTCTTCTAATTCTTTTAAAATATCATTCATTTTATTCTTCTTTTCTGTTATATCGACTTCTTTTTGACTCAGCACAGAATCGACATATTTCTCGATTTTTAGCGCATCAGACCTTTCGATCCGTTCCAGCCAGAGAATGTTTGTATAATAATAGAGTTTTTCACATCTTAGAAAATCTCTCATTGCTGGATACGATATTATTGGTTCGTTATTAGTCATATATTCAACATTGCTTTCAATTTACTCATTTCGATGCCTTCTTTTTATTATTAATAGATTCTGAAAGAATTGTAATTACAGCTTTGCTAAATTGCAGAATACCTCTCCGGCATTGTTCTTTGACTATTTTTTTGATTAAATCGTCTGGAAAGTTTATGAGTTTTTTCATTGTGATTGAAATTTTCCCTTATTTTGTAAGGCTTTTGCGTATATACGGTATATACGATATACATGAAGGTGGTTGAGACTTTAATCTATTTTTACAATCTTGTCAACGACTAATTTTAAATAATTTTAAGATTTTTTACGAGTGAATTTTGCGGTACTATTGATTGTGTTTTTTATATTTTTTTGTTCACCTATTGTATAATCCAAGAGTTTCTTCTTTGCTATTCTTTCCAACTTTTCAATAAACTTACCGGCAGCTTTTGGATCGTTTTTGAATAATTCAGAATCGAACGGTACATCAATCCATAAATCTGCCTTATCGTTTTTGTATTTAAATTTGATATAGATTGTTATGCACGTACAAATATGCATCGGAAGCATTGAATCTTTTATGTTGCAATCACACGATATTTTTTTATTTTTATTCATTCTATACCAAAAGCTTTCTATTAAATTTTTTTGTTTATTAGTACAATTTCTGTTTATGTTTCATGGTATTAACAGATAATTATATTATTCGCGGCTATCGGTTCTATCGAAAGCTTATCACTGTAATTACTCGGATTACTGATCGATCTTTTCTCTATTATAATTTTTCCAGATGTTGTGAAAGCAATGGAATAGCGATTATCTTTATTTATAAATTTTACTTCTACATTTGGAGAAAGGATTGTTTCCGCCTGGTCTGTTAACGATTTTTTATAAGTTATCTTCATGTTCGTTATCTTTTCCTATGTTTATTTTTGGTTGTTTAATATCGTAATGTTTCATAAGTTGTTGAAAATTTAAAAGCAATATTTTATAATCTTCTAATGAAATTCCGGCAAGTTCTTTAAATTTTAAAAACATCGCAAGGTAGATAACACTGTTATAATCGTACATATCTATTAAGTTTGTTTGCCTGATTCTCTCGTATTGTTCCATCGTTTTCTTGGAGATAGTTTTCGCTATAAGATTATCGACTATTTTACTCATTTTTTAAATACCTCGATTGAAAGCATGGATTAAGATTTTACTGCCAATGGTTTATCTTCATTACCAGTATATTCGTCATAACAACTATCACTGCAAAACTCTTCCCAGTGCTTATGTGTTGAACATTCCATACAATAAGTTTGACCACAATACTTACATTCACCGATCATTTGATTATTCATATTAACACTTCCTTCGTTGGCAACGGCATCCAATGTGTGGGTTGATTACTACGAGTAGCGCACTTACCCGTAAGTCTTTCTAAATCGTGCGACCAATACGGACGTGGCTTTTTAGCGTAATGATCAAATTCCCACTCACCAATAATTACATCAATACCAGTGAATATTGGTTTAGGGTATAAAAGTAATATTCTTTTATGTGTTGGTGCAGTTTTTATTGGCATCCATTGATTATCCATTCGAGTGTTTCTTTTCCAGTCTATCAAATTTCCATTATATCGCCTATGGCGTGGGTTTTACTGTTCGGGGTAATGAAGTTATTCTTATACAAATTTGCATATAGTCTTGTGTTCGGGACGCAACAGCATGTAGTCGGCTATCGCCGACCAGTTTGTGCCTTTGCCGCATCATCCATTAACAATTCCAGTCTGAGCTTATTAGCAAGATCGTTACTTATTTCCAACTCTTGAGCCAAAAGATTTTTATACCGAATGAGTAAATTTCTTGCCGTTGCAACCAAATTGTTCGCTTTTATAACATTATTCATCAAATCTTCCGATCGCACATTTGACACTTGTAATTTTATAAGCATGTTTTTTATTTTTTCTTTCATTTCTACCTCTCTATTCTTCGATTGTGTATTTATGAACAATATAGCAAGCTTCACCAAGCCTATTACCAGAGCATGATACGTGTGTATCGGCTTCTTCTTTTGTTCTGTACAAGTACGCTCCAATAGAAGATTCTATGCTATAAATATTTATCCACCCTTCGATTGTTTTCTCTATTTTTCTTTTTGGTTTTGGTGGAGGAGTAATTTTTATTACATCCCAAAATAAACTAGGATTAGTATCAAATTTACGATTATATCCTTTAATTGTATAATTGATATAATCATTACCTATTTTAACGCCAATTGGATAACCACTTTCTGGATTATCTGGATTAATATTAATCTCTTTTATAATTCCAGAACCCTTCTGTGAATCCCATACCGTATCGCCAACCTTTGCACTGCTAAAATCATTTTCCATTTTATATATTCTTTTCTGTAAATTGACATGGATACCAATCGCAAACTTCATCCGCTTCGATCCTGCCGTAAATATTCTTACATCTGCCTGTTTGGAAATGCAAACAATCCCCACAGCATTTTCCTTCGGGTAAATTCATCTCCATAGTTTTTGTATCTTTGCTAATTACTTTCTTGTATGGTATTCTCGAAATTCTACCCATCCTTTTCCTTTCCCATTCCGGCCAAAATTCCTTGAATCAATTCCCACCAAGTTCTAGAAAATATTAATACAAGAACTCCAACAACAGAAAATACGAGAATAACCGTAGCGGACAGCCATGCAACACCTAAAATTGAATATGCTAAATATCTCATTTCGATTTCCTTCCATTTGTTCTTAACTGCTGGCGATAGCCAGCCGCATTGCTTCGTCCAGTCCACCACATTGATTACCAATTTACACTGGCAACCGTCCATTACCCTGAAGAGTAAAACCCCCGCCATTGGGCGATATTTGTTAGAATCTTTTCTTTTTCATACACTTGTATGAACTTTATAAACTGTATTGCTTTCCCAGAGATTATCATTAATTATATTACAGCTTGGACAGACGTGATTAGTTTTTTTATTACAAGTTAAGAATTTATGTCCACATTTAAGACAGAATGTTTCTTGTTTTATATCTTCTTTATATGTTATTGGTTCTATTTCTTTCTTTACAAATCCATACTGCCAGAATGATTCTTTGTATGGTATTTGCGTCCAAATAGCGTTATAAATGCATTGGAAATGCCCATGAATTATTCTGGTGGCATGTTTAACGTTGTTGTATTTTCCTAAAAGCTCTCCGTCTAAACTTATTCTCAATATTACTTTTTCAGTTTCCATCTTATGTCTCCCAAAATAAAATGAATAATAGATTAATTTTCAGGTTTTTCTTTTTTTGTTATTTCGGCTATATTCTTTCTTCAAACAATTTAAACATCGGTACTGATTCGCTTCATTCTTATTATTACTGATATGCACCAATTTCCAAAATATTAATTTATCGCACCTACCACACGGAGTATAGAAACAGCAACACATCTTACATATATTCTTTGTCCAGTGGAAAAGATAAGACCTTGATATTCCGCAATGTTCACAAGTAAATTCAGTGGTTTTGATAGTCATGCAAAATTTCTCTCTTTCGGATATAATTTAAGTTTTCTTCCTTCTGTCTCAAATCTTACATCGATGTGTTTCGTGCCGATCCACCTAGAGACACAGGTACGAGCCGTAGCAGGTGTTGCGTCATTAGTTTTTATCCTTTCTATTAATTCTTTTATGGTTATTCCTGGATTTTCTTCCACTTCTCTAATAATTTCCATGCAAGTTTTTTTGAACGGTGTCAGTCTCTTCCCTTCTGAATTTCCAGCTTCAGCATAATTTTTTAGTTCAGGAATTAATAAGTGTGTAATCTTGTTTGATAAGGCTTTTCGATTCAGTATGGGTGGAATCCATTCAATAATTTCTTGACCGCATTCAATCTTACCAATTCCAAATAAAGACAAAACCTTCCCAAACATTGATTGGTCTCGCCTGCGTGGCACAGCGACGGAAACATAATGAGCCAAACCTTTCCAATTATTTGCTTGTTCTATCACTTTCAATGTGCTGGTTAGTTTTGTTTCTACTACCCATACTAATTTATTCTGTACTGCGATTATGTCAGCGGTGTATCCAAATACCTGAACTTCTTGATATACCTCCCATTGATAGTCTTCTAGCCATGATATTACTGCTTTAGCAAGGTCGGATTCAGTTTTAAACATTTCAACAATCTCCATTTATTTTTGTTCAAATTCTACGCATCCGTCTTCTTCCGAAATTGAACAGTCATAATATTCTGAGTCTGGATTTGTACACATACCAAGATTTACGTCATTGATTATGCCATGCCTAATCCAAGATATACATTCTTTGCACATTTCTATAAATTTCCATCCTAACTTATCGAAAAAGAAAGTCCTTTGGATTTGCCAGTTATATATTCTACTCCAGTTGGTATGCATCCGGTAGCTGCAATATAAGCAAGGATCGGTATTTTTAATAAATGTACTTCCGTCTTGCAAGCTTCTTTTAAATTTTCTTCACACCATTTAATTGCATTTTCTTCTTCTTTGATCTCGATGCCGTTTTGGCTTTTTCTCAATCCAAATTTGTGTCCATTCGGCAATATCAATTGCTTCGCTCCGCACTGTTCCATGTAATTCTGCATGAATCCTTTGCAACAATCTTCAAGAAATTTCTGTTGTTTTTCTATTTTGGTCTTTTCACATTCCAACCAAAACTTTAAAATTTCTAATTTCTTTTCTAGCTCAAAGTATTTATCAGTAAGAGCGACGGCGTGGTTGATACCCATTTTTTTAGGGTCTGGTGGTTTTAATTCCACATTATCCTGGCAGTCTCGATTGTCATTGAGTAATTTATCTAATTTATCTTGATTACTTTCAAGTAATTTATCCAGTCCGTCTTTTAGTGCTTCTAAAATATCATCCATTCCGATTTCCTTTTCTTATTAATTTTTCAAATTTAGTATTAAATTCAAGGTTGTATTTCCAAAACATATAATCATTTTCAATATCCCACCAGAAATCACTGTTTCTGTAATTTTTTTTACTGTGTATCCAATCACTAAAATCACAATATTCTTTTAAGTGAAATTTATTATCAGCGAGATTTTTCACCGCTTGGCAAATTTCTTTATGGTTATTTCCGTTACAAAAAATTGTTATCTTGAAATCATTTGATACATTTAATGGATGATTAAGCGGTACACCTACAGCAGAAAATGTGCGATACTCCGATATTTGTTCTCTGATTCTTTTCAGACTTTGCGATAATGCGCCAAATTCAAATTCCGCACTACCCATATAATCGAAACCGAGAATAGAATCAATACTTTCTTTATCGAAATTGTCTTGAAATTTAGCTCTTTGTATCAGGTATGGTTTCAATCGTAATCTCCTTTTTATTTGGTATGAAATCAGAATAATTTTTACCTGCTTGTTTATGTAATAATAATTGAGATAATATTTTTGTGCCTTTTTCAGTTACTATACAGACAGGTCTCAGCCTAGTGCCAATATTTTCAATTAAACCTTCCGCTTCCAAATCATCTAAACAATCATAATCATCATGGTTGTGTAGTTGTAATAAGCTGTTTGTGGTTTTGTCTTTATTCCAATACCCGAATAGTCGAGTACCATATTCTGGTTTCCATCCAGGTCTTATTGTTGGGTTTTTTATTCTCATTTGATATATGCCGAGAACTCCCTCGTAATCGTGAATTCTTGTTTCGATATATAATAATAGGCTCCAGTGATCTTTTCCGAATTGTTTAATTGTTATTTTGTTCATTTTTTATTCATCCCTGTAATAATGTCCTGATCTTATCTTTCTGTTACTTTTCTTATCTCTGATTTTTTTATTCTTTTTAGTACATTCATTGCAGAACCATTTATCTTCAATTTCCTTGTTACATTCTAAGCCTAAGCAGATTCTTTTTTTTATGTTAGTCATTTAATGTTCTAATTCCTTTTTCCATTAATGCTATACACACAGCCACCAGAGCGCATACAATAGAAAATAAATAATTATTAGTTACTATAAAAAAAGCACCGCCACTCATCATTATTATCCATGCAATATTAAACCAGAATGTTAATTTTTCAAATTTATTCATGTTTTACCTCTCCTGCCCATTTACGATTACGGTAAGCAGTAATAATCTCTGGGTATATAGTATATAATAATGCTAAATTTTCTTGATCTGCTAGTTCACATGCTCGCATAATTGCTGTTTTAAACGAGCCGGCGTAGGTATATTCTTTTTGCCAGTTATCTTGTAGCATTTTCATTGTGTAAGTTTTCTCCTTCTTTCTTTTCCTATTTATAGAAAATGTTTTTATATTAACAGGAACAATCTGTTTTTTCGTTTATTATTGATTTTGTTTCTTTCTCAATTAAAGAACGAAAAGCTATCGATACGCCTCTAAGCATTGCCTGTTCGATCAATAAATAATCCTCTTCTACTGGGAAGGTAATATTATCGTCTGCTAATTTTCTCGAAAGTTTTTTTATTTCATTGATTATAGTATCGTCTGTATTCATTTTTGATATAATTTTCTTTTATAACAGAAAAAGTTATAGGCAAGGCAGGATTTGAACCTGCACGGTCGTCTTAGTTCCCGAAGGATTTTAAATCCTTTGTGTCTGCCAATTCCACCACTTGCCCTAAAAAAGTTTTTATTGATTTAAAGTGGGAACTGGAAAAAGACTAGGTAGTAAAGAAGGTTGTAGTAATAATGTCGGCAACGGTAACGGTGTTGGTGGTGTAAGCCCTAGAGACGGATATGGTAATGGAGAAATTGTAGGAATTGGCTCAAGAATTACATCTTCTGTTATCTCTCCCGAAAGCATCCTTCGATTCCTAGTCAATACAATGTGAGTGTCTACGGCTTTAGATGAAATAGAAATATGGCTTCTGCCATTAATTGAAAGATCAATGCTTATTATTTCCAATCTAATAGGTATTGATATTGTGTATTTGCCTAATGGTAATTTGGTAATTGTAAACTTCCCGTCTTCTCCGGTGGTGGTGGAATATATCTTTTCTCCTTTCGTAACAGTTATTGGTACATTGGCTATCGGATCAGCCCATGAACTAATAGGAAAGATAAAGCCAGCACTAACCAGCACTCCCAATATAGTCTTTTTCAACATTTTAAGTCCTCCTGTGAAATTATTATAGATATAGGCACGATTTGCCCAAAATTATTTATTCAAAAATATCTACTAACTCGCAAAGATTTATATAGATTTCGTAATAGCCATTGGAATGTCCATCGCTATATGCTTTTTGATAAATTTTATCTCTGTATTTTTCTGGAACAGTATCGTTGAGACCTGCTTCTTCTTTAATGTAGTCTATGATTGTGCAGTCAATATCGTACTGTCTTTTTTTGTATGTTTTTAAGTTTTCATCATAAGTAATTTTTTCTTTATCGTATTGCATAAAGGCATTGTTATATGTTTTCAAATCTGTCAATGTATGTTTGAGTGATAATATTGGTTTTGTCGGAATTTTTGGATAATCTCCGTACTGATTTTTTGCCCAATCGATAGCATTGAATACGGTTTTGAATTCTTTCAATTTTTCTAAGGTTACTTTTTCCATAATTAATCTCCTGGAATTAAGTTCTTTATTCTGTTTTCGCCTCTAGTGTTTGTTTGAAACTTTCCAGCAATGTGTATAGTTCTTCTTCCATGTCCAGCTTTTCTACAGCCTCAGCCAGCCGTCCCGAATTCAAAAGAAAGAATGAGCCGATTTCTTTGACTTTGATTTCTATGTCTATTATTTTGGTTAACATTATTTTATTAACTCTAGCGCCCCATCCTTAGTCCGTTTGCTTTTGTAAACTTTCACTTCTTTTTTAAATTGTATACCAACGAGACTAGGCGCGTATGCCACTATTTCCATTTCTTTCCATTCCTTATCCATGCCTCTATTTTTCCAAATAATCAGGGCGTAAAATCCGCACAGGCTTCCAAGTGCAATACATAGTAGTAATTTACAAATTAAGATTTTGGGCTTTCGCATATTATTTCCTTTCTAGTATTAATTTACCATGTCTTGTAATTCACAATTTCGGCAGTGCTTTTAGTTTATTCCCTAACCGATATAATGTGGGTTATATCGGTTAGGGATTTTGCGTTATTAAAAGTCTACAAAAATACGCGATAAACCTTTGTTGTTTGTTGTGACTTTAAATCCTAAACGAGCGATTCCGGGTTGTTCTTCGTATAGATACAACCCATCTTCGTATATACTCGCTATTGTAAAGTCTTGTTCTTGGTCGTTTCGTTTAGCTTTTAATAAAATGCCCCCATCCTTTTCCTCTAACCAGTATTCAGTATTTACTTCTTCGCTTTTATTCATGTTTTTAACTTTAAACATTTCATACCTCGTAGAAATCTGTCATTGAATTATTTCACTTGTAATTTGACAAGGATAAACATTAAAAAATGATTGTTTGTCTTTTGACGATTGTGTGTCATATTTTATATGTTTTGTATCCATATCTAATATTTCTTCCGGTGTTGCATTCTCTGGATAAAATTTTGCATCTACTTCATATTCTATTATTATCTTAATTCTTATTTTCATTTCTCTAAAATTTTATACTGCACTTTATCGTACTGTACCATTACGTTACTTGACCACACCACACGTTACCTTACAATAACTATACCGCTGGACTGTTCCCAACATCGGAGTAATTAATTCTATCGTTACTGTTTTTTCCATAATTCTTAATCCTTTCTCTTGGGAAGTTGAATGTCTTTGGTAATAAATTGCTCAATTTTTCTAATGTTTGTTTCGTTTCTGTGCAATGCAGTCAATACTTCTTTGCCAGGCCACAATTTAACCAGTCCCTTGTAATGACTTTTCAAATCAGGTAGTATATCTTTTAATAAATGGTATAGGTCGTGATTTTTTCGTATTATGTTACAAATCTCGTCTTTTGTGATATGTTTCATTTGAACGATTCCTTAAAATTCTATCTGTTTTTCTACCGGATCGGTTAATCTATCAATATCTTTTGTATAAATTTCAGTCGTTGCTTGATTACTGTGTCCCAACGCTAATTGTATTTTCTTTATCGGTACGCCTTTTTCCGTTAATTGATTGCCGAAAAAATGCCTTATCGAATGTCCGCAGATACCTGGACGCTTGATACCAGACTGTTTCATTCGTTCATATATCATATCTTGAATGCTTTTGATTGACATTCTTTTCCCTTTTGATTTATTTCCATGAGTAATAAACAAAGGATCAGGCGGTTCTGCCTTACGATACGAGAGATAGTTTTGTATGTGGGGTAGTGCATTATCTGTCAATACCACATACCCTTCCTTTTGCTTCTTTCTTTTTCTTTGAATAAAGAACAATACATTGCCTTTATTATTCATTATATCGTTATCGCTCATTTTTATATCTTCGATATTGCTTCGATGCACCTCTATCTCTCTAATTCCCGTGCCAGCCATCAAACTTACAATGGCATAGTCTCTAATCCCAACAATCTTTGTCGTGTCTATGGTATCGAGCAACAACCGAATCTCATGTTTTTGCAATGCTTTCCTAGCGTAGCCACCATCGCTTTTTTCTTTTAATACTTCAATCCCATCCGTAATATCTGGATAAACTTTTTTAACATTTAACCATTTAAAGAACCTGCGGATAGCAGCCATATACATTGCCTGTGTTGCGCTTGCGACTGGTTTGCCAAAATTCACACTATTCTCAGCCTTGTTTTTATTGAAGCGGTCTGAGTCCACATACTTGATTACATGCTCTTCCGTTGGAGTATTTATGTTTTCATCTTTTAGCCATTTAAAGAAACAGTCCAGCGAGTATTTATACATGCGATGTGTTTCTTCCGATATTCTGATACTGCTAAAAAACTTTACAAATAAGTCTTCGAGAGAATAAGATCGAGGATCGTTTTGATTATTTTGTTGATTATCAATCGGAATAAGATTTGTCATTTTTAATCAAGATTTTTTAACAATTCTTCTTTTTCTGCTTCTAATTTTTTCTTTATAGAATAAATGACATCTTTTGGTATTTTCGATAACATCATTTCCCTGGCTGCAATCAAGATTATTAAGTCCATTCCCTGTGAGTGTAAATTTTTGTCTATTATTATACTCATGCAGACACCTCGTTTAAAATTTTTATTGGACATTCTGAATATTCACATAACTTCTTATCATTGTAACCATGATCGCAACGGTGGTAACCGGAGCGCATAGTTTCTTTGTAAATTCTATAACCGCACTGTGTATGTGGATGGCAGCCTGCGTAAAAACCTACAAACCATTCGTCTTTTGTCTTATTCATGTTTTGTTTTCTTTCTCTAACAGTTTCCATCTTGAGTGCATTCCTACACATATTCGCTGATTGTTTTGCTTGTATGCATAAGGGATCGTTTGCGAGCCAAATCATGGCAAATTCATCGAAACGCTTGGCTGCGTTTGCCAATACTAATCTAAATTCATTTTCTTGCTTATCGTTTAGCATATTATTATATTTTTTCTGTAAATTTTCTTAATGCTTTTCTAACCACATTCGATCTGTTATAACCATAGCCCATTTCGGCTTTATCCCTTTTGACTAATCGATCAATCTCTCTGAGTATGTCGGGTTCGATTCTTATACTTATCTGTATTAATTTCATTGATTTTCCTTATTTATTGATTTGCTTTTTTAAATAATTTTCTTATATACATTATTATCGGATACCACCATATCAACGAGGCGATTGTAATAAATTTTAACAATCCTACTTCTTTTTTCTTTTTATTCGTGTTGAGTTTTTTCTTTATCATTTTGATCTTTTTGAATTTGAGTCATTGCGGATAGTAATGTACTTAATTGTTCATCAGTTAATTTTTTCAAATCTAGTGATTCTAATATTTTTTTAGTTTTTAAGAGAAGTTGTTCGTGTTTGTACTGTGTAATCAACTCTTCTGTTTCGAGATAATAATTTACATTACTCCATATATTTCTACCCACTGCATTCAAATAATAAGCTCCTTTGTCTCCATACATTTTCAGAGGATTGTTTCTAGGTTTTGTTCCTCTGTCTAAAATTATCTGAGTATTAGTAATTCTTTCCACTTTTCTTTTAGATAAATTACTGCAATAACCGTAACCGCAAAGCTCATATATGGTATCGCCTACTTTTACAACTGGAATATTTGAATTATTTTGTTCCATGACCTGATTCCTTATTTTTTGAAAGGATTATGATTGAATATATCCTGAGATATGTTTTCTGTTTTCCCGCCGCAAAGAATCAATTAATTCTTGCTGTTCTAAGTCATGTTTAGTACAATACCCGCTTAGTTGATGCCATTTCCCATCTTTGAAATTGCTCATTGCATCTTGTTCACAATCTTGATTTATACATTTCATTTTCTTCTCCTTCTCGCAGAGATTTTACTTTTGATCCGGCATCCGAATCTGCTTAAAATTTGTTATGTGATTCATTATATCACACTGTATCACACAGTCAATAAAAAAATTTAATTTATTTTAATTAATTTTATAGAAGTATAATTCTTCTTTTTATTATAAGTTACTTTTTTGATTAGCCACGTAAGATGTCGCCTAAGTGTTATTCTTCCACGAATAATGTATAAGTTTCTTTGATCTCCTGTTCCATATATATATTTAGTTTTTGTTTTTACAACAATTTTTGTCATTTTTCTTTTTTTTAAAATTTCTCTGCTGATTTTTTTAAAGTCCGACCGACTGCGCATAATACATACATTTTGATTTATGCTTATTATTATGCGCAGGATAGCAAAGGTCGTCTCACATGTTTATCTATCGTTGATTATGCCTTTCTGGCTTATCAAGACCATCCAGGCATAACTGTAAAAAAATTCTTAATAAAATTTCTTTTTGCATTTTTTAAAGTAGCAAAACATTTGACTTGGCGTGAGTTTTTCATTGGATAAATATCTATTGGAGAATGTTTCCTTATCACCTTCCAAGTACAACCATAATTTCTAATATAATAAAATTTAACACCTTTAATCAATGGATGTGGAAAGGTTGCGATTGTATCAATTAGCGTACCTTCTATTAATTTTTTTATATCTGTGTGATTCACTGTATCACAGTATATCACAAAAAAAAATCAAGCCAAGAAGATTTTTTAAATTATTTTTAAATAAATTTCCTGGTCTTGATCTTAAGCGAGTATCCATTGAAATTTAAGCTCGTAAGGAAGTTTAAGCTTTTTAATTCTGTTTTTTAACTTACTTTTAACCTCTGCCACGCTTGTCCCTCTTACCGTTGTACTTGGAGGATCAGCAGCAACGTAAGCAAATAATTTACTTTTAGTATAATAACCGTAGAGACATGATACGATTAATTCTGGATTTTTCATTTAATTTTCACAAACTCCGGCTTGATTTTTTCTCTGACATAAATTCCATGTTTTTTTAATTCTTTTTTAAGCTTGTGTATCTGAACATCGATATACTTTTCT
>JANLHG010000025.1 GCA_024654575.1 Patescibacteria group bacterium | reverse complement strand
AGTCTTTTTAATATTATTTCTATGGATAGTCTGTATCATCATTTCAGCATACTTCAAAAATTTAATTTTATACAATCGAAAGATACAATATTGATAGAGGGTAATCATTTCGGAAAAAGGTTTAAATTATATCAAATAACAAATACTGGTAGAAAAAAAGTAAATTACTGGAAAGAAACAAGCAAAGGATTTTTAAAAGAAGTTAAGTGTCCTCGTTGTGGATTTTGTATAAAATAAATAGGAGTAATAAATTATGAGTATTAAGTCAAAAGATGTTGAAATTGATAATAGATATTTATGTATACTTCCATTTCCATTAGATATTATTGTTAGCGATTATCTTGTTCTGGAAATTTCTCCTACAAATTTACAGAACGAGAAATATGTGCGATTGGCTTACGAAGACAAAGGTGGTATACCAGTAACTAAATGGATACCTTTGGATGCGTTCTCGGCTTCAGTGCTAGAGAAATTAGAACAAAAAAATAATGACGTGAATGATATGTATGGGGAAATTTCGGCTGAGGATTTAATGCCAGAAATTGAAAAAGAAAAAGTAGATTATTTGCAAGAATTTATAAAATTACAAAGTGAATATCTAAGAACATTAATAGAAGAAAAAAAAGATACTGATAAATGGAAGGGATAGATCGTGAACGAAACAGTTGATAGTCAAATTAAAGGTGAGGTTGGATTGGAGGATGTTCTCAGTTCTAAACCACCTGGTTCTGTCGTAAAAGTTAATACCGACGGTACTGTCGAAATTTCTTCAAAAGAAGGGAAGAAGAAAAAAAGAGATATAGAAGTTGAGCAGGAATTTGACAATATATTAAAAACTTGGTCGAAAAATGTTGAACAGGTTTCAGAGATTTGGTTTCATCAGTGTTTGCGGAGTTCTTCTTTTGGTGTTACGCAAACATTGGTTGGCACTGAACCATTAAAAACTTTTTTCGACGAAGATGGTGAAGAAATTGAGAATATGGAACGTTGGTTAGGACAAAGAGCCGAAGGTGGGTATGCATATACGTGTCAATTACGAATAAATGGAAAGGTTGTGCCGAAACAACCGGAACGAAAATATTATTATAAAGAGGATGGCGAAATATTTCGAGAATTGGGTGGTTTTTGGGGAAATAACGAAATGGATGTAAGAGATAATAAAAAGAATAAAGGCAGTGATACGGAAGCTATTTTGAGTCATGTAGACAGAACTAATAAAATGTTGTTAGATATGTCAGATAATAAGAAAGAGACTAGCGATCCTAGTATTGTTCAAAGCCTTACGCAAGCTCTTGTTTCTAAAAACGATAACAAGGGTGGTAACAATGACATGCTCGGTTTAATGTCTATTATGATGCAAGAGAATGCGAAAACACTTCAAGTAACACTCCAGGCTATTGCGAATAAACCAACAGAACAAAAGAATGATAATGGTCTTTTCTTGGAAATGTTTCGCTCCGTATCTGAAGGAATGAAGGAGATGGGGAGAGGTACGAATGAATCTATTAATAAAATATCTCAAATGATGATGGATATGAATCGTATCATGTTAGAGATGCAAACGAAAAGTATAGAATTAAGAAGTAATGATAAGCTTGAAACAATGAAGATGATGGCTGAGATGCAGGAAAAAATGTTATTAGTTGTTAAAGAAATGAAAGAAAAAGGTAACGACAATTCAATGGCTGGTGGACTAGACCATGTCAATAAGTTTTTAGACCAAGCATTAAAAACTCAAGGATTGATGTCTGGATTTAATGCTCAGTTGATGGGCGGCATGATGAATAGTTTTAAAGATAGTGTTGCTGTGATGAAAGATTTGAAAGACTTGCGTGGTGATGGAGAAGCGGAAGAAAAAGAATCAGAAACAGTATTGGATAAAATAATAAGCAAAGCTCCTGAGTATATGGAAGCTGGTGCAAAATTATTCGGTTCGATGCGTAACAGTAATCAATTTCCTATTAATGATAATATTTCTGGACATAATATAAACGAAAAGGAGAAGGTTGTGAGTGGTGAAAATATTCAAGACGTTCCAAAGAATAGTGAAATAACCGAAAAAGAATTACTGAATGATATTATTGAAGATATTGCGGGTTATTTAGATGATAATAAATCTCACGAAGAAATAGCAGATAGTATTATTGATTTATACGGAGCTTATAAGGATAAATTAATAAGTATATTGGGTAAGGAAAAAAAAGAGTTGATGCCAATGATAAGCGCAGGAAATATTGGAAGCATTACTAAAAATTACAGTACGATGGGTAAGGTATTGGAATTAATCCGAAAAGGTTTAAACTAGAAAATCAAGAGAATGGAAATAGATAAATATGGATATGATTTAACTTTTTTTAATGGAGTTCTTATGGATAATATTGCACAAAAAGAAAATGACGAGCCGAGACCAGTTGTAACGGTAGAAACTTTGGGTAGTGAAAATTTTGAAAGTATGTGTAAGGAATATGCAAATGCTGGATATATTTTATCTTCTTCTAGCAGTCTTATTTTACCGGAAGCATTTCATTTCCAAGTCAAGTATGTAGCCATTTTTGTATT